>JBGAJQ010000030.1:0-59999 GCA_044224875.1 Gemmatimonadaceae bacterium | reverse complement strand
GCCAAGCTGGAGAACGGCGTGACGATCAACGTGCCGGAATTCATCGGGACCGGCGAGCGGGTGCGCGTGAATCCGAGCACGGGCGAGTACCTCGATCGGGCGAAGGACTGAGACGGACCGATCACGTCGGCTGGGCGTAGCTTCCCCGGTTGTTTCGGGGGGGCGCCCGGTTTAGAATGTTGGTCCCTCGCACCGTATGGTGGCCGTAGCTCAATTGGTTAGAGCACCGGACTGTGGCTCCGGGGGTTGGGGGTTCAAGTCCCCTCGGTCACCCCTTCAAGAGCAGACGGGAGACGGGAGATGGGAGACGCGAGTCTCTCTGCTCCGGCCGACTGGCTGAGCTAGAGATCTAGGTCAGTAGCTCAATTGGTAGAGCACCGGTCTCCAAAACCGGCGGTTGGGGGTTCGAGTCCCTCCTGGCCTGCTGTACTGCAGGGAATGAAGTGGCGAGGTCGGCGCTGTGGTCGTCCCACTGCGGTGCCGAAGCTCTGGAAGGTGGCTCGACTCGGCGTCTAGCGTCGGGAAGAGGAGCATTCGCACCGCGAATGCGACAGGTAATGGAAGGTTGTACCGCCTCCGATCTCGCCGGAGGCGGGATCGGAGGCGGTATCGTCTAGGGGACTAGGACACAGCCCTCTCAAGGCTGGAACACGGGTTCGAATCCCGTTACCGCTATGCAAGGCGCAGGACCTGCTCGTGTGAGGCTGGTGATCGACGAGCGGGGCAGGGCGGATCTGCCGGAAGTCGGCCCCATCGTCTATCGGTTAGGACGGCACTCTTTCAAGGTGCAGAGACGGGTTCGACTCCCGTTGGGGCGATGGACGCAGTCGTTAGGCGGAGTGCGAGAACGTTGGGGCTGTAGCTCAGCTGGTTAGAGTGCCGGTCTGTCACACCGGAGGTCGCGGGTTCGAGCCCCGTCAGCCCCGCTCGAAAAACTGAAGGAATGCAGTTGCCCAAGTGGTGAAATTGGTAGACACGCCATCTTGAGGGGGTGGTGCCGAAAGGCGTCGCGGTTCGAGTCCGCGCTTGGGCATGCAGTCACTTGCCAGCGTAGCTCAGTGGTAGAGCACCCGATTCGTAATCGGGCGGTCGTCAGTTCAATCCTGACCGCTGGCTCTGATGGCCACAGGCCATCTATCAGGAATTGCAGAAGGGCCACCCAGTCCAACGGGTGGCCCTTCTGCGTTCCAGCTATCATCCGGCAGAACTCGATGGCTCCGATGCAGACTACCCCGTGGAGCTAGTGCTTCATGTCCTTCATGTCGTGCTTCATGCATTTCATGCCGACCGCTTCGAATTGCGTGTGAACGGCTGCGAGAGCGGTCTTGAGGTCGGCATCGGACCCACCGGACGTCACCTTTGCGTCCAGCTCCTTCGAGCTCGCTGCGATAGCAGCCACTCCCTTGGTCATCTCATCTGACCGGCAGGCTTCCGGGGGCGTCGACGCGGCCCAATCGGACGCGGCGCGCGCCATGGCCGAGGCGTTCTGTCGGAGCGGCTGCAACGAGTCCTTCTGGGCGGGATGATAGGATTGGGCAAGGAGCATGTGGAAGGCGTTCAGCTCCGCCCATGGGCTCATCTGTGCCATCATGGCGTGCATCTTCTCCATGCTCCCCATCATGCCCATCTCATGGGCGGCTTTCTTGGTGGAGTCGGTGGCCTGCTGACCGTGGCCCGCATGTTGAGCGCCTGCCAGGGCCGGGAGGCAGATGAGGCTTGCGGTGACAACGGTGGCGCGAAGTGAAATTTTCATGGCTTCCGGTCTTCGGGTGGCTGGGATGGAGCGGCGAGAAAATGGGATCTAGTGAATGTCACGTAGCGACCCCGAGGCGAGTGTGACCCGGGTTCCATGACTGCCGCTACTGACCTACCGTAGTAAGTTTCAAAGGCACCCCCTCGGGCGTCAATCAAGAAATGCCCTTCCTTCGTCGTCTCACTGCCGCGGCCTCAAGCCTCCTGCTGCTCCAGCTTTCGCTGCTGGGTGGCGGTAGCCTGTGTGCGCCGTCGGCGGCCGACGATTTGTCGAAGGGTACGATGGTAGGGATGCAACACGGTGCGATGACCGGCTCGGATCGGGTGGACTCAGGGCCTGCATCAGAGTCAGACTCGACCCGCGCGCCTTCGCACGACGAGCATCCCTGCGACCGCTCGTCGGCACCGAGCGCCTGTCTGTCGATGGCGGCATGCGCCGCCGTCGCCTCGGTCCCCGCCGCCGGCTTGATGGTGACCGCCGTCC
This sequence comes from Gemmatimonadaceae bacterium, assembly GCA_044224875.1. Lineage (GTDB taxonomy): Bacteria > Gemmatimonadota > Gemmatimonadetes > Gemmatimonadales > Gemmatimonadaceae > JABAQJ01. The sequence goes on along the minus strand of JBGAJQ010000030.1, from coordinate 57,763 downwards.
GGCTCCCGTCGCGCGTCATGGTCGAGCCCCTCTCGGCCGCGGTGGACGTCGCGATTCTCCCTGAGGTCCCACCGCCCCGCGCCTGACCTCTCCAGGCGTAGTGTGCTCGTCGTCAGCGTCAGCTAGTCGTTAGGCGGATCGGGCAGGTCACATCGCGTCGGCATTTCGGCGCCGACCCACGAGAGGGTGCAAACACATGATGCACATGGTGCGGCGATTCGCTCGCCGCCTGCAGCTATTGAGCGCCGGTGCGCTCACGTTCGGCATTGTCGCCCGGCCGGCGGCCGCCCAGGAAGCGGTCACGCGCCTTGGTGATCTCTATACCCAGGTGGCACAGCACAATCCCAGACTTTACGCGGCGCAGTCGCTGGTGCGAGCGGCTCAGGCGCGGATTCCGGGCGCCAAGCGCCCGCCGGACCCGCAGCTCCAGTTCGGCCTGATGAACTACTCCCTGCCGGGCCTCAAGCGCATGGAGCCACTCGGCATGACGCAGCTGCAACTCATGCAGATGATTCCGCTAGGCGGAAAGCTGGCGCTGGCGGGGCGTGTGGCGGGCGCGCAGGCGGATGCGACGGGTGCCAGGGCCGACGAGATCGGCTGGGAGCTGCGCAAGCAAACGGCGATGGCCTTTTACGACCTCTACGCCACGGATCGGCAGCTGAGTGTGGCCCGGGAGACGCTGCGGTTGTTGCAGGATATCTCCCACACGGCCGAGTCCATGTACCGGGTGGGTGAGGGGCGTCAGGTGGACGTGCTCCGTGCCAACGTCGAACTCGCGCGCATGGCGGAGGACACGCTCCGGATGCGTGCCATGCGCGCGTCAATGACCGCCAGGCTCAACGCGCTCATGGCGCGTGCGACCGATGCGGAAATCGGATCGGTCAGCATACCGGTGTTCCCGGACTCCCTGCCGTCCCAGGCGTGGCTCGATTCGGCGGCAAGCACGGGCCGGCCCATGATTCGTGCGGGTCAGCACGATGTTCGAGCTGCCGAGTCATCCGCGGGGCTGGCGCGAAAGGAGATCATCCCGGATCTGCAGGTGGGCGTGCAATACGGGCGCGGCACGTCGACGATGATCGACGGCAATGCCATCGCCTCGCGGGGAGAGAACATGGGGAGCCTGATGATCGGCGCTTCCATCCCGATCTTCGCCCGCGACCGTCAATACCAGATGCGCAACGAGGCGAACGCGATGCGAGCGATGGCCGAGGCGGAGCTGAGTGCGATGCGTGCCGAAACGCGCGGCAAGATTGGGGAGGCATACGCCGAACTCGTTCGGGCGCGCAACCTCGGCAAGTTGTATCGCGGCACCGTGCTCCCGCAGGCGGAGGCCACGGTGTCCTCTGCCTTGTCATCGTACCGAGTGGGGAAGGTGGACTTCATGACGCTGCTCGACGACCAGATGACAGTCAACAAGTACCGTCAGGAACTCATTGGTCTGGTGTCGGACGAGGGAAAGGCCTGGGCTGAACTCGAGATGCTCACCGGGCGTCAGCTGCTGGATCCGAACTCCACTACCGTGGCCATGGGCCAAGGCGCGGTGAAGGAAGGTGGCCAATGACACGCAACGTTCTGCGCTGGGCCGTATACGCCATCGTCATTGGAGCGGCACTCGGCGGCGTCTATGTCGCAACACGCGGCACAAGCGCACCGGCGCCGGCAGCGACGGCCCACAATCATGGTGCTGCGCCGACTGGTGACAGCTTGCGGGCTATCGCCCTCTCGGGCGATGAGGCACGCCGCATTGGCGTGACGTACGTGCCCGTGGTCATGGGGTCGTTCGAAAAGGAAGTGCGTACTGTCGGGCAGGTGACGTACGACGAGACGCGCGTTCACACGATCACGTCCAAGATCGACGGATTTGTGGAGCGGCTCCATGTGAACGCGACCGGCCAGTACGTCGCCGCCGATGAGCCCCTGTTCGCGATCTACTCACCGATGCTGGTGTCGGCGCAGGAGGAGCTGCTACTGGCCAAGCGGCTGCAACGCGACGTGGCGAATGGCGACACCGATGCCCAGCGCAACGCGTCCGAGCTGACGTCCGCGGCTCGTCGCAGGCTCGCCTACTGGGATATCCCGGAGAAGGACATTGTCGCGGTGGAGCAGAGCGGCGAGGTGCAACGCACGCTGACCCTCCGTTCGGCGGCGAGCGGGTTCGTCATCGAGAAGAACGTCACGGCGGGTCAACGGATCATGGCCGGGGATCCCCTGTACCGCGTGGTTGACCTGAGCGATGTGTGGGTGGAGGGTGAGGTGTTCGAGCAGGACTTGGCGACCGTGCACGTTGGCCAGACCGTTCACGCGGACTTCGCGGCCCTGCCTGACGACCATCGGATGGGTCGCATTTCGTATATCTACCCCACGATCAACCCGGACACTCGCACCGCTCGCGTCCGCGTGGTACTGCCTAACGGCAACTTGCGGCTCAAGCCGGGGATGTACGCGACGGTACGTATCACCGGCATCGCACGCGCGAGCGTGCTGACTGTCCCTCGGGACGCCGTACTGTCTACCGGAGAACGGAACATCGTCTTCGTGAAGACGGCCGGCGGACGACTCTCGCCGCGAGAAGTCGCCCTCGGTCCCTCAAACGATGCGCGGGTGGAAGTACTGCGTGGACTCAGTGTGGGGGACACCGTTGTCGGGTCGGCCACCTTTCTGGTGGACGCAGAATCGAACCTCGGCAAGGCGCTCGGTGGCATGGGGGACATGCCGGGCATGGACATGAGCGAGCCACCAAAACCGCTGCCGATGCAGCCGACGAAACCCGCTGCCAAGGATGACCCGCACGCGGGTCACAAGATGCCGTGAGGAGCCGACCATGTTGAAGCGGATCATTGAGTGGTCGGCCGGGAACGCCTTGATCGTCGGGATGGTGACGATCGCGGTGGCCGCCGCGGGTGTGATTGCCATTCGCGGCACGCCACTCGAGGCGCTCCCCGACTTGTCCGATGTGCAGGTCATCGTACAGGCCGACTACAACGAACAGGCGCCGCGCATTGTCGAGGATCAGGTCACGTACCCGATCGCCGCGGAGATGCTGAAGGTACCGGGGGCCAGGACGGTACGCGGGTATTCATTCTTCGGTGTGTCGTTCGTGTACGTGATCTTCGACGACGGGACCGATCTCTACTGGGCGCGTTCTCGTGTGCTCGAGTACCTGAACGGCATCAAGGGGAAGCTGCCGGGGACGGTCACGCCCACGCTGGGTCCAGATGCAACAGGGCTCGGCTGGATATACCAGTACGCGCTCGAGGACACCAGTGGGACGCGCAGCCTTGCCGAGCTGCGGAGTGTGCAGGACTGGTACCTTCGGTATGCACTGACCGCCGTGCCAGGGGTGTCCGAAGTGGCGAGCATCGGCGGGTTCGAGAAACAGTATCAGGTCGATATCGACCCCACGAAGTTGCTGGCCTACGGGATTCCGGTGACGCGGGTGATGAGCGCGTTACAGTCAGCGAACAGCGACGTGGGCGCGATGACGATGGAGCTGTCGGAGCGCGAGTACATGGTGCGCGGACTCGGCTACCTCAAGAACATCGGCGACATCGAGAACGTGGTGGTTGGGGCGACGAGCAGTGGAACGCCAATTCGAATCGCCGAGCTGGGGCGTGTGAGCGTTGGTCCGGCCATTCGGCGTGGCATTGCCGACCTGGATGGCCGGGGAGATGCAGTGGGCGGCATCGTCGTCATGCGGTTTGGTGAAAATGCCCTGGCAACCATCAGGGCGCTCAAGGCGAAGCTGACGGAGGTGCAGCAGGGCCTCCCACCCGGTGTGGTGGTCCGTCCGGTGTACGATCGCAGCGAGTTGATCGAGCGCGCGATCGAAACGCTCAAGAGCAAGCTCTTCGAGGAGTCAGTCATCGTCGCGCTCGTCTGCGCCGTCTTTCTGTTGCACGTGAGTTCCGCGATCGTGGCGATCCTCACGCTGCCGATCGGCATTCTGATGGCGTTTCTCGCCATGCGGGTGGTTGGGGTGAGCGCCGACATCATGTCACTCGGCGGCATCGCGATCGCCATCGGGGCCATGATCGACGCCGCGATCGTGATGATCGAGAACATGCACAAGCACCTGGAGCGCGCAGCCGGAGAGCCGGTGGACGGCAGCAGTACACGGTACTTCTCCACGAAACAGCTCACGGCCGCGCAACGCTGGCGTGTTGTTGTGGAGAGCGCTCAGGAAGTCGGACCAGCGTTGTTCTTCTCGCTGCTGATCATCACTGTGTCATTCCTCCCGGTGTTTACGCTGCAGGGGCAGGAGGGGAGGATGTTCAAGCCGCTCGCCTACACGAAGACCTTTGCGATGGCGGCGGCGAGCCTGCTTTCCGTCACCCTGGTCCCGGTTGCGATGGGGCTGTTCGTTCGCGGAAGGATCTATCGTGAACGTGCCAATCCGCTCAACCGGGCACTGATCCGAGTGTACCGACCGGTCATCGACTTCGTACTGGCGCATCGTGGTCCCACGATCGTTGCGGCTGTGGTGGCGCTGATCGTCACGTGGATCCCGTGGACGCGAACCGGCAGTGAATTCATGCCGCCGTTGGATGAGGGAACGATTCTCTTCATGCCCACGACGTTGCCAGGGCTTCCCGTGGCGCGCGCGCGAGAGATGCTCCGGCAGCAGGACTCCATCCTCAAGTCGTTTCCGGAAGTCGAGCACGTCTGGGGGAAGGCCGGTCGCGCCAACACGGCCACCGATCCTGCCGGACTCGACATGTTCGAGACGACCATTTCGCTCAAACCGCGAGACGCCTGGCGTCCGGGCCTAACGTACGAAGGTCTCGTGGCGAAGATGGACTCGGCGGTCCGAATGCCCGGCGTGACGAACGCGTGGACGATGCCGATCAAGGGGCGGATCGACATGCTGGCCACCGGCATCAGAACACCCGTCGGGATCAAGATCTTCGGGCCCGACCTCGCGGAACTCGAGCGGCTGGGAAAGCAGATTGAGCAAGGCGTGCGAATGGTTCCGGGCACACGCAGCGTGTTCGCCGAGCGAGCCGTGAGTGGATACTATCTCGATATCGACATCGATCGAGCGGCCGCAGCCCGCCACGGGGTGAACGTCGCCGATGTGCAGACCGTGATTGCCACGGCGATCGGAGGGATGACCATCACGCAAACCGTGGAAGGTCGTGAGCGCTACGGCGTGCGTGTCCGTTACCCGCAGGAGCTGAGAGACACACCGGAGCGATTGGCACAGGTTCTCGTCCCCATGAACCACGAGGGGGCGCCGCAGACCAACGGGCTTGATGCGACGGGTAAGGGTTCGATGGCTGACGCTGCGTCAGCGATGGGATCGTCCGTTCCGCAGCTTCCGCTGGGTCAACTCGCCACGATCAAACAGGTCGCGGGGCCGATGGTCGTGCGAACGGAGGGTGCGGTGCCGACGGCGTGGGTGTATGTCGACGTGGCGGGGCGGGACATCGGCGGGTATGTGCGCGACGCACAGAAGATGGTGACGAGCATGGTGGAGCTGAAGCCGGGCTATAGTCTCGTATGGAGCGGCCAGTACGAGTACATGCTGCGCGCCAAGGAGAAGTTGATGCTGGTGATACCTGCTACCTTGGTGATCATCTTCTTCCTGCTCTACCTCAATTTCCGCAATGTGGGAGAGACGCTGATCGTGATGGCATCGCTGCCGTTTGCACTGGTGGGCGGGATGTGGTTCGTGTACTTGCTCGGGTACAACATGTCTGTGGCGGTGGCAATTGGGTTCATCGCCCTGGCGGGAGTGGCGGCAGAAACCGGTGTGGTGATGCTGATCTACCTGGATCACGCCTGGAACGCCAAGCGCGCGCAACAGACAACACCGAGCGCGCGTGACCTCTATGCGGCGGTGATTGAGGGGGCCGTGGAGCGCGTCCGCCCGAAGATGATGACGGTGACGGCCATCATGGCGGGACTGCTCCCCATTCTCTGGGGTGATGGCACAGGGGCGAGCGTGATGAAGCGGATCGCGGCGCCAATGGTTGGCGGGATGATCTCGAGTACGATCCTCACGCTCGTCGTGATCCCGGCCGTGTATTCGCTGGTGAAGGAGCGCGGGTTGGCCACGTCGCACGTCTTCCGGGAGGACGCGCCGCCGACGACGTTTCCCGTGTGACCCGCCAGAGAGCGAGTGTGTCTTGCCAAAGCCCTTGCCGTTGCGAACAGTGACTGACGCGCTGTGGACCAGTGCCCGTCAGCATGAACCGAATGGCTCGCGCGGTACGCGGCGGCGCCGTGCGCTCGCCATGGTCGCGCTATTGTCCGCAACCATCGCCGATCCCTGTCCTGCGCAACCGCGACGCGCGAAGGCCCTTCCGCCAGCTTCGACTACGCTGTGGTATCGCCAACCCGCGAACAACTGGAACGAGGCGTTACCAGTGGGCAACGGCCGGCTCGGGGCCATGGTGTTTGGTGGTGTCGAATCAGAGCACCTGCAGCTCAACGAAGAGACGCTCTGGACGGGCGGGCCGTACGATCCCGTGGTGAAGGGAGCGTCGACGGCGCTGCCGGAGATTCGCCGGCTCCTGTTCGCCGGCGATGTCCCTGGCGCGCACGATCTCTTTGGCCGGCGCATGATGGGCGTTCCGTACGAGCAGATGAAGTACCAACCACTCGGCGACTTGCTGCTGACGTTTCCCACGCATGCTGGCGCTGCAGACTATCGCAGGCAGCTCAACCTCGATAGTGCGCTGGCGCGTGTGAGCTATCGGGTTGCTGGCGTCACGTATACGCGCGAGGTTCTCGTCAGCGCCGTGGATGAGGTGATTGCGGTGCGACTGACGGCGTCGGAACGGGGGGCGCTGACGTTCACGGCGGAGTTGCGCGGCGTGCGGAATCCTGCCCACTCCAACTACGGCACGGACTACTTCCAGATGGACGGAGTGTCGCCCGACACCCTCCGGCTCACGGGGAAGAACTCGGACTACTTGGGCATAGCCGGCCGCCTCCGGTATGAGGCACGCCTCGTCGCGCGAACGATGGGGGGGCGTGTGCGCACCAACGGACGAATGCTCTCGGTCGTGAACGCCGACACCGTCACCCTGTTGATCGCGGCGTCCACGAACTTCGTGAATTACCACGACGTGAGTGGCGATCCCTCTGCGCGAGTGGCGGAGACGGTGTCTCGGGTGCGCGCGCGGACGTATGACGAGATTCGCCGCGACCACGTGGCCGAGTATCAGCGTTGGTTCGAGAGAGTCCGCCTGACATTGGGCGCCACTCCGGACTCCGTGCGCCAGCTGCCAACCAACGAACGTATCGCACGCCTGGCGACGGCCTCCGATCCGGACCTCGCCAGCTTGTACTACCAGTTCGGCCGCTACCTGCTGATCTCCAGTTCGCGCCCGGGCACGCAGGCGGCCAACCTGCAGGGCATCTGGAACGACAGCTCCAACCCGTGGTGGGACTCCAAGTACACGATCAACATCAACCTGCCAATGAACTATTGGCCGGCGGAGAGTGGGAACCTGCCGGAGTTCGTCGAGCCGCTCGATCGGCTGGTGAGAGACGTGGCCACGGTGGGTGTCGAGACAGCGCGGGAGCACTGGGGGGCGCGCGGGTGGGTCGTGCACCAGAACACCGATCTCTGGCGATCCACCACGCCGATGGATGGTCCCTCGTGGGGGGCGTGGCCGGTGGGTGGTGCGTGGCTGATGACGAATCTCTTCGAGCACTATCGTTTTGCGAGCGACACGACGTACCTGCGATCGATCTATCCGTTGTTGCGGGACCAGACGCGATTTCTCCTCGACGTGCTCGTGGAGCATCCCACGCGACATTGGCTGGTGACGGCGCCGTCGAACTCGCCGGAGAACTTCCCCGCGTGGCCAGGGAACGGGACCTTCTTCGACGAAGTCAGCGGGATTGAGCTGACGGCGCGGACCATGGCGGCGGGGCCGACCATGGACATGCAGATCATCCGCGAAGTGTTTCGGGAGTTCATGGAGGCGTCGGCGCAACTGGCGGCCGATGCCCCGCTTGCCGACTCCGTGCGGGCGGCGCGTGGGCGCCTCGCACCCAATCAGGTCGGTGCACACGGACAGTTGCAGGAGTGGTTGGATGACTGGGACGAGATCGAGCCACAGCACCGGCATCTCTCGCCGTTGTGGGGGCTCTATCCCGGCCGCGAGATCACACCTGACGAGTCGCCGGCGTTTGCGCGGGCCGCCGCGGTGACACTCGAGCGACGGGGCACTGGTGGTTGCGGCTGGTCATACGCCTGGAAGATGGGGTTGCGGGCCCGACTTGCGCAGGGAGACAGTGCGTGGGCCCAGTTCCGCGCCCTGCTGGCGCGATCGTCGCTCCCCACCATGATCTCTCTGTGCGGAAAAGCGTTTCAGGTGGATGGCAACTTTGGGGCAACGGCGGCGATCGCGGAGATGCTCGTACAGTCCCATGATGGAGTGGTGCGCCTGCTGCCGGCGCTGCCAGCGGATTGGGCGGACGGTGAGGTGCATGGACTCCGTGCACGCGGGGGGCTCACGGTTGACGTGGTGTGGCGCGATGGGCGCCTGACGAGTGCCCGACTCGTCTCGACGGTGGCTGGACCGGTGTCGCTGGCGGCTGGAGCGGTTCGCATATTCACAGGCGCGACGTCACTTCGGCTGCGACGCGTTCGACCTGGCATCGTCGCCTTCGACGCGCGGCCGGGCGCCGAGTATGTGATCGTACCCGTTCCGTGACCGCGCTGCGCCTCACTGCCCCATGCGCGCCGCGAGCTTTGCCAGTGCCGCACCCAGGTCGATCTTCTCTTCCAGGACTGGACCTACGGGGTCGTGGCCTAACGACTCCATGCGCTCGACCGCGTTCCTGATCGTGTAGTCCCGCGGATCGAGCGAGTCGCCGACCTCGGACCAGACCAGTGGCATGGAGACCGTGGCGCCAGGGAGTGGTCGCACGCTGAAAGGCGCCACAATCAACTGTCCGTGCCGGTTCTGCAGGTAGTCGATGTACACCTTGTCGCCCCGCTTGGTGACGTGGCGCGTGATCGTGGCGATGTCGCCGAGTTCCTTGACAACGAGTCGCGCCAGCAATTCGCCGAGCGTGCGCGACTGCTCGTACGTCATCTGGCGGGCCAGGGGGATCATGATATGCAGACCGGTCTTCCCCGTGGTCTTGACGTAGTTCGGGAGGCCGAGTTCGTCACAGATCGCGTGCAGCACGTGCGCGCAGCGGATCACGTCGGAGAACGGCGCCTCCTTGGGGTCCAGGTCGATCACGCACCAATCCGGCAGCTCCAACGACCCCACGCGACTCATCCAGATGTGGAGGGGGATGGTCCCAAGGTTGGCGATGTAGACGAGCGACTCGACATCGTCGCAGACGAAGTAGCGAATGTCGCGCTGCGTGTCATTGCTCCAGATGGGGACGGTGCGGACCCATTCGGGAGCGAATTCGGGCGCGTCTTTCTGGTAGAACGACTTCCCGTCGATGCCGTCGGGAAAGCGCGTCATCACCACCGGACGGTTGGTGAGGTATGGCAGGAGCCAGGGCGAAATGGCGCGGTAGTACTCGATCAAGTCGCCCTTGGTGTACTTCTCCGCCGGCCAGAAGACCTTCTTGAGGTTGGAGAAGGCAACCGTCTTGGTCACGGGGGCGCGCGGTGTGGGCTCCGGGGGCGCCTCGTGAGCCGTTGTGGCGTCCGGCGGCGTTGGGCTTTCGCCGTCAGGAGCAACGGTCGGGCCCCACTGACGATCGCACTGATGGGGATCCTTGTCATTGCGAACGCGGAGAAAGGCAGGATGGCGAAGGAGCCCGTCGGGGGTCCACTCACGATAACGCACTTCGCACACATAGCGTGGTTCTACCCACGTGGTGGTCTTCGTTTCCGGAATCGCCTCAGCTGGCAATGGCTCGGCGCCCGGCGCGGCCACCGGACCGAAGCATGGCGGCTCGGCCCGGACGATCGGGTCCAGCATGGCACGGTATTCCGACAGCTGGTGCTCGTTGAAGCCGGTTCCCGCACGCCCACCGTACACGAGCTTGCCGTTCACGTAGTCCGCCAGCTGCAGCGCGCCAAAGCCGGGCCGGCTCCCCTTGGGCTCGGTGAACCCGACGATCACGAAGTCACCCGTTTGGTCGGCCTTGATCTTGAGCCAGAGCGGCGAGCGCCCCGCGCGGTAGGTCGCGTCCGCCTTCTTGGCGATGATCCCTTCCAGGCCCAGCTGCATGACCTGCTTCATGAAGGCGTCGCCCTGGGCGGGGATGTGGTCCAGGTAGCGCACCGGCCCCAGGGCGGGGAGGGCCATGGCCAACAATTCCTTGCGGCGGGTGAGGGGCAGGCCGCGTACGTCGAAGTCCTCGAAGCCCAGCAGGTCGAAGGCGAAGAAGGTTGCCGGCAGCTCCACCGCCACCCGTTTGATGTCGAGGGGGTTGCTGAGCCGGCCGCGCTGTTGCAGGCGCGAAAAGCTCGGCTTGCCGTTCGCATCCAGCACCACCACTTCACCGTCGATCACACAGGACTCCACGGGGATCGCCGCGACGGCACGCGCGACCTCGGGGAAGACGTCCGTGTAGTCGTTGCCGTTCCGCGTCAGGAGCAGGACGTCGTGATGGGACTTGGCAGCGAGCAGGCGGTAGCCGTCCAGCTTCAACTCGAACACCCAGCCGTCATCGGTAAAGGCGTCATCACGGGTTTCTGCCGCCATCACCTCCACGGTCCGGGCGTTGAGCCTGGTGCGGGGCACGGACGCCGTGGATAGTGCCTCACGAATCTTCCCCGCGGGGGACGCCCCGGCCTTGACCTCTTCGACGGTCAGGCCGGACAGGACCGAGGTCTCGGGGAACACATCGCCGGGACTCTTGAGGTACGCGTCGCGCTCCTTGATGAAGAGCCACTCCTTCTCGCTCTTCTTGATTTTCACCAGGGTCCACTTGCCGTGGAGCTTGTAGCCCTTCAGCTCAAACAGCAGCTTCCCCTTCTCCAGGCCCTCGCGCCAGTCCTCCAACGGCACCCACTCCCCGCGGTCCCACACGATCACCCCGCCTGCCCCATAGTTGCCTTCGGGGATGATGCCTTCGAAGTCCCCGTACTCGAGCGGATGGTCCTCTACCCGAACGGCGAGTCGCTTGTCCGCCTGGTCGTACGAGGGGCCCCGCGGCACCGCCCACGAGCGCAACACGCCCTCCATCTCCAGCCGAAGGTCGAAGTGCAGCTGGCGAGCCGCGTGCTTGTGGACGACGAAGAGCAGCCCCTTGCCCGTGGACGTCGGTCCCACAGTGCCAACGGGTTCTGGCGAACGATCCGGAGATCGCTTGGCCCGATACTTAGCGAGGTTGTCGGCTTCTGCCGGTGGTTTCGGATCGTCGTCAGGCGCTGCCACGTGTTCGGCCTCCTTGCGGTGCTGAACATGTAGCGCGTGGAAATCGTGCTCGGAAGTCTTCCCCAGGAGCCAAGGCCTTTGAGCGCTGGCCTTCAGGAGGAAGCGACGCGCTTCATGGCGTGCGCAAGTCCGTCATGAGGCCGTGCGGCCGGCCCGGACTAGCTCGGGTTGGTGGCGTCAAGGACTTCCCGGATCTTGCGAGCCAGCTCGGTGAGTGAGAATGGCTTCTGCAACACGGGACCACTCGTGATCGCGCCACGGGTCTCGCTGGCATCCGGGTTGTAGCCGCTGATGAACAGCACGGGGAGGGCCGGCTGCACGGCGCGAGCCCGCAGGACCAGTTCCGGGCCGCTCTCGCCAGGCATCACGACGTCGGTTACGAGGATACGGACGTCGTTGGGTTGTCGGTGCAGGACGTCCATGGCGTCACTCGCATTGGCCACGTCGTGCACGCGAAACCCGCTCGCGCGGAGCGATCGCACCATGGCGCGGCGAACGGCGCGTTCATCCTCTACGAGCAGCACCATTTCGTTCCCAGTCGAGCGCGTTGCATCGGGTGGGACGTCCGCCGGCGAGGCCCGTCGCGTCGTCAGAGCGGGCAGGTACACGTGAAACGACGTGCCCACGCCAAGCTCGCTCTCCACGGTGACGTACCCGCCGGCACGGTCCACAATCCCATATACGGTTGAAAGACCCAGGCCCGTACCACGACCGAGGCCTTTTGTGGTGAAGAACGGCTCAAAGAGGTGCGCCAACACGTCCGGCGTCATGCCAGTCCCCGTGTCGCTGACCGTCAGCTCCACAAACGAGCCGGGGCGACGCCTCGGATCTGCGTGGCAGGCTGCGGCGTCGACGGTTTGGTTGCTGGTTGCGATGCTCAGGCGACCGCCACGCGGCATGGCGTCGCGACCGTTCAACGCCAGGTTCAACACCACCTGCTCCAGCTGCGCCGGGTCGGCCCGCGTGTCCCATGTGGAGGCGGAACGGACGGTGGTGAGCTCCACATCCTCCGAGATGAGCCGGCGGAGCATGGCCTCCGAGCGCTGCACGACGTCGTTGATGTTGACCACCTTCTCCTCCCACACGCCCTTGCGGCCAAAGAGAAGAAGCTGACGGGTCAGCGCGCTGGCGCGTTTTGCCGCATCGAGGATAGCGACGTGGGACTCCGGCACCGCATCGGGGTTACGCTGCAAATCCACCTCAGCAAGCTCCGCACAACTGGTGATGACGGTCAGCAGGTTGTTGAAGTCGTGGGCGACGCCACCGGCCAGCTGCCCTAACGCATGCATCTTCTGCGACTGGAATAGCTGTTCCTCGAGCTTCTGCTGCTGTGTCAGATCGTGCACGACGTGCACCGCACCGCCACCATCACGAAACGGGGAACAGGAGACCGAGAACAAGCCAGGGACACGTGTCAACGATGTCGTGAACTCGGCGGGGGGACCGCCGGCCAACACACCGGCACATGGGTCGTCGTCCCTCGCATTCTGGCACGAATAAATGTCCTGATAGTGCCGTCCGACGAGCGTTCCTAGCTCCGCTTCGAAACGGTCTCGCATGGCGCGATTCGCACGCAGCACGTGTCCATCACGATCGAGCACAGATACCCAATCGGTCAGCGCGTCAAACGACTGCTCCCACGCCTCCCGTGCCTGAATGAGGGCCCGCTCCGCTTCCTTTCTCGCCGTGACATCGCTGAGGGTGACGAGCACCTGCTTGGGTCCGTACATCCCGTGCGCACGAGGGTGCGCCGTCACCTGGAACCACTTCAGAGTATCGCCCGTGGGAGTGGAGGTCCCGATGATCGCGCTCGCTGGCCCGTCTGTTCGTGCAGCTACGATCGACGGCAACTGCTCCCGGTCAAACTCGCGCCCTGCTTCGTCGATCAATCGTCGCGGCCATTCGCGCGGCGCCAAGCCCCCTAACGCCTCCATCGTCAAGCCCAGCATTTCCTGGGCGGCGCGATTGGAAAGCACCACACGATCGTCCCGCGCATCCATCACCAGCACGCCGACATCCAAGTCCTCGATCAGCGTGCGAAGACGCTCCTCACTGTGTCGCAGCTCCTCATGGGCCTGTTTCCGACTCGTCACGTCGCGCAGTACGGCGAGGAGCCGATCGTTAGGCATCATTTGCGCGTTCGCTTCGCCCGTGAATGTCGTTCCGTCCTGCCGTACAAACGTCCATTCGCTCTTGACCGCAACGCCCGAAGCGAGGCGCGAAACCTCCTCCATCAACCGACTCTGCTCAAACGGAGCGATGATGTCGCCAATCGACATTCGGAGCAGTTGGTCGCGCGAGTACCCCACCATGGCGCACGCGGCATCGTTCACGGCGACGTACCGTCCGCTCAGGTCGGACAAGAAGATTCCATCCGAGACCTGGTCGGCAAGCAACCGGAATCGATACTCACTCCCCCGCAGGGCTTCGTTGGCGCGCTCCCTCTCGCTCGTGTCACGTGCGACGCAAGTGACGTGTGTGCCGTTCGCTCCTTGGACGGGGGTGAGCTGCACTTCCACCGGAATGGTCGTCCCGTCGCGACGGACGGCCTTCAAGTCCAGAGACTCTCCCATCGCCCGCTGCCGGAGGTTCGACATGAAGCCCGCTCGGAGCACTCGATGGCGTTCCGCCAGGGGCGCCGGAACCAGCAACTCAATGGCTTTACCGATGAGCGCTCGTCGTGGGTAGTCGAACGTTCGCTCGGCGTTGGAGTTGGCGAACACGATTCTCCCGCGTGTGTCCACCACGAGCGCCGCGTCCGGGAAAATTTCGAGCACCTCGGGCACCATGCCGAGTTCCGAGCCGGCCCGAATCCCATCAATCTCGGTCTCTGCGACCGTGGTATCCGCTGGATGCTTCATGAGGCTGGTTCGACGGAGAAGGGCGGACCAAGTGCCTTTAAAGGCCAACGTACGGTAGGGTGCAGGCTGCCGGTACCTCGGAATCGGGCGCGGCGGGTCAGGGAAATCCACGACTCCGCATTCGCCGAAGACCGCGCCTAACGCACGCGGGACAACCGCATGGCACCCAGAGGGTTGCCCACAGCTCGGCCTAAACTCACTCACCTGAACCCCTTGCGCCACGGCCACCTCGGACCCAGCCTACGAGTCCGAGCCCGCGCCTCCGCTCACGCAACCGTGAAAGGCCTACGGCCCAGGTCTTATCCCTTACCCGACTCTTGTATGCCCGCGCGATCAATCGGCACGGCCACCATCTCCTTTGGCCTGGTCTCCGTTCCCGTCAACATCTACTCGTCGGCGGAATCCAAGGCGAGCGTCTCGTTCAACATGCTCCACAAGAAGTGCAATACGCGCCTCAAGCAGCAGTATACCTGTCCCAAGGACAACGAAATCGTGTCGCGCGAGGAGACGGTCAAGGGCTACGAATTCGCCAAGGATCAGTACGTCGTCTTCTCCCCGGACGAGATCAAGGCGCTGGAGGAGAAGGCGACCAGCACGATCGACATCGCCGAGTTCGTGCCCTTGGCCAAGGTGGACCGTGAGTATCTCGAGAAGGCGTATTACCTGGGGCCCGACAAGGGGGGCGACCGTGCCTATCGCCTGCTGGCCACGGCGCTTCAGGAGACGGGGCGCGCCGCGCTGGGCCAGTATGCCGCGCGTGGTCAGCAACACCTGGTGCTCCTGCGCCCGCGGGACGGCGTGCTGGTCATGGAGCAGCTCCACTATGCCGACGAGATCCGCTCGACAGCCGAAGTCCCCGTGGGGGAAGGAGACGTGAAGCCTAACGAGCTGACGTTGGCCAAGCAACTGATCGAGCAGACGGCCACCGATACGTTTGAGCCGACGAAATACAAGGACAACGTGCGGGACCGGGTGCTGGAGGCGATCCAGAAGAAGGTGGAAGGACAGGAGATCACCGCCGAGCCGTCCGTGGACGGTGGCGGCAAGATCATCGACCTGATGGAGGCCCTGAAGGCGAGCCTGGCAAAGGCCACGGAGGAAGGCGGCGAGCGCAAGGCGTCATGAACATCCGGGTGGGGACGAGTGGCTACGCGTTCAAGGAGTGGAAAGGGAACTTCTATCCCGAGGACCTCCCCGACGACGAGCAGCTCGGCTACTACGCCTCGCAATTCGGCACCGTGGAGATCAACAACACCTTCTACCGACTCCCCAAGGAGCATGTGCTCGTAGACTGGGCGTCGCAGGTGCCCGAGCCCTTCCGCTTTGCCATCAAGGCGTCACAACGCATCACGCACTTTGGCCGCCTGAAGCCCGAGTCGAAGGACGCGCTGGACTTCCTGCTCCGGAATACGGTGTCGTTAGGCGAAAAGTTGGGGCCGATCCTTTTTCAGTGCCCGCCAAACCTCAAGAAGGACCTGCCACGACTGGAGAATTTCCTGTCGTACCTGCCGGACGGCCGCCGATTCACGTTTGAGTTCCGGCACGAGTCGTGGTTTGACGATGAGGTTGCGGCCCTCCTCCGGACGCGGGATGCGGCGCTGTGCATCTCGGAGCAGGACGACCTGTCAGTTCCGTTTCGCAGCACCGCGTCGTGGGGCTACCTGCGCCTGCATCGCTTCGACTATGACAAGCCGGCCATTGCTCGCTGGCTGCAACTCGTGCGGGAACAATCGTGGTCAGACGCCTATGTGTACTTCAAGCACGACGAGGCGGAGGACGCGGTCGCGACCGCGGGTGGGATGTCCGGGCCAAGCGCGGTGCGAGACTTCGAGGCGCAACTGAGGGCTTAGCTGTTCCAGGAGGATCGCCGCCATCGCTGGACGGATCCGGCGGGGCGGGGTCCTTGATCAGCGGTCGTCCGCCGGGCCATGATGAGGGCGACCGCTTCCCAAATGGTGGGACCATGGCAATCGGACCAGACGAATCGCAATCGGCGGCGACTGCGGAGTCCGTGCGGCAGTTGCGCGAGGTACGACGCGCGCTGCAGCTCCTGCACAAGACCTTGCTGGACGCCGAGCGTGTACGGTACGAGCGGCTCAACGGGCGAATCGAGGGCGGGCCATTGTTGCAGCTCGTCATTCACGATCCATGGTTCAGTTGGCTGCGGCCCTTGTCCGCCCTGATGGTGCATATCGACGAGGAACTGGACGCCGACGAGCCCCTGCCGTCTCGAACGGTCACCGAGTTGCTCCAGCAGGTTCGGCAGCTGCTACGCCCTGCCGAATCGGGTAACGTGTTCCAGGAGAACTATTACTCGGCCCTGCAGGACACCCCGGACGTAGTCATCGCGCACCGCGGTGTGACGCGGCTCCTACCGCCCCCAGCGGACGCCCCAACATAGCGGCGACGGGGCGACAAGGGTGCGCGCCCTTCAATCGTACCGCAGCGCGCGCATGGGTTGCGTTCGGCTGGCGCGCCGCGCGGGCACCCAACCCGCCGCGAACGCCACCGCCGCCAGCACCAGGACCGCCGTGATGAACACCACGGGATCGTGTCCATTCAGGCCGTAGAGCAGCGACCGCGCGGCCCCACCCAAGCCGAGCGCGCCAATTGCCCCGGCCGTTGCCCCTACGGCGACCATCACGCCGACCTGCCGCAACACCATCGCCTGCACACGCCCCCCGTCGGCGCCTAACGCCATCCGCACCCCAATCTCACGCGTGCGCTGGGACACGGAGTATGCCAGCACGCCGTACAGCCCGACGGCAGCGAGCAGCGTGGCGAGGATGGCAAACGCGGCGGAAAGGATCGAGATCATGCGGTCCAGGAACACATTTTCGCGGAGCTGTTGCGGCAGGGTCTTGAGCTCCTGCACGGGAAGCGACGGGTCCACGCGCTTCATCATGGGTGGGATCGCCGCCACCAACTGTCCTGCCGGCTGGCGCGTCCTCGCGTAGAAGTACATCTGGCCCAGCACACCTTGTTGCATCCACGGCAGGTAGAATATGGGCTGCGGCTCGAGCTTGGCGTTGTTGTAGGCCACGTCGGCCGCCAACCCGACAATCTGGATGCCTAACGAATCATTCCCTCCCGACCGCCCCATGTACTTGCCCACCGCATCCTTCCCCAATCCGAACTTCTTGGCAAAGGCCATGTTCACCACGGCCACCTTCGCACCCTCGTACTGGTCCGAAGGCTCGATGTCACGCCCCGACAGGATCGACGCCCCGATCATCGTGAAGTAGCCAGCACCCACGGCGTTGTACCTCGAATTGCAGTCGGTGTCCGGAAGGCACTCGAAGCCTTGCACGCGCACGTCATTTCCCCAACTGTCGCCGGAAAGCAACGGCACCAGGGAACTCGTCACCCCAGTGACACCGGGAAGGGCACGAAGTTCGTCCTCGATACGGGCGTACAGCACCTTCGCGCGCACCGTGTCGTATCCCACGCGCAGTGGATTGACGGTGAACGTGGCCACGCTGTCAATGCGAATCCCCAAGTCCACACGACTCACGTTCACGAGGCTCTTGAGGAAAAGCCCAGCCGAGACGAGGAGCGTCGTGGACAACGCGATCTGAACCACGGCAAGCACGGTTCGGAACCGCGACGCCACCCCACCGCCTGCGATTTGACCCGCACCGGCGCGAATGGTGCTGATGAGGTCTGATCGCGTGGAGTGAAGGGCCGGAAAGAGCCCGAACAGGAACCCCGTGGCCACGGCGAGTCCGGCCGCAAAGAGCAACACCGGAGCCTGCAGGCGAAACTCCAGTGCGGCGGTGGCCTCCGTCGGCAGCAACGAGGCGATCCCCTGCAGGGTCCAGCGCGCGATCAGCAGGCTCACCAGCCCGCCCAACGCGGCCAGGACGAGCGATTCGATCAGCAGCTGTGTCACGAGTCGGCGGCGAGAGGCACCGAGGGCGAGACGCACGCCCATTTCTGTGGACCGGTTCGCGCCGCGCGCGAGCAGCAGGTTCGCGATATTGGCACAGGCAATCAGCAGCACGACCGCCGTGATCGCGAAGAGCATAACGAGGGGAGTGCGTGCCTCACCCTGCATGGAGCTTTGGCCGCGCGCGCCTGGGGTCACCACCACCCGCTTGGCCTTGAAGCGTGCCATCGTCTGGTCGCTCATGGACTTCTGGAGCGGTGCCTCCACGTCGGACAAGATGGGCGCGACCACGCGGTCCAGCGACGACTTGGTCGCCTCGATGGACACCCCTGGCTTCCGGCGGCCGAAGACGTACACCCAGTAGCTGCGACGATCCTCGAGTCCCTTGTATGTGCCGACGTACACCCGCGATTGCATTGGCACGTAGACGAGCGGGCGGGCCCCAAGCGTGCTTCCATAGAATCCTTCGGGCGCGACGCCGACGATCGTGAACGTTCGTCCGTTGAGTCGCAGGGACTGGCCCACCACGTCGGCAGTTCCGCCAAGACGGTCGGTCCAGAAGTTGTAGCTGATGACAGCAACCATGTTGTCGCTGCCAACCTCATTGTCCCTAGGGTCCAACAACCGCCCGCGTGCGGCACGGAGTCCGAGGGTGGAGAAGTAGCCGCCGGTCACCCACATCCCGTCACCGACCGTGGGATCGTCACCCAGTCCAATGCTCGCTCCAAATATCCGGTACCCGGCAACTCCGGCGAGCCCCGTTTGCGCCTGCTCCAGGTCGCGAACCATCGGGTAACTCCAGATGATGCCGTCGCCGCATCCCGACTGGTTACAGGAATCGCTCCCCTGGATCGGACCCGGCAGGTTCAAGTTCACCAGTTCTTGCGCCGCGGGGACGGGAAGCGGCCGGAGCAGCGCCTGGTCAAAGAGCGAGTAGATCGCCGCGTTGCTGCCGATCCCCAGCGCCAGCGAGATGATCGCCACCGCGTTGACAAACGGCGTCGTGAGGAGAGTGCGAAAAGCGTAACGGAGGTCGCGCATCGTCGGCAGGTAAGAGGGTGGCGCCAATACTGCCTTGGGACACCCGGCACCCGCCGACGGTTTGGAAGGCAACCGTGGATGTAGCGAGGTTCGATGTGCCGGCATGCGCGATGCCGAGGGCACTTGGTCGCGGGTTGCTGCCGCGGCCGCTCCTAGTCAGTCATTGGACGCCCAAGCCAAAGCGCCGATGTTCCAGCGCGTCAGCCGACCAGTGGGGACTCTCCATGCTCGGGGCTCAACCCCATTTCCTCGAGGAACCGCTGTCCCCCAGTGACCTTCTCCTTTCGTGCCTCCACTCGCGTAAGGATCAACCGCTCTTTCGCCCGTGTCATGCCCACGTACAAGAGCCGACGAGCTTCCTCCAGCTCCCGCTCGCTTACACCGTTCTTGTTACCGAGCCCGGGCAATTCTGCGTCCTCGGCGCCCACGATGTACACGCGCGAGAACTCCAGCCCTTTCGTCGCATGCAGCGTCAGCAAGTTCACTCGGTCACTGTCTTTCTCGGTGCCGTCCCATCGCGACAGCACGACGCGCTCCAGGAAGCCGGTGATTTGCGCGTCCAGCTCCTCCTCTGGGGCGGCGTCGATCAGGCGACGAAGACGCGCCATGGCCTGCGGATAGCGTTGGTCCGCCGTCTTGTGGGCTCGGATCTTCTCCATCAGCTCAACACCGCCCAGGGTCTCGATGACGTCCTCCATGGCCGGGATGGTACGGTCATCGAGTGTGTCGCGCAGCGCCCGATACTGCTCCAGGGCCTCGCTCGACGAGAAGAATGGATGCACGCGCGTCCAATCCCGAAACCGCCTGGTCTCCTCACCTAACGATTCATCCCGTTGGAGCCACAGCGCGATGCCCAGGTGATCCAAGAGGTTGGCGAGCCCCGTCTTTCGCGCGCGATCGATCTTGGCCTTGTTCAGGCGGGGAAAGACGCGCGCCAGGGTGCGACAGTCGTCGAGGGCGCGGTGCGATGTGCCGGTGTCGACCTCGAACGCGTGGGCGAGGTCCACGAGGGTGCGGCTCCCCGAACGCAGTTCCCGGGCGAGTGGTAGGGAGTCGTACGTCGTGAACGAACCGCCGCCGTCCAGCACACGGCTCATGCGCCGCAAGATGGGAAAGTCGAACTGGTAGCCGTTGTGTGCCACCAGGATGTCTGTCCCGATGAATTCGCGAAATCCCGGCCACACGTCCTCGAAGTGCGGTGCGTCCTTCACTTCGTTCGCGTCGATGCCGTGAACGCGACTGGCCCCGAGGGAGATGGCCACACGCGGCTTCACGAGTGTTGAGTACTCGCCCACGATCTCGCCGTGACGCACACGCACAGCCGCCAGCTCAACCAGTTCGTCGGCGTGAACATCGCGGCCGGTCGTTTCCGTATCCACGACCGTGAAGTCGCGAAACGAGTCGGCGAATCCGTCGGCGGCGATGAGCTGGGCGGCCTTGAACAATGCCAACGGGAGACCCAGATCACCGCCGGCGTCAGGCGTAACCGCCACGGAGCCGGCTGGCGGCACGGGGCCGATCGCGACGCGATATGGCCCCGCCGACTGCAGCAGATTCTTCATGGCGACTTCGCTGCCGCCCATTGGGGGAATCCACAGCGGCTGCATGGCGTCACGGGCATTCCGCATCACCCCAGCCAACTCTTTCACCGCACGATGCGCCTTGGGATCGGTGATGTCCTCGTGGCTGGACTCCAACACCGTGCGGTACTCGCCCACACGCTGCGAGAGCAGGTCTTCCACCAGCGGCACCAGCGACCGGTGCTGCTTGCCTAACGCCGCCAGGTTCCGGAGGGCATATGACCCACGGCGAATCTTGCGGGCGTCCACGTGGTCTCGCGGCAGGGATCGCGTGAACTTGTTCAGCTGTTCCAGGATCGGCGTGCGCTGCTCCTCCGACTGTGCCTCGATCGCCTTGAACAGCGTTTGCGGGAGCACCACCTTGAAGAATTGGGCGCGATGCACCTTGTCGTCCGGCGACGCGATCACACGCAGGGCGGCCAACACGTACTGCACGACCGGATCCTCGGAGAGTGCGCGTCCCTGCGCCAGACGGCACGGGATCCCCTTGATCAGGAACTGCGTCTCCAGCGAGTCGCCGATGTCGTGGCGCCGGTACAGGACGCCGAATTCGCCCCACGGCGTGCCGTGCACCTGATGATCCTGCACCAAGTCCGACATGAGCCACGCCGCCTCGCTGGTCTCATCCGCAAATGACAGCGCGCGAACAGCGAATCCTGACTCACGGACGACACGCACATCCTTCGTAAAGAGCGTCGGATTGTGCCGGACGAGTCGTGTGGCATACTCCATCACCCCTTTGGGGCAGCGCCGATTCTCGTCGAGTGTGATGCTCAGTGCCGGCGCGAAGTCGTTGCCGAAGTTGGTGAACAGGCGCGGGTCGGCGCCCGTCCAGGAGAAGATGGATTGCTCGTCGTCACCAACGCAGAAGATGTTGCGGTGATCGCGCGCTAGCCCAGTTACGACGTCGTATTGGGCGGGGTTCAAGTCCTGGAACTCGTCGACGAGGACGTAGTCGAACCTCGATCGCAGTGTAGCCCCGGTCAGTGTGTGCGGCGCCAACAACTCGCGCGTCTTCGTCACCAACTGGTCGAAGTCCACCATGTTCCGGCGTTCGAGGGTGGCCAGGTAGCGCGCGAACGTCTTCTCATCCGCCGGATGCAACGACTGGCCGCAGAAGCGATGTAGGGTGAAGCGATTGAGCAGGTTGGTGTGCCACTTGCGCGGCTGTTGAAGCTGCGCGAGCAGGCTGCGCTGATACTCCTCGTCGGCAATGCCAAACCCTCGTTCCAGCCCCGCCTCTCCGGTGAACTCGCGTAGCACCTTGGCGCAGTACGCGTGAATCGTTCCCCCCGTGATGTGCTCGGCGTCGGTTCCAAGGTCGCGCTTCAGCCGGTGTGTGATCTCCTCAGCGGCGCGATTCGTGAAGGTGAAGGCACAGATGCGCTGTGGCGCGATGCCCAGCGTCGCGATCAGGTACCCGACACGCTCGATCAGGCAGAAGGTCTTCCCCGCGCCCGGACCCGCCAAAACGAGCACCGGCCCCGGCGGGGCGGTGATGGCGTCGAGTTGGCGAGGATAGGGTGTGAGCAAGGTAGGGAACCGCGAAGTCTTTGACGCCAGGTTCGGGTGTTGGCCCGTCTCAGGTCAGCAAGCTAGCGCCCTCGGGCCGGGGGTGCGCGCGGCCACTGACTCGGCGTCCAAGCGTTCCGTGGGTCGTGGCGGAGCCCATGACGCGGCATGAGGGATGAGCGACCCGTTCGCTCGAGAGGCCCGCGCGTCTGGCGGTGATGCCTTTGGGGGGTGTGGCGAGCGATCCGATCTGTCCGGAGGCCCGCGCCTGCAGCTGTTATCCCTTGCGCCTGAAACCCACCGGGCCTTATCGTCGTATTGGATTCCAATAGGACACACGATGCCGCCAAAGCTCGACGTACAACAAGGCACCCTCGCCCTCATGATCCTGCAAACCCTGCATGTGCTTGGATCCCTCCACGGATACGGCATTGCGCGTCGCATCGAGGAGACCAGCAACCATCGGTTGGCGCTCAATTACGGCACGCTCTACCCCGCGCTGTTGAAGCTGGAGCAGCAGGGGTTCATCGTCGCCAAGTGGGGCGCCAGCGACAACAACCGGCGGGCCAAGTTCTATGCACTCACCGCGGCGGGTCGCAAACAGCTTGCCAGGGAAACGCGCGAGTGGCGCGAAACCGCCGACCTCATCGCCGCCTTCCTCACGCCGGCCCGGGAGATCTGATGTTGCGTGAATGGATCATTCGCTTGAGGGGCTTCCTGCGTCCCTCGCCTGACGAGACCGAGCTTCACGACGAGATGCGTGCGCATCTCGACATGGAGGTGGCCGAACTGGTTCGCCGTGGCATGGCGCCGGAGGCCGCACGCCGCGAGGCGCTGCTGCGTGCTGGCGGGCTCACCCAAGCGGAGGAGGCCGTCCGCGACCAGCGCGGGGTCCCCTGGCTGGCCAACCTCAGCGCCGACTGGCGCTTTGCGTACCGTGCGCTCACTCGCGCTCGGGCATTTTCGGCGATGGTCATCCTCACGCTCGCGTTAGGCCTTGGCGCGAACACCGCCATCTTCAGCGTCGTGCGGGCCGTCCTTCTCAAGCCCCTTCCGCACGAGGACGGCGATCGTCTCGTGTACCTGCGACAGACGCGCGACGGTGGCGAGAACCTTGCGTTCTCTGTTCCCGAGGTTCGCGAAGTGCGAGAGGGTGTGGCCGCACTCGGAGAGGTCGCCGAACTCTCCAACTGGACGGTCACGATGCAGCGCACCGACGTGACGGAGCGCATCCCGATCGCGCTCGTTTCCGGTAACTGGTTTCGCGTGATGGGGCTACATGCGCTGCTGGGCCGAGTGACCGACGCCGGCAATGACGGCCCGGGGGCGGCGCCGGTAGCCGTGCTGACCTACAACGGATGGATGAAGCACTTTGGCGGCGACGCGTCCGTCGTTGGCCGGACCGTGCGCCTGGACGGAAAGCCGACGACGGTGATCGGCGTGTTGCAGCCTGCGCCGTTCTTTCCGGGCAACGCCGATGCGTTGGCGAATCTTGTGCTTAGCGAGCACCACATGAGCGCCACCATGGTGGAAGGGCGCACCCATCGCATGACCGAGGTGGTGGCACGCCTCGCCCCCGGTGCCACGAATGCGCTGGCGCAAACGCAGCTCTCGGCCGTCTTTGCTCGGCTGCGACAGGCCTATCCGGATGCCTATCCCGCCGGCTCAAACTTTCACACCGCCGTCGTGCCATTCAAGGCGGTGCTGGGCGAGCGCGCCGAACTGACCCTGTGGTTGTTGATGAGCGCCGCGGCCTTCGTCTTGATCATCGCCGTGGCCAATGTGGCGAACCTGTCGCTCATGCGCAGCGTGCGTCGCCAGCACGAGCTGGTGGTGCGTGCGTCACTCGGCGCGGGTGCCGGGAGGCTCCGACGGTTGTTGCTGGCGGAGAACCTCATGTTGGCTGGTGCAGGCGCCGCACTCGGCCTCCTCGTGGCGTGGGCCGGCGTGCAGCTGCTGGCGGAGTTGGCAAGCCGCTACTCACCCCGCGCCGCCGAAGTGCGTCTGGACCCGGTCTGCCTGGCATTTGCCGTGACCCTGGCGTTCGGGGCATCGCTGGTGTTGGCATTTGTTGGGGCGCTACCCGGTGAAGGGAACGTCGCAGCGTTGGTGCTGTCGGGGGGGCGCCGGAGCAGCGCGGGGCGGAGTCGCCAGCGCGTGCAACGCTCCCTCGTCGTGGTCCAGGTGGCCGTCTCCGTGGTGTTGTTGGCAGGAGCTGGGTTGTTGACGCGCACGATGCTTCGACTCTCCGATGTACAAACCGGGCTCCGGACCGAAGAAGTCCTGTCGCTCAACGTCCCACTCGTCGCGCCGTCCGAACTCCTGCGGTCACCGGACGCGGATCGCGCGGCGAAGGTGCGGTACGACCAGATGCGGCGCGAGATCGCCGCGCTGCCCGGCGTGCGCGAGGCGGGGATCGGCTCGCCCGGACCACTTCGCGCGTCGGACGTGCTCTTCGAGGTGAAAGCGGAGAACCATCCCGCCACGACGGGTGAGCCACCCGCCCGCGCCGAGTTGCGCCTGGCCGGTCCGGAGTTCTTTGACGCCGGTGGAATTCCGATGGTGAGGGGAAGAGCCTTCAGCTCGACCGATGGGCCGGGGGCGGCGTTGGCGGTTGTGATCAATCAAGCGCTGGCGGACCGACTCTTTCCCGGCGAGGACCCAGTCAATCGCCGGATCGCCTGGACCGGCGAGCTGCTCAAGTTCGCGCCGATCAGCGGCGACTGGCGAACGGTGGTTGGCGTCGTGGCCAACACCAGGGACGGCGGGCTCGACGCGGTCACCCGGCCGGCCATGTACCAGCCATTTGCGCAGACACTGGCGTTAGGCGGCACCTTGGTGATTCGCGCCGACAGCGGCGTCGCCAACCTGATTCCGTCGGTGACGCGCATTGTGCGCCGTATCGCTCCATCAGCGCCGATAGAGGACGTTCGGACTATCGCCCAGATTCGCGACGAGAGCGTGGCTCCGCGCCGTCTCAACGCCGTGCTCGTGTCGTCGTTTGGGATCCTCGCCGCGTTCATCGCCATGGTTGGCATTGCTGGCGTGCTCGCCTTTGCCGTCAGCGCCAGAACCAACGAGATCGGTATTCGCATGAGCCTGGGCGCAGACTCCATGCGGGTACAGCGCATGATCGTGCAGGAGGGGGGTACGCTGCTCGCGATGGGGCTCTTCGTGGGGACGCTGGGCGCGTTCGTGGTCTCCGGACTGATGCGGGGGTTGCTGTGGGGTGTTGCACCTAACGATCCGCTGACCTTTGTTGGGGTCACGGTCGTGTTGGCCGCGACGGGCTTGGTGGCGTGCTGGATCCCGGCGTTGCGCGCGGCGCGGATTGACCCCGCGGTCACGCTGCGCGCGCCCTAACGAGGGACGGTTTATGACCATGCGCGCCAACGCTCGATTGGCGGGGGCGATGTTCCTGGCGTATATCGCCACCGGGCTCTTTCAGATGGCGGTCTTTTCCGATCTTACCTCCATGTCCGCGGGGGCGAGTGAGGCGTTGGCACGCCTTGCGGCGCACCCCGCGGCCGCGCGAACGAACGCGTTGCTCACCTTGCTCACCGGGTTCGAGGCGATCGCCCTTGGAGCGGCACTGTATGCCCTCACCCGCTCAGTCGACGCGGACATTGCGCGGATTGCGTTTGCGTGTCGCGTCGCGGAAGGTGTCGTCAACGCGACGTCGGCTGGCCATGCGATGACGACGCTCAGTGCCGCGATGGCCGCGGTGGCTTCCAGTGGAGCAGACAAGGGCGTGGCCACCGCCATTGGCGCGCAGCTCCTACGGGGTTCCGGAACGTTCATCGTCAGTGCCCTGTCGTTTTCGGTCGGAAGCACATTGTTCGCCTGGCTGTTCCTGCGTGCGAGGACGATCCCGCACTGGCTGGCGCGGCTCGGCGTCTTTGCGTCGCTGTTACTCGTGGTGGCGCTACCGCTGCAGTCGTTCGGCATTGGGCAGGGGACGGCGGGTGTGCTGATCTGGATGCCAATGCTGGTGTTTGAGGTGGCCCTTGCCCTGCTGTTGCTCTTCCGCGGGGTGTCGGCGCCCGAGCAGAGGAGTGTTTCGGCCTAGAATTCGGCGCTGACCGAAACCACGCAAGCAACCGCACCTCGGATTCGGTCCCCGCTGCGATTTTTCGCCACGCCCTACCGCGGACGTCGGCCGGTGGTGGTACATTCGCGGCATCCGCTTGAGTTCAAGGGGCGAGCCATGTCGATCCGACGAATGTCCGGCGCAATTCTTGGCGGCACGTGTGTGCTGAGCGCCTGCGCGCCCGATGCCGTCTCTCCGCCAGCTCAAATTCTTCCGGAACATGCGACCGTCGACGGGTGGAGCCTCGAGCGGCCCATGAACCAAACCGAGGACGACTGGGAGCCGACCGTCGCGGCCGACCCACGCGCACCCTACGTCTACGTGCTCACCACGCGATACGGCGGAGTGCCAGCGTGTCCATCGGCTTGCCCGGACCCGGCACTGATCCTCAGGGTGTCTGCCGACGGCGGAGCCACCTTTGGCCAGGATCGATATCTCTGTCGCTGTGAGGGCGTGCCGTCACAGAATGACCCGCAGCTTGCCGTCGCCGGCGATGGCACCGTGTTCGCCGCGTGGCTCAACGGCTATGTCCCGGGTGTGATGTTCGCTAAGTCCGTCGACCATGGTGCTACGTGGACCGCGCCCCGTCCGGTGATGGGGCGACTCCCGTGGTCCGACAAGCCGATCCTCGTCGCCGCCTCCAACGCCCGGGACATCTACATCGCGTTCAACAGCAGCGACAGCTACGTCGTCAGCTCGCACGATGGTGGGGCGACCTTTGGTCCACCGGTACGCACCAACGCCGACGAGCGCTATTACTTCGCGTACGGCGGGGTCGTGACGAGCGCCGGCGTTGTCATCTTCTCGGAAACCAGCTACACGCAATCAAGCACCGGCCCGGTGTTCGTGCACACCATTCGCTCGGGCGATGGTGGTCGGAGCTGGCGGGCAACACGCGTCGACGTGGTCGAGGAGCAACCCGACTGCCCCGATGAAGGCTGCCCGCGAGACTTCCTGGGGCCTGCCGCCGCCATCGGCGGGACTCCCGGCGGCGAGATGGTCCTCGTGTACAACGGCGCCCTCATGCCGAAGGGCGCACAACGAACGTTCGTGCGACGCTCGACGGACGTCGGACGAACTTGGAGCACGCGTGTGGATCTTTCGCCGCCGGGCGCCAGCGTCAACAGCGCCTTTCCGGCCGCTGTAGGCGTCGCCGCGCGCGACTTGCGCATCTGGTACATGGACAATCGAAACGGCGCTGACCTCTGGAACGTCTGGTCGCGTCGCTCCACCGATGGGGGAGCGACCTGGAGCGCCGAGTCACGGCTGTCCAATGCGCCGGATGGAGCGCCCTACAAGAGCGCCGGTGGGTTCGCCCACCCGTACGGCGACTACGGGGGCGCGGCCGTGACCTCCAGCGGCATCACGGTTGCGGATTGGGGCGAAGGCATGTCGTACGTTGGGCCTGGCGGAACCTGGGGTACGAAGTCCGACGGCGCCCAGATGTCATCGGTCGCCGGTCGGGACAAATCGGGAGCGGCCAGGGAGGCGACGAGGACGCGCTGGGTCGAGCGCAAGCGTGAGCGAGCGGGGCCGAGGCCAGGGGAGCGATAGCCCATGACCGCTCGGGCCTTTTCGGGTACCCGGACGGGGCGTTACTTTCTTTGCCGAGCCGCCTTGCGGGCGTAATTCAGTTGGTAGAATGCCAGCTTCCCAAGCTGGACGTCGCCGGTTCGAGTCCGGTCGCCCGCTCTGACCCGTTGATAGCCCTTCCGAAAACCGAAGATTAACACGATGGCCCGCTGACTTCGGCGGGCCATCGTGTTCGCGCTTCGCACATCCCCCCATCGACGCAGTCAAGCTGGTCGCCGAGCCTAACGAGGACGTACGTAGTCCGTCAGGCCATCGCGTGTGGGAGAATTGGAGTCCGCAGGCAGGCGCGCTCGCTGGAGCGCTCTACTCCAGTACCACCACGTTGAAGCTCATGTCTGCCACCTGGCCGGCCGCGTTTCGACACACCACCCATACGCGAAGCCCATTTCCTGACGGCGTCTTTGGCCAGGCCGGAATCGAGCACGCACCAATGGACTGGTATGGCGAAACCTGCACAATCTCGGTCCGCGTGGCGACGGGCTTCTGGAGCCCGTCGAAGTCGACCGTATACACACCCTTCTGCGTCCTGGTGATCGTGATCGCGCCGCCAGTCGAGTTAGAGACACTCGGGGTCGGTGAGTATGGTGCGGTGTTCATCGGCTGGTCGGCGAGCGCGTAGCCGAAGCGCATCCCGGGACGCCCCTGCTCGACCTGCAAAATGTTGTAGAAGCGATCCGCCATGCGGCCGGCACCATCGAAGCAATCGACATCCACGATGCCACTGGCCGGGGTCCAAGCCCAGAGGCGGCAGAGGGCATTGGCGTCGCCATAGGGCGAGATCAGGTAAGTCTCCTTTCCTCCTGTCGTTCCTGGCGCGCCCAGGTCCGCGCTGTATTCACCCCAATCCAATCCAGGGGCCAAGTTCGTAATCGTGATAGGGTTGCCCGACGGGTTCCACGAGAAACTGAGATCCGGCGTGTATTGAGTCGTCGACGGTTGATCTGCCCACGCGAACGCCAGTCGCCCAGGAAGCGAGTTTTCACCGACCATCAGAAAACTGAACCGGGAATCCGTAAGCGCTCCTGCGAAGTCGGCACAGCGGATCCGAACCTCAAGATCGGATGCCACGTCGTTCCAATCCCTGATATAGCAACGCAATTTGGTCTGCGCATACGCCGTCACGATGAACGTTTCCTTGCCAGTCGCGCCCTTCGCCATCCCGCCCAACAACACGCGGTAGGCGCCGGTGCCGGTCCTTGTGACGCTGTTCGCCAGCCCGAACCCGTTGTAATTCCGTTGCTTGTCGGGGGCATACGGCGTGTTGAGCGGCGGCGACGCCGTCTGGGCCCAGAGGTACGCCAGGCGATTCCCCAGCACCGGGGAAGCGACATCCACGCCTTCCGCTGTTGCGGCTGGCGGCGCGTCCCCGACCGCCGGCGCGGTTGGGTTCTGGTCGACGCAGGCGGTCAGGAGCAGCACGCTCAGTGACAGCGGGCCGAACCCTCGCCGGGTGTTTCGTGATGGGCGACTCCTTGGTGCTGCGCTCATAGTGGTCTCCGAGTGGTGACGAATGCGTGGCCTGATGAATGAAAAGCGGGTGGGTTGGCGGCTTCACTTCACGCCAAGAGGCACGTGCGCTGGTGCGCGTGAGTTCTCATCACTGGTGTGCGCTACTCCAGTACCAGCACGTTGAAGCGCATGTCGGCGACTTGGCCTGCCGGGTTTCGACAAACCACCCACACGCGCAGCCCATTCCCCGACGGCGTCTTCGGCCAAGCCGGGACTGAGCACGATCCGCTTAACTGGTAGGGCGAGACCTGTACGTTCTCGGTCCGCGTGGAGATCGGTTTCTGGAGCCCAACGAAGTCGACCGTATACACGCCCTTCTGCGTCCTGGTGATCGTGATCGCACCGCCAGTCGAGAAGGAGTGGGTCGGATCGGGTGTGTATGGCGTGGTTCTGGTCTCTTGGTCGGCGACAGCGTAACCGAGGCGCATGCCAGGACGGCCCTGTTCGACCTTGAGAACGTCGAACGTCCGATCCGACAGTGTGCCCGTGCCATCAAAACACGCGACGCCCACGCGGCCGCTGCCTGGAACCCAGCCAGTAAGTGTGCACATCGCATCAGGGATCCCATATGCGGAGACCAAGTACGTGTCTTGCCCTGCACCAGGCCCAGGTACGTCGAGGTCGAGCAGGTACGTACCTTGGCCTGGCGCGATGATCGTG
The DNA here is from genome assembly GCA_044224875.1 of Gemmatimonadaceae bacterium. Taxonomy (GTDB): domain Bacteria; phylum Gemmatimonadota; class Gemmatimonadetes; order Gemmatimonadales; family Gemmatimonadaceae; genus JABAQJ01. The sequence goes on along the minus strand of JBGAJQ010000030.1, from coordinate 27,716 downwards.
ATGGGGTTACCCGGAGCGTTCCACGAGTAACTAGGATCCGGGGTGTATTGCGGCGATGTTGGATCATTGGCCCACGCGAACGCGAGCCGTCCGGCCAGCGAGTTCTCCCCCACCATCAGCAAACTGAACCTCGCGTCCACCGGGACTCCGGCAAAGTCGACGCAACCGATGCCCACATTGAGATTGGCACCGGAATCTCCCCACCCAGCAATGAAGCATCGCACCTTGGTCTGTGCGTACGCCGTCACGATGAACGTTTCCTTGCCGGTCGCGCCTTTGGCCATCCCGCCTAACGTCACCAAGTAGGCGCCGGTAGCGGTCCTTCTGACCTGGTTCGCCAGCCCCAACCCGTTGTAGTTCCGCTGCTTGTCAGGGGCGTAGGGGGTGCCGAGCGGCGGCGACGCCGTCTGCGCCCAGAGGTACGCCAGGCGATTCCCCAGAACAGGTGCACCTGCCTGCACTCCTTCTGACCTTGCGGCCGCGGGCACGCCAGCAACGGCCGGCGCGGTGGGGCCCTCGTCCACGCACGCCGCGAGGAGCAGCACTCCCAGCGAGAGCACGCTGTGCAGTCGTCGGTCCCTTCGAAATGGATGATCGCTCCTTTGTTCGCGCATTCGACGCTCCCAGTGGTGACGAGGTGGCCCGACCGTTGAAGGGTGGTCCTCGCGAATGCGACCGCGAATGACCACTGGCATAGCCGCCGAAGTCCGATCCGCCCTTCGGAAATGCCGTCGGCGACGTCGCTTTACAGGGTGAGGATTACTAGGCGGGAAGGTGAGAGCGAGGCATCCCAATCCCTTGTCCCATCGTCCCTTGGAACGCAGCGACAAGGTTCTGGAACGCCAGCGATCGTGTGGCCGGGATGGTTGAGCCGCCGACTCCTATATTCACCGCCCATGCGGTCCACGAGCCGTCGTGCCCTTGGCACCTTCCTGTTTTGCTTCGCGGCGGTTGCGCCGCCAGCCGGGGCTCAGGCGTCGCTCCCCTACACGGAACGGTATTTCACGACCGAGGACGGGCTGCCCAGCCAGGCGGTGACCGAGGTCGCCCAGACGAGGGACGGATTCCTTTGGATTGTGGCTGGCGGGCTGCTGTCTCGCTTCGACGGCAAGGAGTTTCGCGCGTACACCTTCGCGAACGCGCCCCTGTTGCGACGGAGGATCCTGCGCATTGATGCCGGGTTGGGCGACACCCTCTGGGTTCTGGACCAGGGGAATGCCGTCCTGGCCATGGTGAATGGCACGGTCACGCAGGTCGCCCCGCCGAATCCGCGGCCGGTCTCCCGCATCGCACAGGACGCGCAAGGCACACTCTACGCCATTCGAAAGCCCGACATCGTGCGCCTGCGTCGCGATCGTGGCGAGTGGGAGCCCGTCGGCTACAACGTCGATTCGACCGACACCGACGCGCCGCGACTGGTACGGGATGGGCAGGGCGCCCTGTGGGTGGTGGACTCCGCGCTCATGCTGCAGAGAGTCGACCGCCACGCCGCCGAACCGCTGCCAACTCTGGCGCCGTGGGCGGTCCTGGTGTCGCACGCCACGGGACGCGCGCTGCGCGTGCTGACGCGCGGCGAAAGAGACGTCGTGGTGGATGCGAGCGGAACGACGGTAGCGACGTATCCGGCGAGGACGGGGAGGCGCCCGCAGCTGGTGGACCGCGACGGCCGCTTGTGGGTCGCGACCGACGTCTCGTACGAGGTCTATGAACGCGGGAAGGACAGACCAGTCGCTGTCCTGACGAGAAGGAGTAGGCTCGGAAACCTGTTCGAGGGGGCGGCCGGTTGTATCTGGGAATCCGGACTGGCGCTGCGACGGATCTGCCCTTCGGCGTTTCGCGAGACCACGAACGCTTCGCGGAGACCGGATCTGTTCGAGCCGTGGCTGGCGGGGTCGGTCCTTCGCTGGGACTCGGCCGGCCGCGTCATCGTCGTGACGACGAACGACCCACCCCGGGTACTGAGCCCGCGTGAGGACCTCTGGCTCAGCCGAGGCCACCGCGACGGTCGCGGCGTGGTGTGGTGGAGCCCCGTTGGCGGCGACGCTTCTCAGTTGAAGCCGACGGGGGCCGTCATCGGCGCTCCCGAGCGGGTGCTTCCACACGGGGCGGCCTTTGCGTTCGCCGAGCATCCCAACTTTCCCGACGTGTTGTGGTACGCGACCCCGCGCTACCTCTTTCGCACCATTGCCTCCAAGTCCGGTTCGCGTCGCGCTACCGATTCCGTGGCGGTGGGCGGCTTAGTCACTTCCATCTCGGCGGCTGCCGACGGCAGCGTCTGGGCCACGGTGGCGAGGCCCGACGCCTCGTCACCGCTCGTGCACGTGTCCGGCACGCGGATCAGGACGTTCGGTCCGGCCGAGGGGCTTCCCGACGCCGAACCGCGTGTGGTGCGGGCGATGGACGACGGCAGCGTATGGGTCGGGACCTACGGCGCCGGACTGGTATCCCTGAAGGACGCACACGTTCGAGCGATCACGACCGCCGATGGTCTGGCAGAGAACGTCGTGACGAGCCTCCTGAGCGACGATGCGGGCAACTTCTGGATGGGAGGAAACCGAAGCGTTCATCGTGTGTCGCAGCGTGAGGCGTCGGAATTAGTCGCGGGGACGCGCACCCGAGTGAATGGCGTGGGCTACGGCAAGAGTGATGGGCTGCAGGTGCCCGAGACCGCTGGGTACCCGGGTGCGCGTGACGACGAGGGCCGGTTGTGGCTGCCGACGATCGCCGGCGAAATCATCGTCGATCCGCGGCGGGCGCTTGCGCTCGACTCGGTGGTGCCGGCGATTCGCATCAACGAGGTGATCACGGCCCGCGATTCGCTAGCGTGGTCGACATCGACGCAGCACTTGACGCGTGGGGCCCGCCGGCTGACGGTACGCTACGCCGCCGTCATCATGCGGAACGCGGACGCCGTGCGGTACCAGTATCGTATCGACGACGTGGACCCCGACTGGATCGACGCCGACCAAGCCCGCGAGGCGCAATACAACGACGTGGGCCCCGGCACGCATACGTTCCGGGTACGCGCGATCAGCGCGGCCGGTGTATCGTCGCAAGTGGACGCAACACTCCAGTTCGAGGTCCCTGCGTATTTCGCCGAGACACCGGTCTTTTACCTGTTGCTGCTGACGGCAGGCGTTGCGGCCATTTGGGCGGCGATGCGGTTCCGTGAGCGCGTGCTGCGGCGTCGCGCGACCGTCCTGACGCAAGCCGTGAACGAACGCACCGCGCAACTGGCGCAGGCCCTGGACACGGTCGGCGCGCAGGCGGCCGAGCTCCGAACGCTGGACGAAACCAAGTCCCGCTTCTTCGCCAACGTCAGCCACGAGTTCCGGACGCCGTTGTCGCTAATCGTCGGTCCGGTGGAGGACCTGCAACAGGGGCGTTTCGGCCCCCTGAGCACCGCGGCAATGCGGCGGCTCGACGGCGTGCAGAACAACGCGCAACGGCTGCTGCGGCTGGTCGACCAGCTGCTCGACATCGCCCGCCTGCAGTCCGGAGCCTTGAAGCTGACGGCGCGCGTCCAGGACCTGGTCCCGCTCCTGCGGCGCATGGCCGACTCGTTCTCGTCGATGGCTGAGCGCAACGGCATCGACTTCCGCCTCTCCTGCCCGGTCGCCGGCCTCACCGTGTCGTACGATGCGGATCTGATGGAGAAGATCGTGGGCAACCTCGTCGGCAATGCGCTCAAATTCACCCCGCGAGGCGGCTCGGTGGAGCTGCTCGCCTCGACCGATGGAACGGACGAGACCGTGGCTGTCATCGAGGTCGTCGACACGGGCCCCGGCATCCCAATGGAGTTTCAGCAGCGCGTCTTCGAGCGGTTCTTTCAGGTGGACGACTCCCCGAGCCGCTCGCACGACGGCACCGGCATCGGCCTCGCCCTGGTTCGCGAGCTGGTCGAGCTGCACGGGGGAACGGTGCATCTGACGAGCACGCTGGGCGTCGGAAGTCGCTTCAGCGTGCGATTACCCCTGGCGCCAGGGAACGTCCGGAGCGGTGCCGAGCGACGCCGGCCGATCACGGCTGACGAGCCGACCCAGGACGACCCGCGTCCACAGCCACGCCCGCGCGACGTGGCGGCGGACGCCGTGACGGTTCTGCTCGTGGAGGACAACGCCGAGCTGCTCGAATATCTGCGTGAACATCTCGCCGACCGCTTCCGCGTGCTGGTGGCCGAAAACGGCCTGCGCGGCCTGGAGATGGCGCGCACCCATGTCCCCGATCTGATCGTGAGCGACATCATGATGCCCGACATGGACGGGCAGGCGCTCTGCGAGGCGGTGAAGGGCGACGTCGAGACCGACTTCATCCCGGTCATTCTGCTCACCGCCAGAGCGTCACGCGAATCCCGCCTCGCTGGCCTCGCGCTTGGAGCTGACGACTACCTGACCAAACCGGTGGATCTGACGGAGTTGGTGATACGCGCCGAGAACCTCATTGCGTCGCGGCGGCACGTACGCGAACGCCTGCGAGCGATGGACCAGCAACTCCCGATGATTCGTCTTCCGCTGGCCGTTCCCCCTCGTGACGCCAGCGAAGCAGCGTTGGTCGAACGGCTCTCGAAGGAATTCGCGGCGCACCTGGCGGACCCGGACTTCGATGTGCAGCAGCTGTCGTCGGCGATGGGCATGGGACGAACGACGCTCTATCGCAAGATCCCGCCCCTGCTCGGAATGTCTCCGCTCGATGCCCTGCGCGAATACCGGCTCGCGCAGGCCGCGCAGTGGTTGGCCGAGACGTCGATCACCGTGAGCGAGGTCGCTTATGGTGTCGGCTTCAAGAGCGTGCCCCACTTCAGCGTGTCGTTCCGTGAACGCTATGGGGAGTCGCCCAGTGTGTATCGTCAGGCGCGTCGAGGTACGATGCGCGAGTAGGTGAGCGTCGGGGTGCGCTTGCGTCCTACCGCGCCGCGCTATGCTGGTATCGAACGCGGGCGCCGGTGCCCGGCACGTTCAGGCTCAGCCCCGTCCCATCGAATGATCCCGCGACGCCGGTCGACTTGGCACTCCCGGGCAGGGTGAGCGTGAGCTGCAACGCGCTCCCGCTCAGGTGGGCCTCCGCCAGATACAACTCGCCACCAGCCATCCGCGCCGAGCCCCAGAACCGTACCCCAGTCGCACCCGCCGGCCCTCGATCGGGTGATCAGGAAGGCTGCGGTCCTCCACGGCGACGATCGAGTCGCTTCCTTGGTCGTAGACGACCACACGCGCCCTCCGGATCGAGCACGGCATGCCCTGTCACGCGTTCCACCAATGTTTGGGCTGTCGGAGGTCCTGCTCACAGCCTTCGGCGGCGAGCATGCCGAGACCCACGGCCAATACGCAACGCCGATGGTGATAGGTCCAGCGCGTAGCGTTGTGCGACACTCGTCCGAGGGGCACGCGCGTGTTCAGACTACCTCACACGAATCGGCATGGAAACGAGCAGTGCGCCAACTCCCGACAGGATGTTGAGCCGAAGATCCACCACGTCAGAGGGCGTGAACTCAAAGTCATACGTCTCACCGTTTCCCATCTGCTGCACGGCTGGTCGCATCGTCGCCTGATCGGCGGGCAGGTCCATTCCGTCCTTGGCAACCGCTCGCCATTTGACGAGCACCGAGTCCTGCTGCAGTCGTGCGATCATGCTCGGCCGAAACGTGTGGATGTCCAGCACGCGGAACCGGTAGCGCTCGCCACGTTTCAGCTCCAGGGGAGCGGGTGACTTCTGACCGTTGATCAAGACGAAATCACTGTCGTTGCGCAGCCGCGGCGTAGAGAGGAGCAGGACAATGTCGTGCGTCGGATCGTACGTGGCCCCGGGGTCGATGACGAGCAGTGCACCTGAGAGTCCGGCCTGCTGTTGTCGCAACTCGTCCGCGTGCGGATGATACATGAATGAGCCGGCGCGAGGCGGTGTGAACCGTGCCACGAATGAGTCTCCTGGCGCGATGACGGGGGCAATGTGCCCCGGCCGTCCAGCAAAGCCCGCCACGCCGTCGTAGTAGCTGTCGAGCTCGATCCCGTGCCAATGCACGGCGGTCGGCTCCGCGAGCGCGTTGACCACGGTGATGCCCACCGGTTCCCCACGCCTAACGACTATTGTGGGACCGGGGAGCAGTGACGCAGGGGAGTGCGCCGGGGCCGCGGGGTCCTGCAGTTCATAGCCGTAGTAGGGATTGGCGTCCGTGCCACCGGTGTCTACTCGCGCGATGAGACGAAGCGCACGCACCTTCGACGTCGAGCCCGAATTGGCCGCCGTCTGTGACCGCGGGCGCACTTCGATGCCCATCACCAACCCGCCCATCATCTCCTCGGCGTGGTTCGCCACATGTTGCAGGTGTCCGGGCGGACGCGGCGAACCATCCAGGGGCGGATTGCGAAGGATGTGGTAGTTGTCGTGGCAGTGGAACAACCAATTGCCATCACGCTCCGGCACCCAGGACATGGCGAAGGTCCGGCCGGGCGCCACACGCTCCGTTACCACCAGGTGTTTTGAGCTGGCGGCCCCAAATACGCTGTCGCGCGTGCCATCGCCACGACCGTCCACGTTGAAGTAAAACCCATGCAGGTGCATCGGGTGAACGGCGGCGCTCGTGTTGATGATACGAAAGCGTACGGAGTCGCCCACCGTGTAGGCCAGGCGCTCCGTGTTCGGCCAGGCCTTGCCGTTGATCGTCAAGCGGAGCAGGTCGGCCTCCTGAACCAGTCCACCAGGCCGCTGTACCGGCGTCCACAAGGAGATGACGAGCACCCGGTCGCCTGGTGCTCCGGTTGTGCCCCGCGGGTCCACGATGAAGGCGCCGCTCAACTCCGCATCCGCCGGCGACCGCGCGCCTAACGCGCCGGCATGGGTGGTGCCCCAGTAGTAGTACGTGCCGGCGACGCCCGCCGAGAAGCGGACTTCGCGAACGGCGCCCGGTTGAACCTGAAGCGTATCGGCCGACGCAGGCGTCATGGTGCCCCGCGTCGAGAGTCCGTACACGATCAGTGTGCTATCGCGCAGACTGTTCCCGATGAACGCATGAATCTCCGCACCCTCGGGTACGCGGAGCAGGGGCCCCGGGACGAGCAGCGGCTTGCCCTCCTCGCGAAATGCTCGTATCCGCAGACCAGGGGCCGAGTCCCGATCGGGATGCCATTCGCCCTCGCCCGCGTCGAGCCTGACGGTCAGCACACCATCGCGAAGGATCCCAGCACTCGTCCGGTTGTCGTTCGCCTGCACGTGGTCGGCGAGCAGTGCCGTTGCGGCCGGGTGACGGGAACCGGTCGAGCACACGATGCAGCCGAGAAGAATGGCCAGTTGGAACATGCCGCTCCTGAGAGGCACCTGTCGCCAGCTGCGCTCATGTCGACGGGAAAGAACAGTCTGGTGTGAGGAGAAGCTACTGCATCTCTTGCGATCGCGCGCTGATGAGGCGACGGCGCCACACCGGTCGGGAGGTACATCGCAACCGCGTGCTGGTCCCGCGATGAACTCTCACTATCGTATTGCCCGCAACTGTTGAGCTGAAGATCCGGCGACCCGTTCAATCAGACCGTCGTGCCGCGGCCGGTGGACCCGACGTGCAGAACTCACGTCGCGGGCTTCTTCGAGTTGGTCTTCTCCAGTGCGCTGCGCAAGGTACGCGCGAGCTTCACCGCGTCGTCATTGGCCCAGAAGTGCATGAAGAACAGTCGCGGTTCTTCGGTGAGCATGTGATTGTGCAGGGCGGTGACCTCGATGCCGCCGGCGCGGAGGGCGCGAATCACCGCGTTCACCTCGCTGGCCACCATCACGAAGTCTCCGGTGATCGCCGCCTTGCCCTCACCCGTCGGCTGGAAGTTGAGCACCGTGCCGAGCCCCATCGACGGCGGAATCTCGAAGGTGCCATCGTGGATCGTTTCCGATCGCGGTACGCTCACCTGGTACACCCCGCCGTTCACGCGTCCTGCATACCCCAGCGCCTTCGCCACGGCCGCGGTGTCGATCCCGAACTCTCCAGTTGCCGCTGACGGTGGGGCCAGTGGCGGCGCCTTGGTGGCCGCGACGGCATCATGGATCGTGCGGGCGATGGCGGTCGCGTCCCCGTGCGCATGCACGTGCATGTAGATCACGCGGGGGGATTCGTGGAGCACATGATGGTGGACGGCGGTTTGCTCCACACCGCCAGCTTGGAGAATGGACAGGACCGGCGCCACCTCGTCATCGGTGAGCACCAGGTCACCCATGGCGACGACGCCGTCGGCCGTCGCCTTCATGGCGATCCAGCCACCGAGGGCCAGCGCTGGTCGAAGGGTCACTCCCGCAACGACGACGCGCAGGTCACCGCGCGGAAAGTTGTATCGATAGACGTCGCCCGGCTGTTGCACCGCTGGACGTCCGATAGCGGCGTCGACCGCCTTCCAGTCGACCGGTTGCTGAGCCGTCGCTGCCGACGTTATCGCGCCAAACAGAGGGAGCGCGGCCAGAAGTCTTCGCGTCCAGCGCATAATTTCCTCTTGGAAGTCTAGGGGCGTAGCACGTTAGGCGGTATTCTCGCACGGCCAGGCGCCGCATGGCGAATGCTAGTGCGTTCCCGTCCCTTTCGCGAGTTGGCGCTGGTCGAGGAACGCGTGCAACCGGCGCACAATGGCGTCGCGGGCGGTCTGGTAGCCATCGCTCACCTGGGGGATCTCGCTCCATATCTCGTTTGCGCTTCGAGACCCGGGCAACGCGCAGCCAAAACTGACCACCGTCGGAGCTGCGGCAACCTGAGCCGCCGTGGCCTTCCGCGGCGTCACGCCCTGCGTCTCGAATCCATCGTCGCGCAGTCCTTCGATGACGTGGGGTGGCAGGACATCATCCGGCTCGATGCCAGCCGACGTGCTCGACACCTCCATCCCGCGCTCTCGCGCCAACCGCTCCAACCAGGCAGCGGCGATCACGCTCTTGGCCGAGCCATGCAAACACACGAACAGGACATGCGTGGTCGCCATGCCAAAGACTCCTGATTCGTATGTGAGACTAGCAATGATTCAGTTGTGATATTATCGTCCAGCCCATGACGTTGCCAGTGATGCACGCCGGCTCCGAGACGCTGGTTCTGACAGGCCAGGGGGTTCGTGACGTGCTCGACCTGCGCGACTGCATCGACGCCGTCGAACAGGCCTTCATTGCCCAGGCGAACGGACGCGTCATTCCGGCAGCCGTCCTCGGTGTGCACGTCGAGGGCGGGGGATTTCACCTGAAGACCGCCGGTCTGTTCACCGACGATGGCCGCCCCGTGTTCGCCGCCAAGCTCAACGCGAACTTCCCCGGCAACCCGGCGCGGTACGGACTGCCCACCATCCAGGGAGTACTCGCCCTGTTCGACGCTGCAGACGGCCGCGTGCTGGCGATCATGGACTCGGCCGAGATCACGCGTCTTCGGACGGCGGCTGCAACGGCGGTGGCAGCGAAATACCTGGCGAACCCCGGGGCCTCGGTCGTAACCATCTGCGGATGCGGTGCGCAAGCCGCGAGCCAGCTGCAGGCGCTCGCCACCGTGCGTCCGCTGCAGCGAGTCATGGCGTTCGACACGGACCACGATCGAGCGACACAGTTTGCGAGGTCCATGACCTCTGCACTGGGGGTGTCGGTGACGCCGACTCAGACGTTAGGCGCCGCGGCGGATGACACGGATCTCTGGGTGACGTGTACACCGTCGCACCAATGGTTTCTCGGCCAGGATGTCGTGCGAGCCGGTGCCTTCGTGGCGGCGGTTGGCGCCGATCATCCCCACAAACAGGAGATCGAACCAGCGCTCCTCGCCGCCAGCGCGGTGGTGGTCGATGTCCTGGAACAATGTGCCACGATCGGTGACCTGCACCACGCGCTGGCGGGCCAGCACATGCAGCGCAGCGATGTGCGGGCTGAACTGGCCGAGGTGGTCGTCGGTCAGAAGGTTGGCCGGGCGTCCCACGATGAGATCACAATCTTCGATAGCACAGGGACCGCGCTCGAGGATGTGGCGGCTGCGTTGCGGGTATACGCGACCGCGCGCGCCAGCGGGACCGGGATGACGATTGTGTTGCACGACGCCGACGACCGGAGCGTTTCTCCATGACGGCGCGCCGCTCCCGCACGAGGACAGCAGCTCGGCCGTGGCTGCTCCTGATTCACCAGGTCCCGCCGAAACCCGACTACCTGCGCGTCAAGATCGGACGGCGGCTGCAACGTGTCGGCGCGATCGCGGTGAAGAACTCCGTTTACGTCCTGCCGGCCGGCCCGCGGTCACAGGAGGACTTTCAGTGGATTCGGCGCGAGATCACGGATGCCGGCGGTGACGCATCCATCTGCGAGGCCGGGTTCGTCGACGGCTTGACGGATACCCAGCTGCAACGCGCCTTTCAGGCAGCGCGTGGGACGGAGTACCGCGAGGTTGCCGTTGCCGCGCGCGAGCTGGAGGTGTCACTCCGCGCGTCGGGGAAGGGCGCAGGGCGTGGTCCGCCGCGCCTGAGCCCAGACGACGAGTTAGCGCGCCTGCGGCAGCGCCTGAGCGTCATTCGCGCACTGGACTTCTTCGATGCGCCGGAGCAGGCGCCAGCGAACGAGGCGCTGACCCGTGTCGAAGTCCTGTTGAACGCCAGGGACGCGGTGAAGGCGACGGTACCCGCTGCGGTGACGATCAAGGCCAACGAGTTTCGTGGCCGCACCTGGGTCACACGGCGTGACATCTTCGTTGACCGGATCGCCAGTGCGTGGCTCATTCGACGGTACATCGACCCGAAGGCACGATTCAAGTTCGTCGCCGAGGACGGATTCACGCCAGCCAAAGGTGACGTCCGTTTCGACATGTTCGAGGGCGAGTTCACGCACGTCGGTGATCGTTGCACCTTCGAGACACTGGTCGAGCGATTCAGGTTGCGGGACGACGGCCTCGAGGCGATCGCGCAGGTGGTGCATGACATCGACCTGAAGGATGGCAAGTTCGCTCGCGAGGACTCAGCGGGCATCGAACGAGTGCTGGCTGCACTCGTGGCGGCCAGTCCGGACGATCAGGCGCGGTTGGAGCGCGGATGCCAGCTCTTCGATGAGTTGCGCCGTTCATTTGCGACCGCGAAGGGCGGCACGCCCGCACGGCCGGCGCGCAAGACCACACGAACTGGACGGAGTCGCACGACCGATGCCTGAGACCGACCGGGTCGTTGCGACTGACGAGGTGTCACGCCCGTCATCGATGGAGCTGCTGCGGTACTTCCTGACCCTTGGCACCACGGGGTTCGGGGGACCGATCGCACTGGTCGGCTATATGGAGACCGAGTTCGTGGATCGGCGTCGTTGGGTGACGCGGCAGGAACTCAAGGACGGGATTGCCTTCGCGCAGCTGGCGCCGGGGCCGCTCGCTGCCCAACTCGCGATCTACCTGGGCTGGCTCTGCTCGGGAATCCGGGGTGCCACGCTGGTCGCTGTGGCGTTCATTGCCCCCTCATTCCTGATGGTGTTGGTGCTGGCGGCGGTGTACCTGCGCTACGGCGGGATGTCCTGGTTGCAGGGGGCGTTCTACGGGATTGGCGCGGCCGTCATCGCGATCATCGCGCGCAGTGCGGTGAAGCTGGTGCGAGCCACGCTTGCTCGCGACCGCGCGATGTGGGTGATCTTCGCCCTGAGTGCGCTCGCCACTGCCTGGACGGAATCGGAGATGGTGTGGCTGTTCCTCTTGAGCGGTGTGGCCATGGCGATCGTTCGTGGGACGTCCATGTCCGCGGCACCGGCCCTGGTGGCCCTCACTGGACCGTGGGGCCGGCTAGATGCTTCCTCGGCGACGTTGGCGGCTCCTGTCGCGTTCACGGGGATTGCACTGCTGGGATCCATCTTCCTGTACTTTGTCAGCGCCGGACTGTTCGTGTTTGGCAGTGGGCTGGCGATCGTACCGTTCCTGCACGGCGGCGTCGTGCAGCAGCATCAGTGGCTCACGGAGCGTCAGTTCCTCGATGCCGTGGCGGTGGCGTTGATCACGCCGGGTCCGGTGGTGATCACGGTCGCCTTCATCGGGTACCTTGTGGCGGGAGCGGCAGGGGCGACAGCTGCGGCTGCCGGAGTTTTTGCGCCGGTCTATTTCATCACGATCCTGCTGGCCCCACACTTCGAACGCCTCAAGGCCAACGTGCGGGTGCGTGCTTTCGTGGACGGTGTCACCGCAGCGGCCACCGGGGCGATTGCCGGCGCCGCCTACGTGCTCGGGCGGCGCGCGATCATCGATGCGGCCACCCTGCTCATCGCTGGCGTCACGCTGGTCCTGCTGCTTCGTGTCAGGAAGGTGCCGGAGCCGCTGGTGATCCTGGCGGCGGGCCTGGTTGGCGTCGCGGCGAGGGGACTGTAGCCGCGCGTTCGATCAGCGCGCAGCCGACAATTGATACCGGACACGGAGTCCGGTGCCCGGCACGTTCAGCGTGAGCGAGCTGCCATCAAACGTTCCGGCGATACCGGTCGACTTGGCACTCCCGGGCAGGGTGAGCGTGAGCTGCAACGCGCTCCCGCTCAGGTGGGCCTCCGCCAGATACAACTCGCCACCAGCCATCCGCGCCGAGCCCCAGAACCGTACCCCAGTCGCACCCGCCGGCCCCGGAAAGCGAGCCGACTCGTATAACCGAAGGGACAATGGCAGGGTCGAACTCGACACCAGCGCGTTCCAATCTCCTTCGATCGGGTGATCACGATTGGCGATGAGATCCAGACTGGCGTCGACGACCGTCGCAACGGCACCGAACAACCCAACCCCGCCGTCCAGGCGATTGCCCTTGGCGTCGTGGCCAAAGGGGTCGTAGCCGCTCATCGAATACTCGAGATAGTTGCTGTCCACAGCCACCGCCACGAAACGCTGGATGGATCCGGGTCGGATGTACGCGCGTGTGAAAGCAAACGACCACGAGCGATCGTCGGCCAGCGGCGCCGGCGCCACGAGCACCGCGGTGCTATCGGCCGCCAACCGCTCGCGATTGACGCCGCCACTCATCAGGTGCCGCAACAGGTAGCCGGCGGGCGTACTTCCGGCCCCCTTCATGCGCGGCCGCCAGAGCGAATCGGTGTCCAGGTTGAACACCCGAACCGCGCGATTGAGCTGCGTGGGAAAGCGCGGCATCCGCGTGGTTCCCGTCACCGTGCCTACCGCGGTCTCCGCACGCAAGCGGTACGTCACCCCGGGCGACAGACGCAGGATCCCCGGAGATGACGCGCTATCGGTGGTCGCGGCCATGCGGCTGGGAACTCGATACACGCCGCCACCCGTGCCATCCGTGCGACGGCTCCGATCTTCCACCGCCACGACGGAGTCCGTTCCCGAGCCATACAGCACGACGCGCGCTCCGGAGATTGGCGTGCCGCCGCTGCTGACGATGGGGTCCATCGCGTTCTTGGCGGCGGTCCCACTCGGCGATGCCCCCTGTTGGGTGCGCTCCAACAGCACCACTTGCTCGGCCAGCTGTGGGTCGAGCACGGCGTGCACGACTACGCGCTCCTCCAGTCGCGGAGCGGTCGGCGCACCCTGCTCGCACCCGAACGCGACCAGAAGGGCGAATGCCGCCTTCCAAGAGGTCGTTCGCATCAGAATTCGGCCCGGACGCCGAGCGACGGCAGGAGAGGGAATTGGACGAACCGGCGCACGACGGGGGGGCTCTGCGCCGCGTCCAGTGAGTAGAGCAACACGTTCTGGTGGTTGAACAGGTTCACCACGCTCACCTGCGGCCGGATGGTGGCGCGTCCGACCGTGAAGGCGCGTTCCGCGCTCAGGTCCACGCGTGAGTACAGCGGCAGACGGTCACCGTTGCGTGTGCCACGTACGACGTTGTCCTCCACGTTGCCGCTGGCGGTGGGTGTCCATTGGCCCGTCACCGGATCGTAGTGCCAACGCTGCATGTAACCGGCCCAGCCGGTGTAGGGCGTACCGCTGGCCACGGCGATGTGCGCGCCAAAGGTGTACGACCCACCTGGGGTCCAGCTCATGGCGAGGTTGGCATTGTGTCGCCGGTCGTGAGCTGGGAAGTATGACGCGCCCTCGAACTCGCGGCGGCTCACGCCATAGCTGTAGGAGAACCAACCGCCGAAGCCGTGCTGTTCGAGCTGCCGGGCATACAGGTCCACGCCGTACGAGCTTCCCCCAAATTGGCGCAATAGCGACGGCCGGATGCGAGGGTCGATCGTGGACGCCTGCTCCAGCAACTGGTCATACCGCTTGCCGTAGGCTTCCAGTCGCACAAAGCGCGACGGGCCGAGCCAACGCTCCATCCCCACCATGAAGTGGTCGGACGAGGACACTGGCACCACCGAGTCCGAGGCCACCCACAGGTCAAACACGCGAATGGGAAGGTCTTCGTTCCGAATGGCGCGCATCCACTGGTGCACGCGACCCGCGGCCATGGTGATGGCGACGTCCTGACTCAGGAACCAGCGCGCGGAGATGCGAGGAGAAAGCCCCGCCCACGACGCGGCCGGTACGCGCTCGCTGCGAACGCCGCTTCGCAGCTGCAATCGCGGGGTGACGCGCCAGACATCCTCGACGAAGATCGCGCCTGAGTGCATCTCCTGCGGTGTGGTCGTATCGGCCGCCGACGCGTCATGTGCCAACACGCTTCCGTCGTCCACCCGCAGGCGCTCGCGGTACATGGTACGGTAACGGGAGACTTCGTATCCAGTCGAGAGGGCATGCGGGCCGGCCGCCAGTTGCACACGACCGGCCAGGCGTCCCTCGCGCAGTTGCTGCGACAGCGCGAGCGACTCAGCGGGAACCGCAAAATGGGTGGCAACCCCCGAAACCGCGGCGCGTTGTTCAATCGTCAGGCGCCGCCCGAGTGGCTGCGTCAGCTGCAAGCCGACGGCGCGGTTGCCCCAGTCAAAGTCGATCGCGCTCCCGCCACTACCGGGCACTAATGCGCTCTGGCGTCCCTGTGACGTGGCGAGATCGTCGCGCCCGAGGTACGCCGTCAACGCCAGCGAGCCGTCGTGGGGCAAGAGCGCCCGCGTGTGAAGCTCGCCGTCCTGGAAGTGGTAGGGAAAGTCGTTCGAGCCGACGACTGCGCGAACGAGTTGGTCTGCATAGGTACGCCGACCGGCGATGTTCCAGGAAAATCTCCCGCCGGCCAGCGCCCCACTGGCGCGAGTCGACGACGAGAGGAATGACACGTCCGTGGTGAAGTGCACGCCGGGGCGCGCATCTTCTGCGCTCTTCACGTCCAGTACGCTCGACAGCCGTCCGCCGTACTGCGCGGGGAACGCTCCAGTGAGTACGTCCACCTGGCGCACCGCCGCGTCGATGAAGGTGCCAAACAATCCGCCCAGGTGAAACGGATTGTAGATCGGGATCCCATCCAGCAGCACCAGGTTCTGGTCGGCCTCACCCCCTCGCACGTTGAAGCCGGCGGAGAAGTCATTGCGCGCCGAGATGCCGGGTAGCAGCGCCGCCGCGCGCACGATGTCACGATCTCCGACAACCGGCAGTCGCGACAGCTCAGAGGTCCGGATGGAGACGACACCAGGCGCGGAGAAGTCCTCGAATCGCTCACGGTCGTCGCTCCGGGAGACCGTTCGCATGGGAGCGAGCGAGACGGTCGCCGCAGGAAGCGCAATTTCGACCGTCTGTGTTCCCCCGACTTGGACCGTGACCGCAACACTCGCTGACGCAAAGCCAAGCGAACGCGCGCGCACGACGTACGCTCCAGGAGCCACCCGATCAAAGCGAAAACTACCGGCACTGTCGGACTCAGCGACGCGCTGGCCAGGAGAAAGCGATATCTCGGCCACGATGCCGCGCCGGGTGGCCACGTCGACCACACGCCCCACGATCTGCCCTTCGCCGGCTGCCTGCGCCAGAATCGCTGTCGAACATCCCAAAAGGGAGGCGAGCGCGGTAAGGACCCGCCTGAACCGCTGACGGCCAACATCCGACCGGAAGGCACCGATCAGACCTGCGTGACCAAGTGCCGTTTTCCGCGCTGCAAGTTCCATCGACTGCGTCCTGCTCGACCGCTGGCCACTCCAGCCGTGACCTTCTCGGCTGTGCACGCAAGCGATCGCTACGAAGTGTGGGACAATTCCCGATGCGCGTGGGGCGCTACTCCATTGCCGGTGAATCAAATTCCGCGCCACACGGGCCAACGCGTTTCGGCCGTTCTAGCTGGGGATAGCGGCCCGTCGGGCGAGCGAGGAGAGCGGCTGCGGGAACGTCGACACGTCGCATGTTGCGCAAATGGAACACCAGCGGGCGCGCAAGATGGGAAGCGGCGTTTGGAGCGGGCCAAGGCAAGCCAAGATCGGGGCCGCTTCGTCGCCGATTTCCCTACAAGCCGCCTCGGGTCCTCGAGGCGCGCGACGCGCCTTGCATGAGCGGTGTCCAATGCCTGAAACGTGACGAACCGTTCGCTTCGTAAGGTTCCTGCCACGCTCCGTCACCCGTCGGTTGGCGTCGTCAAGTCCGTCGGGTTGATTCACAACTCCGCTTCCTTCCACTCGCGTTGACCGACGTCGCACGCTCGTCCCGACTGCTCCGCGCAACCGCCGCCGTCCTGCTCGCCTGGACGGCATTTGGTGCCGTGCACGGGCTCACGTGGATGGCGACGGAAAAAGACGGCTGGATGTCATGGAAGATCCTGCTCCCAGTCGCGTTCATCATGGCGTGGGGTTGGGCATTGCTCACGCCGCTCATCTATCGCCTCACGCGCGCGGTTATTCCTGCGCGCGTCGGCTGGTTGGCCTCGATAGCGTCGCATGCGGTGGCGGCGGCGCTGGTCAATGTCGGCATGACGGCGCTCCGTATTCGATTGATCACCTGGTTTGCCGGGCAGCCGTTTTCGTCGGTGGAGTCGTTCTGGTCGCGTGTCGTATTCTGGTCGGATGTGCATCTCTTCGCGTATCTGGCGATCGTGGCGATGGGGCTGGCGGTGATCTCATTCCGGCGTTTCCTCGACCGGTCGCTGCGTGCACATGTGCTGGGCACGCAACTGGCGCGCGCGCAACTCCACTATCTGGAGTTACAGCTGCAACCCCACTTCCTGTTCAATTCCTTGAACGCCATCCAGGAACTGGCACACGAAGCCCCGCACGCGGCTGAGCGCATGCTGCACAAGCTGCGCTCACTCCTCGCGCTCTCCCTGGCCCACGGGGGACGTGACGAAGTCTCGTTGGCCGAGGAACTCACCTCGCTCCAGTGGTACGTGGACATCCAGCGGACTCGTTTCAGTGACTGGCTGACCGTGGGCGTGGAGTGCGACGACGTCGCCCGCCGCGCGCTGGTACCTCACCTGATCCTGCAACCGCTCGTCGAGAACTCCATTCGCCACGGGCTCTCGGTACGCTCCGGCCCGGGTCACGTGCAGATCGTGGCGCGGCGACAGGGTGACCGGTTGCAGCTGGAAGTCCGGGATAATGGGGTTGGCTTGGCGACGGCCAGTAGCGGTGAGCCCTCAGGAATCGGCCTGCGGAACGCGGGAGACCGCCTCCGGCAGCTGTACGGCCCCGACCAGAGCTTGATCCTGCTGGATGCACCTGGCGGCGGAACGATTGTTGAAATCAACGTGCCCTATCGCGAGGCGCCCCAGGCCCTCCTCACGCAGGCCGACGCCGCCGATGCCGTGGACGATTCCCTGGAAATGGGAGATTCCACCGAGTGGCGGACGGGCGAGTTCTCCACCACCAACTTCACCACGCTGCCGCTTGGTGCAGGGATCGACGCCACCGCAGGAGCTGCCGGCGAGCTTTCTCCCACGCCCGTCACGCCGCAGCCGGCAATCGACGTTGAGCCACCCAATGCACGGATGACGGCGCCTGTGTGGGCTGCGTTGGTGACACTCTGGTTGGCCATCGGCGTCGTGTGGACCTTGCAGATGTGGGCGTGGTATGCGCTCAGTGGCATGGCCTACGACCCGCGGCTGCTGACGTTGCAGTTGGCGGGATCCGGATATTGGATCTGTCTCTCGCCCCTCATCTTTTTCCTGGCGCGGCGCGTCCGTGTACGCCCCGAGCACTGGATGGGACCGATCGCCTTTCACCTGGCCGTGGCCATCGTCCTGGCTTTCGGTCACCTGAAGATGACCAACATCGTTGGTGTCTCCAGCGTCCCCATTCTGGTGCCGTTCAACATCAATCCGCTCACCGGCAACCTGTTCATCTACTTCGGACTGCTGGCGTGGGTAAACGCCCGCGACTTCCGTGTCTGGTATCGGGCGCGTGAGCTTTCCGCGGCTCGCCTCACGTCCGAGATTGCCTCGTCACGCTTCCGCGCGCTGTGTGTGCAGCTCCGGCCACAATTCCTGTTGGGGACGCTGGAGTTGCTGGCGCAGTTGGTCCACCGGGACGTCTGGCGCGCCGAGCACCTCATCGCGCGACTGGCCGACGTGCTCCGCCGTACGCTGGATTCGGCGCGCGACCGGACGACCACGCTCCGGCAGGAAGTGCAGCTGCTCACCGCCTGCGTGGAGGCCCATCGGGTGGGCATCCGCCCGCACGTGACCCTCGAGGTGGACGTCGACCCATCGGCGTTAGGTGCCTCGATTCCGAGTCGGCTGGTCTGCACCATGGCGGACGACCTGCTGGCGGGTGAAGCGACTGATCCGGATGGCGCGCTCGTGATCACGGTGGCTGCCGAGCGGGTGATGGACGCCACACGGATTCGAATTCACGGAGAGGGCCGCTGGCGTGAGTCGCCAGGCGAACGACACGCCTGGTGGCGTAAGAAGAGTGTCGCGGAGGCGGCCATCGCCGACGCGGGTCCGTTGGTGTCCGTGACATTTCCTGACCGGTCGACGGCGGTGGTGATCGTCGCCGACCCACCGGTTGGCCACACGGCCAACCATTCCCTCACGGCGGCTGCGGCCGCCTGACCGTTCACCGGAGGAGCCTATGACCATGAAAGTGTTGATTGTGGATGACGAGCCGATTGCCCGTCGCCGGGTCCGACGCTTGCTGCGCATGGAAGACGAGGTGGAAGTGGTCGGTGAGTGCGCGGGGGGCCAGGAGGCGGTGGCGGCGATCCGCGAACACAATCCCGACCTCGTGTTCCTGGACGTGCAGATGCCCGACCTCGATGGCTTTGGTGTGGTCGCGGCGTTAGGCGAGGAGAAGCTGCCCGCCATCGTGTTCATCACGGCCTATGACGAGTATGCCGTCCGCGCGTTCGACGTCCATGCCATGGACTATCTCCTCAAACCGTTCGATCCCGATCGGTTCCGGGCGGCCTTTGCGCGTGCACGGCAGCACATGGAGCAGTTGAGCAGCGCCGAAGCCGGGCGTCGCATCACGTCGCTGCTCGAACAAGTGCTCGGTGAGGCCAAGACCGGCGCCTTGGTGGCGGCTGGGGCGGCGGGCGGTGGTGGGGCGACGGCTGTTGCCACGGCCCCCGCCGCGGCGCCCGCGCGCACACGATACCTCGACCGATTGATGGTGAAGCACGACGGACGCGTCTTTTTCGTGAAGGTCGCGGATGTCGACTGGTTCGAGGCGTCGGGCAACTACGTGCGGGTGTATGTCGGCCGGGCATCGCACCTGATTCGCGAAACCATGCACGGGATTGAAGCTCAACTCGATCCCAACGAATTCGCTCGCATTCACCGGGCCGTGATCGTCAATCTCGATCGCATCCGTGAGCTGCAACCGTGGTTCGCGGGCGACTACATCGTCATCCTGCGCGACGGCCGTCAGCTCAAGCTGTCGCGCACCTATCGCGAGCAGCTGCAGGCTCGCATGCATCGCATGGCGTAAGGGAAAGTTGCTTTGCAGGTGAGGGAAACTCGAAGCGCCGGGCCCGAACGGGTCCGGCGCTTCAGTATGGAAGTGCCCCTGCCGATACCAAGGGTGATGGCACGTAGCGCGCGGGTGTCTGCCCGCTCACCTGACGACCACGCCGTTGATGTCGCGTCTACCCCTCGGAGCAGAGCCTACACCCCCAGCGCCACATCGCACGCCCTCCATGCGCGTGTTGATCGTGGACGACGAGGATTCGGTGCGCCGCGTCCTCAATCGGTGGTTCACACGTCGTGGGTTCGAGGTGTCGGAGGCCGGCAACGGAGACCAGGCCCGCCTGTGGTTGTCGTCGTCGGCGTCTGGTGCGTTTGACCTGGTCGTCTGCGATGTCCGCATGCCGGAACTCAGTGGCCCGGAACTCTACGAGTGGCTGGCGACCTACCGCCCGCAGGTAATTCCCAAACTCGTCTTCACGACGGGAGACCGTCTCCATGACGGTGTCTGTGAGTTCCTGGTCAACACGCCGTGCGCGGTGCTCGACAAACCCTTCGAGCTGCCCGCACTGGAGGAGGTTGTCCAGCGCATTACGTCAGCGCGGGTGTCCGTTTGACGTAGCGGGTTGGCGGATCGCGCTTTAGGAGGCCCGCGTCTTGGCCGACGCTAATAAGAGCAGGCGCCCCCGACACGCCGTCGATGAGGCGTGCCGACGTACTCCGCTGCGCCGACGTTGCTCGGCGTCTTTGCCCTCTGACACTCTTTGAGCTGATGGTTGCTATGTCGTTGCGTGGGAAGCTGATGAGTCTCGCGATGCTGGCCGCGTTAGGCACCCTCAGTGTGGGTGCCATTAACTATTGGGGCCTCCATCGCGTCACCCAGGCGAACAAGGACATCTCCCTGTACGGAGAGATCCAACGGGCCCAGATGGACGCCGACATGATGCACGATGCCATTCGCGGCGACGCCTATGGGGCGGTCCTCGCGGCGCGCACGCAAGACCTCGCCGCGGAACCACGCTTTCGTGAAGCCATCGCCGATCACATCGCGCGGTTCAAGGAAGACGTCGACTCCCTGGCGCGCACCAACCCGCTCGTCGTCGACACCGACCTCAAGGCCATGGTGGCCGCGGCGCGCACATACAGCACGTCGGCCACGCGGGTCGTCGAGGAAGCCTTCAAGGATCCCGCCACGGCCACCGCACGATTGGACGACCTCGAACGCCAGTACCAACACCTGCTTGAGCTGAACGATCGTCTGGGCGAGCATATCATGCGCGACGTGAAGGACGTGCAGTCGCGTGCGGCATCTGTGTACGCGAATAGTCGCGTGATCTCGCTTGTGGCGCTTCTTGCATTCGTCTCGCTCTCACTCGGCTTGAACGGCTACGTCGGACGTCGCGTCACCATGCACATTCGCGAGGCGGCCCAGCGTGTCGACCAGCTACATCAACAATGCATCCTCTCCCTCGGCCAGGCCATGGCCGGGATGGCGCGAGGCGACCTGTCGCACCGCGTGCAGGTGAACGTCGAGCAGATGCGTGACAGTTCCGACGACGAACTCGGCCGCCTAACGCGCGGTGTGAACGCCATCGTTGGACAGTCACGGGACACCGTCGCCGCCTTTGACCAGGCGCGGTCTACGATCGTGACCCTCGTGGAAGAGACTCGACGTCTGGCCCACGCCGGACAGCGCGGTCAGTTGCTGGAGCGCGGGGAACCCGCTCGCTTCGAAGGGAGCTTCCGGGACGCCGTCACTGGCATCAACGACACCTTGAATGCCTTGCTCGCTCCCGTGTATGAGGCCTCGCAGGTGCTGGACCAGCTTGCACAGCGCGACCTCACGGCGCGCGTGAAGGGCCGTTACGAAGGTGATCACGCCACGATTCAGCGTGCACTGAATGAGGCACTCGACAACCTGGCGGGGGCGCTGAGCGCAGTCGCGACCTCAGCGCAGGCGGTGGCCGTCAGCTCGGAGGAGATCGGGGCGGCGAGTCGGGAACTGGCCTCTGGTGCAGCCGACCAGGCCGCCGCACTCGAGGAGGTCGCCGGCAGCACCCGCGAGATGGCGATCATGACCAAGCGCAACGCGTCGAACGCCGTGGAGGGTCGCGCGCTCGCCGACGCGGCGCGTGCCAGCACCGCCGAGGGCGTGGAAGAGGTGCAGCGCCTTGCGGCCGCCATCGCCCGCATCCGGACGTCGGCAGAGGACACAGCGAAAATCGTCAAGACTATCGATGAGATCGCGTTCCAGACCAACCTGTTGGCGCTGAACGCGGCGGTTGAGGCTGCGCGCGCCGGAGACAGTGGTCGTGGTTTCGCGGTTGTGGCCGACGAGGTACGCAACCTTGCCATGCGCTCGGCGGAGGCGGCTAGGACGTCCGCCCAGCTGATCGAGGAAAGTGTCAAGAGTACCGAGGCAGGGGTGGCGATCAACAACCAGGTATTGGCGAGACTCGCCGAAATTGACCAGCGAGTGAATCGCGTGGGTCAGGTCGTGACCGAGATTGCCGGCGCGAGTGGGGAGCAAGCACGCGGTGTGGAGATCATTGATCGCACGTTGGACACCATGTCGCGGCGGACGCAAGAAGTCGCGGCCTCGGCCGATGAATCCGAGCGTACCGCGCAGAGCCTCGGCGCCCAATCGCAGCTGCTGGCCGAACTCGTCGCTGAATTCCGGCTCGGCGACAGCGTACCGCGAGCCACGGCGCACGCCGCGCCGACGCCATCCCTTCCACCGGCCGCGCCGCGTCCGGAGCTTCGCCCGTTAGGCGCGCGCCGCCAGCATCCCCCCTCACTGAGCGAGGTGGGAAGTGAGGCGTTCGAGTTCTAAGGGGAAGCGTTCGAGCCGGCCATCCCTTCCAGCAGGCGCATCACGGCGAGGCCGTCACGCCAGCCCACTGGATTCGACGCCCCGAGTTGGATCGCATCCCGTACGCCTTCGTAGTAGCGGAGATAGCTGCCACGCTCGTTAGGTACCGTACGGGCGATGGCCTCGCTGCCATCGACCACGGTCAGGACTCCGTCACGAGGGTCGTGGCCCCAGGTTGCATCGCCCGGCGTTCGTCCGATCTTGAGCGCCTCCGCCTGCGTGTCCAACCCGGACTTGGTGTAGCTTCCACGCGTGCCGTGGACCACGAACCGTGTGTCGTGCGCCGCGGCCAGCATCGTGGCGTGGAGCACGACGCGCCGGTGCGCATATCGTAGCGTTGCGTGAAAGTAGTCATCCACTTCGGCGCCTTCGCGCAGGATGGCGCGATCGACCTCGATCCCCTGCGGCGCACCAAAGAGCTGCAACGCCTGGTCGATGAGGTGTGGTCCGAGGTCGTACCAGAGACCCGCGCCCGGACCGCTGCGCTCTCGCCATCGGTCACGCACCACCGGGCGAAAGCGATCGAACCGACTCTCGAAGTAGCGCACCTCGCCTAACGTGCCACTTTCGAGCAGCGATCGAAGGGTGAGGAAGTCGCTGTCCCAACGCCGGTTGTGAAAGACCGAGAGGACGCGTCCGGCGCGTTCGGCATGTGCGCCGACCGACTCGGCTTCTTCCACGGTCACCGTGAAGGGCTTGTCCACAACCACATGCTTCCCGGCGTCCAGCGCGGCGTGCGCTTGTGTCGCGTGCATGGCGTTGGGTGTCGCGATCACGACCAGGTCAATGGTCGCGTCGTCCAATGTCTCCGTCAGGCTCGACGAGACGCGGACGTGGGGCAGGTTTGCCATCACGTCGCCCGGCCGGCTGGATGTGACGCGCGCGAGGTTAAGACCTCGGCTGGCCGTTATGAGCGGAGCGTGAAAGACACGACCGGCGTAACCGTACCCGATCAAAGCCACGTTGAGCGATGCGGTCATGCCGAAATAGTAGGTGCGTGCAACAGGATGGTCCGACTCACGATGAAACGATGATGCATCTAGGGCCAAACGCGGAAAGTGTTAGCCTCGTGCGACTTCGACGATCGCAGCCGGAGGGTCTTGACATGACTGCAATTGGACTGCATAATGCAGTCATTCCAGCACCAGTGAGCGGCGGCATGCCCATTCTCACCATTCGGAACGTTCCGGATGACCTCTACCAGAAGCTCAAGCTCAGCGCAACCGATCGAGGGAGAAGCATGAACAGCGAAGTCATCGAGTGCCTGCGCGAAGCGCTGGCCAGCCGACGTCCTCGTCAGATCGAGGGTTTCTTGGATCGGGCGCGTAGTGCGCGCGAGCGCCTGCGCGCGCGCGGGATCGTCATGGATGTCGCCGACGTGGACGAGGCGAAGCGTTGGGGGCGAGAGTGATCGTCGCCGACGCCAACGCCGTCGTCGCGTTGGTGCTCCCGGGGGAGGGCTCGGAGGAGGTGGCACAGCTCCTACGCGCGGACGCTCGATGGGTCTCGCCGCCGCTCGTTGTCTCGGAGTTACGGAGCGTGCTGGGGAAGCTGGTGCGTGCCGGGCGCCAAACACCGGCTGAGGCGTTGGAGCTGCTCAATCTCGCCGTCGAGGGCCTGGAGGCGGTGACGTTCGAGCCGGACGCGCAGCGTGTGTTCGAGCTGGTGGCGTCGTCCGGGTGTTCGAGCTACGACTGCGAATACGTGGCGGTTGCGGAGGAGTTGGCTTGCCCACTAGCGACGTTCGACCGTCAGGTGTTGCGGAGCTTTCCCTCCGTTGCGGTACGCCCGGGAGAGTTGGCGAGGCGGAGCGGGAAGTCCGCGGCGACCACACGGTAACCTGCGCGTCTCCTTGCGATCGCGCCCGCCCTCGCTCATTGAAACTCACCGGCGCGCGGTGCGTAATTTTCTCCAGCCGAGCGCATGTCGCGCGCGGCACTTCGGAGAGCTGAAATGTCGCTGATCAAGTTCCTGTTCTTCTCGCTGTTGGCGATGTTCGTGTTGCTCCCCCTCGCTGGGCTGCTGGCCATCATCGGCCTGCCCGTCATCGCCGTGCTCGGTGTGGTTGCGCTGCCCGTACTGGCCCTTCTGTTTGTCGTGGGCTTGCCGATTTTCGTCGTATTCGTACTCGTCGCCGTCGTGCTGGGGCTGGTGTTCGGGCTACTCGGCGCCTTGGTGGGGTTGGGGATCGCAGTGCTCAAGATCGCGCTCTTCATCGCGCTGCCGATCTTTGTGATCGCGTGGTTGGTGAACCGAGCCAAAGGGGGAAGTGGTGCAGCAATTCGCTAGCGTGCTGCAACACTCCGGAACGCGAAGCACTCCTCCCACACCATCCTCATCCATGAGCTACCAATTCCGTCACCACGCTGGGACAACCGCTCGTCTGATGCCCGTCGTGCAGTCGTCGCACAGGATGCAATGGCCCGTGCAGCGCGCGCCGGTGCAGACGCCGGGCCCGCTCGACCTTCGAGCCGCGGCGGTGGAAGCCGTGAACGCCGTCCTAGACGCGCTCGACGCGGCCGGCGATTCTGTACGAAGGGCGGTCTTGTAGGAGCGGTTGTCTCAGCCGACAGCCTCGCTGACCCGTGACCGCGGTCGCGTCTGTTGCCAGCGGGCTGTCGATAAACACTGGAGTGCGCGGTACCTCGCCACTTCGAATCAGGTAGCGTCTGCGCGACTAGCTTGGATCCTGCGCGGGCGTGACGACTGCCGAACCGCGAAAATCGGTACCGCAGTCCGATCTGGAAGGGTCGCCCCCAGTGCGACGCGTCCCGACCTTCTTGCAGCCTGTTTGGCGAGTTAGGTTTAGCGCTGAACGGTGATTCCGGTTTTCACGGGACGTAGCGCAGTCCGGTAGCGCACCTGAATGGGGTGGGCCGAACGCCCACTGAAGTGGCCGTTCAGCCGTGCGCGTCGTCGCTTCGCTCCGACGTTGGAATCTGGGGGTCGCTCCGCGACCCAACGCAGGGCAGGTTGATATTCCGGTTTTCACGGGACGTAGCGCAGTCCGGTAGCGCACCTGAATGGGGTTCAGGGGGTCGCGGGTTCAAATCCCGCCGTCCCGACTCAAGAGAGCGGCCATTGGCCGCTCTCTTTTCGTTCGGGTCGGTGGCATCTGCCGGTACTTGCGCTGTCGGTCGAATCCCGCCGTCCCGACTCAAGAGAGCGGCCATGGGCCGCTCTCTTTTCGTTCGGGTCGGTGGCATCTGTCGGTGCTTGCGCTGTCAGTCAAATCCCGCCGTCCCGACTCAAGAGAGCGGCCATGGGCCCCTCTCTTTCGTTTCTGTCGCATGGTGCAGCTGTAGCGCGGAGAACGCGCGCGAGACAATACAGGATTCCGGCCGCCGCATGCCACGGCCTTCGGCTCCGTCCCGTCGCGTTCCAGTCCCGGCACCGAGCGGTCGAAACTCATTGCATGGACTCCCCCTCGGCTACGCATCGCGTACTCCACCTCCCGCAACTCGAGGAGGTCGTTGGATCGGATCCGGCGGACCAACGGGAGTTCATGACCCTCTATGTGCACACGAGCCGAAGGGTCCTCGTCGACATCGACGGCGCCATCCAGACGGGAGACCTGGAAGGCGTGCGCCGGCTCGCCCACAAGTTGCGCGGGTCCTCGGCCACTGTTGGAGCTGAAGAGGCGGCGGAGCTGTGCAGGCAATTGCTCGCGCAAGCCCAGTCCGGCGTCCTCACGCACGCGGCGGGCTTGCGTCGCGAGATTGACCGCTCGGTCACTCGTGTCGCGGAGCTGGCTGCCCTGCCGTGACACCGTCGCGAACGGGCTCCATGGGTTGCACGGTGCCTAACGAACATCCGTGTGCGCGTCGGGCTTGCTGTGGTACCGTACGACGCGCCTCACTTCCACGGTTGGCGGCGACGCGCCTTCGCTTAGCCCTATTCGCCGCCTTGATCGGTACACCCGGGCAGACGGCCTCGCCACAGATACAGCATCCACGCTCGACAGCGGTCATCGATACCTACTTCCGACGACGCATTGACCGAGAGCAGGGGCTTCCGGAGTCGCAAATCAACGCCGTCGCTCAAACACCCGACGGCTACCTGTGGCTGGGGACGCGTCGCGGATTGGTTCGCTACGATGGGCTCGCCTTCACGGTCTACACCCCGGAGAATACCAAGGCGCTACCAGGGTACTGGATCAACGGTGTCAATGTCGATCGCCGCGGACGACTGTGGGTGTCCACCGCTCGGGGACTGGTGGTCAAAGAAGACACTGGCTTTCGACACGTCGACCTCGGCGACCCGAAAATCTCCCCGTGGGAAGTGTTGGAAGACGGGCACGGTCAACTCTGGGTGGCGACGGAGGACGGCGTGCTGGTTGGCGACGGCCACCGATTTGAGCTGGTGCAGGAAACGAAAGCCTTCACCTATGCCTTGGCGCTCGACTCACTCGACCGGGTGTGGATGGCGGGCCGCAGCTTTCTGGCGTATAGCGACGGACGCCGCGTGGTGAAGCTGACGACACAGTTCCCCAGGATCTCGCGATTTTTTGACGTGATGGTCGATGGGCGATCGAGCGTGTGGATTGCGACGGAGCGGGGGGGCGTGCAGCTCGGCCTGGACGCACAGGGTACGCCGTCGATCGTGCGCACCGTCTCCACGCGCACGGGAGGGGAACAGCGACCGGTGTGGACCCTTGGACGCACGCCGGATGGCGCGATCTGGTTAGGCACGTCCACTGGCGGCATGATGATGTGGGACGGCCAGTCGCTCCGCACGTTTGTGGGTAGCGCGGAGGAGACCTGGTCGTTCCTCACGGGCACGCGTGGTGAGTTGTGGGTAGGCACGGCGCTAGGGCTCGAACGGTACCAACGCAGCGCGTTCACCAACGTGGACGCTGGTCTTCCCGACCGATCGCTCTGGGCCGTGCGAGAGGACGACCGCGGAGCGATGTGGACGGCACTCGCCAATGGCGGCGTGTATCAATGGAAGGGCGGCCGCTTCGTAGAGCGCGCGGTCGCTGCCGGAAACGCCGGATCCGTGGCCATTGCCGCCGTGCCTGGCGGGATGCTGGTGGTGTTCGGCAACAAGCTCGTGATCCTTCCTCAGGGTGACGGGCCCTCCACATCTATTGCGACGGGCGACCTGTCGCCCGGCTTGATTTACGGCGTCATGCGAGACAGTGCTGACGCGATCTGGCTGTCAGCCGACAGCGGCCTCTTTCGCGTTGCGCACGGGCGTGC
>JBGAJQ010000029.1:0-60103 GCA_044224875.1 Gemmatimonadaceae bacterium | reverse complement strand
GCGACGGACCGTCGCGCCACTACGGTAGTCCAGAGACGCCGTCCAACCGGCGTGAACGACGGGTGTCCCCGCGGCTGTGTGACGAAGCGATGAGCGGCTCGGCGGACGAGATGCCGCGAGCGCCGGATGGAGCAGGTGTCCCGATCTCGACCTTACCTCTTCACACCCATTCCGAGGAGGTCCCGGGCCTCGGGCATTTCGCGGTTCGTTAAGTCGTTGCCAAATGGCGGTCTAACGCGATGAGCCGCCCACAGTGGTCGGTGAGGCTTCGCGCGTGGAGGGATCCGGGCGCATTTCACACCGAGGCGATCAGCATGAAAGACGTTGGCATTCTTGAACTTGGACGCTGGATAACCCTTGACATCGAGGCCGGTTATCGTAAATTTTTGCGCGAGTATTTGAACGGTGCCGTCGCCGACCGGTGGCGGCTCCGCTCATATGCGTCTGGAGGATAAGCGCCAAGGTCGCGTTGTTGCGCGTGCTGGCTTGGCGTTTGAGTCTTTTGCTAATGTCGTTAGGCGTGCCCGTCGTTCCGCAACCGCATCGCGGCGACACTTGTTGCCAGGAAAGTCGTACCCCCTTCTCGAACTCCCTCAGGAGACTACCACATGAAGCGCCTTGCCCTCGTCGCCGCCGTTTTCGCCATCGCCGCCTGCGCCAAGAAGGAAGCGGCTCCGGCTGCTGATAGCGCCGCTGCTCCCGCCATGGCCCCGGCTCCGGCCGCTGTTGACACCGCGATGAAGATGGACTCCACGATGAAGATGGATTCCGCCAAGAAGATGTAATCAGGAAAGATCCTGGAAGTGAAGCGGGGCGCGACCACTCGGTCGCGCCCCGCTTCGTTTGCCCTCCGTCGACTCAGGCAAACGGCAACTCGACAACCTCAGCCACGAGTGGTCCTTCCGATGAGAGCACCACGTGATCGCCGTTGACGACTTCACGGCGGAGCATAGCCAAGGCGATGGCTCCGAGGCGAGGAGAGATGACGGCGCTGCGGATGTCCCCGATGACGGTACCCTCTGCGTTGCGCACATCGCTTCCACGCGCCGGGAGTTCGCGCTGATCGAGGCGCAGTCCGCGCAGGTTCCTGTTCACGTGCCCGCGAAAGTGCACGCGCGCGACGGTCTCCTGTCCGGTGTAGCAGCCCTTCGTGTAAGAGATGGCGTGCAGCTCGTCCATGTTGGCTTCCTGGGCGAGTGTGTTGTCATCCATGTCGAGGCCCCATTCGGGCCGGCCCGCTTCGACGCGAAGGACGTCCGACACGAGGGCGCCGCCAGGTTGAACACCCACGCCTCGCAGGCGCTCATGCAGCCAAGGTGAGCGATCCGTGCTGACCCAGATGTCGAATCCGTCGAGGGACGTGTCGGGGACGCGGGCCACAAACCCGTCTCGTCGTTCTCCCTCGCCGAAGGCGCAGTGCCCGTAGTGCGGAAGGGCGGCGAGCAGCGCGTCGGGCAGGCCCAGCGCCTGGCCAACCAATCGAACCGAATCCGCGCCATAGACGCTCGTCGTGTCGTAGGCGGTCGTCAGGTCCTCGTACTTCGCGAGCCTCGGATTGATGTACTTCCGTACGGTCAGCCACCAGCCCGCCCACGCCATCGGGTTGGTGTCCATCCACAGCTCACTCTCGCGCGCGTACGTACGGAGGTCGGCGATGATCTTTCCCTTTGCCGTGAGGGCGGCGGCGTACGCGCCTTGGCCTGCTGTCACGCTCACGATATCGTTGGTCACCAAGCCGGTGAGCACTTCGCGCGCCCGGTCTCCCATGAGACGCATGCGTCCGCGGGCGGTGCGGCTGACGGAGATGGCACCCAGCTGCGCTGCCTCATATTCCTCGTTGAGGCTCGACGTGGTCGGCGGCAGGCCATAAGGGTTCGCCGCATCCACGGTGGCTTGCAGCGCCGGTTGACTCACGGAATCCGTTCCTGACTCCCAATCACAAGGGCCTCCAGCGACTCAGCCGTCATGCCCCGAAGATCCGGAACGAACGCGTCGGCTTCCATGGCGACGTGCGCCGGCAAGGGTCCCACCGCAACACAACGGAGGCCAGCACTCCGCGCCGAGCGTATGCCTTGCCAGGAATCCTCGATGGCGAGCGTCAGGGCGCGGGCGCGGGGTGGCCGATGTTTCGCGAGCCGTGCGATGGCGGTCTGGTACGGTGAAGCGGAGGGCTTTGGCGGAAATGCGTCCTCGGCTCCAATCACGCAAGTGAAAGCGTGTTCCAACCGAGCAAGCGACAACACCAACGCGATTTCCTGGCGACTCGTGCGAGAGACGATGCCGAGTCGCGCCACGGGCGGCAGGCGGTCGATCATGTCGCGGATCCCATCGACCAATGTCACCCCTTTTCCCACGTACGCGCGAAAGGCGCGCTCGGCGCGCGCCGTAATCAACGCGACAAGGGTGTCATCGAACACGACGCCGCGCGCATGCAGGACAGCGGTGGCGGCTTCATCGAAGGCATATCCGGCGCAGTGCTCGTGATACTCGTCAGCCGAAACATGGATGCCTTCGCCGACGAGCGCCGCAACGAGCGCGTCGCGTCGAGCTTCAACTGTGTCGACGAGAACCCCATCGAACTCAAAGAGCACCGTATCCAGCATACTCGAAGAACTAACGGGGTACGCTCGTCTGCGCTACGCCCCGTGGGTCGCGGCATGATGCACGGGGGCGCGCGCGGCGTAGGACGCGTCGAGCAGGTCGACGGGGTGGCGCACCTCCGTCGCACTCTGCGTGCGCAACAGGCCGGCGCCAATCTGCATCAAGCACCCTGGATTGCCGGTCGCCACGACCTGTGTCCCGGTCTCCCGGATATTCGCCAGCTTGTTTTCCAGCACTGCGTTGGAGACGTCGGGCTGCACGAGGTTATAGATGCCCGCGCTGCCGCAGCACTTGTCCTCGTCTGCCAGCGGAACGATCGTTAGGTCTGGAATGGCCCTGAGCACGGCCAGTGGCGCTGTCGCGACGCGCTGTGCGTGCAGCAGATGGCACGGCGGGTCATAGGTCACGGCGCCGACGTCGATGCGCGCGCCCGGCGCTGGACCGGCCGCTGCCAACAGCTCAGACACGTCCCGCACCCGCGAAGCAAACCGCAGCGCTCGATCCTTCCACGCCGGGTCGTCGTGCAACAGGTGGCCGTACTCCTTCATCGTGGCGCCACAACCACTGGCGTTGACGGCAACGTACTCCACACCGGCGCGTTCGAACGCGGCGATGTTGGCCCGAGCGAGGGCCCGAGCCGTTTCTGCGTCGCCCGCATGCAGGTGCAAGGCGCCACAACATCGTTGGTGGGGCACGTTGCGCACGTCGTAGCCGTTTACCAACAGGACGCGGTGCGTTGCACGGTTCGTCGACTCGAACAGCTCCTTCATCACGCAACCGTCGAGCACACCTGTGACGCCGCGACTTCTATCGCCGGACGCATCATACGGTGGCGTTGGAGGTGACGATGTCGACGCCAGCATGGCGGAGGCGAAACCAAGACGGCCAGGGGCGCGAGCCAGCGCCTTCGCCAGGCCCGTCAGGCGGAACAGGCGTGCGCCGGCGAGCACCGCCCCGAGCAGTCTTGGTCGCGCGAAGATCGCGAGCATCACGCGAGCCACAGGAGGGAGTCGTCGACGCTGCACCAACGTCTCCCGCGCCGCTTCCAACAACTGGCCGTACGGCACCCCGCTCGGGCAGGCGCTCTCGCATGCTCGGCAGCCGAGACAGCGGTCCAGGTGCGTGCGCACGGAGGAATCATCGATCGGCAACTCACCTTCCAGCACGCCACGCATCAGCAAGAGGCGCCCGCGGGGCGAGTCGTTCTCGTCTTCCAGCACGAGGTATGTCGGACAGGCCTGCAGACAGAATCCGCAGTGGACGCACCGATCAAGTCCTGAGGCCGCCATGCCGAGCGGTGTCGCCCGCACCGGCGATACGTTAGGCGGGCTCATGACGCAGCTCCTTCGTCAAGGCCGAGGATGCCTCGGTTGAGGATTCGGTTGGGGTCAAACGCTTGGCGGACGCGCCGTGAGAGCACGTCCGCGGGTCGATGCTGCGCCGTCCAGAGGTCGTTCGGTACTCGCTCGAGCACCACGCTTGTTCCGACCGGAAGGCTCGCGATCATCGCCCGGAGCGCCTGATCGTGCCCCGGTGGGGCCGCCACACGAATCGTCCCGCGAGTCACTACGGCACTCAGCGCGACGCCGTCTGAACCGAGTTGGTGGACAACCTCCAGCCAGAGGCCTGACAGCTCCGACGGTCGCGTGGAAATGCGAAGCGTTCGGCAACCAGCGTCGTTCCACTCGGCCAGTTTGCTCCACACGTCACTCGGCGCATCCTCCAGGGAAGCGATGCGATTGAGGATGTCCCGTTGCGCGGCCACGCTCGCCGCATTCCCGGCGAGGCGGACCAGCAGGAGCGGGTTGCGGCCGAGCCCAATCGCCTGTGAGAGCGTGCCGTTCACCAGCTGGATCGCCAGTGGAGTCGTGGGTGCATCCCGATACGCCCGCAGGCGCTCGGCCAGCTCTGCTCGCCCGGATGGGACGACAGCGTGCACCGTCAGGTCCATCGCAGGAACGGCGCGGACACGGACCGTAGCTTCCGTCAGCACACCGAGTGTGCCCCATGCCCCGATCAGCAGGCGCACCAGGTCGAATCCGGCCACGTTCTTCACGACACGACCGCCCGCGCGGATCACCTCACCTTCGCCGTTCACGAACGTGAGACCGAGGGCGATGTCCCGAGGTGTCCCGAACGATGCGGCGAGGGGTCCACTGCTGGCCGTTGCCAGCGTAGCGCCGAGCGTTCCGCTGCGGGACCCGTGGGGGTCCAGCGTGATCCACTGCCCATGGGCTCGAGTTGCGGCATCGAGATCAGTCAGGGATGTTCCGCTCAGGGCAGTCAGCGTTAGGTCGCCTGGGGTGTACTCGACAACGCCCTGAAGTGTCGCAAGGTCCACCTGCTGGCCGGCGTCGACTGGCCGTCCGGCATCGAGCCAGTGCGCACCGGCGGCCACGCGTAGGGGAGACTTCGAGCGGTTGGCATCGGTTATGACGGCCGCGAGCTGTTCAACGGAAGTGACCGCAACGCTGCTGCTCACGGACGGACCCCCGGCGCCCCGTGCCATTCACGACACGATCGGAGCGGGACCACCTTGCCGGGATTCGCAAGGCGCCGTGGATCGAACACCTCGCGAAGTCGACACATCGCGTTCAGTGACGTGGCTCCAAAGACGAGGTCCATGTAGTCGAGTTTGTCGAGGCCAATGCCATGCTCGCCGGTCACGGTGCCGCCAGCGGCAACACACGCGTGCATGATCTCTTTCATCGCGGTATGGACGCGCGCACTCTCTTCCGGGTCGTGTGCGTTGTACGGGATGTTCGGGTGGAGGTTGCCGTCGCCAGCGTGAAAGACGTTGCATACCGTGATGCGGCGGCGAGTCGCGATCTCGTC
Organism: Gemmatimonadaceae bacterium; assembly: GCA_044224875.1. Lineage (GTDB taxonomy): Bacteria > Gemmatimonadota > Gemmatimonadetes > Gemmatimonadales > Gemmatimonadaceae > JABAQJ01. Next base: position 54,667 of record JBGAJQ010000029.1, on the reverse strand, counting down.
GATCTCACCGAGGATGGCCGGAAGTCTCGTACGCGGGACCACGGCGTCCTGCACGACGAGATGAGACGAAAGTCTCCCCATGGCGCCAAAGGCCTTCTTGCGTCCCTGCCACAATCGCGCGCGCTCGCTGGCCTCGGCGGCGACACGCACCGTCCGCGCTCCTGCCTCGCGACAGAGTCGACTGATCAAGTCAGAGTCGTCGTCCAGGCCGGCGACCAGCCCATCGATCTCGATCAAGAGCACGGCGGCGGCGTCGACGGGATAGCCCGCGGCATACACCGACGACTCGACGGCTCGAATGGTGCCGGCGTCCATCATCTCCAGTGCGGCGGGAACGATACCGCTGGCGATGACGGCCGACACGGCACGTGCCGCACTTTCAATGGAGCTGAAGTCGGCGAGCATCGTGCGAACGCCCTGCGGATTCCGAGTGAGTCGAACCGTCACGTCCAACGCGACACCGAAGCAGCCCTCGGAGCCAACAAACGCGCCGAGCAGGTCGTAGCCTTCGCACTCACCGGAGGCGTTCCCGAGCGTAACCACCTCGCCATCAGGAAGGAGGACGGTCGCCTGCAGCACGTGGTTCAGCGTGACGCCGTACTTCAGGCAGTGCGGTCCTCCGGCGTTTTCGGCCACGTTTCCGCCGATGGTGCACGCGGCCTGACTGGACGGATCGGGTGCGTAGTGCAGGTCGTGTGGCGCTACCGCGCGCGTCAGATGAGCGTTCACGACTCCGGGTTCCACGGTCGCCGTTCGATTCGCCGCGTCGATGTCGACGATGCGGTTCAACCGGTTCAGGCCAAGCAGTGCGACGCCGTCGGCGAGGGCACCACCGGACAGGCCGGTGCCGGCGCCGCGCGGAACGAACGCAACGCCGGCCGCCGAGAGCGCACGCACCACCGCGATGGTCTCCTGGCGCGTTCCGGGAAAGACGGCAAGGGCAGGGTGCTTTCGATATCCAGGGAGTCCATCGGCGGTGTACACGAAGAGCTCTCCGGTTCGCTCGAGGACGTGACGTCGCCCGACGATATCTCGAAGCCGATCGACAACGCTGGCGGTCAGGCTCATGCGCTACGCCGTTGCCGGTCCATGGCCGTTCGATTTGGCTCGCTGGTGGGCGAGCGCCCGCTCCTCAACCGAACTGGTTACCCGTTCCAACAACTCGTGGAGCTGCCGGAGGCGACCCAGCGGGGACAGATCTTCGAGAATGCGCTGCTTGACGTCGAGTTCAAGGTCGATGGACTGAGCGACGGTAAATGACAAGCGGCCAGGATCCGTTGGCAGATCTTGTTCGGCCGCGCCCTCGTCGGCGATGGATCGGGCGGCGGTCGTGACCCTCCGTACGACCTGACGGAGGGCGGTTGCCGCCTCGTCGAGCGCCGCGACCGGCTCGTCGCGGTCAAAGACCGGCCGGACCACGGCCACGAGGTACGGTGCCGTAGACGGTGCGAGGTGTTCGAGCGCGAAGCGCCAGGTACCGCGAACGACGATGTTTGACCTGCCGTCGGACAGCCGGGTCGCACTCTCGAGATGGGCCACGCAGCCGACCATACCGATCGGAATGTCCTGCTCCGGGCGGTTGCCGTCATATCGCACGATGCCAAACTGACGTTGGCCCGAACTCACGTCGCTGAGCATCTGGCGATACCGCGGCTCAAAGATGTGGAGCGGCAGGCGCGCCTCTGGAAACAGCACCAGCGGCAAGGGAAAGAGTGGGAGGGCGCGTGCGGTCGGTTCGCTCACGCTACAAGCATACCAGTGCAACATGGACCTGCACTAGCACGGTGTCGCTCCTTCCGGCCGATCGCGATGCGATCGTGCGCCGAGCGAACGCCAGCGTTCCTGCACCCCCAATGGGCGGGCGAGTGGCGTTCCCTCCGGAGGAACGTACTCACGGTCGATTGTTCGGGCGCACAGATCGTTAGGCGGCGCCCACGGCGAAGGCTACCCGCCGAGACTCAACCGGAGCGTGCTTCCGGCAGGTCGTCCTTGCGATCGGAGATACGCTGGACTGTCTCGAGCAGTGAACTCAGCTCAAACGGCTTCTCCAACACCAGGCAGTGGGTCGTCTCAATGAAACCTGCCACTTCCTCCGAGACGAGGTCCCCGGTGGAGAAGATGAGTCGAGACAGAAGGTGTGGTCGTTGCGCCTGAATGCGGTCGTGCAGGTCGATGCCACTCAGACCGGGCATGCGGAGGTCGCAGATGATCAGCCGATATCGATCACCTTCACCGGCCAGCAGCTTCTCTAGCGCTTCCTCTCCACTTGCCGCTTCGTCGACTGCCCAGCCAAGCCGACTGAAGAAGCGACGGAGGGCCATGCGAATGGTTGACTCGTCATCTATCACCAGGACTTGCGGTGCAGGTCTGGTGGGGTCGCTCACGATCCGAAACGTTCGAGGTTGATCACGACTGTCCATCAATTGATCAGGGAATCCGCCCATTCTATGCAGCTTGTGCTCGACGTGGATATATACGTCAGCTCGCTTGTTTCCGCATTAGAAACATCACAGCGCGATTGGTGGACAGGTTCACCGTGTGACCGAGGACTGGAGCAAACGACCAGAGGCCGGGAATTCCCCGGCCTCTGACTTTCTGTTGCAGCGACGGTGACCTGCGGTGTTCGAATGATGCGGACCGCGAGATGGGCGTGTTAGGCGGCGGTCCAGAAACTGGCGAGCGCGCGACCATCGGGAGACTCGCGCAGCTTTTCGAAGGCGCGTTCTCGAATCTGTCGGATCCGTTCGCGCGTGACGCCCATGAGCGCGCCGATGCGTTCGAGGGTCATTGCCTCCGAACCTTCCTCGAGGCCGTAATACAGGTACAGGATCTTGCGTTCGCGTGGCGTCAGGTACTTTCGGAAGACGCGATCGATGAACTCGCGCATCAGCTTGAAATCGGTGGTCTCCTCGATTTCGACGCCGTCCCCGCCTGAGAATCGTTCGCCTAACGTCGAGGCTTCCCGGTCGCTACGGTCGATCGGGGCATCCAGGGACACTTCGGTTGAGGTCATCTGCCGGGCCGTGCGGACGCTTTCCACGGGCTCTTCCAGCAGGCGCGAGATTTCGTCGTCGGTCGGATCTCGCTTGAGCACCTGGGAGAGGATGGTTTCGGCGCGGGCGAGCCGGATCAGCTGCGAATTCTGGTTAAGCGGTATGCGCACGGAGCGCGTTTGCTCGGCCAGGGCCTTGAGGACGGCTTGCCTGACCCACCAGACGGCGTAGGAAATGAACTTCACGCCTTGATCGGGATCGAACTTCCGCACCGCCTTGAGAAGCCCTTCGTTCCCGATGGCCACCAGCTCCGACAGGTCCAGTCCATGACCTTGATACTTCTTCACGTAGGAAATGACGAATCGCAGGTTCGCCGTCACCAATCGCTCGGCCGCACGCTCATCGCCCTTTTGGGCTCGCCGGGCCAGTCGCCGCTCCTCCTCAGGATCCGTGATCAGGGGGAGCTTTTGTATGTCGTGCAGATACTGATCGAAAGCGGTGGATGGGGAGGAACGCGCGAATCCCTTGGTCCTGCTCTCGGTCACTTGCTGCATACACGCCCCTTGGAGACGAGGGTGAAATCCGAGCGACGCTCGGGTGTCCAGCAGTTGGGGCGCGCAGGATAAATTCGGTATACAAAACCGTCAACAGCCATTTTCCGTGCCATGCAGGCGCGAAAGGACGCCCGAATGGCATTTCTCGACAGGACAAGGACTTGTGGGAAAACCTATGTTTGGCGACTCTCGCGGTCGGGATTCCCAGCCGCCACCGCTGGACCCGAAGGTTTCCCGTTAGGTGCCTTGCGCCTCGCCCACCACGCCAGGGCGGCGATGGCCATGACGGATCCACCGCCAACCAGCGTCGCCGGCACACTGAGGAGCCACGCGGCTAGCGCGACGAGCAGGACGGCCAGGGTGCAGAGGATGGCGACCAGCGTTCGGGGGCGCACCGTGCCTAACGCTTGGCGGAGGAGGAGGGCGGTGTAACCAGCGCCTGAAGGGACGCCTCCAGGCTCGTGTCAGCGACCGCGACGGACCACGCGCCGTCGCGCGGGGCGAACACACCTAACGATTGAGGCACGGCGATGCGAAGTCGGCCGGCACGCGCCTTCTTATCGTGGGCCGCGGCAGCCACCACGGCGGAAGGGGAAAGCCCTGCGGGAAGTCGTGTGGGCAACCCAGCGGCATTCAGGGTACGCTCCAGTGTCAGCCGGGTGCCGGGCGACGTGAGACCGAGGGATTCACCGAGACTGGCTTCAGCCACCATCCCGATCGCGACGGCATCGCCGTGCAATAGCGTGTAGTGAAGGGCGGCTTCGACGGCGTGGGCGACGGTGTGGCCGAAGTTCAGCGATTCGCGCCGACCATTCTCCCTCGCATCCTGACTTACGACGCCAGACTTGATCTCGATGCTTCGGGCGATCAGGTCGCGCGCCTGGGTGGATTCCCACCACGCCGCGTCCAACTGGCCCGCAGCCAGCCCCGCGGCAAGGTCGGCCGCGTGCCGGAAATACTCGCTGTCGGCGATCACCCCGTGCTTCAGCACTTCGGCCATGCCGGCCCGAACATGGGCGACCGGCAATGTGCGTATGACCGACGGATCGATGCACACCAGCTCTGGATGGTGGAAGGCGCCAATGAGGTTCTTTCCCGCCGGCGTATCCACGCCGGTCTTTCCGCCTAACGCCGCGTCGACCATGGCCAGCAACGTGGTCGGTACCTGCACCACGGGGATGCCTCGCATGAACGTCGCAGCAACGAACCCCGCCAGGTCGCCCACCACCCCGCCACCTAGCGCAACGACCGTCGTGTCACGGCCGCAGTCTTCGCCGAGCAACCAGTCCGAGAGCTCCATCCATAGCTCGCGTGTCTTCGAGCCCTCCCCCGCGGGAATCACCCGCTGGATGATGCGCTGCCGGGAAGCGGCGCGGAGGCTCGTCGTCAGGATTTCCAGGTGGGGAAGTCCCGCCACGTGTTCATCAGTGATCACCGCGAAGACGTGCGCAGGCGCCTGGGCGGCGATCCGGGTGCCCGCGTCGCGGAGTGACTCGCCAATGACGACGGCGCCCCCCAACAGTGTGCGCTCGATCATTCGGTCGCCCGGCACGCTACCAGGTGACCTCCCCAGCGCCGGCACGCCGATTGGCCACACGCGCCAGCATGAACAACAGGTCCGACAGCCGGTTCAGGTATTGCACCACCAATTCGGGCACTTCAACATCGCGGCGCAACGACACCACCCGACGTTCGGCTCGCCGGCAGACGGTTCGGGCGACGTGAAGTGCCGCAGACTTGGGCGTTCCCCCGGGGACGATAAATGCTCGCAATGGCTCCAACTCCCGCTCGCAGTCGTCGATGGCGTGCTCCAATTGGGTGATGCGGTCATCGTCGATCTGAGCCTTGCTCAGGTGTTCACGCATCTTCACCGGATCCGGCGTGGCAAGCAGCGCACCGATGCTGAACAGGTCGCGCTGAATCCCGACAATGACCTCGTCAATACGAGGCATCATTTCGATCGATCGCACCAGACCTAACGACGCATTCAGTTCGTCGACGTCGCCGTACGCCTCGACTCGCGGATCGTCCTTGGAGACACGCCCGCCACCAAACAGGCCAGTGGCGCCCTGGTCGCCGGTCTTTGTGTAGATCTTCATGTGTCGCATCGGGTGTACGGAAACCCAAAGGTATCCAGCGATCGACCGGCCGGCACGGGGGCGCCGGGTCGGTCTGAACTCCGCTGCCGACTATACTTCTGCCATGCCAACCCACCCCCACCCCATTGTCGACGTCACCGTGCTCGGTGGCGGGCCCGCGGGTCTTTTCGCGGCGTTCTACGCGGGGATGCGCGGCGTTTCCGTGCAGATCCTCGATGCGCTGCCCCAGCTGGGCGGTCAGCTGACCGCGTTGTATCCCGAGAAGTTCATCTTTGACGTTGCTGGATATCCGAAGGTGCTCGCGAAGGACCTCGTGCGTTCGCTCGTTGAGCAGACGTCCCAGTTTCAGGTGCCGACGCATCTTGCGGAGCGCGTGGTGGGCCTCGAGGAAACGGACGGGAATTTCGTGCTGGTGACGGCTCAGTCGCGATTCCCCACGAGGTCGATCGTGATCGCGGCCGGGATCGGCGCGTTTTCACCGCGGCGCCTCCCCCAGGCGGTGGCGGAGCCCTGGTACGGTCGCGGCATCTACGACATGGTCACGGACCCTGCGCTCTTTCAAGGGCAGCGTGTCGTGATCATCGGCGGCGGTGACTCTGCCTTTGACTGGACGCACCAACTGCATAACCGGGCAGCGCGGGTCACGCTCGTGCATCGCTCGGACCGATTTCGAGCGCATGGTGCGACTGTGGCCGAGGTGCAGCGGCAGGTCGGGCTCGGCGAGGCGGACCTCTTCACGTTTCATGAGCTCTCCGACGTCCGCGAACAGAATGGTTCGCTGGCCGGTGTCGTCCTGCGCGACACGAAGACCAAGGCCACCAGAGACGTGGCGTGCGATGTAATCCTGCCGATGCTCGGCTACGTGAGTGACCTCGGCGACATCGCGAACTGGGGACTCACGTTGGAGAAAGAGGAGATCGTCGTGAACTCGCAGATGGAAACCGGCCGGCCTGGTGTCTACGCTGCGGGGGACGTCACCACCTATCCGGGGAAACTGAAGTTGATCGCCACCGGGTTTGGGGAGGCGGCGACGGCCGTGAATCAGGCCGTTCACTGGATCTATCCCGACAAGAAGGTGGCACCCGGGCACAGCTCAAACATGGCGGTGTTCGGCCAGAAGGATGACTAGGGCGATCGCTGGTCGTCCGGTAGCGGGTGTCCCAGTCCGGTGGGGTAGCGCAGGGCCAGCTTGCTGAGATTGCGAGCGGCAATGTCGCCTAACGAAAGCCCCGACGTCGAGGCGACGGCCGTCAGGCACCAGAGGGCGTCGCCGAGTTCGGTCGCGAGCTGCTCGGGGTCCAATGGGCGGTGCTGGAACAGGTGCTTTCGGACCAGGGCGAGCACCTCGCCCGCCTCCTCGGCGAGGCCGGCGGCGGCATCGAGGGTCTGCTCGTTCGAGGTGAGGGCAGCGTTCAGCGTTCGGGCTGCGTCACGCTGATAACTTTCGAAGGTCGGCGTGCCGCGGAATCCGGATGGGTCAGGAGGCATGCAGGCCTGTGTGTTGGATCACGTCGAGTTCGCGGTGATCACCGTCGTGAACGACGGATGGCGCAACGGGTACCGCGGATGCGCCTGACGAGTGGGACTGCGCGCCACGTTCGCCGTTGACAGTACGGGTTGGGCCGCGTGAACTTACGCGGTCGGCATAGGGCCGTCAAACATGACGCAAGTGACTATCAAGCCGTGAGTTACTTACTTCTCGCCGACGACAATGAGGACATGCGCCTCATGTTGCGCGACTTGTTCCGCGCCTCGGGTCACGAGGTGGCGCTCGCGCAGGACGGACTGCAGGTGTTGTCATCCATTCAGGAACGCGAGCCCGACCTGGTGGTGCTCGACCACTCGATGCCCGGCATGAACGGGTTCGAGGTCTGTCGACGGATCAAGCAGAACCCGTTCACAGCGCGAATCCCGGTGCTGATGCTGACGGCGCAAGGCACCGTCGAGAGCAAGGTGGAGGGGTTTGCAGCGGGCGCCGACGACTACATCGCCAAGCCATTCGATCCTCGGGAACTGCGGGCCCGTGTGCAGGCACTGTTGCGGCTGGTGCAGCGTGAGAGCGATCGCAATCCCACCAGCGGACTGCCTGGCGGACGGGCCATCGATCGCGAGATCAACACGCGCGTCGAGCGGGGCGAGGCGTTTTCTGTCTGCTACCTCGACCTCGACAATTTCAAACCGTTCGCGGACACGTTTGGATTCGCGATCGCGGACGAGGTGATTCGGGGGTTGGGGAGTGCCATCCGTGACAGCGTTGCCGCTGCCGGTGGTGGGGCCGATGGAGAGCGCGATTTCGTGGGGCACATTGGCGGCGACGACTTCATTGTCCTCACGGACGAGCCGCGCGCGGAGGCGGTGGTGCGCGAGTGCTCCGCGCGCTGCCGGCAGGTCGTGGAGGGGGCCGTGGGTCCCGAGGCATCGCGGGCCGGCGGTTTTACGGGATTGGATCGCGATGGAAACGTGCGGCGTTTTCCGTTGGCGTGCGTATCGGCGGCCGTGCTGCATGTGGCGCCGGCGGCGTGGGTGAACCTGGCGCACTTGGGCATGCGGGCCGCGGACGTGAAGCGACGCGCCAAGCACCTTGGGCCGGGGTCGGTGCTGGTGGAACATGCCTGAACGGTACGCCCGGGTTGCGCGAAGCCTGAGGGGTGTGGTGCTAGGGTTGTGGGTATTCGGCGCGCTGCCTGGCGCGTTGTCCGGTCAGTCCCCCAGTTGTGAAGGGCGAGATCTGGAGGTGCGGTCCCTCGAGTTCCGCGGCAATCGCGCCATTCGATCGAGCGACCTGGCGCGGCGTATCGTGACGACCCCGTCCAACTTCCGCCGGCGTCTCACGCGCATTCTTGGCAAGAAGTATTGCCTGGACTCCCTGATTGTTCGCACGGACTCGTTGCGGCTGGTGAAGCTGTATCGCGACATCGGCTACACGGATGTACGCGTCGGCCTTGCGGTACAGCTGGTGGCCACGCGCACCGTAGCCGTGCGATTCAGCATCGATGAAGGCCAGCCGATGCTGATCGACTCGGTGTCGGTGACCGGACTCGATAGCGTGCCCAATGGTGCCCGACTGGCGCGTGCCGTGTTGCCGCGACCGAAGGAGCGATTCGACAAGATTCGGATGGACGCGTCGCGCGACACCCTCGCTCGGAGGTTGCGCGATCAGGGATATCCGCTTGCGGAGGTGCTGCGTTCGTACGAAACCGACACCGCCTCCCACCGGGCGATCCTGGATTACGGGGTCGTCCCAGGTCCGCGGGCGAGGTTGGGCGAAATCCGGGTCCGCGTAGACAGCGCCAAGGGTGCGACGTCTCACGTGGACCCGGAACGACTGCGGTCCGTACTGGGCATCGGCGAGGGCAACCTCTACCGCGAGCGGTCGCTCGAGGCGGCCAAGCGTGGGTTGTATCTGACGGACGCCTTCCGGCACGTGGACATATCGGTGGACAGCGCCAGTTTGCAGGATGGGGATTCCCTGGTCACGATCAATGTGACGGCGGGGGAGGGGGAGTTGCATTCCACGCGCACCTCGTTAGGGTGGGGGAATCTGGACTGTGGGCGCGCGCAGGGTGCGTACTCGGATTACAACTTTCTTGGCCGGTTACTGCGGCTTGACCTGACGGGCCGCCTGTCGAAGATCGGCACGGGATATCCGTTCGACTTCGCCAGCGCGCTCTGCACGGCGCAGGTGAAGCGCGACCCTCTGAGCGATACCCTGAACTTCTATGTCGGGGCGACGCTCTCACAGGCGGCCCTGTACCGGCTGCGCTACGTGCCGACGATCACGCTCTACAGTGAGCGGCGGTCTGAATACTCGGCCTTTTTGCGCGACACGCCGGTTGGCGTCCTGGCGTCGGTCTTTCGCGAGGGGAACGGGCGCTGGCCCATGACGTTCAGCTACCAGATGGAGTTTGGGAGTACGCTCGCGCAGCCGGCGTTCTTCTGCGGCGTGTTCCAGGTCTGTGATGCGGGTGAGCAGCAACGCCTGTTGTCGCGCCGGCGTCTGGCCACGATCGGCTGGACCGCGACGCATTCCGCGGCGAACGATTTTACGAACCCCACGTCCGGGTACGTGACGCGGTTCGAGGCGCGGCATGCCTCGCCGGCCGTTGGCTCCGATCCCACGCTGCAGTTCAACCGGGTGCTGGGCGAGTTGTCATGGTACCGGCAACTCTTCGACGGCGGCGTGTTGGCCCTGCGTTTTCGTGCGGGGACGGTGATAGGGACCAGCTTGTCGCTCGAGTCGGGCACGCGAACCTTCATTCCGCTGCAGGAACGCATGTACGCCGGTGGGCCAAACTCGGTCCGAGGCTACCGCCAGAATGAACTCGGCGCGGTCCTCTACATTCCGGAGGAACGAGCGATCGTGAAGACCGAGGTGACGGACTCCACGTCGTACTGGCGCGCCGTGCCCGCGGATTCCACGGGAGAGCGCGTTGTCCCGTCGGGCGGTGACAACGTGGTGCTGGCGAGCGCGGAGTTGCGGCTGCGCTCCTTCTTCCTGCCAGAGTTGGTCCAGTTTGCGCTGTTTGTCGACGGCGGTGAGGTGTGGAATCGCAGGCAGAGTGGATTGGGAGGCTTCGGCAACTTCAAGGTGACGCCCGGCGTTGGCGTGCGTGTGAACACCCTGGTTGGTCCGGTGCGGTTGGATATCGGCTACAACCCGTACGCGCGGCCAGCCGGTCCGGCCTATTTCACGCCGGACCCCAATGCGTACGATTCGAAGTTCGTGATTGGGCTGATCTGCGTGAGTCCGGGGAATACGTTGCTGGTGCACAACGAACGCCCGCAGACAGGAGCCAAGCCGATTCCGCCGTCGCAAGACTCCGGAGAGTGTCCCGGGTCCTTCCAGCCCCCGCGCCGCGCGTCGGTGCTGGGCCGCCTGACGTTCAACTTTTCGATCGGGCAGGCCTTCTGACGCCATGACTCGCCGACGTGCCGTGGTTCTGGTGAGCGCCGCCGTCCTGCTCGGTTTGGGTGGGGCGTTGGCGTTAGGCTTGGCGATGCTCACGCGAACGGACTACGGCCGGGAGAAGATTCGGGCGTTCGTGGAAGGCGCCATGAATCGAGCCAGCAAGGGCAAGATCCACATCGGGCGCATCAGCGGGTCCATCTTCAGCGACCTGACCATCGATTCCCTTGCGATACGAGAGGCCAATGATTCGCTCTTTGTCTCGACCGGGCGCATCACGCTGACGTTCAACCCGCGCGACCTGCTGGACCGGCGCATCTATGCCACGCACGCGCACGTGTCGCATCCCGTGGTCCGCGTGCAGCAGGACAGCGTCGGGACCTGGAACTTCCGGAAGATCTTCCCACCTGGGCCCAAGGGACCGCCGCGCAAGGCAACGCAGGGCCAGTTCGGCGACTACATCGCGGTCGATAGCGCATTCCTCGACAGCGTTGAAGTTCGGGTGCTGATGCCTTGGGTACCTAACGACTCGCTGCGTGGGGCGAAGCTCGACAGTGCGGTAAAGTTCAACCTGGCGCGCCAGGACCGCATAATTCGCCGAGTGGGGGAACGGCGATTCGAGCAGACCTGGATCTGGTCGCAAGGTCGACTGGCGATCTCGCATGCCCGAGTGGACGACCACACGGCGCTAGGGCGCCAATTCGAGATCGGCCGGCTGGACGTCGACGAGTTCTTCCCACCGTTCAAGTTTCGCGCGGCGACGGGCCGCGTACGTTTGCTGGGGGATTCCTTGTGGCTCGACCTGCCGCACTTTGACCTTCCAGCCTCAACTGGCAGCGGGTCGGGGAAGGTGTGGTGGGGCGGCGGCCAACCGACGCGATACGATCTGGCGATCGTCGGCGACTCGGTGGCGCTGGCCGACGTGAACTGGGTGTACCCGACGCTGCCCAAGACGGGTGGCGGCAAAATGAAGCTGCGCATCCATAATGAGCGCGACCTGCACGTCCTCGACTACGTCATCAGCGACATGGACGTCCGGACCATGGGGTCGCGGTTGCGCGGTGACGTCACGTTTGGCAGTGGGGCCGAAGTCCTCATCGTAAAGGATGTGAACGTGCGAGCGGACCCGATGGACTGGGCCTTCCTGCACCAGATCAATGGCAAACCGCTGCCGTACCCCTGGCGTGGAACACTCACTGGCCGGTTGCGAGCCGCGGGCGGGCCCGTCAACCGGTTCAAAGTGGACAGCGCCGACTTTGTGTTTCAGGACGCGAATGTGCCGGGCGCATGGGGAAAGATCCGGGGCCGGGGTGAACTCGACATCCTGTTTCCCGCGTTCACGGTGTTTAGGGGATTCGACCTGCAGGTTGACCAGTTTGACCTGCGCATCATTCAGTTCCTGAATCCCGCCTTCCCGCGTTTCGACGGGATTGTATCCGGATCGGCGCGACTGGATTCGTCGTGGCTCGACCTCCGGTTCCGCAATGCTGATGTCACGCACCGTGACGGTCCTGGCGCCGCGAATCACTTCACTGGAAACGGTCGCGTCACTTTCGGCGAGAAGTTCCTGACCTACGACCTGGCGCTTGACGCCGCGCCGATTTCGTTCGGCACCATTGCGCATGCCTATCGAGAGATTCCGCTGCCATATCGCGGCGAATACTCGGGGCCCATCCGCTTGCAGGGGACCATGGAGGACTTGGACCTGAGCGCGGACATTCGAGGCGTGGGTGGTGCGCTCAATTATGAAGGGAAGGTGGATGCGGACTCGGTCGGGGGATACGCGGCGGACGGCGTCTTTCGCTTTCGTGACCTCGACCTTCGTGTGCTGTTCGACACCGCAGGTGTCCCGCACACCGCGCTCAACGGCGAGGCCAATCCTCGCGTTCGCTTCGACTCGCTAGCCACCGCCAACGGCTCACTCGCCGTGGATCTCGACCGATCGACGGTTGATTCGCTGCGCGTGTACAACGGCAGCACGCGCGTGCGGTTCGGCGAGGGGCTCATGACCGTGGACTCGATGTCGGTCGAGTCAGTGGCCGGGACGCTGACGGCCCGGGGTCGTCTGGGGGTTTCTCCTGACAAGCAGGACTCGCTGCAGTTTTCGATTCGGTCCGATTCACTCGGGGGATTCCGACGCCAGTACTTGCGGTCATTCGCGGCCGATACGGCAGCGCTGCGACTCGCGCAGTCCGACAGCATGAGCGGTCGGGTGACGATCGACGGTGTGCTTCGCGGCTCGATAGACACCCTGGGGCTGCGTGCGAGTGGGTTGATCGAGGGGCTCGCGGTCGGCGAAATGTCGGCGCGATCGGCGCATCTGACGGCCGACCTAATGGAGCTGACTGGGACCACGCACGGTCAGTTGACCCTGACTGGCGATACCGTCGTTGCTGGCGGGCTGTCGTTGCTGGCGCTGGCCGGAACGGCTGACGTCAAGACACCGAATGACATCGGGTACCGCGTTGGTGTGACGGCCGCCGGCGGATCGTCGGCCGAGGGAACGGGGGTCATGCGGGTCGCCGCGGATACTGTTGATGTGGGGATGGAGTCCCTGCAGCTCAAGTTCGGGGATGACCAGTGGTCGCTGGTCGGCAGGTCGCGGATCGCATCGACGAGCAATGGCGTTACCGTTGAACCCATGGTCCTCGAAGGCGCGGCAGGTGCCCTGGGGCGCATCACGCTCCAAGGCGTGGTCCCCACAGACAGCGCGGTGACGCTGACGGCGCGCGCGGATTCGGTTTCCATGAAGGACCTGGGAATGATGGCCCAGGCCGGGGTGACGTTAGGTGGGCGACTGACGGCCAAGCTGGACATCACCGGGACGCGCATGGCGCCGACGATGGCGCTTCAGGGCAGCGTGGAGGGAGGGGCGGTCGGCGGCGTGGAGCTACAGCGCATCCTCATCACTGGCAATTACGCCGACCGAAGGGCTCAGGCTAAGCTCGACGTGGTTCGAGATGGCACTACCGTGCTGGATGTGTCGGCGGCTCTCCCGGTGGACCTGCGCCTGGCGAGCACCCCTCGGCGAATGCTCGACGACACGCTTCACATTGGCTTCCGATCACGCGACGTCGATCTGGCGATCATCGAGGGTTTTGTCCCGTCGCTGAAGAACGCCGCCGGCCGTCTGAACGCCGATTTTGCCATTCGGGGACGCGCCCGGCACGCCACGCTCAGTGGCTTTGTCCAAATCGACAGTGCGGGGGCCAACATCGAGTCCATGGGGGGAGAACGCGTTCGAGACGTGTTTGTGGACCTGCGAGCCGATCGTGACAGCATCGAAATCAGGCGACTCGTCGCTACCAGCGGACCGGAGCGCAGTGACTCCATGTGGGTGAAGGGATCGGTTTCCCTGTTTGGAGCGGATACCCTTCCGACCTATTCGGTGCAGCTGGGCGCTCGGTCGTTCCATGTGGTGGTGCGCCCGCGCGTCGCCGACTTGCAGGTGTCCGCGAATTTGAGCCTCGATGGGAGTCCATTGCGTTCCTCTCTGACTGGAGGCGCGACGATCGATCGCGGCATCATCTACATTCCCGAGTTTTTTGAGAAGGACATCGTGAGTCTGGACGATCCCGATCTGTTCAACATCGTGGACACCAGTGTGGTGGCGAACCGCACCCTGTTACCCAAGGCTCCACCGCGGCTGCTGCAGAACCTCGATGTGAGGAATGTGGCGATTGCGATGGGCCCCGACGTGCGGCTGCGATCCGACGAGGCCAACATCAAGTTGGGTGGCGCGGTCAACGTCACGGTGGCGAGGAACCGCGGTTCGTCCGCGGCGTCGTCACGAAACGGGCAGGTGGCGTTGGCGCTGGACGGGCGACTGCGAACGGAGCAGGGCACGTACATTCTGGACCTCGGGGTGGTGCAACCCGTGCTATCGATCGAAGGTGGCGAGCTTCGGTTTTTTGGTGATGCCGACCTGAACCCCGCCGTCGACATCCGCGCGTTGCATGTTGTGCGGCAATTCAACGACAACGCCACGCGGAACGACATTCGCGTTCGGGTGAAGCTGCAGGGGACGTTCTTGCAGCCGCGGGTGTCGTTTGAAAGCGCCGACTCGCTCAACCTGTCGGAGTCGGACTTGATCAGCTACCTCGTGACGGGGGCGCCGTCGCTCGAGATCGGGGGCACGCGTGGCACCGGCGTCTCATTCTCGTCGTTGTTCCTCTCGACCCTCAGCAGTCGCCTCGCTCAGTCGTTGACCGGCCGGTTCTTCGATCAAGTGCAGATCCAGTCGGCGCAGAACCAGCTGCAAGGGACCGTGGGTGCGGCCGCGCGCACCGCCATCTTCAACGGACTGCAGTTCGGCTTGGGCAAGCAGATCAACGACCGCACCTGGGTGTCATTCCAGGCGGGGTTGTGCACCACGGGGACGCAGAGCTCGTTCGGCTCGTTCAACCCACAGTCGATCGGTGTGAAGGTCGAGCACACGCTCAAGAAGGGGTACGGCGTGTCGTTTGGTGTGGAGCCTGGAGCGAGTGCGGTGCTCTGCGGCCAGGAGCGAGGGTTCGCACCGACGCCGCAACAGTTCGGGCTCGACTTCTATCGGGCGTGGCGGTTCTGAACGTTCGCCGTGTACTGCTGATTGTGAACCCGGTGTCCAACCGGGGGCGGGCGGCGCGTGGTGACGCAGTGCAGGCGCTGCAGGAAGCGGGTGTCGAGGTCACGGCATGCGACACGACGAGCTCCGGCGACGCGACGCGCTTGGCGGCGACCCATGCCGCAGCGCACGACGCGGTCTTTTCGTTAGGCGGCGATGGGACGGTATCGGAGATAGCGCAGGTGCTCGCCGGCACACCGACGCCCCTCGGAATCCTTGCCGCGGGGACGGGCAACCTCGTTGCCCGGGCGCTGGGGATTCCGCTACATCCTCGAGCCGGGGTTCGAGCGCTGTTGGCGGGCAAGCTGCGCCAGATTGATGTGGCGCGGATGGGCGACGGTCGATGCAGTGTTTTCGCGGCCGGCACGGGCATCGACGCGGAGATGGTGGCTCGTGCGACGGGCGCCATGAAACGACGGTGGGGGGTGGCGACCTACTTCGTCACCGCGGCGCAAGCGGCGTTTGCGCGTCAGGGATTTCACCTGCGAGCGACCGTCGATGGGCGCGAAGTGGGGTCTGGCGCGTGGGCGGCCTTTGTGGCGAATTTCGGCGACGTCTTAGGCGGCCTCATCCATCTGGGTCCCGGCATTCGTCCCGATGACGGGATGCTAGACTTATGCGTCCTTTCTCCGACGACCGTCTTCGAAGCGGTCGGTGTCACGTGGCGCTTGCTCACGAACGACTTTCGCCCGCACCCGCACATGCAGTTCCACCAAGGGAAGGAGATCGTGTTGGTGACCGATCCCAAACGTCCGGTGCAGCTGGACGGTGAATCTGCCGGTCAGACGCCGGTGACGTTTCGCGTCGAGCCGAGTGCGTTGACGGTGATGGTTCCCGAGTCTCGTTAGGCTGCGGCCTCCCGCTTCATGACGCCGATCACCCCCGTTCCCAATCGCGAGTCGTCCCCACCGTTCGGCGCGCCGCTGACGGCCTCCGTCGACGCCGAGGTCGAGGCCCTGCTCGCCGGGGTTCCGGAAGGTCAGGCGTCGCGCTTGCGCGACCTCATCCGCGTGTCGATGCAGCGTGCCTGGCGGTTGCAGCGTCTGCAAGGCGCCAGCGGCACGATCTCCAGGACGCTCAATGCCGCTGAAGTGGTGCAGGAGCTGACGCGGGGTGTGCACCGCATGCTGGGTGGTGACGGGGTCTTTGTGGCGCGGCCGGACCTGGATGCGGGCACGGTGGCCGTCCTCCACCGGTTGGTTGAGGGGGGCGATGCGCCGGTCACCGGGGGAGCCGTCAACTACCCGCTGGATGGCGGGGCCGTGGAACAGGCCGCCCGCACGGGCGACGTCTCGGCCAGCATGCCGGCGTCGGACGGCGATGCCGCCGTGGCCGGCGAGCAATCGTTAGGTTCGATGTTGGTGGCGCCCCTCATGCACGGCCGCCGCTTGTTAGGCGTCGTCGGGGTGTGGTCCCGCGCGCTGGACGCGTTCAACGTCGAAGACGTCGAGTCCCTGCGGGTGATTGCCACGCAGGCCGCGATCGCGCTGAGCAATGCCCAGCTGTACGCCGAATCCGAGCGCGAACGACGCCAGAGCGAAGCCCTGGCCGCGGCCGCGCGCGCGGTCGGCGAGTCCCTGCGCATGGGTGAGGTGCTGCGGTTGATCCTGCGACACGCGACGGCGTTGCTGGGCGCCGACGGGGGTGGGGTCGCCCTGCTGGAGGGGGACTACCTGCATATCGTGGCCGCGGTGGGCACGGGCGAACTCCTGAAAGGGGTGCACCTGCCGGTGCACGGTAGCGTCGCCGGACGCGTCGTTCGCGAGGGCGCCACGCTAATTGTGAACGATGCCGCGAATGATCCGACCGTCTACCAGGTGTCTCGGCGGCTGGCCAACATCGAGAAGGTGATCAACGTCCCGTTGACGACCGCGCGTGGACCGCTCGGCGTTCTGTCCGTCTTCAATCGCGCCGAACCATTCCAGGAGGAAGACGCGCGCGTGCTGCGCCGGTTGGCCGACCAAGTGACGGTCGCCATCGTGAACGCGCGACTGTACGAGGAACTGAGCGACGCCACCCGCGAGTGGAGTTCGACCTTTGACGCGATCGGGAGCGCGATGGTGATCGTCGACGAGGCAGGCCGAATCGCCCGGTACAACGCGCGCGCCTTGCAGCTGGCGAACATCGAAGGGCCGCGGGAGCTCGTCGGGCGGCCATTCTACGAGACCTTCCTTGGCGAGGCGCCATCAGCGGACGACGACCTCCCGGTTGAGCGTGCGATGCGCGATGGGGTGACGGTGCGCGGTGTGATGCCGGCGCCGGCGCGTGGTCTGGCCCTTCGCGTCTCTGCCGCGCCTCACGCGAACGGCGGTGCGATCGTGACCATGGAGGAGGAACGCACCGCTCCCCACGTGCTCGATCGCAATGCGCGGGTGCTCGATGCGGCATCGGACGCCTTGCTGACCCTGGGTCCGACGGGAGTCATCAGCTCGGCGAACCCGGCGGCGCGCGCGCTCTTTCATCGGCACGAACTCGAGGGCGTGCCACTGCGCGACTTGCTGCCGGCGGAGGAGCTGACGCACCTCGAGCGGGAGCTGCAACAGACGCTCGTCGGGTCATCACCGCGCGGAGAGCACCGAGTGGAGGTCACCGATCAAGATCCGCGCACCGTCGAGGCGAGCTTTGCGCCGCTCTCGCTGGCGGGCGGAATCGAGGGTGTGGTCGTGTGGATGCGCGACGTCACGGAGACGCGAGCCCGCGCCGAGGCCCTCGCGCGGTCGGAAGCTCGCTACGCGCTGCTGGTGGAGACCGCCCCCGATGCGATTATCACGGTGGACCAGTCTGGTCACCTGACCGCACTGAACAAGACGTTTGAGGTGGCGACGGGGGTACCGCGGGAGCGCGCCCTGGGCGCGAGCATCCTCGAGGTGATCGATCCACGCGACCGCGACCTCGTGGCTGGGATGTTCCGGGCGACGATGCACGGGGCGGTGCAGCGCGGGGAAATGCGATTCCTGCACCGCGAGGGCGGTGTGGGGTGGGCGTCCATCGTCGCGTCGCCGCTGTATTCGGGAGGCGTGCCGAACGGTGCATTGGCGATCGTCCGAAACGTCACGCAAGAGAAGCGCGTGATGGAGCAGATGATGCGTCACGAGCGCATGGCCGCCGTGGGGCACCTGGTCAGCGGCCTGTCGCACGAGTTGAACAACCCGCTGGCGAGCGTCATGGCACTCGGCGAACTGCTGGTGGAATCGTCGGCCCTCCCGCCCGAAGAGCACGAGAGTGCCGAGATGATCCTGAGCGAGGCGCGCCGCGCCGCGAAGATCATCGGGAACTTGCTGGCCTTTGCGAGGCAACAGCCCTCGCAGAAGTCTCCGATCGACATCAACGTGCTGGTGGCGCAGGCCGTGGACATGCGGCGGTACGCCTTGCAGCTGGACAACATGGTCGTCGACGTGAGCCTCGCGCCGCACTTGCCACCGGTCCTGGCGGACGCCTCTCAGCTCCAACAAGTGATGCTGAACCTCCTGGCCAATGCGGAGCAGGCATTGACCGACTGGAGCGGCGCGCGCCATTTGACGGTTCGCACCGCTCGCACCACCGATGGCGTCACCATCAGCGTCCAGGATTCCGGGCCGGGCATCAAGCCCGAAAACCGAGCGCGCATCTTTGACCCGTTCTTCACGACGCGAGGGGTGGGGAAGGGGACGGGGATGGGACTTTCCGTCGCCGAAGGTATCGTACGCGACCATGGTGGCCGCATTCACGTGGACTCCACGCTGGGTGCTGGCGCGACGTTCGTGGTGGAGCTCCCGGTGGCTCGGCCTGCCAGCTCCGTTAGCTCCAACTCGCGCGAATGGCCTGTCCCGAACCGGCCGCTGGCGATGCTGGTGGTTGACGATGAAGCGGGAATTCGTGAGGCGCTCACGCGCTTTCTCACCCGGCTTGGCCACTCGATCGACACGGCGTCCGACGGGTTCGAGGCGCGTGAACGCCTCGCGTCCCGCACCTACGATCGCATCCTGCTCGACGTGCGCATGCCCGGACTCGCTGGGGATGTGCTCTACCGTGAACTGGTGGAGCGCGCGCCGGAGATGGCGCCGCGCGTGGTGTTCCTGACGGGTGACTCCGAGAACAACACCCTGCAGTCGTTCGTTGCGTCCACCGGCCGGCCCTGCATTCCCAAGCCGTTCACGCTTGACGACGTACGACGCGTGCTGGCCGACATGGACGGCGGCTGATGGCCCGCATCCTCATCGTCGACGACGAGGACGCCATCGCCGAAGCCTACGGCGCGTACTGTACTCGGTTAGGACACGAGGTCATTCGCGCATCGAGCGGACGCGATGCCGTTGACCTGTACCGGTCGCACCGCCCGGATGTGGTGTTCCTCGACCTGCGGTTGCCGGACATGAGCGGGTTCGACGTCTATGAAGCGATCCGCGCCGAAGACCCCGTGGTGATCATGATTTCCGGGCACGGGGACATCCCCCATGCCGTTCGCGCGGTGCAGTCCGGGGTGGAGAACTTCCTCACCAAGCCAGTGGAGCTGGCGCATCTGTCGGTCGCCCTCGACCGGGCGCTCGAAAAGGTGCAGCTGCGACGTCTCGGACGTTACCTGACGGAGCGACGAACCAGCACCGGAGCCATCGCGTTGGGATCGTCGGGTCGCATGCAGGAACTGTCGGCGCAGATCGAGCTGCTGGCGGCCAGCGACAAGACGACGGTGTTGATCCTGGGCGAGAGCGGCACGGGGAAGGGGCGTGTGGCCTCCCTGGTGCATGCGCACTCCCGTCGTGCCGAGCGTCCATTTGTCGAGGCGAATTGTGCGGCGTTAGGTCAGGACGCCCTCGATGAAGAACTCTTCGGCGTCGACGCCTCGACAAGTGCCGCCGGGGGAGCCGTGCGCGCGGGGTTGTTGGAGGTCGCGGATGGTGGCACGCTCTTCCTGGACGAGATCGGCGAGCTACCGGCGCCCCTGCAGCTCAAACTACTGCGGGTGCTGGAAGGGCGTCCGTTTCGACGGTGTGGGGGCGCCCGGGACGTGCAGGTGAACGTGCGCTTGGTGGCGGCCACCAACAAGGACCTCGTGAATGAGGTGACCGAACAGCGCTTTCGCGAGGACCTGTACTATCGGCTGAGCGTCATGCCGGTGTACCTGCCGCCGTTGCGCGCACGGTCGCGCGAGGACCTGGCGGAGCTGATTGCGCGTTTGATCGACGAGCTGTCGGCGCAGCTGCCGGAAGCGCCACGACTCCTGTCCGATGACGTGCTGGACCGCCTGGCGCGGCACGCCTGGCCCGGCAACATCCGCGAGCTGCGGAATGTCCTGGAGCGCGCCATGATCGTTGGCCGTGGCACGGACCGCATCGAGCTGTCGCACCTGCCGATGGAGCTCCGGCACCCGGGGGCCGCCGCCACCGAAGCCTATGAGCCCCGAACGCTGGAGGACTTGGAACGGGCGCACATCGACCGTACCTTGCGCGCACACAGCGGCAACCGCACGCATGCGGCGCGCGCCCTCGGGATCTCACGCGCGACGCTGATCAAGAAGATCCGCGATTATGGCCTGGCGCGGTTAGCACCAGCGGCACGACGCAACGGGGAGCGATAGTGGCTGAACTTCAGGAGCATGATGCAATGGTTTGCCGTGCCTGCGGGCGCGAGGAACGCGCGTCCGAAGGCTACCCCTGCGACGGGTGCGGCACCTTCATCTGTCAGATCTGCAACATGCGCGGTGTGCGTCGATGCAAGGCCTGCGAGTCACCCACGCCTGCCGAAGCACCCGCGGACGGCCCTGCGATCAGCTGACCAGCGCCGGTGCCGGCATGAACGGGGTGCCGCTGCGCACCTGCAACCCAACGGTGGCACACGTTTCGTTGTCGATGGCCACTTCCATGGTGAAGTTGCCCACCTGGTCGAGCGGCAGGTCGATTGACGCGATGATCGGCATGTCCATCTCCGTCACCGTCGCGGGCGGCATACCCACGTCGATCTCGCCAGTGGACGACCACAGCTCCTCCTCGTGCGGGTTCAACCACCGCAGGGTGACAGAGTGCGACCCCACATCGCGCGGCGTGGCCTTGAGTCGCACCACCAGGTGCGCCCGCGGATGAACGGCAGGTGTCTGGCCGACTTGCACGGCGTCGAAGACGCCGAGCACGTTCAGCTTCCCTTCCTGCGAAATATTGGCGGCGTCGGCGAAGAGAGCGAAAGAGACATGCATGGGGGGAAACGTAGCGTGCACGCGCCGTGGCCCACCAGACGCACGCTGCCATCGGTGCACGCGGACTCATAGTTTTCGGCATGGCGACCACGGCCGACGAATCGACCCTGCAACGCGAGACCTCGAGACACCGCATTGGCCTAACCGACCTGGCGTTGCTGGCGATGGCGACGATCTGGGGCGTGAATTACTCCGTCATCAAGTTCGCAACGCGGACATTCACACCGCTGGTGTTCAACGGCTTGCGTATTCCGCTGGCGGCGGGCGTCCAGCTTGTGGCGTCCCGATCGGAGCGAGCCGTGCTCTCAGCATCCGATCGCGCGCGGCTGGTGGTGCTGGGGATGTTGGGGAATGGCGTATATCAGGTGCTGTTCATCCTGGGTATTGCGCGCACACGGGTGGCCACGGCGGCGTTGCTGATGGCGGCGACACCCGCCTTGATTGCGATCTTTGGCTGGTGGCATGGCAGCGAACTCGTGACCGTCCGTTCGATGGTCGGCATAGGCTTGCAGCTGCTGGGCGTCCTGAGTGTCGTGGCGGGGGCGGCCGGAACCACCTCCGGGAGTGATTCGTTGTTTGGTGTGGTTCTCGTGCTTTTTGCGGCGGCGTCGTGGGCGGCGTATGCGATCCTGATTCGACCATTCGCGCATCGGGTCGCGCCGTTGCAGCTGGGTGGATACACGATGCTCGGCGGTGCGTTGGTGGCGGTGGGAGCCGCCGCGCCATCGTTTGGTGCGGTCCAATGGCGGGATACGACGCCGCAGATCTGGCTGGCCGTGGGATTCAGTGGCGTGATCGCGCTCGTGGTCGCGTACTTATTCTGGTATCGGGGCGTGCGGGTCATCGGGCCCACGCGCACGTCCATGTACAGCAACCTTCAACCGTTGATCGCGATGGTGGTCGCGTGGCTGGCCCTCGGCGAGCGTCCCACCGCGTGGCAGGTGGTGGGCGCCGGTTGCATCATGGCCGGTCTGGTGTTGGCCCGCACGCAGCCCGGAACCTCGCAGTCACCCAGCGGCAACCCGGATTGAACGTGAAACTGATCCTGTTCGATATCGATGGAACGCTCTTGTCGAGCGACGGCGCCGGCCGACGTGCCATGGAGCACGCGCTGTTTGCCCGGTTTGGCACGGCGGGCGCGTCTGGTTATCGCTACGACGGCAAGACCGACCGCCAGATCGTGCGGGAGCAGATGCGCGCAGCCGGTTATTCGGACACCGAGATCGATGCGGAGCTGCCCACGGTGGAGGCGATGTACCTTCAGCAGCTGCAACTGGAACTCGCCAGTCCGGCGATTCAAGCACGCGTGTATGTTGGCGTTTTTGAGCTGTTGGAGGCACTCCGACCGCAGGCAGATCGGGTGGTGGGACTGTTGACTGGCAACATTGCGATGGGAGCGGACCTGAAGCTTCGCGCCGTCGGCATCGACCCGTCCCAGTTTCGCGTGACGGCGTTTGGGTCCGACCACGAGGTTCGTTCCGAGCTGCCGGGTATTGCGCAGGCCCGTGCGCGTGACGCCCTGGGTGTGGACTTCGAGGGCGATCGGGTGATCATTGTGGGCGACACGCCGTCGGATATCGCGTGTGGTCGCCCGGTCGGGGCGCGAGCCATTGCCGTGGCCACCGGGCAGTACACGGTGGCGGAGTTGGCGAGCCACGAACCGGCGTTCGTATTTCCCGACCTTGCCGATACCGCGGCGGTCCTGGCGGCAATCGCCGATGCGTGAGACGGAACTGAAGGGCCTCGTGCCGGATGAGGCGGCGGCGATCCGTCGGCTCGAACAGGCAGGCGCTCGCCTGTCGTTCGTGGGTCATATCACGGATCGTCGGTTCGACACACCCGAGCGTGCCTTATTCGCCCGGGACGAGGTGTTACGCATTCGGGTGACGCGCGGTTCGGCGGGCACGACGGCGCAGCTCGACCTGAAGGGCCCCACGTCGTACGAGGATGGCTACAAGCATCGCGACGAGTTGAGCCTGGCGGTGGAGGACGGAGAGGTCTGCGCCGCCATGCTGCAACGACTTGGATTCGTCGTCACGAGGGAAATCGACCGTGCTATTCGCGTGTACGAGCTGCATGATGCCCACGTACGCCTGGAACGCTATCCGCGCATGGACGTCCTTGTGGAGGTGGAGGGAAGCCCCGAGGGCATCGAGGCGGCGATCCAGGTGCTGGACCTCGAGCGCGACGGGTTCACGACGGAACGCGTGTCGGCATTCGTCCGCCGGTTCGAGGCGCGCACGGGAACGCGCGCGGCAATCAGCGAGCGCGAGGCGCGGGGTGACTTTCGCGATTCGCTCGACGATGCCTGACGGCCAGGTGGACGTCCGCGATGTGATGTTGCAGTTGACGTGGAACGGCGAGGACTATGCCGGTCGCGGGCGGCTGCGATTGTACGAGCACGACCTCGTCGTCGAAGTCACCGGTGCGGCCAGTGTGATTCGTATTGGCTACAACGTGCTCTTGGGCGCCGACCTCCGGTCGGGGGCGCTGACGTTGTATGCGCAGCAGGGCCAGCTGGTCGCGCTCGCGGCGCCAGGGGTCGATGCGGCGTGGCTCACCGTCCAGGAGCGAGCGTGCACCTTGCCGGAGCTCACGATCGGCTTGCGGGCGCTCGGGTCACGGCACGGAGGCGACGCCATGCTGCAAGGACGGTTCTTCGCACCGCTGCTGGCGGCGCGCCGGCGGCTGGAAGAGCAACGCGAGGTGGAATGGCGACTGGCCGCCTTCGATGCCGAAGATCTTCGCCACCAGACCACGTCGGTCTTGCGCGATCTGGTCGCAGAGCGGGCCTCTGACACGGCGGCGCTTCGGCGGTCGCTGGAGGCACGGGTGTTGGACGAGGCCGAGGGTTTGCACGACGCCTTGGTTTCGTTAGGCGCCTCGGCCGAGGAGCTGCGCCGTGCGCCAGATGCCGAGCGCTTCGTGGCGTGGAGGATGTGGGCGGCACGCGCGCGAACGGTCTTTGCCGAGGCGGATCGCTGTTGGTTGGCCGTGCGTCCGCTCCTCGAGGACCTGTCGCCAGTGGCACCGGTACGTCGCCGTCGTCGCCGCCGGGGGCCGGGTGGTGGTGCGGCGATCGCCCTATTGACCCTGACCTCCTTGCTGAATCCGTGATCATCGGCATCGGGATCGACGTGGTCGACATCGACCGCGTGCAGCGCATGCTTACCGAGCACGGCGGTCGCATGCTGCAGCGCCTGTTCACCGAGGCCGAGCGCACCTACGCCATGCCGAAGGCGAAGCCGGCGTTGCATCTGGCGGCACGACTCGCCGCGAAGGAGGCGGCCTTCAAGGCGCTCAGCGGCAGTGAAGAGGCCCGCGCCATCGGGTGGAGCGAGATCGAGGTGACACGCGATGCGCTGGGACGTCCCGGGCTGGCCTTTCACGGACGCGCCGCCGCGCGCGCCGATGAACTGGGTGTGGTGCGCACCCACTGCTCGCTTACACACACAGACCTCAGCGCAGCGGCTGTTGTCGTATTGGAGAATTCCGGGTAGCACGCCCACGCTCAGTCCGATAGATTCACTCGGGATGCGCTTGAGAAACATTCTCATCTATCATTCTCCACTCGCCGCGCTGGTCGTGCTCGCGCTGGCGCCATGGGGAACGTCGCGGGCGCAGGAACGACCAGCGAAGCGCATCGCGAGCATCGTTGGTGTGGCCGTTGAGGAGTACGGCAAAGGCGTTGATGCGAAGGGCGCCTTGGTATCCCAACAGGAACTCGACGAAGCGATCAGTTTTCTGGGCGACGCCCGGGAGTCCGCTTCGCGATTGAGCGGAGCACGTGCCGACAGCGCGCGCATAGCGCTCGATTCGTTGGCCGCGCTGATGGGTCGCCGAGCCCTGCCGACCACGATTGGCGATTGGCACGCGCGGTTCATGGAGGCGCTCGGCGAGGACGCCGCGTTGGACCTGCCCACGCGTCCCATCGACCTGGCTGCCGGTCGCACCACCTACGCGGCCCAGTGTGCGCGCTGCCACGGAGCCACCGGGCAGGGCGACGGGCCAGACGCCAAAGGGCTCACGCCCAAGCCACCGCCCTTGGGAAATTCCGTGGCGATGCGCGACCGCACACCGGCGATCCAATACCGCATCGTGTCCGTCGGGGTGTCCGGCACGCAAATGGCCGCGTTCGGGAACGCGCTGACGCCGGACGAACGCTGGGACGTCGTCTGGTATCTCCAGGCGATGCGAGGAACGACCGCAGGGCCGGCTCCAGAGGGCGAGGGACTGTTCATCCAGCGTTGCGCAGCGTGCCATGGCACATCCGGTGGATCGGACGGACCGATGAGCGCGGCGTTAGGCAAGCTACCCGCCGAGTTGTCGTCGTTTGGGTGGCAGTCGGAACGCAGCGATGCCCAGCTGGCGCAGGCGATCCGCGCCGGGATCGCTGGCACATCTATGCCAGGCGCTCGCGACCTGGAGGAGGCGGACGTCGAGCAGTTGGTGCACTACGTACGCCGTCTCGCGCTCCGCGATACGCCGACGCGGCGCCCGGCGACCGACACGGCGATGAATGCGCCGGTCGCGGCGCAGCAGGTCCTGACGCTGCTTGACGAGGCGCTGGCTGCGGCGCGCAGCGGGAACAAGGCGGACGCCGGTGACCGGGCCTTCGATGCGTACATCGCCTTCGAACCGCTGGAAACGCCCGCCCGCGCGAAGAATCCCGGCATGGTGGGCGCGATGGAGCGACACTTTGCCGACTTCAAGGGGGCAATCAAGGCGTTGTCGCTTCGTGAAGCCGAGCGCTCGCGCAATGCGATCGAAGCTGGACTCCCCGCGATCGTCCAGCTCACGGAGCCGCCCAAGGGTGCATGGGGCGCGTTCTTCCAATCGCTTCTGATCATCGTGAGGGAGGGATTTGAGGCGATCCTCGTGATTGGCGCGATCGTCGCGTTCCTTCTCAAGACCGGGCATCGCGAGCGATTGCGCTCGATCTGGTGGGGAGTGGGCGGCGCGCTGCTGGCGAGTGCGGCAACGGCGATTGCCCTTTCCACGTTGTTGTCCGCCGTACCGGCGAGTGGCGAGATCATCGAGGGCGTGACACTCCTCGTGGCGGTGGCCGTGCTGTTCTCGGTGAGCTACTGGCTGATCTCGAAGGTTGAAGCTGCGAAGTGGCAGCAGTTCATCCGGGAAAAGGTCAACACGGCGTTGGAGCACGGTGGGGGCAAGGCGCTGGCGTTCGTGGCATTCCTGGCCGTATACCGCGAGGGGGCCGAGACCGCGCTGTTTTACCAGGCGCTTTTTCACGAAGGGAGTTCACTCGCCGGTCCGCTTGCGTTAGGCATCGTGATCGGTGCGGTCATCCTGTCGATCATCTTCGTGCTCTTTTATCGCTACGGCGTACGCATCCCGCTGCGACCTTTCTTCGCGGTCACCAGTGCGTTGCTCTACTACATGGCGTTCGTGTTCGTGGGCAAGGGCGTTCGGGAGCTGCAGGAGGGCGACGTCATGTCCATCACGGTGCTGCCAGGTTGGCCGCACGTGGACGCGATGGGGATTTTCCCCAGTGTCGAGACCCTGCTGGCTCAGCTCGTTCTCCTTGCCCTCTTCGTGTTTGCGCTACTGCGGACCTTCTGGCCGACGCGGGCCGTGTCGCTTCCCACGATGCCGGCGGATGCCGTGGCGCAGGAGCGGGTGGAGTCCATCCAGGAGCGACTGGCCAACCTGGAAAAGCGTGTGTCGTCGATCGAACAGGGTGTATCCGAGAGCGTGACACTCCGCGACTAGGTCGCCGAGGGGTGTGGCACGGCGGAGATGCCCGGCTTTCCTGGACCCACGTTGCGGCGCGCGGCCATGACTACCAGCCCTACCGCGGCAATGGCGAGCCCGATCACTTGAGCGGCCGTCAGCGGTCCGAAGAAACGGTCGTCCTTCGCGCGAAAGAACTCGACGATGAATCGCTCGATGCCAGCCAACACACAATACACGCCAAACAACCACCCCTCGGCGTGCTTGTGACCGCGTAGCCGGTAGAGGATGAAGAACATGACCAGTCCCATCGCCGTCTCATAGAGCTGCGTGGGGTGCACGGCGATGATGGTGTCCGGCGATGCACCTGACGGGATGGGCGTGCCAAACATCTGGTTCATGATGCCGGCGGTCGACGGCGGTGAACCTTGGGGAAATGCGACGGACAAGGGGCCGTTCCACGGGCGACCGTAGTCATCACCGACTGCCCAACAGCCGGTGCGACCGACGGCGTAGCCGGCGGCGATGGCAATGCCCGCGACGTCGGCAAAGCGCGCGAAGGGGAGCTTCTTGTAGGTGATGTAGAGCCAATTCAGCACGACGCCGCCGATCAAGCCACCCCAGAAGACGAACCCGGCGCGTGAAATCAGGTCGCGCCAATTGTGGGTGATGACCAGGACGTAATACAGCTTTCCTCCGACCAGCATGCCGAGCACCGACGCGAGGATGAGGTCGGGAATAGCCGCGGCTTCGGCGGTTCGTCCGCGCCGTTCCAGTTCGTGCTGGCAGATGATCTGGGAGATGGCGTAAGCGAGGAACACGGCGAGGCCGAAGCCCGTTAGGTTCAACGGTCCCAACCGAACCTCGAGCGGATGATGAATGATGGGGTTCATGAATCGTTAGGTGACAAGGCCGGGGATCGGCAGGGTCGCGTAGGCGTTCAGGTTCCAGGAATCTTGCGCGCCGCGGCCGGCGTGAAAGAGGGCAGCCCTGGCAATCATGGCTGCATTGTCGGTGGCCAGACGTGGGGACGGCGCGAACACGCGTACCCCCTCGGCGGCCCCACGTTCTGCCATGGTGCGTTGCAGGGCACCGTTGCATGCCACGCCGCCGCCCAGCACGATGCATGATCGTCCAAAGGCACGGGCGCCGCGGAGGGTCTTCTCGGTGAGGGTATCGATCATGGCGTCCTGGAATGCCTTGGCGATTCCCGCGCGGTCGCGTTCGATGTCCGTCGACGCTTGCACCTCGAGTAGGACGGCCGTCTTGATGCCGCTGAACGAGACGTCGTAGTAGTCGTCGTCGGTCGGTTGCTGGTTGCGCCGCAGCATGGGTCTGGTGAACCGGACATGCGAAGCATGGGCTTGTGCGGCCAGCATTTCGAGTGGTCGCCCGCCTGGATACGGTAGCCCGAGGAGCTTGGCCACCTTGTCAAAGGCCTCGCCGGCTGCATCGTCTCGGGTGCGGCCGAGGAGTCGGTATTCGCCCCACGACGGGCAGTCGATGAGCATGGTGTGACCGCCGGAGACCAGCAAGGCAGTGAACGGTGGCACGGCCTCGGGGTGCTCGAGGGAGGTGGCAAAGAGGTGTCCCTCCATGTGATGCACACCGATCAGTCGCTTGCTGGCGCCAAAGGCGAGCGACTTGGCGTAACTGACACCAACCAGGAGCGCGCCCACCAGACCAGGGCCGTTGGTGACCGCCACGATGTCGACGTCGCCTAACGACACATGGGCGTCGGCCAGCGCCTGATCGACCACGGGCACGATCGACGTCATGTGGGCGCGCGAGGCGATTTCCGGCACGACACCGCCGAACACGCGATGTACATCCTGCGACAGGATGACGATCGACTTCGTGGTCACGATGCCATCGCGTTCGTCGAGCACGGCCGCCGACGTCTCGTCGCACGACGTTTCAATGCCGAGGACGCGCGTCATGCTATGGCGAATTCTTCGCGGTGGAAGCGCTTGGACGAGTCGAGGCACGACCTCCTCGTTCGGCCAGCACCGACTCGATCTGCGCGCGTCGCTCAGGTGCATCCCAGTCAGCGGCGCCGATGACCTTCAGGCGAATCACACCCTGGCGATCGATCAGGTACGTGGAGGGAATCCCCGCCGTCTGGTAGTCGTTCTCGATCTGGCCGCTGCCTTCGTTCAAGACCTCGAAGGTGAGCCCATGGGAAGCAACGAACTGGCGAATACGCGCTTCATTCCCCGGATCGTCGACACTGACGGCTACCACGCGCAGGCCACGGTCGCGCAAGCGCCGATGCAGGGACTCGATGCTCGGCATTTCGACCTCGCACGGTCCACACCACGTCGCCCACAGGTTCAACAGCACGACATCGCCACGGTAATCCGTGATGTTTCGCGGGCGCGGGGGGATGTCGAGCGTCACGGCGCCCTGGAAGTCGGGCGCCATCGCTCCCTTGGCAACCTGCGGTGGTACGCGCAGTCCGCCGAGGCGGCCACCGACGACGTACCCGCCGACCGCGACGCCGATCGCCGCCAGGGCAAACGCCAGGAGCTGGCGTGTGGTCACACCTGCTCCATGCACAATGCGCGCAGGGCCCGGATCTCGGCGCGTGGGTCAGGCGCGGCGAATACGGCGTTGCCGGCGACGAAGGTGTCGGCACCGGCGCGCCAGCATTCGGCGATGGTGTCGCGAGCGATCCCACCGTCGACCTCCACGGCGGCCTGACTTCCGATGGCGCGGAGCATCGCGCGCGTGCGCCGGACCTTGTCGATGGCGGATCGAATGAAGGACTGCCCCCCAAACCCCGGGTTCACGGTCATGACGAGCACCAGGTCGAGGTCCGCCGCCACGTCCTGCAGCGTGTCGACCGGCGTCGACGGGTTCAAGGCGACGCCTGCCCGGCACCCCAGCTCACGGATTCGATGGAGCTGACGATGAAGGTGCGGGGTGGCCTCCTGGTGCACCGTGAGCACATTGGCGCCGGCGGCAGCGAAGCTCTCGAAGTATTTCTCCGGTTGCACGACCATCAGGTGCACGTCGAGCGGCAGGGTCGTGAGCCGACGCACCGTTTCGATGACCTTGGCGCCATAGCTCAGGTTGGGCACGAAGCAGCCGTCCATGACATCGATGTGGATCCAGTCGGCGCCGCCTTCCACGCACATGGCGATGTCGTCACCCAGGTGGGCAAAGTCGGCGCTGAGGATCGAGGGGGCGATGCGAACGGTCATGGTCTTCCGGCCACGCGAAGGACGACGGCAGTGCCCGTGGGAATGCTGGAACCCGCCGATGGAGACTGCGAGATGACAGAACCGCGCGGGAGTGAGCTGGAGGAATCATACTCCACCGGCGCCACTTCCACGCCCAACTGCTCCAACATGAGTCGCGCCTCGGACAATTCCCTGCCAATGACCTCGGGCATGGTGAGCAAGGCAGGGCCGGCTGAGATCACCAGGTCGACGTGAGTTCCGGCGGGGACGACCTGCCCGGCATCGGGGCGAAGCTGGAGGACGGTGCCACGGGGTTGGTCGGCGTTCTGCTCGGTGATGTCGCCTAACGCCAATCCCGCGCTGGCCAGGGCCGCGGTGGCGGCGTCCTGCGCCTGGCCCGCGATCGAAGGGACCGTGGCGCGTTGTTGACCGGCACTGACGTCGAGCAGTACGGTGGACCCGCGGGTGGCATCCAGACCGCCGGCCGGGCGTTGACTCAGGACGCGGGACTTGGGCGCCGATGCGCTGACCCTGGATTCGCCTAACGACGCCTTGAGTCCGATGGCGGCGAGTCGCTTCACCGCGTCATCGTAGGACATGCCGACGACGGCCGGCACCTTGACACCGTCGTCGACTCCGTCGTTCGGAAAGACGAACAAGGCAATGATGAGGTAGCCGAGCAGAAATCCCGCGGCGGCCAGAGCCAGGTACCGCAGGGCCGATCGCAGGCGTGGCGAGATCATGCCGCCAGGGTACCGGGCACGTCGAGGCGCCGCAGGCGCACCGCGAAGGCCCCGTCGACCCCATGGCGATGCGGAAGTACGCGAAGCCGGCCGGCGTCGATCACCGACTCGGGTACGGTGTGCTCCGGCGGCGGTTCCAGGGTCCACTCGGGATGCCGCGCCAGGAAGGCGTCCACCGGCGCATCATTCTCCTCGGGCTCCAGGGAACACGTGCTGTACACCAGCAGGCCGCCAGGCCTAACGATCGCAGACGCGGACTCGAGGATGGCGCGCTGGGTGGTGGCCATGACGGCGAGGTCCGACACCTTGAGGCGCCATCGAGCATCCGGATGACGGCGCAGCGTTCCCGTTCCCGTGCACGGGACGTCGATCAGCACGCCATCCACCATGCCTAACGCTGGTTCGCGCGCATCCATGGCCACCAGCTGGACATTTCGAGCGTCCAGACGAAGCACATTCTCTCGAAGGCGGCCCAATCGACTGGCGGCGCGATCGCCAGCGACCACGAGCGCCGCACGATGCGACAGTTCCAGCGCCTTTCCGCCCGGCGCGGCGCAGAGGTCCGCCACGACGCCATTCGCCTCGAAGGCGGCGTACTTGGCAACCAATGTTGCCGCCGGGTCCTGCACAAACAGCATCCCTTGGCGGAACGCACCGAGCTCCGTCAGCGCCAGCGGTCCCACGAGACGTACGCTGTCGTGCACCAACGGCGCATCTTCGCAGGTGACGCCGCTGCGCTCCAGTGATGCCTCCAGCTGCTCCCGTACCACGCCGAACGGACGCACGATCAGTGGTGGCTCGGTGTTGTTCGCATCGAGCAATTGTCGCGTGTGGGCGATGCCCCACCGTTGCACCCAGCGAGCGACCAACCATCGGGGATGTGAGTGGGTGATGGCCAGCGCCTCGACCGGATCCTGCACGCCGCTTTCGGGCCGCAGGTCTGACCGCTCGCGGTCCACGCGCCGAAGCACGGCGTTGGCGAGCTTGCTGGCGCCAATGCCCCGCCGTTGCTTGGCGAGTTCCACACTTTGTGCAATCGCCGCATACGGCGGCACACTGCCCATGAAGAGCAGTTGGTAGACACCGAGGCGCAGCACGTCCGTGAGTTCGGGATCGATGCGGGAGAGCCCGCCGCGTACGCACCGATCGAGCACGGCGTCTATCCAGCCGCGGCGTCGAAGGGTGCCGAACACAAGCTCTTGCGTCCATCGCCGATCTCGCGCGTCCATGGGTGCCGCGCGCCGATCGAAGGCGGCGTCCAGGAGCATGCCGCTTCGCAAGTCGCCGAGCACGTCGGCGGCCACGACGCGACCGTCGGTCACGCCGCCCCTGACAACCGCCGTTCCGCCGGCCCCCTGCGGGTCATCACGGATCATGGAGAAAAGATAGCCGCTGCCTGGGGCTCCCGGCAGAAGGCCACAGGAACGCCGCGGGGCGGGAAAAGCGCGAAAACCTAACGATGCCGTTCACTCGAACCGGTCGCCAACCCGAACGCCACGACCCTGCGCCCAGTCGAGGGCCGCCAGTCGCCGCTTGCCAGCAGGGTGCACGTAGGTGCAGCGGATGCCGCCACTTCCGCACGCGATCAGGAGGCCGGACTCATCCACGTCGAGCACTGCGCCAGGGGAGCCCGTGGCGTCGCGAGCGGCGCGCCCGCCAAAGAGCTTGACCTCCAGATCGCCGAGGGTGCTGAAGGCGCCAGGTCGCGGGTCAAGACTGCGGATTTGACGCGCAACCTCGTCGCCCGGCAGTGACCAGTCGATACGCTGCTGGGTGCGATCGATTTTCGGCGCATACGTGGCGGCTGCATGGTCCTGCTGGTACTCCGCTGCGTTCCCGAGGAAGACCAGGGTGAGTGCCTCCACAATGGCGAGCGCACCCAGTTCACTGAGGCGGAGCTGCAGCTCGCCGAGGGTCTCGTCGCTCTCGATGGGCGTGGAGGCCTGCAGCAAGACTGGCCCGGCGTCCAGTTCCTTGACCAGCCGCATGATGGTGATGCCGGTTTCACTGTCACCGGCGCGAATGGCGGCATGAATGGGTGCGGCTCCGCGCCATCGCGGCAACAGGGACGCATGGATGTTCAGCGTGCCTAACGACGGCGTGTCGATCACCTCCGTTGGCAGGATGTGCCCATAGGCTACGACCACGGAGATGTCCGCACGCAGTGCGCGCACCGCGTCGAGAAACTCCTCGCCGCGAGGACGCTCCGGCTGCAACACCGGAATGCCCTCGTCGATGGCCAGTGTCTTGACCGGCGACGCCACGGTGACGGACCGGCTGCGACCCTGTGGCTTGTCCGGCTGAGTGACCACACCGACGACGTCGTACCCCTCGCCGAGTAATGCGCGCAGGGGAGGGACGGCAAAATCCGGCGTTCCCCAGAAGAGCACGCGCACCTACAACTCCCCGTGCTCCGGTGCGGGAATGCGATGCCCCGGCACGCCTGCTGGCACGAGTTTGCGAATGTTGCCGGGGTACTTCGATCGCGCGGCCTCCCACTTGCCTAGCGCGGCACGTCGCTTGAGGATGCTCAGGTAGTCGATAAAGAGCTTGCCGTGCAGGTGATCGATCTCATGCAACAAGCATCGCGCGAGGAGTCCTTGCGCGTCGATCTCGATCGGTTTCCCATCGATGTCCTGTGCCTGCACGATCACGTGTGTGGCGCGATCCACGTCGCCGTGAATGTCAGGAATGGACAAGCAGCCTTCCTCCCCCCGCTCTTCACCTTCCTCCAGTGTGACCTCGGGATTCACGATCACGTACCGAGCCTTGTCCACCTCGATCACCGCCAGCCGTTCCTCGCGGCCCACCTGTGGTGCGGCCAAGCCGATCCCCTCGGCGGCGTGCATCGTCTCGAACATGTTCTCAGCGAGAACCTTGAGTTCATCCGTGAACTCCGTCACGATGCGCGTCTCGACGCGCAGGATGGGAGCGCCGAGGACATGGATGTCGAGCAGGCTCATGCGGATGGATTGGCCGTGGCGGTGCCGGAGGTGATGCGAGCGATTCGACCACGTTCGACAATGAGCCTGGACTCGCCGGACTTAATCGTCACTTGATCCTCGAGACCCTTGGTCGGAGCGCCATCTTTGACCCCGTCCTTCACATGCAACACCTCGCCGACGATTCCGCCCGATGTGACGATGCTGTCGCCGCGTTTGAGCTGCATGAGTCGTTCCTCGTGCTGCTTCCGCTGCTTTTGTTGCGGCCGGATCATGAGGAAATAAAAGATGGCGAAGATGGCGGCCATCTGGATGCCGAAGCCAACCATCGAGATACCACCACCGGTGGCTTGCAGCAGGACGAGCGAGGGAAGGAGCGGAGCGGTCATTGGGATGGATCGGATCCGGAGTGGTAGCGCGCCAGCCAATCACGGCTCCAGGCGTCGAACGTATCGTCGAGGACGGCCTGGCGTGCGCGGCGCATGAGGGCGACGAGGAAATGTACATTGTGCAGGGACAGGAGGCGGAGCCCGAGGATCTCGTCGGACACGAAGAGGTGCCGGATATAGGCCCTTGAAAAACGCCGGCACGCCGCGCAGTCGCAGGTGGGGTCGATAGGACCTGCGTCCTCGCGCCAGTCGGCACGCTTCGCGTTTGCTCGCCCCGTGCTGGTAAAGACCGTTCCGTTGCGACCCATTCGAGTGGGTGCAACACAGTCGAAGAGGTCTACCCCGCGCGCGACCGCCTCGACGAGGTCTTCGGGAAAGCCGACGCCCATCAGGTAGCGCGGGCGATCCCGTGGCAATGTCTCGTGAAGTACGTCCAGCATCTCATACATGTCGGGCTTGGCTTCGCCCACGGAAAGCCCGCCAATGCCGATGCCGACCCAGTCCGTCATGGACGCAATGGTTCGTGCCGCATCGCGCCTCAGGTGGGGGTGGATCCCGCCCTGCACAATGGGAAAGAGGGCCTGTCGTTGCGGGGTTGCGGCTGGCGCGTTGCCGCTGGGCGCTGGATGCGTGATCGGGTCCTCGAGTTCGAGGCGCTCAAATTCCACACGGCATCGATCCAACCAGCGAATGCTCCGATCGCTGGCTTCGCGGGCGAGCCCGAATTCCGACTGCCCAGGGATGACGTGATCGAACTGCATGATGACATCGGCCCCCAGGTTGCGCTCGATAGCCATCACGGATTCTGGCGTGAACGTTCGCTTGGAGCCGTCGATGTGGCTGCGGAACTCGACACCGTCCTCGGTGAGGGTGCGCAGTGACTCCAGGGAGAACACCTGAAATCCGCCCGAGTCGGTGAGGATTGGTCCGTGCCAAGCCATGAATCGGTGCAGGCCACCGAGGGCGCGGATGACGGCGTCGCCAGGCCGCAAGTGCAGGTGATAGGCGTTGGCGAGGATCATCTCCGCCCCAAGCGCGTGCAGGTCGTCGGGATCGAGGGCCTTGACGCTGGCCAGGGTGCCGACGGGCATGAAGGCCGGCGTCTGCACCGTGCCGTGCGGTGTGTGAAAGGCGCCCGCGCGTGCGTTGCCCGGCGAAGCCTGATGCGCGATGTCGAACCGGAAGGTCACGGGGAGTAGTTAGGCAGTCGTCGGCCGACCGACCGTTCAGAGAATGACCATCGCATCGCCATACGAGTAGAACCGGTAACGCTGTTCGATCGCGAGTGCATACGCGCGCATGGTCAGTTCGTACCCGGCGAACGCGGCCACCAGCATGAGCAACGTCGAGCGCGGAAGATGAAAGTTGGTGATCAACCTGTCTACCGCGCGAAAGGTGTAGCCGGGGCGAATGAACAGATCTGTCTCACCCTCGGCGGGGACGAAGGTGCCGTCTGGGCGCACGGTGCTTTCGAGGGTACGGGCCGACGTGGTGCCCACCGCCCAGATCTTCCCGCCCTTTGCCCGCACGTGGTTGAGCTGACCAGCCGCGCCCGCAGGGAGTGAGAACCACTCTTCGTGCATCGGATGCTGGGTTGGATCCTCCACCTCGACCGGCTTGAAGGTGCCAGCCCCAACGTGCAGCACCACATTGGCGCGTTGCACGCCCTTGGCGTCCAGTCGGCCTAACAAGTCCGTGGTGAAGTGCAGGCCGGCGGTGGGGGCGGCCACCGAACCCTGCGTCTCGGCGTACACCGTCTGATAGCGCTCGGAATCGTTCGCCTCATCCTGACGGTTGATGTACGGAGGCAGCGGAATGTGTCCGAATCGATGAATGGCTTCGTCGGCGGGAAGTGGCGTGATGAGCCGCACCGTGCGGGTGCGACGCTGGGTGATGGACAGGATGTCCACGGAGAGGTCGGGGGTGACATACAGTCGCCGCCCAGGCCTGAGTTTTCCGCCAGGATGAACCATTGCCTCGAAGGTCTTCTCTTCGGGCATTCCGATCGGTCGCAGTAGCAGGACCTCTCCGGCCCCGCCGGAGAGTCGTCGTCCGACGAGCCGGGCCCGAATCACGCGCGTGGTATTGAGGACCAAGGCGTCCCCCGCGGGAATCAGTCCAATCAAGTCGCGAAACATCGCGTGTTCCACCCGTCCGCTGGACCGTTCCACGACCATGAGGCGACTCTGATCCCGCTCGGCGACGGGGAGTTGCGCGATCAGTTCGGTGGGCAGCTCAAACGCGTAGTCGCTGGTGCGAAGGCCGTTGGCCACGTCGGTCGTCGTGGCTAGGTCGAGAACAACCCGGGCTGTTCCTGATCGCGGACCGCCGATGCGGGTGGCTGGTACCCGAAGTGCCGATAGGCCAGCGTCGTGGCCACGCGTCCACGCGGGGTGCGCTGCAGGAAGCCATTCTGCACGAGAAAGGGCTCGTAGACCTCTTCGATCGTGCCCGGATCTTCGGCGACGGCGACGGCGATGGAGCTGATGCCAACGGGCCCCCCTTCGAACTTCTCGATGATTGCGCGCAAGATGCGGGCATCCATGTCATCCAGGCCGAAGTGATCAACATCCAGCAGCTGCAACGCCTCGTTCGCGACGCTGCGGTCGATCCGGCCGCCGGCCCGCACTTCCGCGAAGTCGCGGATGCGGCGTACCAGCCGATTGGCAATGCGTGGGGTGCCGCGCGACCGACGGGCGATCTCCGCGGTGCCGTCGGCGTCGATCGGCACACGGAGGACAGCGGCGGTGCGCTGGACGATTTGCTCGAGGTCCTCCGTGGGGTAGTAGTTCAACCGCATCACGATCCCGAACCTGGCCCGCATGGGCGGCGTGAGCATCCCCAATCGCGTGGTGGCGCCAATCAGCGTGAAGCGCTCGATCGGCATGGTGATCGTCTGCGCCTTTGGACCCTCGGAAAGCCGGATGTCGATCCGGAAGTCCTCCATCGCGGGATAGAGAAACTCCTCGATGACTGGACGCAGCCGATGGATCTCGTCTATGAAGAGAATGTCCCCTTCGCGCAGGTTGGTGAGGGTGCCCACGAGGTCCCCCGGCTTTTCCAACGCCGGGCCGGATGTATTTCGGATGTTCACGCCCAGCTCGCGCGCGATCAGCTCGGCGAGGGTTGTCTTGCCCAGACCGGGCGGGCCGAAGAACAGGGCGTGATCCAGCGGCTCGCGGCGGCCGAGGGCCGCGTCGATGTAAATGCGGAGCGACTCCTTGACCTTCTGTTGCCCGATGAACTCGGCGAGCCGTTGCGGGCGCAGCGACAGCTCGACGGGACCCTCTTCGGGAAGCGCGTCTGGTGTGGTGATCTCGTGAGGCATCAGGGCGATTCTGGGCTGACGAGCAACGTTCTCGAGTCAAAAATATGTCCCAAAGAAAATCCGAAAGCCATCCTCGTGACCTTCGGACGTGAGGCGCGTTTAACAATGTGTCCCCACACCACGGTCCAGTCCTCCGCTGGACGGTCGCGCCCTTCGCTCCGACATGCCCGCTCCGGTAACGGGAACATGGCCCGTACCCGGACTTGTGCTGGCCATCGTCACGATGGTCCTGCTGGAGTTGGTGCGGCGAATAGCCCTCGTCCAGCGCGACGTGCAGCGGTTGGCTGCCTCCGAAGCCCGCTTTCGGGCGCTGGTACAGAACGCGACTGACGCAATCCTGATTCTTGATCCCGACGGCGCGGCGCGCTACGTGACGCCGTCGGCAGAGGGGTTGTTTGGAGGGATCTCGGAAGCAACGCTTGCCGACGTCACGCATCCGGAGGATGTGGCGATTGCCGAGCGATTCCTAGCCAATGTGCGGCGCACCAAGGGCGTGCCGGTGGTGGAGGAGTGGCGGATGCGGCGGTACGACGGGTCGTGGCTCTGGGTGGAGAACACGGGCACGAACCTGCTCCACGAACCGACCGTGGCGGGCATTGTCGTGAACGCACGGGACGTGTCGGAGCGCCATTCACTGGAAGCGCGACTTACGCACCAGGCGTTCCACGACGAACTGACGCGACTGGCCAATCGCACGCTGTTCCTGAATCGCGTGGCGCGGGCCGTAGGGCGGCGGGGACGCGAGCGACATCCCGCGACCGTCTTGTTCCTGGACCTCGATGATTTCAAGAAGGTCAATGACTCGTTAGGTCACGCGGTCGGGGACGAGCTGTTGGTCGCGGCGTCGGCGAGACTGGCGTCCTGCGTTCGCCCGGGCGACATGATTGCGCGGCTTGGTGGAGACGAGTTTGCGGTGCTGTTGGAGGGGGTCGAGGACTACGCCACGGTAACTGCCGTCGCCGACCGGATCGCCGAGGGGCTACGCACTCCGTTTCGGGTGAGCGGGCGCGACGTATTCGTGAGTGTGAGCATCGGGATCGCCGACGTGTCGCATGGCGATACGCCGGACGAGATCCTGCGGAATGCCGATCTGGCGATGTACTTCGCGAAGTCGCGGGCGAAGGGGCGCTTTGCGATTTACGAACGTGAGATGCACGCGGAGGTCATGAATCGGTTGGAGCTGGAGGCAGACCTCCGCCACGCCGTGGATCGAGGCGGGTTCTTTGTTGAGTATCAACCGATCGTGCACCTGGCAACGGGAATGGTGTACGGTGCCGAGGCGCTGGTGCGATGGCGCCACCCCGAGCGCGGTTTGCTGGCTCCATCGGACTTCGTTTCCCTGGCGGAAGACACGGGTCTCATCGTGCCGATTGGCCGGACCGTGCTTCGTGAGGCATGCGCGCGGGCCCAGGAGTGGCGTCATCGGCAAAGGCGCAATCGTTCATTGCGCATCGCCGTGAACTTGTCGGGGCGTCACTTTCACGAGTCGTCACTGGTGGACGACGTACGTGACGCACTCAAGGAATCGGGGCTGCCGCCCAACATGCTGACACTGGAGATCACTGAGAGTGTTCTCATGCAGGAGTCGTCGGCGCTGGTGGAAAAGCTGCGGGATCTCAAGGCGCTGGGTCTGGAGCTCGCGTTGGACGACTTTGGCACGGGCTACTCGTCGCTCGGATACCTCCGACGATTTCCGATCGACATCCTCAAGATCGATCGGTCGTTCGTGGGCACGGTCGGAACGCGCGGAGTTGATACGGACCTCACACGGGCCATCGTGGCCCTTGGCCGAACTCTACAGCTCGAGACCATCGCCGAGGGGATCGAACGACCAGAGCAACGCGATGGGCTGCTGACGCTTGGCTGTGCCTTGGGGCAGGGGTACCTGTTCTCCCGTTCGATGCCTGCGGAGGAGTTTGTCTCGAGCATGGTGGACACGCCGCGTTCGCTCACCGTGGTGCAGATGTACTCGCCCTCGCCTGCAGGGGTATCGGCGGTGAGTTGAGGGGTGCGCGACCGTCGCCGCGGGCCGGTAAGGCTTGGACGGGTCGACGTTCCGGGAGAGGGCCGTCGCGGGCCGCTGATCGACGCGTGAAGTACTCGCGGCGCTAAAGTCTGACCTGAGTTGGGGACGAAACTATAGAGCAGAATCCATGCGCGTCCCCTCCTTTTTCCGCTTGCCTCAGTGGCGCCGGCGCG
The DNA here is from genome assembly GCA_044224875.1 of Gemmatimonadaceae bacterium. GTDB lineage: Bacteria > Gemmatimonadota > Gemmatimonadetes > Gemmatimonadales > Gemmatimonadaceae > JABAQJ01. The sequence continues at coordinate 14,863 of JBGAJQ010000029.1, read as the reverse complement.
CCGCGTCTTTGGCGCCATTCGACGGCGCGGCCGTGGCGTGGCTGTTCGTGCTGCGCACGGTGGTGACGGTTGGCCTGCACGTCATCCCGGGGGCCTCCAATACTGCCCGGATCGACTTCGAGAACATTGCGGACGTCTTGTTAGGCGGGATGCTGGCCGTCACGGCGTGGCGGACGGGGCGTGACGTCCGCGTCCATCCGGCAGTGCGCGCCGGGTGGCGGTGGATCGGGATGGCCTATGCTTTCGCCTGGATTGGCAATGTGTGGTGGTGGTACCTGGAGACGGTGAAGGGACAGAGTCCCCTCGTGTCGTGGTCGGATCCGATCTACCTCATGTTCTACCCGCTCTTCCTCGTCGGTGTGTTGCGCTTTCCGCATACCGCGCGGTCGCGGGACGACTCCACGCGGTACTGGTTGGACGTGGCGATGGTCATCGTGTCCGCTGGCAGCACGATGTGGTACTTCGCGCAGTTTGGTGAATCGCTGAGCGGGGAGCACGTGCCGTACGAGTTGGTCTACACGCTGGGATATCCACTCGGCGACGTGTTGATCCTGGTGGCGCTGGCGGTACTGGTGATCCGGCACATGCCGGCGCGCGTATCCGTACCGGTGCGATGGCTGATCGTCGGTATCGTGCTGTCGCTGGTTGGTGACACCATGCACGCGTGGCGGCTGCGTCATGGCACGTACGCGCCGGGCAGCTACATCGACGCGGTATGGGCTGCAGGGTATGTGGGTGTGGCGATGGCGGCGTGGCAGGCGCGGGGCGAGTCCGGTACCGCGGCCCACCGGGTCGAAGGGCCGCCAGCCAGGAGCACGTCGTACCTGGCTTATGGATCGTCGGCGCTCCTGTTCCTGGTGTTACTCTACGTCGGTTACAGTACCGGCGCTAATCAGGTGTTCGTTCTGTCGTTAGGCGCGGCAGCTATCTCCGGGCTGGCGGTATTGCGTCAGGCGATTGCGGTCCGAGAGAACCTTCGGTTGCTCACGGAGTCCAAGGCGCTGGAGAGCGAGGCCCGTTTCCGGGCCCTGGTGCAGCATTCCTCCGACGTCATCCTGATTGTGGACGTGGACTCGACGGTGCGCTTTGCGTCGCCCGCGATCCAGCAGATTCTCGGCCGATCGGACAGTGACCTTGCCGGACGACTGCTCGTGGAACTGGTGCACCCGGATGATCTGGATGCGGCGCTGCGACTGCTGTCGCTGGCGGCCAGCGCCCCTAACGAGACACCGCGCGTGGAGTTCCGGATGCGGCATGGGGACGGGCGATGGATCCTCATGGAGCACGTGGCCACGAACCTCCTGACCGAGCGCACGGTGACGGGGATCGTGCTCAACAGCCGCGATGTGTCCGAACGCGAGGAACTCCAACGTCGCCTGACGCACCAGGCCTTCCATGACCCGCTGACGAACTTGGCCAACCGCACGCTGTTCATCGACCGCACGGATCACGCGATGAAGCGCTCGCACCGCGACCTGTCGCAGGTGGCGATGCTGTTCATCGACCTCGATGACTTCAAGAAGGTCAACGATTCTCTGGGGCACTCCGCCGGCGATGCGCTACTGTCGGTGGTGTCGGCTCGCTTCCAGACGACCTTGCGCGAAGGCGACACGTTGGCGCGCCTGGGGGGCGACGAGTTTGGCGTGCTCCTGGAGGACTGCGGCGGGCTCGCCCGAGCCACCGAGGTGGCCGACCGCGTGCAGCGTGTGTTGCGCGAGCCCATCTCGATGGCTGGACGCGAGATCAGGGTCCGTGTGAGTGTCGGCATCGCCAGCGCGCGTGACGCCAGCACGCCTGCGGAGCTCATGCGCAACGCCGACCTGGCCATGTACATCGCCAAGACGCGAGGCAAGAGCGGCGGCGCGACCTATGAACCACAGATGCACGCCGACGTGGTACTGCGGTTGGAGCTGGAGGATGACCTGCGCCGCGCGATTGGCAGTTCGCAGCTTTCCCTGGTCTTCCAGCCGATCGTTCACCTGGACACGCGGGCGCTCTTTGGTGTGGAGTCCCTGTTGCGATGGCGGCACCCCCGACATGGCATGATCTCGCCGTCGGTCTTCATTCCCATCGCCGAAGAAGCGGGGTTGATCGAGGACATCGGCCGTTGGGTCCTGCACGAGGCAGCGCGACAGGCGCGGGCATGGAAGGAGGAGACGGGCGTGCGCATCCATGTCGGTGTGAACATCTCGGGTCGGCACATCCAGCACGGCCAGATCCTGACCGATGTTCGCGATGCCGTGGCAGCGGCCGGGATCGAGTCGTCGCAGTTGCTGCTGGAAATTACCGAAAGCACCCTGATGCATCGCGGAGACGAGGTGCTGGACGTGCTGGGGGGCTTGCGAGCGTTAGGCGTGACGTTGGCCCTCGACGACTTTGGCACTGGCTATTCCTCGCTGAGCTACCTGCAGCGATTCCCCATCGACATCCTGAAGATCGACAAGGCCTTTGTCGAAGGCATTGCCCGCGACGAGGCGGATCCGCGATTGGTCCGCGCCATCATCGCGTTGGGCGAAAGCCTGAACCTGCAGACGGTCGCCGAGGGCATCGAGACCGCGGACCAGCTGCGCGTGCTTCGCGCGCTTGGATGCCGTCTGGGCCAGGGCTACCTGTTCGCCCGGCCAGTGGCCGCCTCGGAGGTCGCGATGATGGTGTCACATCCGGCCGAGCCGCCGGCGCGGGACGTGGAGTCCGGGACCCACGCCGTTGAAGCGGCGCCTTCCACGACCAACGCGCCCGCGCTGCCTGCCGATCCGACGGCCGCTCCCGAAGATTGCTCGGCCGTCGCTGCCTAACGATCGCTACAACAGCTCGGGAATTCTGACCAGTCGCTCGGCGGCCGCGTCGATCGTCTCCTGCCTCTTGCAGAACGCGAAGCGCACGTAGTTCTTGCCGAGCCCGGGGGTGGCGTGAAACGACGACCCTGGCACCGTGGCAACACCCACCTCCTGGGCCAGCCAGAGCGAAAACGCCTTGTCGTCCATGTCGCTCATGCGCGAGAAGTCGGCCAAGACATAGTACGCCCCTTCGGGTAGTGTGAAGGAAAAGCCGGCCGTCGTCAGTGCCGCGCCGAGTCGTTCGCGACGCTCCCGGTAGTCGTGCGAGAGATGATTGTAGTACTCCGGCGGGAACGCCATGCCGACGGCGGCCGCGGCCTGCAATGGCGCCGGCGCACCGACGGTGAGGAAGTCATGCACCTTCCGAATGGCCGTCGTTTCGGTTTCCGGAGCGATGGCAAAGCCCAAACGCCATCCCGTGCAGCTGAACGTCTTGGACAGGCCGCTAATGGTGACCGTTCGCTCACGCATGCCTGGCCATGAGGCCAGCAGGTGATGATTGCCGGCGTAGCGAATGTGTTCGTAGATCTCGTCGGTAATCGCCCAGACGTCGTTGGCCGCGCAGAGTTCCGCGATGAGGTCGAGTTCCTCGCGAGTGAAAACTCGCCCGGTGGGGTTGTGCGGCGTGTTCACGATGATCGCCTTGGTGCGCGTTGTGAACGCGCTCCGCAGGCGGTCGGGGTCAAAGGTCCAGTTCGGCGCCTCGAGCGGGATAAAGACCGGCTTCGCACCGGCCAAGATGGCGTCCGGGCCGTAGTTCTCGTAGAACGGTTCGAAGACGATGACCTCGTCCCCCGGATCGATCATCGCCAGGAAAACGGCGGCCATGGCCTCGGTAGCACCGCACGTGACCGTGACTTCGCGCTCCGTATCCACGGGGAAGTCGTACCAGTGACGATACTTTTCCGCGATCGCGTTGCGCAGTTCCCGCGCGCCCCATGTGATGGCGTACTGGTTGATGTCCCCATTGATCGCCACACAGGCCGCCTCCTTCATCTTGGCGGGCATGGGGAAGTCGGGGAACCCCTGGGCCAGGTTGATCGCGCCGTATTGTTGCGCGACGCGCGTCATTTCGCGAATGACCGATTCAGTGAACGTGGAGGCGCGGATTGCAGGCAAGGCAGAAGTCGGCAGAAGTTGAGAAGGGTGCGACGTGCAGGAATGGTGAGGCTATCGCGTGACCTTCGCCAGAGCGGCGCGGATGAGCGCGGCCGCATCGAGCTTTTCCTTGGTGCCGTCCAGCACGGCGCGGACGGCGCGTTCGGCGTCGGCGTTGTTGTACCCTAACGATACGAGGGCTCGGATGGCGTCGTCGGGCGCGGCGCCAGCGGGGCGCGGGGCGGCGTCGTCGGCGGCAAGTAAGTCGTTCACCTTCTCGGCGAGGTCGAGGATGAGCTGCTCGGCCTTTTTGCGGCCAACGCGTGGCACCGACATCAACGTGGCGACGTCCTTGTCACGAATGGCGCGTACCAGGCGATCCGCGGAGAGCGCCGACAGCATGCCTAGGGCGAGCGCCGGCCCCACACCGTTGGCCACCAACAAGCGGCGGAAGACCCGCTTCTCGGCCAAGGTGGCAAAGCCGTACAGTTGCCAGTCGTCCTCGCGTACGACCACATGCGTGTAGAGCGTGCAGCTTTCACCGACTCGGGGGATCGACTCGAATGTGCCGAGTGGTACCGCCAGCTCATACGCCACTCCGCCGGCCGTCATCAGCTCAACGTGGTCGAGCTCCTTGGCGACGAGCTTGCCGGAGACCTGGGAAATCATCGCGGGAGCGATCGACGGGTCGAGCGCAGGCCGGCGGTGTGCATGGCGAGGGGTGTGCCTTGCATAAGACCGCAGATGGCCACGGCCACGCCATCGGCGGCATCGGACGGGGCAGGGGGCGTCTTGAGCCGCAACAGGCGGGCCACCATGAACTGCACTTGCTCCTTGGTCGCCGCACCCGCGCCTACGATCGACTTCTTCACGGAGGCGGGAGGAAATTCGTGAATGGGCAGGCCCGCTTGTTGCCCGGCGAGCAGGATGACGCCACGCGCGTGGCCTAACGCGACGGTGGTGCGCACATTCTTTCCGTAAAAGACATCCTCCACGGCCAGCGCGGCCGGCTGGTGGCGTGCGATGATGTCGCAGAGGCTTCGGTGGATCTCGGACAGCCGGACCGCGAGGGAATCCCTGGGCTGCGTCCGAATGACGCCACATTCCAGCAGCGTATACGGGCCGAGCGCCTCCCCGCGCACGAGACCGTACCCCGTGATGGCCGTGCCGGGATCGACGCCGAGGATGAGCACGCGCCCTAGTTTCCGGCTCCCAGCCCCTCGATCACGCTGGCGTCGATGTCGAAGTTCGCATCGACCTTTTGCACGTCGTCCAGTTCCTCCAGGGCCTCGATCAGCTTCAACACCGACTCGGCCTCACTGCCCTCGACGCGAACGGTCTGCTTGGGAATCCACGCGATCTCGGATTCGGTGGCGACGATGCCCTTGGCTTCGAGCGCCGTCTTCACCGTGTGAAACGACGGAACATCCGTGCTCACCACGTACTGGTCGTCCTCCTTCGCGAAGTCGGCCGCACCGGCTTCGAGTGCGGCTTCCAAGGTGGCGTCCTCCTCGTACCGGGAGGCGTCCAGGTACAACTGGCCCTTCCGCTCGAACATCCACGACACAGAGTTGGAGGCGCCCATGTTGCCGTTGCCTCGCGAAAGCTTGTGCCGGACCTCGGCGACCGTCCGAGTGGCGTTGTCCGTCAACGCCTGGATCATGAGGGCGACGCCGCCTGGACCAAAGGCCTCGTACAGGACCTCGACATAGTCGACGCCTTCCAGCTCGCCGGTTCCCTTCTTGATCGCCCGCTCGATGTTCTCCTTGGGCATGGACGCGGCCTTGGCCGTGTCGATGGCGGTGCGGAGGCGCGGGTTCCCGCCAGGATCACCGCCGCCGGCCTTTGCCGCTACCGTGATCTCACGAATGAGCTTCGTGAACTTTGCACCCCGCTTCGCATCCGTCGCGGCTTTGTAGTGCTTGATCTGCTTCCATTTACTGTGGCCAGCCATGTCTCGCGCGCCGTCTGAGGTTCCGGGAGCAAATATAGACCGCTGGTGCCGACTCGGGGACCGTGGCCCGTCGAAAATCAGAGACGGCGAGGGGTTACCGGCTCTCGGGGGGATAGCGGACTTCGCGAACCCGCTTATCCCATTCCCACATGGCGAGTTGCTGTTCTGGCGTGAGCGGAGCGCCGAGTTCACGCAGCCAATGGCAGATTTGGCCGCGGTGATGCGCCTCGTGGGCGATGGCAACACTGACCATGGCCACCACATCTGGTAGTGAGCCACGAACGTGCCCGCCGTCGGCCAGCCCTTCCTCCACCAGGCTCACCATGGCGCGCGCGCTGCTACCTAACGACCAGCGGACCTCGTCAACGGAGGCGGTTCCACGGTCCAGGGGGTCCGGCGCGATGATCGAGCGGGCGGACATCTTGATGCGCATACAGCGGACATTGTGGATGTGCGCGAAGGCGGTGGCGATGTTGCGCCCGCGCGAACTCGGCGGATGCATCCGCCAGATTCGCGGATTCACGATGTCCAGCAGGAGTTGATTGACGCGCTCGTTGGTCAGGAATGCCGAGACCAGCGCGCGCCCGAGGTCCGCTGGTTGGCGTTGATGGCGCGCATGGACCGGTTCAGCTGACTGGCTATCGGTGACCGGTTTTGGTGCCGGTTCGTGAACGCTTTTGGGCGGCGGCGATTCGGCCACCGCGAGTGTTTCCGCGGGGGTGTGGCGTGCCTTGGTTGGTGCCTTCTTGGCGACGGCTGCCTCGTCCTCGAGCGTCGCGTCGACGGGCTTTTGCGGTTTGACGACACGCGTTCGCTTCTTCGCACTGCTCGCGGAGCTTTTCTTGGCGGGCATTCGTGAACCTATCGCACCTGCTCGGCGGCGTCGGGCCACGCCTGACCAAGAAAGGTCGTGAGTGCGCGGGTGATGACGCCGGGATCGTCCACATACACCAGATGGCCGCCACCACGAATCGTGAGCAAGCGCGCGTTGGGAATCGCCGCGGCCCACGCGCGTGCACCTTCGGGGTTGGCGACCAGGTCGCGATCGCCTCGAATCACGAGCGTTGGGGCAGTCACGGCATTGGCCGCGCGGGTCAGGTCGCGACGCGGTCCCATGGACCGCAGCACCAACGCCATGTGCTGCGCGAAACTGCGAATGCCCTCGTTGGGGAGCGAGCACATGTCGGTGCGCACGCGTTTGGCGTGCGCCGTATCTCCCACGTAAACGGGCGCGTTTACCGTCCAGTAGGCTTGGCAGTAGGCGGTTGCGTCCACGGTGTCCTTGCCGGCGGCGCGCCAACGCACCAGGCGCCGGGCCTGCACGGTGTCGATGCGTGACATGGCGGCAGCGCCGTCTCGGTGTTGTGCGAGGGAGTCCGTCAGCTCAATCGGTGAGAGCAGGACGAGGCGCGTGACGCGCTGCGGGTGCGCCGCCGCATACGAGGCGGCGACGGCCGCATAGTAGGAAAAGCCAACGAGAGCCATGCGCGACAGGCCGAGTTCGGAGCGCACGCGCTCGAGGTCCTCGACATCGGCGGCGAAGGTCGAGCGTGTGGTATCGGCGCTGTGGGTGGAACGCCCGCGTTGCCGCGGGTCGTAGAACACCACGGTGTGCGTTCGTGCGAGGGGCGCGAGGGCGGAGTCGAGAAAGACCCCCAAGGGCACGACGACGGTGTCCGCCGCGGAGCCCTGGATGTCGTAGTACAGCGCGGTCGAGTCGCCGACGGGGACCGTGCCGGTGGCCGGTGTCACCGGCTTGATCGGAACGACCGGCGTTGGTGCTGGCGGAAGCGGAGGAGGCGCGACGACCGGTTGCGGGGGTGGCGCGCAGCTGACGCCAAGCGCCAGCACGAGGGCCAGGCGGCGGCCGCTCAGCGCTCTGGCTCCATCACATCTTCGAAACGCAGCCACTTGCTGTAGAAATAGAGGTCGACGTAGCCCGTCGGGCCATTGCGGTTCTTCAACAGGTGCAACTCCGTGGCCCCGCGGATGCCTGGCGCGGCGTTGTACAATTCCTCGCGGTACACGGCGGCGACGACATCGGCGTGCTGGCGCAGGGCGCCAAGCGCGCCAAAGTCTTCCAGAGTCGGACGCGCGTCGGCCCGCCCGCGCGGTGTGCCGGTCATGTGCGACACGAGCAGGATGGCGCAGTTGCGTCTGACGGCAAGATCCTTGAGTTCCCGCACGGCACGCGCCAGCTCCTCCTCCAACGTCGCGGCCCCTGTCGCCAGCGATTGCAGCGCATCCACAACCACCAGTTGCAGCCCTAGGTGCTCGACCGTCAGGTCGGACACCCCGGTGAACCCGCTATCGGGAAGTCTCACGAGCACTGGCCCGTGGTCGCGGAGCCTCAGGGAGGCAGTGGCCACCGACGTGTGCGCGGCATCGGTCAGCTCGCCGGCCCGGAGTTCGTCGACACTCACACGCCCCTCGAGCGCGAGAGCGCGCTCCATCACTCGCTCGGGTGTCATCTCTCCTGACAGGAAGGCGACGGTCCGCTCGTTGGTGGACGCGCGCAAGGCAATCGCCAGCGCCAACGCCGACTTGCCGCTGGAGACGTCGCCGCCCAATACAACGAGGTCGCCGCGTCGCATCCCGCCGCCCAACAACGCGTCGAGACTGGGAAAACCCGTCGGTATCGTCTCTCCCTTCGCCGAGCCGTCGCTTAACGCCTCAAAGTGTGCCGCCGGATCAGGTGCCTTCGGCGCGGCCGCTTTCTCTCCCGTTCGACCACGAATCGGGAATTGCAGGGTCGGCGTCTCGCCTCCCGAGGGACGGTCGCTGTCTCCACTCATGCGGGGCTCACCTCGCGTGGGGCAGTCTCGTGTACGGCTCGCTTCAGTTCGCCCCGAGACGGCGCATCGAGCACGCTTTCGGCGCTTGCTGTCAGTGCGTCGAGTGCGGCGAGCAGGGCGTCTCGATTGGCGTCCTCTGTGGCCTGAATCACACTCAAAAGTGCCGTCTTCACCGATGGGGGGATGGACAGCGAACTTGCCCACGCGCGCGCACCGGCACACCGCGCACGTCGCGCGGCGGGAGGAAGATCGAGCAGATCGGGCGTGTTGGCCAAGCGCGCTCCCATGAGCGCGGCGAGCGCGATCTCGCGCGGGCCGCCCAAGGCGAGCCGACTCACGAGGAGAGTCAGCGCACGCAGCCGGAACTCCGGTGGGCGAACGGCGTATGGCGGAAGCGTTTGCACGACCGCAATCTAGGCCGCCGCAGCCACGCGGCAAACGCTGGAGTGCGATCCGCGGTCAGAACTCCCTTGCAGGCCGTGCACCTGTATCGCGATCGGCGCCCAACGGCGCCCCACTCCGAGTACATTCAACCACATGCCTGCACCCTCACCGAAGGCTGCCCTGCCGCCCAAATGCGTCCTGTGGGTGGACGACGAGGCGGAGCTGCTGGAACCGCATCGGGTTTTTCTGGCGGACAAGGGATACGAAGTTGCCGTGGCCACAAACGCCGACGACGCCTTGGAAATGCTGCGGCGACGGTCGTACGATGTGATGCTCCTGGACGAGCAGATGCCGGGGCGCCGCGGCTTGGACACCGTGCGGGACGTGCGGGACGTCGCGCCCAGCCTGCCGGTGGTCATGGTCACGAAGAGTGAGGAGGACGCCACCTTACGCGAGGCGTTAGGCGCGCAGCTGGCTGATTACCTGGTCAAGCCGGTCAATCCACGACAGGTGCTCTCCGTGGTCACGAAGATCCTGGAAGGCACACGCATTCGCCAGCAGGCGGTCGCGCGCTCATTCGTGGACCGGTTCCGGGCGATGGAGCTGGAGCGTGACCGGGTGCTCGACTGGCGCGGATGGATTGAACGATTCGACGAGTTGATGCGATGGGATGTGGAGCTGGCGGACGCGGGCGAGCCGGGGTTGTATGAATCCTTGCGCGGCCTGTATCCAGACATGCACCGCGAGTTTGCCCAGTTCATGTACCGGGCCTATCCGCAGTGGCTGAAGAACCTCGAGGGCGATCGGCCCCCGCTGTCGATCGACGTGGTGAGCGAATTCCTCCTTCCCGTCCTGAAGGAGAAGCGGGTGGCGGCCCTGGTGGTGGTGGACTGCCTGCGCCTGGACCAGTGGCGCGTGCTCGAACGCATCGTCGCGCCGCTGTTCGAGGTGGAGACCACGCACTACTTCGCCGTCCTGCCGACGGCCACGCCATACTCGCGAAACTCCCTGTTCAGCGGACTGTTTCCCGGCGAGATCGCGGCGCGCTTCCCCGATTGGTGGGGGGAGCGCGACGACGAGACCCTGAATGCACACGAACGCGAGTTGCTGGACGCGCAGTTGAAGGAGATGAAGCTCTCGGTGCCGTTGCGGTACGAGAAAATTTCCACGCCGCAGGACTCCGAGGACCTGGAGCGGCGCATCTCGTCGGCGATTCCGATCGAGGGAATCGGGGCGTTCGTGTTCAATTTCGTGGACCTGTTAACCCATGGCCGGTCGGAGTCGGCGATCCTGTATGAAGTGGCTCGCGACGAAATCGCACTCAGGCAGCTGACCGAGCAGTGGTTCAAACGCTCCGCGCTCTTCAGCCTGTTGAAGGAGGCGGCGCGCCGGAAAGTGACCGTGGTCCTCACCAGCGATCACGGATCGATCCACTGTACGTCGCCGGCGACGGTGTTTGCGAAGCGCGATGCGACGCAAAACCTGCGCTACAAGTTTGGCGAGGACCTGCGCCCCGAGCGCGCCGAGCAGGCGTTGCTGTTCCCAAACGAAGACTTGTTGCGGCTGCCGCGCCGCGGGTTGGGCGCGAACACGCTGCTGGCGGCCGGGAATACGTTCTTTGTCTACCCGACCAAATTGCGCGAATACCAGAGTCGCTATCGGGGGAGTTTTCTGCATGGCGGGGTCACGCCTGAGGAGTGCATCGTTCCCCTGGCCTTGTTGACACCGAACGGACGCGCCTAGTGGCACGCGCCGCACGCTCCCCTCGTTAGGACATGTACGCTCGGCTCCTGCGTTTCCTCCGGCCGCATGCGTGGCGCATGGTGGGCACGGTCGCCTGCAACATTGGGGCGGCGGTGCTCGACGTCTTCTCGTTCACCCTGTTGATCCCCTTTCTGGACGCGATCTTCGGGACGACGACCCCGGCCGGCCCGATCAGTCAGTTGCAGCAGCGGGTGATTGGCGTGTTCCTGAACCCCGACGACAAGATGGGGGCGCTGCGAAACGTCATCCTGGTGATCCTGGCCGCGGTAGCGCTCAAGAATGTATTGGTGTGGATGAGCGGCCAGTTGGGCGCGTCGCTCCAGGAGTACGTGACGCGGGACCTGCGAAACGCCGTCTACGCCCACGTGCAGCGCCTCCCACTCGCGTACTTCACTCGCACCAAGGCGGGACAGATCCTGTCCCGGATCCTCACCGATTCCGCCCAGACGAAGCAGGTGATCACCGAGGCTGTGACGCGCTCCATCCAGAGTGCGGCGGTGGTGGTGACCACGATCGTGGCACTGTTTGCCATTTCCTGGCGGCTGGCCCTGGTGTCGCTGGTCATCGCGCCGATTCTCATCGGCTTGTTGCAGCCGCTGCTGCGCAAGTTGCGCAAGGGACACAAGCGTCTTGGCAACCAGTATGGCGACATGACGGCGATCGTCCAGGAGAGCGTCACGGGCATCCGCCTGGTGAAGTCCTACGGCGCCGAGGGGTTCGAGGAGGGACGTTTTCGTCAGGCCAGCGACCAGTATGCGCGGGGCATGGTGCGCGTGACACGCATCGCCTACCTCGCTCAGCCGATCACGGAGACCGTGGGGACGGCGATCGCGGTTGCGATCCTGTGGATTGGGGCGCGAGAGGTGCTGCTGACGGGCACGGTGTCGGGGTCCATGCTGATTGCCTTCCTGATTCTCGTGATGCGCATGTTGCAACCGTTGAAGCAGCTGTCGCAGGTGCCGACGGTGGCGCAGCAGTCACTGGCGGCCGCGGACCGACTCTTCGAGATCCTCGATACGCCGGACGAGTTCGCGAAGGACCGCGGCGGCCGGACCGCCGCCGCCCCACGCGAACGGATTTCCTTCGAGGGCGTGTCGTTCGCCTACGACGATGCCGAAGTCTTGCGGGACGTCACCTTTACGGCGCGGCGGGGTGAGGTCGTGGCCCTGGTTGGTCCGAGTGGCGCGGGAAAGAGCACGTTGGTCGACCTGCTTCCCCGTTTCTATGAGCCGACCGGCGGCGCCATCCGCTTTGACGGCGTGGACATCCGGGAATTCTCCCTCGGTTCGCTGCGCGCGCTCACGGGCATCGTCAGCCAGGACACCGTGCTGTTCAACGATACCGTCGGCCACAACATAGCCTATGGTGCGCCCGGCAGGTACACGGCGGCCCAGGTCGAGGCCGCGGCGCGCGCCGCGAATGCCCACGACTTCATCGTCTCGCTGCCTAACGGGTATGACACCGTCGTTGGCGAACGTGGAACCCGGCTTTCGGGGGGCCAGCGCCAGCGGCTGGCCATCGCGCGAGCCCTGCTGACCGATCCGCCGATCCTCATTCTCGACGAAGCGACGTCCGCGCTGGACACGGAGTCCGAGCGGTTGGTTCAGGATGCCATCGACCGGCTGTTGGCCGGTCGCACGGTGTTCGTTATCGCCCACCGGCTGTCGACGATCCAGCACGCGACGCAAATCCTCGTGCTCGATCGCGGGCGCGTGGTGGAGCGGGGCACCCATCGCGAGCTGCTGGCGCACGGCGGCATGTACGCGCGGTTGGCGATGGTGCAAGAGGCAGATGCTGGCACGTCCCTGCCAGCGGCGGCCATCTCCCTGCCGGCTCGTTAGGTCGTGCGGGCCCTGTTCGTCGTGGCGGGACAGATTTTCGATGGGAGCGCTCGGGCCCTGGTGGATGGCGGGGTGGCACTCATGTCGCGGGGGCACAGCGCGATGGTCGCCACCGTCGCGAATGGCGACGTGGAACGCGTGGCACGGGCCCTCGGACTGGAGACCGTGTCGGTGGCGGAGCGGGGCAATCCCTACCGGCGCTCGCGCGAGCTCAAACGGATCATGGCCGCCCAACATCCCGACCTGATAGCCGTGGCGTCGGAGTCCGAGTTGCTCGGCGCGGCGTGGGCGCTACGTCGAGACAGTCGTCCCGTACTCTTGCGTCGTGTGGCCACGAACGAGCCCCTCGAACGTCACTGGCGTGCCCGGTTGGCGGAACGCCGGGCCACCGTGGCCTACTTGGTGGCGACGGCGGGGAGCGTGCGTCCACTGATTGGCGGTGGGGACGTCGTGGCGGCGCCAATGTGCGTGCGAGTGCCGGCCCAACCCGCCGATACCGACGACGAGATCACACCGCGGCTTGTCTGCGCCGCGGGCACCACCCGGACGGCATCACTCGGCGAGTTGCTGCGCGCCTTTGCCCTCCTGCGCGAGCGATATCCAAGGTTGCGGCTGGCGGTGGTGGGTGGAGCGGCGGGCGACCCAGAGGTCCAATTGCATGCCGCGTCGCTTGGCGTGGCAGAACACGTCGAGTGGATCAGCGATGCTGTGGCGCGCGAGCCGGCGATGCGTCACGGCACCATTGGGTGCGTGGTCGGGCACGGTGACGAGGAAATCCTCGGCTGCCTGGATCTCATGGCGTCGGGGATTCCGTTCATTGCGCTGCGCAAGCCGGAAACCGAGCGCTACGTCGCCCATGGCATTCACGCGGTGCTCCTGCCGGCACTCGAACCGCCACGCATTGCCGCCGAATTATCCGTGTTGCTCGCCTCGCCGTCGCGGCGCGCGGCGATGGGGATGGCCGCGCGGGCGCGTGTGGAGCGCGACTATTCGGATCGACAGGTTGCTACGGTGTTGGAGCAGGCGGCCCGGCGCGTTCGTGAGCGCGCTCGTGTGCCGGTGGGAGCCGGGGCGGGCGTTGGTGGGACGCGATGACGTCAAAGGTTCCCGTGACGGTGGTCATCGCCGCTCGCAACGAGGCTGAGCAGATCGGTGCCTGCGTGCGGAGCGTCGCGTTCGCCGCCGAGGTGCTGGTGGTGGAGAACGATTCATCGGACGCCACCGTGCCGGAGGCGACCGCCGCGGGGGCCACGGTGTTCAGTCATCCCTTTGTCACGATCGGTGGCCAGCGCAACGCGGCTATCGCGCGCGCCACACAGCCGTGGATCCTGGTCGTGGACGCCGACGAACGTGGCACGCCCTCGTTAGGTGACGAGGTGGCGAGCCGGTTGGCCGCACCACATGGTGTCACCGCGTGGCGCGTGCCACGGCGAAACCTCTTTCTTGGCCGTGAGATTCGGCACGGTGGCTGGGAGCGTGACCGGCCCGTGCGCTTGTTCGATCGATCGCAACGCTATGACGACCGAGCCGTGCACGAGCACGTGGTGACGACGGGGAGTGTCGGTCAACTGCGCGAATCGCTCATCCACGTCCCGTACGCGTCGCTCGACGAGTACATGGAGAAGCTCGGTCGGTACAGCCGCGGGTGGGCTGCACAGCACTTTGCACGTGGTCGCCGAGCGTCCGTATGGAGCGTGATGACGCGACCACCCGCTCGGTTCTTCTCGATGCTCGTGTTGCGCGGCGGGATTCTCGATGGGACGCGAGGCGTGCTGCTGGCCGTGCTGGCGGCGATCAGTGTCGCTACGAAGTACGCGATGCTCTGGGACTTGGGCATGCGACGGCGGCGTGACGACTGACGTGCGCCATCTTTTTGTCACACAGGATTTCGGTCCAGACCTCGGCGGCATCGCCCGTCGACATGTCGAGTTGTGCCGGCGATTCGCCCCCGACGAAGTGGTGGTGTCCACCGTGGCATCCCATGACGCCGCCGCCTTTGACGGTGGCGAACCGTATCGCATCGCGCGCGAAGCCTTCCCGTTCGCCGACGCCAAGCGCTTCCTGAACCAGGTTCGGTGGTCTCAGTCGATCGTTCGGCAGGCCGACGCCGGGACGGGCTTGATTCACTTGGGGAATATCCGGCCCTGCGGCTACGCCGTCTGGATGGCGGTCCGTCGCGTAAGGCTCCCG
>JBGAJQ010000105.1:0-7963 GCA_044224875.1 Gemmatimonadaceae bacterium | reverse complement strand
GACCCCAGCATCGTCGCCACCCCAACGCTCACCCCATGGTGGGGCACGGCATCGAGCGTCCCGAACGACGGAAAGGTCTGGAGGTTATCTCGACGCGTGTCCTCGGAAAGAGGGATGACCCGAGTTCGCGATTCGCGCGGTGTTCCCGGCGGGTTAAACGCGACGTGCCCGTCACTCGCCCCGGAGGCCAGCAGAAAGAGGTCGATGCCCCCGGCGTCCGCGATGCGAACGTCGTACTCGTCAGGCATGTCCACCCGGGGAAACCACACATTCTCCGCACGAATCATCATCGCCGGTGGGAGCACGTGGCGCAGCGGCGCGAGGATCTCATGCTCGGCGAAATAATGGCACGACCAGGGCGCCTCGGCCGGTGCATGGGCCAGGCCTTCCGGGCCAGGCACCAGGTACTCATCCATCATGACCAACGTGACGTGACTGAGGTCGGCTGGGGCGGCCGCCAGCCGAGCCGCCAGCGCGTGATAGACCGGACGAGGCGTTCGACCTGTCGGCGAACCTAGAAGAAATCGCCTGCCCTCCGCGCGGGCCTCGGCGAAACGTCTCAGGAGACCGGCGGCCATCGCGTCGCCGATCGCCTCGGGCGTCTGGAGCACCTCGGTCACGATCATGTTTTCGTCAGCCTCAACGTCCGGCGATCGCACGCTCGGCCTGCTCGGGATGCAACCACAGGTCGATGGGCCGTGCGACTCCTGTGGGCCGAAACGGAAAATTGACCTTGCGACCCAATCCCGCCGAGGCATACGCGGCGTACAGGACTTCCTGCACCACACGTCCCGTCTCTCCATCGGAGATCGGGACTTCCTTGCCGCGTACGCAACGCGCGAAGTGGCGCATTTCCTGGGGGAATCCGTAATTGTAGTGCTCCTCGAACACCGGCCACGACCATCCGCTCGTGCTCGCTGCCTTCTCGACGGCGTAACCGAATCCGGTCTCGGAGTAGGTCGGCAACGCGTTCCCCATCAACATGTCGGCGTACGTCTGCCCCTTGTCCCCGAACACCTCGATGCAGTCGTCCATGCCACCGGGCTTCGTCCACGAGTTCTCGACAACACCGGTGGTGCCTCCCTCGAATTCGATGATCGTGAGGGCCTCGTCGTCGCCTAACGTGCGCTGACCGTGCACCTGTCGCGACAGGTGCGCGTAGACGCTCTTGACTTTTGGCTTCCCCAGGAACCACCAGCAGAAGGCAATCCCGTGGCAGCCGAGGTCCATGAGCGCCCCGCCACCTGACTGCTTGACGTCCCAGAACCAGTCGGCGTGTGGGCCGGAGTGCTTCTCCGACTGCTTCACGAGGTGAACGCGCCCAAACGCGCCCTCGTCGGCCATCTGTTTCGCCTTCACGTACTTCGGCGCGAAGAACAACTCCTCGGCGTACAGCAGCAACACTCCGGCCGATTTGCAGGCATCGAGCATCGCGTCGGCTTCTTCGAGAGTCACGCAAAGCGGCTTCTCGCACACCACGTGCTTTCCCGCCTTGGCAGCGTCAATGGTCATCTGCGCATGGAGGCGGTTGGGTGCGGTGATGGACACCAGCTCCACTTCGGGGTCGTTCAAGAGGGTGCGATAGTCCTCATAGGCGTTCGGGATTCCATGCCGCTTGGCAAAGGCGGCCGCATTGCCTGGGGAAGGAGAGGCAACGGCCACGACTTCCGATTCCTCCGGCATCATTTTCACCGAGTGGGCGATGCAGTCTGCCTGGAATCGCGACCCGATGATGCCGACCTTGACCTTGCGCACGGGCGATTACTCCTCAGGACGTTGTGCGTGGATGGCTTGAGCGGTGCGTCGCGTGATGATCGTCTGGCGAATCTCGCTCCGCTAGAGTGGGCGGGAGAGGATTGGCGCTTTCGCGGGGATTGGCGCGTCGGGACGAGCGCCTAGGAGAGCCGGTACACGGGAGCCAGCGAGGCAGAAACACCGTGAAGACGAAACCCGGAGCGGGGGTAGTTGAGGGCGGCGTGTTGGCGAGTGAGATGCGGTGTGAAGGGACGTGAGCGACTGCTCGCAATCGATATGTGCCTCCCTGCTCCCTTCCCGCTCACTGAATCGCGAACGCATCTTCATGCGCCTGTTACTGCCATCCCATATTCCTTCATCCATGCCGCGCTACGGTCGTATTATTCAGCTGCCCGCCATGGCGGTCGCATGCGTTCCATCCGCCGGCAGAAGGACCTAACGACCGAACGAATGGAGTACGCGATCAAGGCTTGGGTTACTGACGTCCGCGCGCGAACGTTCGTATTCGCCCGACAGAAGACCATGTACGGTGGGAAGTCGATCGCCGTCGGAGATACCCTCTTCATTTTCGCGAGCGAGAATGAAGGGGGGCCGGGACTGATAGCGCACGGCGTCGTCACCACCGTACGGAGCCGAACAAGGTCGTGGGGATTTCCGAGTCGGTGGCGGCGTTCCTTCGCGACTACTTCTAGACGCGACACACGTCTCAGAGCATGCATTCGCTTGTCGGAGAGCGCCGGCCGTAGACGCACGGACAATCTCGGCTCCCAGGCGGATTTCGCCGCTGGAGGGAGGTCCGCGGCCAAACGCCGCGGAGCAGTGTCCTTGCGTGCGGATAGCATACTGAGTATTACTGAGTATGCCCCCAAGAAGGCGTTCCCGATACGCACGGGTTGCTATCACCCTGCCTGCAGAAGACCTGGCGTCAGCAGATCGGCTCGCTCGCGAGCAGGATCGATCGCGTAGTTGGATCGTTGCGGAGGCCATTCGGCGCTACGCCAGCGAAGGGTCGGCCGATCACTCGGGCCGCCACGCGAGCTCCAGCGAACCCGGTGAGGTACGTGGTGGTGATCCTCCCGTGCGCGTTGGCCTGGGCGCCTCGAGACTGGCTCAGCTCAAACGCGACCTGACATTGACGCCGGAACAACGGGTGGTCGAGGCGGAGGCAACACTGCGACTGGATCTGCTGAGACCTCGAGCACTCACGCATCGAGTGATTGCGTTCGACCGTTACGAGGACTTCCTCGAGTGGCAGCGCACGCGGGTGTTGTGATGGGCAAAAGGTCCAAGAAGTACCAGACACGAGTGGCGTTAGTCTGCAGTCATCTCAACCAGGAGCGCGCGCGCTATCTCGTGGTTGGAGCGACGGCCATGCAGCTGTGGGGCACAACCCGCGCCACACGCGACATCGATATCCTGATCGAGCCGACCGTCTCAAATGCCTCGCGTGTACTGCGTGCACTCTCGGTGCTCGGATTCGGGCTGGCCAGCGAGCACTTGGCGGAAGAGGTCGCGACCCGCGCTGTCACGATGATTGGTGACACGCCGAACGTGGACATTCTCACACGCGCATGGAATGTGCGTTGGGAAACGGCGCAGACGCGTGCCCGCGTCTTTGAGGTAGAGGGAATCAAGATTCCGACGGCCTCTATCGAAGACCTCATCGAGTCCAAGCGCACGGGGCGATTGCAGGATGCGGCGGACATCGAAGTATTGGAAGCGATTCGGCAGTTTCGAACGGACTGATGATACCGCTTCTTTGACCTGCCGGGCATGGACCCACAGCCGATCCATCCTTAAGATATAGGCACCTAGAGGCGAGGACTCGTCCGTCGGCTGCAAGGTAAACATACTGATCCAATGCGTCATCTCTCCGATTCGCTTCTCCGTGCGGCGACTGTGGTCGGCGTCGCGCTCCCATGCGCCACCGCGGCACCGCAGAAGTACGTGGCCCCGACACAAGAGACCATCCGCAGCCGGACCGAGGAGCGCGAAGGCGACAACCCGGCGCACCTGATCTACATCGAGAATCGCTCCACCGTTTCCATCACTGTGTTCAGCATCACCCTCAGCAACTGCGAGAACGTTAAGCAGCAGTGCCACCCCCAGCCGATGACGCTGCGCATCGGGCCTGGGGGGTCTCGGCTCGCCGTTCGCGTTGAGCCGAAGAATGCACAACAAGGTTTCGGGTACAGTTTCCGCTTTGGATGGAATGCGGATTCCGCCGGAATCGCCGCCGTGGAGGCGCTGGCGTCGGTCGGCAGTTCAACGGCGCAGGAGCGGCTCGCCGCGCAACGACGTGCCGACTCACTCGACCGCGCAACGCCGGGTGCGAAGTACAACGAACTCACGCGTGATGACTTTTCGGCCCTCGCGCGTCGAGCCGCCGTGTTGCGTGCTATTCCGGATTCGCTCATGCTGACGCCGGGCGAGCGCACCACCATGGACCGCATCCGAGTCGTCGTCGTCGACAGTCAGGGTGTCATCCTGGGTCGGACGCGGTGGCTGCGGTGGCAATATCCTTCGGGCGGCGCCGTGGAGTTCACGGCCCCGGATCGTATCGTCGCGCGTCAACCGGGCCGAGCCGTCTTTCACTTTGAGCTGGCGGAGGAGGCACTGGAGCTGCTGGGACGTCGGCTCGCCGTGGACGTTCCCGTTGTCTCGGCGTACCCACCGGATCCGCACGCGCCGGTCATTGCGGGGCTCGTGGTTGACTCTGAACGTCAAACGCCGCTGGCGTGTACGCAGGTCGCACTCGAAGACAGCGCGCAGAATGTGGTGGCACGCGATCGCACGAGCCGCGTGGGGACGTTCGTCCTCAATACGCCGCGCCCTGGAACCTATCGCGTTCGGTTGGAGATGTACGGTTGGGCGCCGACGTACGGTCCGACCGAGGTTGTGCGGGCGGATGAGCAGAAGGAATCAAGGTACGCCGTGCGATTCTCCGAGCCACTGCTCATGGGAGGTTTTGGTTCAGAGGCGGGTGAGTTCGAGCACGCGGCACCCTCGGCAGTCGTGGCGCCGTCGATTGGCGGACCAAAGCGACCAGCGGTCGCGGCCAAGACTCCGCCAGCCCCAACGATTCGCGCGGTGACCCTTGGTGGATCAGCCTCGCGGCCGATCTTGAGTATCGCTGGGAGCGCGCCGACGGGGACGACGTGGGTGCAGTTTCTGGTCGACTCCACCGGCCGCGTGGACTCGACCTCGACGGTGCTCCCTCAGGACACGGACGCGGCCACGGTCGCCAGCGTGAACCTGGTACTGCCGCGCGTGCGGTTCTCGCCAGCGCGTCAGGCTGGTGCGCCGATATGCGAGCTGCTGCAGATGCAGGTCAACGTGAACGGTGGCGCGCGGTGAGTTCCGCTTCTCGATGTAAACGCTCTTCCCTTGCGTTCCGAGGTGCGTCGCGCGGAGGGCGTCGCATGGACCTGTCGCGTTCGGCACGGAATCTGGCCCTGCTTGTGCTGCTCACGGCGCCCTCCGCCTGCCATGCCAGATCGCAAGACACGCCCACTCGTCATCCGCTCGCTTTCCGCGGTCCGCTCGCGGTCGACGCCGCGTGGCACCCTACTTCGCTCTCCCTGTGCAATGCCTTGCTGGATAGCGCGAGTCGCACACGTCTTGGAGCGGGCGTTAGGCGTTGTGTGATGCGGAATGCGGCGCGAATCCGGAGCCTGGACGTCGCGCCCGACTCCACGGTCCTGCAGTCCGTCACGACCTGGCGCGTTGAGACAGGGGAGAGTGATCAGCTGTTCACGGCGCGCGCTGACACGCTGAGTCATCAGTTCGGGCCGGCGCGAAGATGCGGCACAGACCATCTGGTGTGGGATCGCGCGAATGGAATCCGGTCGTCGCTGGTGCGATGGCTCCCGCCGGTCTTACATGCGGCGCCGGGCACGTGGGAAGTGATCGAACTCCACACGTCGCGCCCGATCGATCGGCTGTTCTGGTGTGAAGTCAGCGCCACGGGTCGCGCGACGGAGTGATTCCCGTGGTACCATATCGGGGTGATTGGCCGTGAAAAATCGGGCGGTTGGGATCATATCCCAACCGCAGTCGGCTACCTGTACCTGATCGTGGACGTCTTCAGCCGCAAGATCGTCGGCCGCGCGGTGCTCGCCGAGGAATCAGCGAACCCCGCGGCGCGCCTCTTTCAGACGACAGTCTGGTGAGCGGTCTGGATCCCGTGGGCATCGTGCGGCACCCGGATAATGGCGGCCCGATGAAGGGCGCCACAACGCTCGCCACGCTGGAACGGTTAGGCGTCCTGCCCTCGTTCAGCCGGCCGCGCGTCAGCAACGACAATTCCTTTTCGGAGACGCTCTTCCGGACACTGAAGTATCGCCCGACGTATGCGGAGCGCCCCTTCGTCGATCTCGCCGTGGCCCGGACCGGGGTGGCGGCCTTCGTGGACTGGTACAATCACCAGCACCGGCGCAGCGCGATTCGCGTTGTGACGCCCGAGGACCGCCACACGCGGCGCGATGGGGCATTGCTCAGCTGCCGGCACGCGGTGTATCAGCGTGCGCGCCGGCGACCGGACCGCTGGAGTGGCTCAACTCGGAACTGGACGCCCTCCCGGAAGTCCGGCCGAATCCGGAGTCCCACGTGGCAGCACGAAATGCGCGCGTCGCCTGAGGCGTTAGGCGACAACTACCTTGACACTCACCGCTGCCGCCGCGTACTCGCACATCCTGCTCAACCATCCGGCCGCTACCCGGGCTTCAACGGAACACTAGACGAACTACCCTGAGTACTCCCAAGGTATCGGAAGAAACAGCCAGCGCCGTGTCACCAAAAGCCACGAAGAGGGACATGTCCACGGACTGAGGCCACGAGACCTTAGTGGCAGGTTTGCCCGACCAGTTGAAAACGTAAGCTGCCGGAGGCTTTCCTTCAGCAACAGATCGTTGTATCCACAGCCTCCCGCGCAAATCAAATCCGAGCGCCACCAGTTGTGGCTTGTGGCCTGGGATCTCAAACGGAACCGACCTGCCTGTTGCGCGTTCGATCCTTCGTAGCGCCGTGAGGGCGTGATCGCGTTCGTTTGCACTGACCAGCGGAACATCCCCTTGAGGCACGACCGCGCTCCTTCGAACGTGATCAGGCCCGTACCACACTACAACCGAGTTTGAACTTACGGCTTGCGCCAACTCGCCCGAGTCGGCGATCGCGAATAGGTATTGCGCGCCAAACGGCATTCGGTATCGTGCTTGTGCCACGCCTGAACCATCGGCCCTCGCCGTCACGAATTCCGACACGCTATCCGTTGGCGGTCCGACTAGTGTATCGCGTTCGACTATTGCCCCAGACGAGTCCAAGTGGGCAAGGGTAGTCACCAGGCGACCGCCAGTTGGGTCTGTCTGCGAAGTAACGTGGACCAGATGCCCCTGCTGGTCCCACGTTATCCTAGGCAGCTCTACAACAGCCGTCGAGGGCCTTCGGATGGTGCGTTGAAACTCCGCTCGAGATGGTCCCAGTCGGAACGCGCTATAGCGGAGGTTTGCCGACTCTTGAACCCATAGGGTGCCGTTCCGATCAAACGAGATACAGCACGGGCCCCGCAGGTCTCCAGGACCCGTACCTGATCGTCCGAAACTGTATCGGTAGTCGCCATTCGATGAAAAGACGCGGACTTCATTCGCAGCATACTCGGCGACGATGATCCGCCCGTCGGAATCGACAGCGAGGCCTCGCACATCACTAAAGAGAAACTGATTGTCGTCGTCCCCGCTTGTCCCGATCTCGAGATCGATTGAACCCACCGTGATGGGTAGGTCCTGCCGCGATCCCTCGTTCCGACACGCGAAACACAGCACCGCGCTGCACCAGAGCAAGCACCTCGACAGACTTGGGCGCACGCGAAGGTGCTTCTGACATCCGCGACATTTGGACATGGCAGGAACAAGCGAAGTGCCGCTCACGTGTCGCGTTCGCGGACGTTGGCAGGTCGCACCAATGACTGCCAAGGGGATTCGCTCTGGGGCGCACACGTACAATTCCGCTCCATCAATCGACATCGCGCACTTCCCCGCGACCAAGCCACCGTGCCGCATCTTCCTGGGCTCTCTAGTAACGTCGGCTGCTTAGCAATCCAATCGCCCCAGCACCAACTGCGGCTGCGAGCAAGCACAGTCCGCTCCCTATGAAATCGTACCGTAGGAGGGCGAGGAAGCCGCCGACCAAGCCGCCAAACGAGGCCGACACG
>JBGAJQ010000028.1:0-60466 GCA_044224875.1 Gemmatimonadaceae bacterium | reverse complement strand
GATGCCGAGTCCGCGCATGTCATCGCGCACGTAAAGGCTCGCCAGCCACGGCGTGTACTGAGGCCACTCTGGAAGGTCGTGCTCGAGGAGGCTGATTGAGCCGACGGGCTCGCGCCCCTGCAGGGCAACAAGGGTGGTCGGGACAGCCGTATGCGAGGTGTGCCTGGCGAGTTCATCGATCGCAGCCTTCTCAGTCCACCACGGCATCAAGTGTGACCACTCCGCAAAGTGCCAACGACCCAGCTGCGTTGCGTGGAGAGGATGGTCCGCCAAATGGTGGATGGTGACCGGAAGTGATGACACACATACTCCGTGAATGAAGACGTTCACCCGAATCCAGCAGAGCACCCCGTTGTTCCAACATGGAACGTCACGAGGTGGCCTGGTACTCGGCGTGCTGGCGGTGCTATGCCACGTCGTGGCCAATGCGCGCTCGCCGTACGGCTGGCATCGCGATGAGTTCCTGTACTTCGCCATGGGGCAGCACCTGCAGCTTTTCCGCATGGATTTCCCGCCACTCATCGGCATCCTGTCACAGGTGAGTTTGGGGTTGTTCGGTGACTCGCTCGTTGCCACGCGCCTCCTTCCCGCGATTGTCCACGGGGTCCTGATCGTCTTGGCTACCCGAATTGCACGGGCGCTCGGCGGAGGGCGTTTCGCCGAGTGGTTGGTGGCGCTGGCAGTGTTCACTTCACCGCTGTTCATGCGGTCTGGCACACTCTTTCAGCCCGTGGTGTTCGATCAGCTCTGGTGGACCTGTGCCCTGTATGGGGTGTTGCAGGTGGGGCGAACTCAAGACAGGCGCTGGTGGCTGGCGGTCGGAGCCTCGTTAGGCCTTGGCCTGCTGACGAAGTTCAGCATCCTCTTCGTCGCCCTCCCGTTGGCCGCGGGGGTAATCCTCTCGCCCGCGCGCACCTCGTTGGCCACGCCATGGCCGTGGGTGGCGGTGGGGATCACGGCGCTTCTCGGTCTTCCATCGGTCGTGGGGCAGGCGGCGCTCGGGTATCCTGTCGCCACCCAGATGCGTGACCTCCAAGGCAGTCAGCTCTCGTACGTGACGCCGTTGGCGTTTCTGGGGGCGCAGGCGATGTTCTCACCCGTATTTGTTCCCCTCTCGCTCTGGGGACTGTACGACTTGTACAGGCGTCCACAGGCGCGTCCCGTTGCCTTGGCGTGCGCGGGAGCCGTGTTGTTGCTGCTGGCGCTGCATGGCAAGGACTACTATCTGGGTCCGATCTACCCCACGCTCTTTGCCGCCACCGCGGTGTGTGTCGAGCGCATTCGTATGCTGCTGGTTCGACCAACTGTTGTAGCTGCCATGATCCTGGTGGGTGTGGCGGTGTCGCCGTTCGGCTACCCGTTCCTGCCGCCATCTCTTATGGCGCGCTATGCGGCCTCCATCGGCATTACCAGCGCGGTCATGACCAACCAGCGATTGCCGTTGGAGTTGCCGCAGGACTACGCGGACATGCTTGGGTGGGAGGAGATGGTTCGCACGGTGGCGTCCGTGTACCACGCGCTGCCGGCAGCGGAACAGGAACGCGTCGTCATCTTCGGTACGAACTATGGGCGTGCTGGCGCCGTGGACTTTTTTGCGAAGACCTACCGCCTTCCGCACAGTATCTCAGCTGCCGGCAGTTACTGGTTCTTCGGACCCGGGGAACGTCCTGGCACGGTTGCGATCTCCATCGGTGGCGAACGCGGGGACCTTGAGCCCTTCTTCGCGTCTGTGGAGCTGGCGGCACAGACGTCCAATCCGCTCGGTGTTCCCGAAGAGCGGGAAGTGCCCATCTGGCTGTGCCGGCAACCGCGTGATGGTTTCACGCTACAGGCGCTCTGGCCTTCACTCGCCGGTCGGAACTGAGTCAGCCAATACTGGGATGGCGCGGCACGAGCTGGCTAGAACTCGATTTGCGCCCCAAGCTCAACCACGCGGTTGGGTGGGATGCCGAAGAACTCCGTCGCCGAGCGAGCGTTGCGGGCCATGACCGAGAAGAGCTTCTTGCGCCACCGCTTCATCCCGGTGCTTCCCTTGGCGATCAATTGCTCTCGTCCCAGGTAGTACGTGGTGTCCATGCGCCGCGTCTTGATGCCGCCGTCCTGGCACCGATGACGCAGCTCCTCGACGTTAGGCGTTTCCATGAAGCCGTAGAATGCCTTCACCCGCCAGAAGCCATGCTCGAGCTTCTCGATCGTCAGGCGTTCCAACGGTGAGACTTCGGGGACCTCGCGCCCAATGATGGACAGCAGCACCACTTGCTCGTGCAGCACCTTGTTGTGCTTGAGGTGGTGCAGCAGAACCACTGGCGTCTTCTCGGACTCCGACGTCATGAAGATGGCCGTTCCCGGGACGCGTACGACCTTCCCCTGGGACAGGCTGTCCATGAGCGACTCCACTTCCAGGGAACGGTCCAGCAAGACTTCACGCAGGAGCATGCGGCCGCGCTTCCACGTCGTCATGACGGTGAACAGGCCGACGCCGATCGCCAGCGGAACCCAGCCACCTTGTTCGATCTTGATGACGTTGGCGCCAAAGAACGCGAGGTCCACCGCCAGGAACAACGCCGCCAATCCGCCGGCGTGCAACGTGGACCAGTGCCAGCGTTCGTGCGCCACGACATAAAACAGGATCGTGGTGATGGCCATCGTGCCGGTGACCGCGATGCCGTAGGCAGCGCCTAACGCCGATGAGTTCTTGAATCCCAGGACCACCAACAGCGTGCCCAGCATCAGCCCGTTGTTCACTTCAGGAATGTAGATCTGGCCCGCCTCGCTCTTTGACGTGTGCACGATCGTAACGCGCGGCGTGTAGCCGAGTTGCACGCTCTGCTGCGTGAGCGAAAAGGCCCCGGAGATCAACGCCTGCGAGGCAATAATCGCCGCCAGTGTCGCGATGGCGATCATCGGATACAAGAGCACACGCGGGGCCAGCATGTAGAACGGATTCTCCGCGGCATCGGGCACGCGGAGGAGCAATCCGCCCTGCCCGAAGTAATTCAGGAGCAACGCCGGGAACACGAGCCCGAACCAGGCGCGGCGAATTGGCTTCTTGCCAAAATGCCCCATGTCCGCGTACAACGCCTCGGCGCCGGTCACCGCCAGCACCACCGCGCCAAGGAGCACGAAGGCGTGCGTGCCGTGGTCAATGAAGAAGCGCACCGCGTACCACGGGTTCACTGCCAGCAAGATCCGCGGCTCACGGGCGATCTCCACGCTGCCGAGGACCGCGATCGAGAGGAACCACACCAGCATCAACGGACCAAAGACCGTCCCCACCTTCTGCGTTCCGTGTCGCTGGCCAAGAAAGAGCGCCAACAGAATCGCGATCGTCGACACCACCACGATGCGCGGATCGAGGTTGGGTATCGCAACGCTCAGCCCCTCCACCGCCGACAAAACGGAGATGGCGGGCGTGATGATGCCATCGCCATACAACAGCGCGGCGCCAAAGAGCCCCAACATGATGATCAGCCCGTAGCGTCGTTGATGTGCGGCGTCGTCGCGCGACTGTTGCAGCACCAATGCGAGCAGGGCGAGGATTCCGCCCTCCCCGCGATTGTCAGCCCGCATGATGTAGATGATGTACTTGATGCTGACGACGGCAATCAGCGACCACAAAATGAGCGACAACACGCCGTACACGTTC
This sequence comes from Gemmatimonadaceae bacterium, assembly GCA_044224875.1. Classification (GTDB taxonomy): domain Bacteria; phylum Gemmatimonadota; class Gemmatimonadetes; order Gemmatimonadales; family Gemmatimonadaceae; genus JABAQJ01. Next base: position 56,820 of record JBGAJQ010000028.1, on the reverse strand, counting down.
TCCGGCGTGCGTGACAGCCCATACTCCGCCTTGAAGCATTCGCGCAGGGCGTACAACGGCGATGTGCCGATGTCGCCGTAGACAACTCCGAGGGCCGTCAGCGTGAGTAAGGCGAGGCGCTGGCCCCGTGGGTCGACGTCCGCGTGTATCCGCGGCGGCGTCGAGGGAATCTCCGATGTCGCGGTGATCGACATCGCGCGAAGTGACGGTTCGCCTTCTCCTGGTGGAGCCGGAGTTCCGCTCATGTACCGGAAGGCGCTAGACGCACCTGATGATTTCGAGAGACTCGAGGTTGCGATGATCGCAAGAAAAACGGGTCGCGGCACCGAGGCCGCGACCCGTCTGAAATGTATCTGAAAGCGCTTGGCGGTAAAGCGACCTACTTGGCGTCTCCCGCAGGAGGCGCGCTCCGGCTGGCGTCCACCGCCGCCCGAAGTTCACCGGCCGCCTTCTCAAGGATTTGTCGGACCTTTAGGGCCAAGTCCTTGTCCTTGTGGTACTCCCGCACCGAACCATACGTCGCTCCGGCGACATCCCGGAATGCCCGGTTGATGTCCATGACGGCGTCCGACAGGATGCTGGCACCGATGTCCGAGATCCGCTCGAAGACGTCCTCAACGGTCGACTTGTTCTGATCCAGATACTGCCGACCGGCATCCGTGATCGAGTAGATCTTCTTGCCTCCTTCCTCGAGCGCAACGGAGGCGTACCCTAGGTCCTCGAGTAGCTGTAGCGTCGGATAGACCGTGCCGGCGCTTGGGCTGTACGCGCCCCCCGACTGCTCCTCGAGCTCCTTGATGATCTCGTACCCATGCCGGGGCTTCTCTTCAAGAAGCTTCAGGATGACGTACTTGAGGTCGCCCTGCTCGAACATGCGCCCGCCGCGAAACCCTCGTCGCCGCCCCCCTTTCCCCATCCACACGCCCCACGGCTCCTGGAAAGACCAGCCACCTCGGCCGCCACCGGCACGAGGACCACCGCAGGAATCAAAACGTGACCACATAAAACAACTCCGATATATCGTTGGCGATGAAGATATATCGTTGCAAAGATATATCGCAAGACCATCTGGCAGTCAGCGGTTCGAGCGAAGCGGTTCGAGCGAAGGGGTGTGTCCGTTCGGTCCGGCAAGGTGACCAGATGCCTGAAGCCGCGTGGAGCCGACAAAAAAGAAAGGGCGACGCGCATCGCGTCGCCCCGGAAGCCAACCAATTCGCCAGCCCGCAGCTCACTCCTCTCGGTCGTGCTTCTTTGCTGTGGAGTCGTTGATCTCTCGAATGAACTCGTCGAACGCCACCGCCTGACCGCTGTCCAGGAGAAGGCGGATCTGGGCGCGCGAATGGAGCTTAACCGAGTCCAACTGACCCCGAACTGGCGCCATGACGACTTGATACTGCTTGTGTCGCTCATCCAAGATCGAGTCGACCTTGCGCTCCTGATCCTTCGACAGCGACAGCCGATCCGCCAGTGACGTCCTGGCCTGCTGGACGGCGGCATCGGTCGCGCAGATCCGATCCTGAATCATGACGCGATCGGCCGTGAATCCGAGCGCTCCCCCGACCAGTACCGCGCCGAGGAGGAACATCATGGCCTGTTGCTTAGACGGTGTCATGGGAGCTCAGCGCGAAAGGAGGTAACGAAGCGTCGCGCCGCGCGTGGTCGCGCTCGGCTCGTTGCCCACGGTCTCGGTAAGTATCAAGGAATCCGCTGGGGCGCCGAGTAGCTCCTCATAGGCCACACGCTCCCGTTCCTGCTCTGAGCGCCAAGCTGCCGCTCCGGCAATGAGCGCCGCGGCGATTCCAGCTGCAACACCAAGTCGCGTCCAGCCGCGGAAGTAAGACCACCACTCGCGTGAAGCCGCACCCTCGGCAAGAATCCGGGTCATGACGTGGCGCTCGAGTCGCGCCCAGTACCCGTCATCCGCCGGTGGCGCATAGTGCGTCCTCAGCGCCTCCGTCACGTCTTCGTCGCCGGCATCACGACCATCGCCGCGGATCAGCTTCATAGCTTACTCCTCAGACTTCCCAATACGGAGCGCAGACGAGCGCGCGCGTGGTGGAGATCGGACCGAGCCGTTCCCTCGGGAATGCCCAGGATCTTTCCGATCTCGGAATGTTTGAACCCTTCCACATCATGAAGGACGATCACCGAACGCTGCCGTTCCCCCAGTGTCTTGAGCGCAGCGTCGAGTCGCCGTCGTAACTCGTCCGACTCCGCCGGGTCGTGGAATGGCGAGGCGATGGAGTCGGCGAGGGCATCGGCATCGCGGACCTTCTTGCGGCGCGTGATGTCGAGTGCGGCATTCGCGACAATGCGATGCAACCAGGCGGCAAAGGCTTGGTCCGGTAGGAATCGGTCAAGCGCACGATAGGCGTGAAGGAATCCCTCCTGCACTGCATCCTCGGCGTCTTCGTGCGTCAGCACGATGGCCCGCGCTACGGCGTACGCACGCCGCTGATGCGTGTGCACGAGCGACGCAAAGGCGTCGGTGTCGCCGCGTTGCGCCGCGACGACGAGCTGCTGCTCGAGCTCACGATCCGCCGGATCAGCAGGCACGCGACGCGGCCCCTGTCGCTGGGCGGCGGGTTCGACGACATCCAGATGTTGCGCGAGTGACGTTGCCACGCGTTCGGTGGAAGAGGACGACCATTAAACGCGTCCGTCGTGGGCAATGTTGAGAGCTAGCCACCAGTGGGAACACCCGCTAGCCCGAGCTGCTCGGCCTGGCCCTTCATGGCATCCACGACGAACTGGATGTGCTCGTCGAGGTCGACGCCCATCTCACTGGCACCGAGCAGGACATCCTCGCGACTCACGCCTCTGGCGAAGGCCTTGTCCTTCATCTTCTTACGGACAGACTTGGCATCTACCTCGAGAATGCTCCGCGACGGGCGGACGAGCGCCGTGGCGGTGATCAACCCGCTGAGCTCGTCCACGGCAAATAGCGTACGTGCCATCGGGGTTTCCCGGGGGACGTTGCAGTAGGTCGCGTGACCGAGGATCGCCTGCAGGATGTCTTCGGGATAGCCGAGGCCGCGCAGGATGCGAACGCCCTCGGCAGGGTGCTCCTTCTCTGCCGAATGCTCCGCGTTAGGCCAACGTTCGTAGTCGAAGTCGTGCACCAAGCCGCACAATCCCCAGCGTTCGACGTCGCCGCCGAGTCGGGCTGCGTAGGCGCGCATGGCCGCTTCGACGCCCAACATATGCTTGCGAAGGGACTCGCTCTGCGTGTACTCGCACATGAGGGCGTGGGCTTCGTGGCGGGGTGGCAGCGCGGATTCGGACATGGCGGGAATAGTGAGTCGAAGGAGGGGCGGCGGCGGAAGAGGTGCAGCTGAAGGTAGCACCGACCGCTGCGACACATCAAAAAACCTTCACGATGGTCCCAGCTTGCATGGCTCGCCGGTGTAGTTCGGGTGACGGTGCCACGAGGTAGCCGTGCCGAGCGGCGGCAAAGATCGGAAGGTCGGCCATGGAGTCACCCATGTAGTCGAAAGGTCCCGCCCCGATGTGGCGCCGGATCGCCGCCACCTTCGCCGTGCCCTTGGCGTTGTCGCTTCCCTCGGTGGCCACGATGGCATCGAAACATGTGAGGTACGCTGCCACGGCCTCGGCGATGCGTCGGTGTGCGGCCGTGGCGAGGAGTACGCGTCGCCCCTGGTCGTGTTGATCGCGAACGAACGCCACCACCGCGTCGCGCCATGGCAGGCGGTGTGGATCGGGGACGACGCTTGCCGCGATGGCCGTCTTCAGCTCGCCGCGACCGCGCGTGAGGGCAAGGGCTACGCCCGGCAGCTTCCACGGTTGTGTCCGCACCAGCTCACGCAACGAGATCACGAGAGTGTCGCCGGCGATGAGCGTGCCATCGAGGTCCACGCAAAGCGGTGTTCGGTCCGAGGAGTCCACGATGGCGACGCCTCAGTGATCGGTGCTGGGCCCGAATTGGCGGGCGCGGCCAGTATGCCACAGCAGCAACAACGGCAAGGAGCTGCATAGCAGGATGCCGTTCAACAGGTAAATGCGACCAAAAGCAATGACGCTGGCTTGGGCCGTGATCTGGCGGTCGAGCGCCATGAGCGCCTGCTGCTTGGCCAGGAACAAGTTGGCGCCGCGTGCGGCGAGGCCCTGGGTCAGCAGGTCCAACCGCTGCCGCGAGACGGCGTCGAAGAGTCCGACGTGCTCGGTGATCAGGGCCTTGTTGGCGGCCGTGTACCGTCCGAGCAGCGTGGCCATGATGGCGATTCCGAGTGAGCCTCCAAGCTGCCGGAACAGGTTGAACAATGCCGTGGCCTGGGGCAGGTCGCGGAACGACACCTCGGCCATGGCGGCGGAGGTGAGCGGAACGAAGATGAGCCCGAGGCCCAGACCACGCAGGATCAGGGGAACGAAGATCTCGTCGGTGGAGCTTTGCAACGTCATGCGCGAGAGCAGGATCTGCGAGGCGAGGAACAAGAAGGCGCCGATGACGATCGAGGGCCGGGCGTCGAATCGCCCGCGGAACCGTCCCATGAGTCCCATCATCACCGCCGAGGCGAGGGCGCCGGGCAGCAACGCCATGCCGGTTTGCGCTGCCGACAGGCCGTGCAGGGACTGCAGAAAGATCGGCAATACGAAGACACCGCCGAACAGCGACAAGCCTAACGCGGCACCGAATGCCACGCCGGTGGCCAGCTGCCGGTTCGCCAGCACGCGGAAGTTGATCACCGGCTCGTCGATCGAGAGCTCCCGCCAGATGAGGAGCAGCGTCGACGTAACGAAGGTCACAAACAGGATGGTGACGAAGCGCGAGTCGAACCAATCATAGCGCTCACCGCGTTCCAGCATCCATTGCAGGGATCCCACGGCGATGGTCAAGAGCACGATGCCGAGCACGTCGACCGTGCTTGCTTTCACCTGGTGTGCCGAGTCATGCACATAGGCAATCACCATCAGGAAGGCGATGATGCCGAGCGGGATGTTGATGTAGAAGATCCAGGGCCAGTTGTAGTTGTCGGTAATCCATCCGCCTAACGTTGGGCCGAGGGTGGGGCCCACCATGACCCCGATCCCGAACATGGCCTGGCCGATCGCCACTTCGCTGGGCGGGAACGCCTCGAACAGCGTGGCTTGGGAGGTGGACAGCAGGGCACCACCGCCAATGCCCTGGACCACGCGCCAGAAGACCAGCGACCCGAGCGTGCTGGAGTTGCCGCAGAAAAAGGAGGCAATGATGAAGATGGCGATCGACCCCGCGAGGTATCGCTTCCGGCCGAAGAACGCCGACAGCCAGCTCGACATCGGGATGATGATGACGTTGGCGATGATGTAGCCGACGGACACCCACGTGATCTCGTCGACCGTGGCGCCGAGATTCCCCATCATGTGGGGAATCGCGACGTTCACGATGGACGTATCGATGATCTCCAGCACCGTCGCCAGCGTGACGGCGATGGCGATCTGGTACTTGTACTTGTAGCGGTCGTCGCTCACTTGGTGATCACGTGGGCGGTGAGGCTCATGCCGGGCCGAAGGGGGTGCTCCTTGCCGCAACCTTCGGTGACTTGAATGCGGACTGGCACGCGTTGGACGACCTTGGTGAAGTTGCCGGTGGCGTTGTCGGGGGGGAGCAAGGCAAAGCGGGCGCCCGTGGCAGCGCTGACACTCTCCACCTTGCCCTTGGCCTGGCAGTCCGGAAACGCGTCGACGTCCAAGTCCACGCCCTGGCCGACATGAATACGTTCGAGCTGTGTCTCCTTGAAGTTCGCCGTCACCCAGAGGTCCTGGTCGTCCACGACGGTCAACAAGGGTTGCCCGGGTTGCACGAGCTGTCCGGGTTCAACCTGACGGCGAGAGACGACGCCGGATCGTGGCGACGTCACCGCGGTGTAGGAGAGTTGCAAGCTGGCGTTGTCGATCGCGGCCGTGGCGGCGCGCACGCGCGCCTGGGCCAGACGCGTCCCGGCTTCGGCGTTGGTGATCCCCGCGGCCGCACCGGCGGCCTGGCGTTCGAGGCTCTCGATGGTGGCCGATGCGTTCGTCACGGCCCATTGCGCCGCGTCCAGTTGCTGGCGGGACACCACCTGCTTGTCGGCGAGTTCCTTCAGGCGGCCCAGGTCGGCCTGCGCCTTCTGGTACGTCGCCTGGGCGGCCCGAATCTGCGACTCCAGGGCCCCCCGTTGGCTGGTGGCACTCTCCACCAGCGACGCCGACTGACCGACGACTCCCCGCCCGCCAGCCACAACTCTCGCGGCCTCGAGGTCGGCCTGCGCCGACGCCAGTCGCACGCGGTATTCACTGTCGTCGATGCGGACGAGCGTGTCGCCCTCGCGAACCGGCGTGTTCTCCTCGGCCGAAACGCTCTTGACGTAGCCGCCGACCCGGGCCAGCACCGGGACGATGTGACCGTCCACCTGCGCATTGTCGGTGGACTCATGCACGCGACCGTACGACCACTTCTGGAAGGCGAAGATCGCCGCGGCGACTGCAAGGATCGCAAAGACGCCAAGGACGACCGGACGACGGCGCTGCGGCGCAGCGGGGGCTTCAGCCGTCGCGCGACTACTACCCGACGAGGAGGAGACTGCAGTGGCCATGATGGGAAGGTTCTCGTGAAAGACGTCTGTGAAGTGATCAGCGAAGGTGCCGCGCCGTGCCGCGCGCGCGGGCCAGGGCGATCCGTGCGTTCAGCTGTGCCGCCATGGCATCAACGAGCTGGGTGCGTGCCAATCCCAGTGACAGCGATGCTGACACCACGTCTCCGTTGCCAGCAACGCCGGCGCGAAAGCGGTCACGTGCCTGCGCCACTTCCTGGTCGGCCAGCACCAATCGCTCGCGCGCGGCGGTGGTCTGCTCGGTCGCCGAGGCGAGGTCCAGGGTCGCCGACTTGATGTCCAATTGCACCTGCTGTTCGAGGTCGTGCCGGCGGATGTCGATCTCTCGTTGCTGGGCATGCTCCTCCGCCAGCCGGCCCTCGCGCCGGAATCCGTCGAAGATGGGGACCGCCAGCTGAATGCCAAATGTGTACGTCGCCAGGTACGCGCCGCCGCCACCCTGGATCGGGCCATGATCGCCAAACGCCGAGAGCACCGGCAGTCGCTCCAGCTGCGTCGCGCGTACCTGGCCGTCGAGGGCGGTACGCTGGGCGTCCAGGCTGCGCAGTTCCGGCCGGCGGGCTGGTGCACTTCCGTCACCGGCGGTCAGGTCGCGAGTGACGAGACCCGCGAGCGAGTCGGTGAGGGCGACTTCCGAATCTGCCGGAAGGGAGAGCGCGCGTTGCAGCTCCAGTCGCGCACGATCGCGTTCGTTGCGCGCGCTAATGAGTTGCGCCCGAATGGTCGCCAGCTGCGATCGGGCCCGGGTGACGTCCAGCGCGATGCCGACACCGGCCGTCAGCTGGTCCTGTGCAATCGTGAGGAGCTCCGCCGCCAGCGTGGAGTCCGAGGCGCGAGCCTGAACCTGTGCGTCGCCACGAGCGGCTCGCGCATATGCTAGCGCAGCCGCGACCGCCGACTGCTCGGCGGCAATGTCGACCTCCAGCTTGGTTGCGTGGGCGCTGGCCGCCGCCGCTCGCACCCGGCCTACGGCGCCAAGGTCCACGATCGATTGTGACAGGCGCGCTCGCAGGTCCACGGTGTTCACCGGCCCTAACACAATGCCCCGCGGATTGAAGAACGACTGTCCGTCGGGCCCCTTGAAGTCGAAGCCTAACGTTGCGGTGTTGAACTGACGGCCGCTGCGGAGGGCCACGGCAGACAGGTTTGGCAGCAGGTCGGCTCGGCGCTGCCGCACGCGGGCGTCGGCCTGCTCGGTGCGGGCGCGCGCCGCTTCGGCAGGGGCACCCTTATCCGCCGCGAGTTGAATGGCATCGCCGAGCGACAGCGCGCGCGAGGCCTGGGCGCCGAGCACGTGTGGCGCCGCAAGGAGGACGGGGAGGAGAGTGGAACGGAGTCGCATCAGTTGCGGGGACGTGTGCTGGACGCAGTCGTGGCAGGGGCAACCGCCATCGACTGCAGGAAGAAATCGATCAAGTTGTCGCGTACCGAGTCGGAGGACTCGTTGGTGAAGGTGCCGAACGCGTCACGACGGGCGAACCAGACGGCGTGCGTCGTGAACATCGAACCGAAGATGCGTGCGGCAATCACGGGATCCATTCGGCGCAGCTCGCCACGCTCCATCCCACGAGTCACGACGGAGACGAGGAGGCGTACCGATCGCTGAATGACTTCGGCGCCGTAAAACCGGGCGAGGTCCGGGAAGCGGGGCAGGTCGCTGTTCACCAGCCGGTACATCGTCTGGTAGTCTGGCGAGGTGACGAAGTCCCAGTGCCTAACGGCGTACTGCCTTAACGCGTCCGGGTCGTCGCGGGTGGTTTCCGCCGTGCGCTCGGCGGCCTCGATCGCCGTGATGATCTTGGCGCGCACGACTTCGCGGAACAGCGATTCCTTGGAGTCGAAGTAGAGATAGATCGTGCCCTTGGACACGCCGGCCTCACGGGCGACGTCTTCGAGGCGTGTGCGAGAGAGTCCGTTGGCGCCAAACACACGGAACCCTGCCTCGATGATCTCATGAGGCCTGTCTCCGGGCCGCCTCTGCCATCGAGGGGCGTGGGCCGGTGAGTCACATTCGGCGATGTCTTCCGCGGGAGCTGAGATGGTGCGTCGAGCCATTGGCCTGCAGGTCCTTGTAACTGACTGGTCAGTAAGTAAGTCGCGAGTGGCCAAAGTCGCAAGCGAGGAAGGGCATTAGCCGGCGATTCGGTGCGAGAAGTTGGCGGCCCCGTCCCAAGCGCCGGCCCTATCACACCGCGGACACTACCCGCGTGTTGACGACCCCACGTCCAATCGCTGAGTCCTGTTCGCGATCAAACGAAGTGCTCCGAGCCACTGTCGAAACCGCATTCGCCACACGGCGTACGGCCGATGAGGACAAGGCGAATTCTGACCTTACAGGCGGCATCGACGGAGACGTCCGACATGCGAATGAAGCACAACATCACGAGTGCCTTGGTCGTGGCACTCTCCTTAGCGGCCGCACGGCCCATCATGGCACAGCACTTCACGCTGCGAGGAAGTGAGGCGGCCATCTACAACCTCGCCGGGAGCATCCGGGTCCAGGGGACATCTTCCGGTGAGATCGAGGTGAACGTCGCCAAGAAGGGAGATGACGCGTCGAAGTTGAAAGTCGAATCGGGGACGCTGCGCGGCCGAGAGACGGTGCGAGTCATCTTTCCTTCGGATCGGATCGTTTTTCGCGGGTCGGGGAGTTCATCGCGGTGGCGCGGCGACCGGACGCAGCTAGACGTGAATGACGACGGGACGTTCGGCGATGGAGATGGGCGTCGTGATGGGTGGTTTGGCCGAGGTGACCGTGTGGAGATCGTCTCCTCTGGCCGTGGGCTGGACGCGTCGGCGGATGTGACGGTCTCGCTCCCGCGAGGTCGCAGCTTGCGAATAGCACTCGCTGCCGGTGACGCGACGGTCGAGAACGTCGATGGGGATGTCAACGTGAACGTTTGGGCGGCCAACGTCACGACCAATCACACGAAGGGCATGCTCTCCCTGGACACGGGCTCGGGCGAAACGAGCGTGACCGACGCCGAAGGCGAAGTGACGGTGGACGCTGGTTCCGGTGGATTGACACTGTCGCGCGTCAAGGGGGCACGCTTGTCCCTCGATTCAGGGTCGGGGCGTGTGCGAGCTGACGAGGTGGCCGTGGAGCACTTGAGGATCGATTCCGGGTCTGGTTCCGTTGACCTTCGCGCGATTTCCGCGCCGGACATCGTGCTTGACTCGGGGAGTGGATCGGTGGGGCTGGACCTCACCTCGGACGTCCAGACGCTGCGTATCGACTCGGGATCGGGCAGCATCACGATCAACGTACCGGAGTCGTTAGGTGCGGAGTTGGAGGCGGACACCGGAAGTGGGGGCATCGATTTCGACTTCCCCGTGCAGATCATGAAGCGGGATGACGACTTTGTGCGTGCCAGGTTGGGTGACGGTCGCGGGCGCATCATGATCGACTCGGGTTCTGGCTCGGTGCGCGTGCGGAAGCGCTAGCCCCTCTAGTGGGCACACGCAAACGGGGCGCGCATGCGAGATGCGCGCCCCGACGCGTTTATGGACGATGTGTGGCTACTTGGACTCGCTCGCGTGCTCGGCCTTTTCTCCGGCGTACATCTTGTTCGTGAGCTCCACGATCGTGAAGGCCATGAGGAACAACAGGACGGCGGTGACGACCAGTCCGGTGAGGGCCGCCTTCTTGTCTGTTCCGTGCGACTGCGACATGGGTCTGGCTCCGGTGTGAACGAGGTTAGCTGACGCGTGCCGACGTCATGGCATCATTCTGCTTGATTTGCTTCAGGACGTCGAGGCCTTGGGTGATTTTCCCGAACACGGTGTGGACGCCGTCCAGGTGCTTGCAGTTGTTCGGGTCGAGTACAAGGAAGAACTGGCTGCCGCCGGTGTCCTTTCCAGCGTGGGCCATGGACATGGCCCCCAGTTCGTGCTTTTTGGGATTGCCCTTGGTCTCGCACTTGATCGTCCAGCCCGGACCGCCGGTACCCACGGGACCCTTGGCGTGTTCGCCGCCCTTGGAGTAGGGATCGCCACCCTGCACGACGAAGCCCGGAATGACGCGATGGAACTTGGTGCCGTCGTAGTACCCGCTGTTGGCGAGCTTTTCGAAGTTGGCCACGGTATTGGGCGCTTCGGCGTCGTACAGCTCCACGGTGATGGTGCCGCGCGACGTTTCGATCGTAGCAGTCTTCATGGGGGCGAAGGGAAGGGTGAGGTGGAGAATATAGCGAGGGTCAGGGGACGCGTGCCGATGGGCAGATGTCGGCCAAAGCGCACTCGGCGCAGCGCGGCCTGCGGGCATCGCAGACTCGGCGGCCGTGCCAGATGAGCAGGTGACTGAGGAGAGTCCACGCATCGCGAGGAGCGAGCTGCATGAGAGCGGCCTCGACCTTCACGGGATCACTCTCGCTCGTTAGGCCGAGCACGCGCGACAGGCGACCGACGTGCGTGTCCACGACCACGCCTTCATTGATGTTGAAGGCGTTGCCGAGGACGACGTTGGCGGTTTTTCGTCCGACGCCGGGGAGGGTGACGAGTTCGTCGATGGTGGCGGGGACGCGACCGCCGAAGCGTTCGGTGACAGCGTTGGCGAGTCCGATAATGGACTTGGCCTTGTTGCGAAAGAAGCCCGTGCTCTTGATGATCGATTCAACGTCGTCTTGTTTCGCGGCTGCGAGGGCGGCGGGGGTTGGGTACCGGGCAAAGAGGTCTGGTGTCACCATGTTGACACGCTTGTCGGTCGTTTGCGCCGACAGCACGGTGGCGACGATGAGTTGCCACGGGGAGGTGTGGTCCAGTTCGCAGTGGGCGTCGGGGTAGAGGAGGGTGAGACGTCGGATGAGCTCCGCGGTGTAGCTGGCGAGTGGTTTCCCTGCCCAGGGGCCGGCACCGCCTAACGATCCTGGCCGGCGTTGGGAAGATCCGGGTGGCGTGGATTTGGTGGTGGGAGACTTGGCGGGGCGTGCTAACTTGGTTTTTGGGGGGGGCCCCCCAGCGCGCGGCACCTTGTTCCGCGGCTCCGACCCGCGACCGGCGCCTCGCGTTCCACCGCCGCTGCCCTTCGTCCGCCCGCCCGCCACCGCCTTCCGACCGCCATCCTTCGGTGCACCCGCCTTGCGGGCCGCACCGGGTCGTTGCCGCGAGAGCGGCTGACGCGCACCCCCGCGCCCACCGGCCCGGCCACTCATCGCGCCGCTCCCGCAGCACGCCGCACGTCTCCGCCGCGCCGGCGCGACTTCGCAAACGACAACACACCCTCCACCTCTCGCGCATTCAGCACGTTCGAGCGCGACAACCAGCCCTTCCGAGCCACGCCGATTCCGATCTGCATGTGGTCCAGTCCCTCAATAGAATGAGCGTCCGGCCCGATCTCGACCGTCGCGCCAACTTCTCGTGCCACGCGCAACCACCGCCAATCCAGGTCCAACCGGTGCGGATCGGCGTTGAGTTCCACCGCCACCCCAACGGCAGCTGCGTGGCGAAGCACGGCCTCGATGTCGATCGCATACCCCTCGCGCGTCAGCAACAACCGGCCGGTCGGGTGCCCGAGGATCGTGACCATCGGGTTGTCCAGCGCACGCAGGACACGCGCCGTCATCTGGTCTTCGTCCATGGCGTAGCGCGAATGCACCGATGCCACGACGTAGTCGAATCGTTCGAGCAGGTTTTCGTCGTAGTCGATGGCACCGTCCGGGAGAATGTCCGCCTCGATGCCTTTCAGGATTCGGATCCCGTCGGAGCTGGCATTCAACCGGTCGATTTCGTCGTGCTGCTTGAGGACGGCGTCGCGCGACAGGCCGCCAGCATAAAACGACGATTGCGAGTGGTCCGTGATGCCCAGATACCCCCAGCCGCGCGCCCGTGCCGCCAAGGCGAGTTGTTCGATCGTCGTCGTGCCGTCGGAGTACTCCGAGTGGCAATGCAGCACCCCGCGGATATCCGATTCGTCAATCAGCTCGGGAAGGGCCTCGCGCCGCGCCGCGTCCACCTCGCCCAGACCCTCACGCAGTTCGGGCGCCGTGTACGCCAAGCCGAGCAACTCGTAAAGCGCCTCCTCGCTCTCGACGGGCACCGCGCGATTGCTCGCGTCGCGCAACTGGTCGCCGACTAGCGTTAGGCCTTCCGAATCTGCCAACACGTCGGCGCAATGTTCGGCGCTTCCCGTGGCGCGCCACAGTGCGACCGGGAAGTGGGTCAGGTCGACGCAATAGATGTCGGCTCGAGTTCCGTCCTCGAAGTGCAGTGTGGTGGCGTTGCCGCCGTTGTCCATCGCGTCGCGCAGACCGGGCAGGGTCGAAAGCCGCGCACTGACCGCCGAGGGAGCGTCGGCGCCAATGACCAAGTCGAGGTCGCCGATCACCTCACACCGGCGGCGGAGTGAGCCGGCGAGTTCAACTCGCAACACACCGGGCCACGTGCGCAAGACGCCGACGAGCGCGCTACCCTCGGCCAATGCGTGCGGATACAGCGTCGGTTGGCCAGACTCGCGAAGGTACGCGATGCCGCGGCGAATGCGCTCCGCGGCTCGCGAGCCAAACCGAGGGAGGGCCGCGAGTCGTCCGTCTTTCGCCGCCTGTTCGAGCTCGTGAAGGGTCTCCAGTCCCAGACCCGCGTGAATCTCCCGAATCCGTTTGGTGCCAAGCCCCGGAACGCGAAGCATGTCCAACAAGCCTTCGGGAGTCGTCTCGCGCAAAAGGTGCAGTGTGTCCGAGTCGCCCGTCTCGTCCATCTCGTGCAGGACTTTCAAGGTCGACTCGTCCACACCATGCTCTCGCGCGCGCGCCATCAGGCTCGCGCTTGACTCATCCCCTTCCGCATCGACATCGCCCGAGACGAGGGCGCGTGCGGCGCTGCGGAGGGCGCGCGACCTGTCGGCACGCTCACCTCGCAGCTCGAGCAAGGTGGCGATTTCCGTCAAGATGATGGCGGCAGCGCGCGGTTCCACGCGCGCAATATAGCGTACGCTCGCTGGTTGACCGCCGGCGCCCGACGGTCCGGAGGGAACTACGCGGGGACGCCGGCGAAGTGTCGGAGCTGGCCGATCATGTCGTGCAATCGCTGCTCGGTGCTGTCGATTTCGGCCGCGGCTTCTTCAATCGCCAGCAGTCCGGCGCGCATGGAGGTGGCGACCTTGTTCAGGTACCGAATGTCCGTGAGGACGTCTTCGGTGATCTTGCGCAGTCCCACAAAGCGGCGCTTCTCAACGAGCGCACGGCGATATCGCAGGAGAAGGTCTGCCTCACTCAGCGCCTGTGCCGACGCCAGCACCTCGTTAGGCGACCGGCCGGGGAGGGCGCCGTGGTCGCGGAACCCTTCGTCGTCGTCCCAGTCCGAGTCCACAAACCAGAGATGGCCCACGTGTTCGATCCCGTCGTGCCCCACCACGAGATGGACATCATACGTGCGGCCGTCGACAGCAACATTGGTGACGAAGAGATCCTGGCTGTCGGTGTACGTTGTCATGCGATTACCCTGCGAGCGCCGAAGTGTCCTCAAGGAACTGCGTGATGGCAGAGAAGAGCGCGGCCGGTTGTTCGACGTACGGGACGTGCCCACTCGCCTCTAGGACGAGGAAGCGGGCGTTCATGGCACGCGCCGCCTTCTCAGCCGATTCCAACGGAATCGGGTCCTTCCGTCCGTGCACTATCAGTGTCGGCAGGTCCAGCGAACCGAGAAGCGGGAGCAGGTCGTAGTCACCCAGGCTCTCCCAGACCGACTGCTGGACCCGACCGGTCACGCGGAAGGGCGTCAGGTCGCGGGCGCGCTCTGGCTTGGCGAAGTAGCCCGCGACGCTGAGCTCAAACTGGCGCTGTCGAAAGGCCGCGGGGTCCCGCTCACGAAGCCCGGAGGCGGCAAGCTCGTCCCGAAGCCGTTTGACCGGAGTGTCCGCCTGGCGTCGGGCGAACTCGGCTTCGAAACGTTCGCGGTATGACCGGGTGAGCGGGGCGGGATCGATGAGCACCAGCCGTGCCGGGGGTCGGAGCGACCGGTCAGTCCGCGATTCGACGGAGTAGAGGACGGCCAGCAGTGCGCCCCACGAGTATCCCACCAGCGTGAGGGGTTCAAGGGCGAACTCCTCCACGACCTTGCCAAGGTCCTCCACGTGAGTTCGCCAGGTGATCGGCGTCGGGTCATCGGTCTTGGACCGGCCGCCTCCGCGCTGATCGTACAACAGAAGGGAGTTGCGCTCCGCGAGGGTGAGAAACTGGGGAAGGAGGTACTCGTGATGCGCACCCGGGCCGCCGTGCAGCACCAGCAGGGGTGGCCCAGGGGAGGTGCCGTAGCTGCACCAGTACAGTGGCACCGCGGTGGACGTGGTGCTGCCGGAGCGATCGGGGGTCGGGATCGGAGGGTGCACGCGCGAGAAGTTAGTGGCCGGTCAAACCCCAGCGGCCGGGGCTGTGGGAACGATCCCAGGCGTTCGGCGTATCCCGGGCTTCGCGCAAAATCCAGTCACTTCGTTCGACTGATTCGGTCGCTGGCACGTCTCGTCAAAAGATGTCTGGCTACTAGGCAATTTGGCGACTAATGTGCTGGTCCGGTTGCGAAATCATCAGGTACTTGGCTCTGGAGGCCGGTATGAACAAGAGTGTGGTTGTTGCGGCGTTGTTGCTTGCGGTGGTTCCAGTGAAGGCGCGTGCCCAAGGTGCTGACCCAGACAAGAAGGTCGAGGGCGGCGTGTTGGTGAAGGGTTGGATGGGTAGGACGGACAAGTCCGCGCAGCCGATCACTGGCGCGAAGTTCTTTGAGATGGGGGGAGCGCTCCACGTGACGTCTGGCCCGGCGGCGATCTACTGGACTCCGGCGAACGTCGCAAAGGGGAATTACGCGGTGAAGGCGACGTTTACACAGACCAAGGCGCCGACGCACCCTGAGGCCTACGGTCTATTCCTCGGCGGCACCAAGCTGGATGGCGATGGACAGAACTACCTGTACTGCGTCGTACGCGGTGACGGGAAGGCGATGGTGAGGCACCGAATTGGTGCGGACGTCCACACCCTCATGGATTGGACCGAAAACGCCGCGATCAAGAAGCAGGACGACGCGGGAAAGGCGACGAACGAGGTGTCGCTGTGGGCCAGTGCCGACAAGGTCGGCTGCTCAGTGAACGGCACGGAGGTCTTCTCGTTTCCGCGCGCGTCCGCGGTTGGCGAAGGGAAGTTGGAGTCGGTGGACGGCCTCTACGGGCTCCGTGTGAACCACAACCTGGACGTTCACATCGCCGGGTTCGGAATGTCCCGGATGTAGTTGGTCGATCGCGTGCTACGCACGCAGAGTGCGCGATCGTTCGAGAGGGCGCCTCGGTATCCCGGGGCGCCTTTGCGCTCCATATGTGTGCTAGACGAATTCGCGGGCGACCAGCGCCGTGCGCCGGTGCACTTCCACGGTGGACGCGATGTCTCGTCCGTACCCTCCCGCGATGACAATGGCGACGGGGATTCCGACGTCGCGGCAGGCTTCGAGTACCATGGCATCACGTCGAGCGAGGCCATCGAAGGTCAGCCGAAGTCGTCCCAAGCGGTCGCCTTCATGGGGGTCGGCCCCCGCCAGATACAACACCAGGTCCGGTGACGACCGCGCGAGGACCTCGGGGAGGGCGTCGGAGAGTCGTTGCAGGTACGTGGCATCGTCCGTACCGTCGTCCAACTCGATGTCGAGCGTTCCCGGCACCTTGTGGAACGGGAAGTTGCGGTGACCGTGCATGGAGAAGGTGAAGACGCTTGTGTCCCCGTGAAAGATGGCGTGCGTGCCGTTGCCTTGGTGAACGTCCAGGTCAATCACGGCCGATCGCTGGATTCGCCCTGTTCGTTGGAGCTCTCGTATGGCCACGGCTACGTCATTGAAGACGCAAAAGCCCTCGCCATGGCCGACGAACGCGTGGTGCGTCCCTCCCGCGAGGTTCATGGCCACGCCTACGTCCAAGGCACGGTTGGCCGCCTCACAGGTGCCACCCACCGCGCGCAGGGAGCGCTCCACGAGCAGCGGTGACCAGGGAAACCCGATGCGCCGCATTTCGGCGGCGGGAAGCTCACCGGCGATGACCCGATCGACGTAGGTCGCTTCGTGCACCAGCAGCAACGTTTCCCGCGCCACGCGCTCCGGCTCGTGCATGTCGCTCGCCGCCACGATGCCCGATTGCAGGAGCGCATCGCGTAGTAACGCGTACTTCTCGATCGGAAAGCGGTGGCCCGGTGGGAGCGGGACCGTGAACCGAGCGCTGGTCCACGTCTCGAGCGCCACGTCCCGAGCGGCGTGAGGGCGGTGTGCGGTGCCTAACGTTTCCCCAGCGTCACCTTGAACGTCACGCGCTCACTGCCGCGCATCACCACGATCGTTACCACGTCGCCCGGACTATGCGAGTACAGGGCGTCGGAGTACGTGTAGAGGTCCTTCACTGGAGTGCCGCCGAGTTCGACGATGATGTCACCCGCCTTCATGCCGGCAACGTCGGCGGGCGATCCCCCGCGCACTCCGGAAATGCGCATCCCGGCGACATCGGTGGCACCCATGTCCGGAATCGTGCCCAGCGACGCTTGCGGCCCGGTCCGCGAAGAGTTGGAGGCGACGGGCGCAGCGCTCTTCACAAAGGTCAGGCGCGATGGTCGATCGCCGAGGTCACGCGTAATGCGCTCGGCGAGCGCCACGATGCGCGCGATACCGCCAAAATCGATCTTGTCGGCGTCGTCAGTGACCCGATGGTAATCCTCGTGGACGTCCGTGAAGAAATGCAGCACGGAGACATTCTTGGCGTAGAACGAACTGTGGTCCGACGGGCCAAAGCCATCGCCGATCGCGCTGATCTTGAACAGCGGCGCCTGGCTGTTCGCCGTGCGCACCACCTCCGGCAACTCGGTGGCCGTGGCCACACCGTATACCAGCAACTTGTCGTTTCGGAGTCGGCCGACCATGTCGAAATTCAGCATGGCCTGCACGCTGTCCAGCGCAAATGGGGAGTGATCCGCGAAGTAGGCCGAGCCAAGGAGCCCTAGCTCCTCACCCGAGAAATTGACGATCGCGACCGAACGTTTGGTGGGGTGCCGCTTCAGCAACCTCGCCAGCTCCATCACCGCAACGGTTCCCGATCCGTTATCGTCGGCGCCGTTGTGGATCTCGGGCGCCTTCTCCGGATCCTGTGCCCCGAACGACGATCGGCCCAAGTGGTCAAAGTGGGCCCCAAGCACCACGATCTGGCCACGCAGGGTGGCGTCGCTGCCAGGGATGAACGCGACGACGTTCTGCGTTTGGAACGCGGCAGGCAAGCCGGCGTGCGCGGCCTGCATGGATCGCGCGACGAACGGCTGTAGATAGCGTCGCGCGCAGCTCTCCAGCAATCGTCCGGCGCGACCGGCGCAGGTATTCGCGCCAGGAATGCTCCAGCGTTCGGCGGCCTTGGCGTCGGCGGCGGCACGGTCCGCGCTGCCCGGTGGCACGGGCGCGACTGGCCCCGTGACCACATCCAGTCCGAGGGCTTGATAGCGTCGGGCGATGTACATCGCGGCGGAGTCGTTTCCGGGGGTCCCAGTCCCGCGTCCCTCCCAGGCGTCGCCCGCCAACCTACGCATGTCCATGCCCAGCAACGACGTATCCGGAGTGGTGGAGGTCGACATGGGGGCGGGGATGCCGCTGTGGCAGGCGACAAGTGCGGCGGAGGCGAGAATCGGCGTAAATCGGCGCATCGGTCGATGTTGGCGGGACATTTGTGGCGGACCTTCGGCAGAACTTACCCGTGGGTCCGGCGTTCCGGCTGTGGGGGAAGCTAGCCAGAGAATGTAAGGAAGGGCGTTTCCCGGGGCCTGCCTCATCCGTCTATGTGACAGTGAAGGCACGCTTTGTGCTCCCTGGACCCTCGCATGCCACAGCCCCAACCCTTCGTTCGAAGCTTCGCCCAACTGGTCTGGATGCTCATTCATCGCGGGAACGCGATGGAGGAGCAGAAGGTCGCACTGCGGCGTGCGCTGTCGCAGGCCCTCACGCGCCCCCATGAGTTGGCGCTGACGGAGCTCAACATCTCGGTGGCAGAGGCGGCGCACGTTCGCCCTTCGCCCGAAGAGCTTCCATGGATCAGCGAGTTGTCGTTGCGGATGGCGGGGCATTCGGTGCGGGCGATTTCGTTCGAGGCCGGGGCGACCGCGAACGACGTGCTAGGGATCGCGCGCGCGCTGGTGCAACCGTCTGTTCCTGGCGATGAGGGAGAAGCCTTCGACGCGCGGCTGGTGGCACTCGGGCTGAAGACGATCCATGTCTACTTTGGCCGGGAAGGGTTCGTGCGCCGGGCGACGCCGGTTGCGGGCCACGCGGCCATGGTCGGTCCGGCGCGCACTCCGCCGTTAGGCATCGCCGCCATCGGTTCGGTGCCGGTGCGGAATCCGACGCCCGCGCCGGTGCGACTGCCGACGCCCGCACCGACCAAGGCTCCGCCTGTCGGGTCCAACATGCCCCCTGGGTTTGACGCGGCGCCGTCGCCCGCGACCTCCGGAGCCCGGGGCAAGGTGATCCGCGACGTCGGCGACGACACCAACCGGATCTACGAAGCAGCGCTGGCCAACGGCAACGTCTCGCGCGAGCTGGAACAACTCCTCGCGCGCATCGACGCACCCGTCGCCGCAGAGCACGCCGCCAAGCTGATGGAGGAAATCGCGCGCGCCGCCGAGGAGCGTGCGAATGACGGCCTGTGGGTGGATGTCGTGGAGATCGCGCGGCGTCTCGTGCATCGCGAGGAGAACGAGAAGCAGCCGGACATCAAGCGGGCAATCGTTGTGGCGGTCCGGCGCTTGATGAAGCCCGGAATTCTGCGCGGTCTGGCGCAACTGCTCCCAAGACGTCGCGAACTCCGCGACGACATCATCCTCGTCCTTGCCCGTTCCGGAGATATCGGCTCGGATGTGCTGATCGACCTGTTGGTGACCACCGACTCGGCGCCCGAGCGTCGTGCCTATAGGGTGGCACTGACGCATTGCCCGTCCGCCGTGCCGGCGTTGACGCATTTGTTGGGCGACGCCCGTTGGTTCGTGGTCCGTAACGCCGCCGAACTGCTGGGAGAGATGGGCGTCACGGAGTCGGACACCAAGTTAGCGATGACCGCGCGACATGCCGACGCTCGCGTACGGCGTGCGGCGGCGGGGGCGTTGTCGCGCCTGGGGACGCCACGCTCACTCCATGCCCTGCAGCAGTTGCTGATCGACAAGACACCGGCGGTGCGGCTGCAGGCGGCCATTGGGTTGGGGACGATCCGGAACCCGCGGGCGGTGCCGAGCGTCATCGAGGCGCTGGAGAAGGAGGAAGATCCGGATGTGCAAGCCGCGTTGATCGGCGCGTTAGGCAGCATGCCGACGGCCGAGGCCATCGAGCGGCTGAAGCGAGCCGCTGAACCGGGGAGCCTCATGAGCCGGAAGCCAACCAGCGTGCGATTGCATGCCGTGCAGGCGCTTTCGGATGCCGGGACACACTCCGCCATGTCCGTGCTGCGGGGTTTCGCCAGCGACCGGGACAAGGAAGTCCGGGCGAAGGTCGATCGACTGCTGGTCCAGCGCGCCTACGCGAGCTGAGCTCGCGAGGCGCCGCCGCGCCTAACGCGCGGTGAAGTCCGTGGTGTCGGAAACGCTCCGACAGGCCTCGGCGAGCAGTTCCGCCGCCCGATCCACGTCGTCCAGCGCCACCATCTCGTTCGGCGAGTGCATGTAACGGTTGGGAATGGACACCAAACCCGTCGCCACTCCGCCGCGTGCCAGGTGAATGAAGTCGGCGTCGGTCGACGTATCGCGCCCCGCGCCCTGCAACGAGAACGGAATCGACGAGCGCTCGGCCGCATCCCGCAGCAGGCCAAACACGACCGGTGAGATCACGGAACCGCGTGTGAGCACCGGTCCGGCACCCAACTTGTGCTCGCCGACTTCCTTCTTGTCCACCGACGGATGGTCGGTGGCAAAGGTGACGTCCACCGCAATAGCCATCGTGGGAGCCACGCGGTGCGTGCCAACCACCACGCCGCCGCCATGGTGCCCAATCTCTTCCTGTGTGCTGGCAATGGCGATCACGCGGGCCGGCCCGGGCTTCTCGGCATAGCGGCGTAGCGCCTCCAACACCACAAAGGCGCCGATGCGATTGTCGATGGAACGGGAGACGATGCGACGATTCGGCAGCTCTCGCACCGGCGCGTCGATCACCGCCGGATCCCCGATGCTCACCAGCTGCAGGGCCTCCTCCTTGCTGGCTGCGCCGATGTCCACCCACACGTCCGTCAGCCTCGACACCTTGTCCCGCTCGTCCGGCTTCATGAGGTGGATGGGCTTCTTGCCGACGACGCCAATCACGTCGCCGTTGCGGCTCAACAGGCGCACGCGCTGGCCGACGAGGACTTGGGAGTCCCAACCGCCGATCGGCCCGACAAAGAGGAAACCCTGATCGTCCACGTAGGTGACAATGACGCCGATCTCGTCGATGTGTCCGGCGAGCAGGATCGTCGGCGACCCGTCAGGTACTACGGTCGCCAGCGAATTGCCCATGACGTCGCGCTCGACGGCCGCAAAGCGAGAGGCCTCGTCCCTCCACAGCTTGGCCGGCGCGGACTCAAAACCCGACGGACCGGGGCAGTCGAGGAGCGACTTCAGGAAGGCGTATGAAGGGTCAGAGAGCATGCGCTATCAGGAAGGAAAGGTCACGAACCGCCATGAGCGGCACGTCGAGGGACCGTCCGAACCAGCTAGGAGGCTAAGCGATGACACGAGAACGGTCTACGGCCAACAGTCCCACCAGATCACGATTGGAACCGGGCTCTGGTCACGTCAATTCGGGGTGTCCGCGGCGAAAAATGCCCGGATGTCTCAGCGTCCCGACTGCGTCGGGTACGGTGCTCACCGCGTGGTCCTCCGTGCCGCCCACGTTCACCGACGCGGTACTCCCGGGAAGGCCAGGAAGGTGAGCACCATGAAACCGACGCCTAGCTGATAGAACAACGGATTCCCCACGAGCAGATAGATCACCCCACCGTATAATGCCGTCGATTCGCCGACCACCCATCCGATGAGGCTGAGGGTGCGCACGCGCGCCGCATCGCGGGCGCGGCCAACGAACGCGAACAGCACGACGCAAGCCAGCAGCGCCAGCGCCCAAATGATCCGTCCCGCCAGCAGCAACGTTCGTGGATCCGCGGTGGGCGCAGGGGCACCACCTGAACGCCGGAGCTGCCACGCCACGCCGCCAAACACCAACACCCCCGAGAGCAGGGCGAGGCGCAGGATGCGCGTCTTCATCTCACGGCACCGGACGCTGGTATACCGCCTTGCCGCCGAGGTACGTGGCGAGCACCGTGGTCTTGAGGATCAGCTCCACCGGAACCTGCATGATGTCCTGATCCAGCACGACAAAGTCGGCGAACTTTCCCGGTTCCAGCGATCCTGATTCTTTCTCCATGAACCCTGCATAGGCCGGCCACAGGGTCATGGCCTTGAGCGCCTCTTCGCGCGTCATGCGCTGCTCTGGATACCAGCCACCAGCGGGCCAATTGTTGGCGTCCTGTCGCGACACGGCGGAGTGGAAGGAGATGAGCGGATTGACCTGCTCCACCGGGAAGTCGGAACCGTTGGGGATCACGACGCCGGAGTTCAGCAACGTGCGCCACGCGTAGGCGCCTAACACGCGGGTCGGTCCAATGCGATTCACGGCCCAGTACATGTCGCTGGTCTGGTGCGAGGCCTGCATGGAGGGAATCACGCCCAGTTCGGCGAATCGCGGCAGGTCGTCCGGGTGGATGATCTGCGCGTGTTCGATCCGGAAGCGATGGTCGGCCAGGGGTACTTCCTTCAGTGCCTGTTCGAATTCATTCAGCACGGTGCGCATCGCGCGGTCGCCGATGGCGTGCACGTTCACCTGGAATCCCGCCTTGAGGGCCTTGGCTGCGACCTCGTGGACACGCCCCGCGGGGATCGTCACCAGCCCGTTGTTCTTGAGGTCGTCCGAGTAGGGCTCCAAGAGCGCGGCGCCGCGGCTGCCTAACGCGCCATCGGCCACCAGCTTGATTGAGCGGATCCAGAGTCGGCCATCGTAGAGTCCGTTCTGCGGACCGCGGCCAAGGTAGTAGGCGATCGTGCTGTCGTTGTTCGCCACCATCACGTAGTTCCGCAGGTCGTACGTGCCCTCGCGCGCCAGTTCTTCGTAGAGGTCGACGACGGGCTTGGGGACGCCGGCGTCATGCACACCGGTGAGTCCCCAACGGTTGGCTTCCTTGATGGCGCCGAGGATCTGGCCGCGCAGCTCCTGGCGCGTAGGGGCCGGAACGACGCGCTCCATCAACGACATGGCATTGTCCACAAAGACGCCGGTGGGGCTCCCGTCGGCGGCGCGCTCCAGGCGGCCTCCTGGCGGATCCTTTGTTGCTGCCGTGACGCCGGCCGACTTCATGGCCGCCGCGTTGGCGAAGACGGCATGTCCGTCGACGCGCTCCAGCAGTACCGGATTGTTAGGCACTGCCTGGCTCAAGGCCTCGTGCGTCGGGAAGCGTGTGTCCGCCCAGTCGTTCTGGTCCCAACCGCGACCCAATACCCAGGCCCCCGCGCTCAGTCCACGTGCACGCGCCGCGACCTTGTCGACGATCTGCTGGTAGGATGTTGTGCCGACCAGGTCCACGATCGACAGCGCTTGACCGAGTCCGGCCAGATGCACGTGCGCGTCCACCATACCCGGAATGATCGTCTTTCCACCGGCATCCATCACCTTGGTGGACGGCCCTTTCATCGACTCGATCAAGCGGCGAGGTCCGGTCGCGACGACGCGACCGCCACGCACGGCCATGGCGTCGACTATCGGGCGTGTCGCATCGACCGTGTAGATCCGGGCGTTTGTCACGATGAGGTCGGGTGCCTGCGCGCGCGAAGCGCTGGCGAAGGCAAGCACGAAGAGGAATGAGCGCACGATCGTTCGCTTCAACACAGTAAGCTCCAGCAGGAGAAGGTCCGCCGCGAAATCTGCGGTGCGATGCTCGCGCATGCGAGTCGCGAAATCATGGAGCTGCGCGCGACCCATCGGAGCGCGTCGCTGGCGAAACAGACCCACCCGACGATGGCTATCGTCTTGAGTGTCATCACAGGCGTCCGACGGACGGCGCCGATGATCAGCGCTCGCGAGATCTGTTGGAGAGCTTCAGGCCCATGTCGACGGTGCGGAAACCTGGCTCGCCCCACCCGATCACAAAGACCGAGAATCCTTGCTTCATGCGCATTTCGATGTCGCTTTCCCGCGCGGGGAAGCCGCATGCCACGTGAAACTCCTTGCACGCTGAGAGCACTTGCTGGATGGCAGCCTCCCAACCCTGTTCGTCGAACACGCGCTGGCCCGTGGCGTCAGTTGTCGTGAAGACGCCGCGCAAGGTGCCCGCACCCGGGAACAACACGCCAATCCCTTTGACCGCGGCGATCTCGCGAACGTGTGACAGGCCTGTCTTGCTCTCGACGATCGTCCAATTCAACAACTCGCCCTTGGGGTTGAGCGGCCAGACGTCCGCGCGCTCCCTGTACTCGCGGTCGGAAAGTCCCCAGAACGCCGGCGCGTCGCCGACGTCGTCCTTTCGTACACCGCCGTGCGCCGCCAATCGCATGGCGGCGAGTCCGGTCCGCACTTCATCGGCACTCTCAACGCCTACAAACACGATCGTACTGACCCCGAGATTGAGCTGACGGCCGATGCGATCGGTCGCTAGGCGTGGGTCAGCAGCGATCTCCGGCGTCTTGACGACGAGCGGGTGATGCAACCGCGGCGGCTGGCCAGGCTCCAACGTCCCGGCAGCGGCAACACCTTTGGCGAATTCGGCAAACGTCGGGAACGCCGCGTCAAACTGCTCCTCCATGCTGCCGTCGAAGATGAAGTCGGTGGGCGTATGCGCTACCGCGGTCCCGGCCCGTTGTGCCGGCGAAGACTCCACCATTGCCGAGGATGACCCGCCGCGACGCGTACTCGGCGCGTACAGGCCAAAGACCGGCTGCCCCTGCTCGAGCAGGTCAATGAGCGGATTGAGCCGGCGTGGTGCGTAGTCGGCCGTCAGGGCAAGGAGCGCAACGAGGGCGAGACGCATGCGGACCGGAGTCGTGAAGGTGGGATTCCTAACGAGTGGGATCGGCCGATAGGCGGCGCAGGCCGGCTCGTGCCTCGGTGACGATTCCCTGAACGGAGGCATCGCCTCGTTCCCACGCGCTCACCACGTAGGAGTAGGCGTCGATGGCGCGAGGGCGATCGCCCGCGCGCTCCAGCACACGAGCGCGCTCCATCTGCCACAACACCATCGACCCGTCGTTGAAGCGGACCGGGAGGTCGATGAGCTCCAGCGCCAGCGAGTCCTTTCGCTGCGCCGACAGGAGTCGGAGGCGCAGGAAGTCGGCGGACGAACACCCCAACCGACACACGGTATCGGGCAAGGCCAGGGCTGCAATGGCGCGAGCGGTGTCGGCGTGCGCCAGGGCGTCCACCGCGGGCAGGAAGGGCTGCAAGAACGTGTACGCCGGTTGTGCGGGCTTCGCGCGAAGCTTCCCGAGCACGGCGTTGATGCTGGCGGTGTCACGCCGCTCCGCCCACCAGAACAAGGAAAGCGCCGGTCCGCTGGGGTCCCCACTGGCGGCGAGTCGGCCTGCCACGCGGTCCATGCTGTCGGGAGGAAGCGCGCCGGCAAGGGCCGCGTAGTACAAGAGCAGGGACTGCGACGGTGTGGCGATTCTTCCGAGTTCCTCGAAGTGGCCGCGCAACGACAGCGCGGTCGTCGCTCCCCATCGCACCGAGTTTATGAACTCGTCCGGGAGACGCGCGTCCAAGGAAAGGCTCAGCGAGGTGCGAAAGACCCGGACGGTCGTCTCGTTCGTGTCCAGGAGGCCTCGCAGCGCCGTCACGAGGTCGCGGACCACTATCCCGAGCCGGCCGCGCAGGAGGGAGTCGGTATTGGGGAGTTGCGGCTGACGAGGGTCGATGGCTCGAGCGGCGAGGGCCAGCGCCTCGGCCTGGTCTCCCGTGGGGCCGAGCCGAAGGTAGTTGCCGAGGTGTCGTCGCAGGGCGGCCAGATCCTGGGACTCTGCCGTCAGTTCAATCAAGTGGGGGTAGGCTGCGGCGTAGGTCGAATCCAGTTGTACGGCCTGCGCAAACGCCCGGTGCGAATCGCCCGCGCGAGGCAGGCGGGGCGCCAGCTCACGCGTAAAGTGGAAACGCACGTCGCCGAGCTTGTAAAAGATCTCGGGATCGTCGCCGAACCGTTCAGCGGCTCGCTCCATCAACTGGGTCATGCGCACGACCCGATGGTATCGGTCGGTGGTAGGACCCTCGCGCTGGGTAAGCATCAGCGACGCGAAGAGTGAATCGGCCGCGACCAGGACGCTCTCGCGAGGCGCCAGCCCCCGGTTGAGTGTGCCGGCCTTGAGAAGCAGCTGGTAGGACTCCACGTCGGGACGGAGGTTTGCCGCCAACTGCCAGCCTAACGCATTGCCCAGGCGCCACATGGCCGAGGCGTACTGGCTGTCGGCGGCCAGCGCCTGACGGTAGTGAACGGCTGCCGAGTCCCAACTCCCACGCCGGTAGTGCGTTTCACCCCATAGGAACGACTTGATCGCGGGGAGAGACGAAGAGCCTAACGATGGTCGCTTGGTAGCCCCGACACGGCGCGCCTGATTCAACGTCGTCAGGAGCGCGATCGACAGGGTATCCGACAACCGGTCGATACGCGTACTCTCTCCGATGATCTCGATCTCGGTGCCCACGCGCGCGTCCGTGACGGCATCGAGAATCGCGACCCGCAGCCGCAACGAATCCGGGCCGGCGGGCACGGCCGTGCCGAAGATCGCCAGGCCAGCGCCCACCTTGCGCGCCAGTGCCAGCGCCGACGCGCGGTCGGCCCGCGCCGAATCCGGCCACGCGCGCATCACCGCGGTCGTGGACACCGCGCGCAGTGAGCCGGCCCCGTCCAGGTTCGCGGCCAGGAGATCCACCATGCCTTCGCGCCACATGCGAGCTTCCGGCCCAAAGGCGTCAAATGGCGCGATGGCGACGAGGTTGCCGTTGTCCACGGCCGCGACGGTGTCCGGTTCGCGACGCGTGGTCATCCAGATGACGGCGGCCACGGCAATGACCGCGGCGGCGCCGAACGCCCACGCCACGCGCGGTGACCGTGGTCGTGCCGTCGGACGTCCCGTCGCCGTCAAGGCATCTCGGAACGCCCCAGCGTTCGCAAACCGATCATTCGGCGACTTCGCCATCGCTCGGCCTAACGCCGCACTCAGCTCGGTGGGAACGTCCGTGCGGAACGCGCTGGGCGACGGCACCGGCGCCGTCAGGTGCTGCACGAGGAGTTCGGCATGCGTCGACCCGGCGAAGGGCGGCTGGCCCGCTAGCATCTCGAATCCGACCACCCCAAGCGAGTACAGATCGCTGCGTCCGTCGATGTTCACATCCCCCGATGCCTGCTCGGGCGACATGTAGCCAGGCGTCCCCAGCGATGTGCCAGCGATGGTCAATCGGGTGCCGCCGGGCGTCTCCGTCAGCTGCTCCGATAGCGACGAGATCCCGAAGTCCGCCAGGACGGCGTGGCCATTGGAGAGCAGGATGTTCTCCGGCTTGATGTCGCGGTGCACCACACCACGTTCGTGCGCATACGCCAGCGCCGAAGCGACCTCCGAGAGGATGCGCACCACGTCGGAGACCGGAAGCTTTCCCTCTCGCGTCATCCGATGCCGGAGCGATTCGCCCTCGACATACGGTGACACATAAAAGAGCAGGTCCTGCTCGGCGCCCGCCGTCAGCACCGGCAGGATGTGCGGATGTTGCAGCTGAGCGGTGATTTCTGTCTCCCGCTTGAACCGCGCCGCCGTGACCACACTCGCGATCTCAGGGGCCAGCACCTTGATGACGACGGCTCGCCCCAGCGTCACCTCGGTTGCCAGGAACACTCGACTCATGCCGCCGCCACCGAGCTCACGCTCTACGCGGTAACGGTCGCCGACGGCCGATTGCAGGGATTCGAGCAAATGCGCGGGATTGGGGATACGGTATTCTGGGGGCACGGAGGACTGCAATGACAGGGGCGATGCGTCGTGCGGTCCGCCAACCTGCATCCCCGCGGACCCCAGATCGGTCGGGGTGAATCCCGACCTGGCTACGACGGAGGCGGTGGACGCAGGTGAGGGGGTACGGCACTGGCGCCAGCATGCCACCAACTACCCTTGCCGCGACCCGTCCGATTTGCGACTATCTATAGTCGCCGCAGTCGTTTAAGCGCCTCGAATCCAAGGATTGGGATGAAGCTACCTGTCGCCGTCGCGGCCTATGCCCTGACCGCTACCTTGGGCCTGACGGAAGGTCACTCGACAGCGCCGTCAGCTCGGCGGAGTGACAGTCCGGCCGCCGCGCCAGCATCACGCCGGCTGCAACCCATGGCGATTCCGCACACGCGACCGGCGCGAGTCAGCTCGCAGGCGTTGACGGCGATGGTCCGGAAGGTCTGCGCCACTTCCTGCCACTCCGAAAAGCGAAAGCTGGGGAATCTCACACTCGCAGACTTTGACGTCGCGACGGCGACACAGACGCCGGAGATCGCCGAGAAGATCATTGTGAAGTTGCGGACGGGGATGATGCCACCGCCGGGGGTGAAGAAGCCCGGCGAGGACACCCTGACGGCACTGGCCGAGACGCTGGAACACGCGATCGATGTGGCAGCCGCAACCCATCCCGAGCCAGGCGCGCGCACCTTTCAGCGGTTGAACCGCACCGAATACGAACGCTCGATCAAGGACCTGCTCACACTCGATGTGAACGCGGGAAACTGGCTGCCGCTGGACACCAAGAGCGCGAACTTCGACAACATCGCGGACGTGCAGATGCCGTCGGCGACATTGCTCGACGGCTACCTCGACGCGGCGAGCGATATTGCGCGATTGGCGGTCGGCGACCCGCGAGCCAGCACCACGTCGGTCACCTACAAGCTGCCGCGCCTGGCATCGCAGTGGGATCACGTGGAAGGAGCGCCTGAGGGCACGCGGGGCGGCATTTCCGTTGTGCACACGTTTCCCGCCGACGGCGAGTATGTGTTCGTGGTGCAGCTGCACTCGATTCCAACAGGCCAGCTGTTTGGCTCCGGGGCGCCCTTCGACGAGAAGGTCGAGGTGTCCATCAACGGCGAGCGGGTGGCCGTGCTGGACATCGATCGGTTGATGTCTCAGGCAGACCCGAATGGGATGGACTTGCGGACGAATCCGATTCCGGTACGCGCCGGCGCGCAGCGTGTGTCGGCGGCCTTCCTGCAAACGTTTGACGGTCCGGTCAACGACAACATCGCGCCGCTGGGGCACAGCATCGCGGACACGCAGATTGGGTCGCAGTCGGGGGTCACCGCGTTGGCTCATTTGCGCGACGTGACCATCACCGGCCCCTACCGACCCACCGGCGTGTCGGAAACGGCGGCGAGACGCCGGATCTTCCTCTGCCGTCCCACCGCGCCTAACGAGGAGCGTCCCTGCGCCGAACATATCGTCGCCGACCTGGCCAGCGCAGCCTATCGCCGGCCAGCGAACGCCGGCGACGTGAAGGCGCTGATGACGTTCTACGACGCCGGGGTGAAGGACGGCGGCTTCGAGATCGGCATTCGCAACGCGCTGGAGGCGGTGCTCGCATCACCACACTTCATCTTCCGATTCGAGGAGCTGCCGACAGGTGCAAAGCCGGGTCAACGGGTGCCTGTGGGCGACCTCGACTTGGCGTCCCGGCTCTCCTTCTTCCTGTGGGGCGAGCCGCCGGATGACAAGCTGATCGCGCTCGCCCGCAGCGGGACATTATCCACCCCCGCGGTGTTGCAGGCGCAGACACGGCGCATGCTGGCGGACCCGCGCGCCGACGCCCTGTCCACGCGTTTTGCCGCGCAGTGGTTGCGGCTGCAGGACGTGGACAAGGTCCACCCAGATGCCCTGCAGTTCCCCGACTATCGCGAGCAGTTGGGAGAGGCGATGCGGCGCGAGACGGAGCTCTTCTTCCAGAGCATCGTGCGCGAGAACCGTAGCGTGTTGGACCTGTACCGGGCCGACTACACATACCTGAACGAGGCGTTGGCAAAGCACTACGGCATTCGCGGCGTGACGGGCGACGACTTCCGCCGGGTGTCGTATCCAGACGCCAGTCGTCGCGGCTTGTTAGGCCATGCCAGCGTCCTCACCCTCACCTCGCACGCGAACCGGACATCGCCAGTGCTGCGTGGGAAATGGGTGATGGAAGTGCTCCTGGGGTCACCCCCACCTCCTCCGCCGCCGAACGTGCCGGACCTCGAGAAGACGGGCGAGGCCAAGGAAGGACGGCTGCTCACCACACGTGAGCGGATGGAACTGCATCGCTCGAATCCCACATGCCGATCGTGCCACCAGTTCATGGACCCGATCGGCTTGGCCCTGGACAACTTCGATGTGACTGGCCGCTGGCGCATTCGCGAGAATGGCGCCGCCTTGGATACGCGTGGCGATTTCTATGACGGGACGGCGATCGCCTCACCGGCGGAGTTGCAGGCGGTGCTGTTGAAGCGACCCATCCCCTTGGTGCGAACGTTCACGCAGAACCTGCTGGCCTACGCGACGGGGCGCCGCGTGGAGTACTACGACATGCCCACCGTCCGCCGCATCGTGAGCGACGCGGAGCCAAGCGGGTATCGGTTCGCC
This sequence comes from Gemmatimonadaceae bacterium, assembly GCA_044224875.1. GTDB lineage: Bacteria > Gemmatimonadota > Gemmatimonadetes > Gemmatimonadales > Gemmatimonadaceae > JABAQJ01. The sequence goes on along the minus strand of JBGAJQ010000028.1, from coordinate 26,609 downwards.
GACTTCGTGCTTGGGGTGGTGAAGAGCGACGCCTTCCGGGCCAAGCGGGTACCGATGGCGTCGGCGGCGGAGAATGGCGGAACCGGTGCGGCTGGCGGCCGCCAACCCTAACGAGGGACATGAGATGCACTTCCTGACGGGCAAGCCGCTGCCGCGGCGTACCTTCATCCAGGGGTTGGGCGCCTCGTTCGCGCTTCCGTACCTGGACGCGATGCTCCCGACGGGGCGCGGCGCGGCGCGGTATGCGGCGACCGACCGCACACGCCTGGTGGCGATCGAAATGGTGCATGGCGCCGCCGGTTGCAACGAGTTGGGCGCCACGCTCAACCTGTGGTCGCCCAAGGAGGCCGGCCGGGCGTTCAACTTGGGCTCGACGGCGCTGACCTCGCTGGAGCCGTACCGCGACTACCTCACGATCATCTCCAACACCGACGTCCGTGAAGCCGAGCCGACGACGCCAAAGGAGATCGGCGGCGATCACTTCCGGTCCAGCGCAGTGTACCTGACGCAGTCGCACCCGAAGCAGACCGAAGGCTCGGACGTCAAGGTCGGTACGTCGCTGGACCAGCTGTACGCGCAGCGCTATGGACAGGAGACGCCGATTCCCTCGATGCAGCTGTGCATCGAGAACGTGGACCAGGCCGGCGGGTGCGCCTACGGGTATGCGTGCGTGTACACGGACTCGATCAGCTGGGCGTCGCCGACCGAGCCGCTCCCGGTGATCCGGGATCCGCGCGTGGCGTTCGAGAAGCTGTTTGGGGTGGGCGGCTCGCCGGAGGAGCGGCTGCAACGCCGTCGAACGCGTCGCAGCATCCTGGACTTCGTGGCGACCGAGATGAACTCGCTGAAGCGGTCGTTAGGTCCCGATGACCGAATGCGCATGGATCGGTACCTCGACGACATTCGCGAGGTCGAGCGGCGCATCCAACGCATCGAGGCCCGGAATACCAGCGGGGAGCCGCGGGACTTGCCAGAGGCGCCAGCTGGCGTCCCCGATTCCTTCCAGGAACATGTGGCGTTGATGTTCGACATCCAGGCACTCGCCTTCGCGGCGGACATCACCCGCGTCTTCTCGTTCAAGATGGGGCGCGACGGTTCGAGCCGGACGTACCCGGAGAGCGGCACCGACAAGCCGTTCCACCCCGCGTCGCACCACGGGGGCACGGAGAAGGGCGTGAAGGACTTCTTCCTGATCAACAAGTACCATGTGAGCATGCTGCCCTACTTCCTCGACAAGTTGAAGGGGATCAGCGAGGGAGACGCCAACCTCCTGGACAAGACGCTCATCATGTACGGTTCGCCGATGGGCGATTCCAACGTGCACAACCACCGCCGGTGCCCGCTGTTCCTGGTGGGCAAGGCGAACGGCAAGTTGGACGGCAACGTGCACCTGAAGGCCGCCGACGGGACGCCCATGGCCAACGCCATGTTGAGCGTGATGCATACGTTAGGCATGGACGACACGAAGGTCTTTGGGGACAGCACGGGCGCCATGTCGCTGCGCGCCGCGGACGCGTCGCGCACCACACCGGGATCGGAGTCGCCATGATGCCACGCGCCGCGCGCACCGGACTTCTGCTGGGTGTGGTCCTTCTGGGGAGCGTCGCCGCAACCCGGGTCGGTGGCCCAACCGACGCGCCGGTCGCCGATGCCGCCATGCATCGGGACACGGCCAGGGTCCGCCTGCTGCTCAAGCAGGGCGCCGACGTCAACGCCGCGCAAGGTGATGGCATGACCGCGCTCCACTGGGCGGCCAGCCTCGGCGACGCTGGGCAGGCGCGGATGCTCATTACCGCCGGCGCTAGGCTCGACGCCTCCACGCGGAACGGCAGCTATACGCCTTTGCACCTGGCGGCGCGCGCCGGCCAGACCAGCGTCCTCAATGTGCTGCTGGACGCCGGGGCCAACGTGAATGCCCCGACGACCTCCGGGGGCGCTACGGCGTTGCACCTGGCAGCGGGGCAAGGCAGTGCCGACGCCGTCGCGGCGCTTCTCGCCCATGGCGCCGCCGTGAACGCACGCGACAGTGCGTTCCAACAGACACCAGTGATGTGGGCAGCGGCGTACAACCGGGTGCCGGCGATGAAGGTGCTCATCGCCAAGGGCGCCGACCTTGCGGCAACGTCGAAGATCGAGGACGTCGCCGCCCTGGAGAAGGCAGAGCGCCAAGCGCTGACGCTACGGGCGCGGCGTCTGGCGGCCCTGAAGGCCGCCGAGAAGGCCGTGGCGAAGGGTGCCGACAGCTCCAACGTACCGAAGGATTCTGCCGTCAAGGGTGGATTGGCCAGGGACTCCGCGAGCTACCCGGCACCGGCAAAGAAGGGCACGGGGGCAAAGGACGCGCCGGGGAAGGGCGGGACGGCCAAGTCGGTGAGCGCTACGGACTCGGTGGGCGGGCGTCCGGCCGAAGACTCGGTGGCGCACGCGGCCTCGCGGGACTCGGCGGCGAAGAAACCGGCGACCAAGGCCGACTCCCAGCGAGTGATCAATTCGGGCGGGTCGTATGGCGACTTGGTGGGGAACAAGGGGGGACTGACGCCGCTGCTGTTCGCCGTGCGCCAGGGGAATGCGGAAGCGGCGCTGGCGCTGCTCGATGCCGGGGCGGACATCAACCAGGTGAGCGCCGGGGATCACACCAGCCCGCTCCTGATGGCGACGATCAACGGGCAGTTTGACCTGGCGAAGCAACTCCTGGCACGGGGCGCCAACGTACGCCTGGCCAGCGATGCCGGCGCCACGCCGCTCTACGCGACCATCAACGTGCAATGGGCCGCCAAGTCACTCTATCCGCAGCCAACGGCGCAGACGCAGCAGCAGACTGACTATCTCGAGCTGATGACCGCGCTCCTGAAGGCTGGGGCCGACCCGAACGCACGCCTGTCCAAGCACCTGTGGTACATGTCGTACAACTTCGACTTGTTAGGCGTGAACACCGATGGTGCGACGCCGTTCTGGCGCGCCGCCTATGGCACCGACGTCGCCGCGATGAAGCTGCTGATGGCCCACGGCGCCGACCCCAACATCCCGACGCGAAAGCCGTCCGGCAGGCAGCGCAACGATGACGACTCGCCACCGGAAGCCGGCGGGACCGGGAAGGACCCCTCCGGGTTGCCTCCCATCGCCGATGGCGGTCCCGGGGTGTACCCGATCCATGCCGCGTCAGGCGTCGGGTACGGTGAAGGATACGCCGCCAACGCACACCGGCATGTGCCCGACGGGTGGATGCCTGCCGTGAAGTACCTGGTGGAGGAGCTGCACGCCGACGTGAACGCGCGCGACTTCAACGGCTACAACCCGATTCATCACGCGGCCGCCCGCGGTGACAACGAGTTGATTCAGTACCTCGTGTCGAAGGGGAGTGACGTGATGGCAGTGAGTCGGAAGGGGCAATCCACCGCGGACATGGCCAATGGCCCCGTCCAACGCATTCCCCCGTTCCTTGACACGGTCGCCCTGTTGGAGAAGCTTGGCGCCAAGAACAACCACAAGTGCAAGTCGTGTTAGGCTCGGCGCCGGCGCCGCTGAGGCAGCGTATCCGCCGTGTGAGAGGCAACTAGCCTTCACGACACAGACCTAGCTGGACTCCCGGCCAAGCGCCGCGCGCCTTCCACGCGGCGGACGGCTTTGGTTCTCCGTTCACGCACTCCATCATGTTCAAGAGTCTGCGCGCCCCCGAGCGCCTCTTCTCCATCGCCACGTGGGCCGTCACGTTGGTGTTCGCGTCCTTCCTGATTGGGCTGGGCGGCAAGCTGGTCGCCGACCTGCCTGGCGTGGACCAGAACGTCACGCTGGAACAGTTCATCGACGCGGGAGCTTTGGCACGGCTGCGGACGTCGACGGACTCGCTGGAGAAACTGCAGTCGGAAGTGATGGCCGAACGGGAGCGGGCCAGCCTTGCCCTGACCGCGAGCTCAAACGCGTACCAGTCCAAGCGTGCGGCCTTCGACAACTGGATCGCCACTCGGACCGCGACGACGGATCCCCAGCAGGACCCCGAAGTAATCCGCCGGACCCGGGAACTCGACGGGTTACAGGAGGACGAGCGGAAGGCGCAGGCCGTCGTCGAGGGAATCGACGCGCGGCAGTTGCAGCTGTCGCAGGCACTGCAACGCCTGGCGACCGAGCGACAGCAACTCGAGGATGGCGCGCAGGGGACCTACCAACGGGCGCTGTTCCGCCAGGAGCTCCGCGTCTTTGGCGTCCGTCTCACGATCACGCTGCCACTCCTGATCGTCGGATGGTGGCTGATGATGCGCAAGCGCAAGAGTCAGTACTGGCCGCTGGCTCGCGGCTTCATCCTCTTTGCGCTCTTCGCATTCTTCTTTGAGCTGGTGCCGTACCTTCCGAGCTACGGCGGATACGTGCGCTACGCGGTGGGGATCGCGCTGACCGCCGTGGCCGGCCACTACGTCATCCGCGCCATGCAGCGCTACGTCGCCAAGCGAGCGGTGGCGGAACAGAAGACGGAGGACGAACGCCGACAGGCGTTGGGGTACGAGGAGGCGATGAAGAAGATGAGCCTCAACCTCTGTCCCGGCTGCGACCGCCCCGTTCCCGGGTCACCCCCCGGCTCGAGCAACTTCTGCGTCCATTGCGGGATGAAGTTGTACGATGACTGCTCGGCGTGTGGCACGCACAAGAACGCGTTCTACCAGTATTGCCCGACGTGTGGCATCTCGTCGTCGCGGACGGCGTCAGAGGCTCCGCCCACGGTATCCGCCTAACGCGCCACTGACCACCCGTGCAGGTTCGAACGCCAACGTCGCCAAGTTCTCGCGTGCTCGCTTGTATGTGCGTGCTTTCCGGGCGAGGTCACGGGCCGTGCGAGCATGGAAGGCGACGGCGCCAGGCGGCATAGTTCACGCCGACGGACAGCGTGTCTGTCCCAAGGGTGAAGCCGAGAAAACGCCGGGGTAGGGGTCCGCGCTTTGGCCGGTGACAGGCGCAACGGTCCGACCACTGAAAATAGTGTCCGAGACTGCCGGCGCTTGGTACCCTCATCGCGGTGTGCAGCCCGTCGCCGTGATTGACCGGTCCCAGGACCTCATCGATCGCGTCGCGGAGCTTCACTACCAGGTGATCCTGAACGCTCCACGCCGCGAAATTGGCGTAGTCGCGAAGGGTACGCTGAGCCACCGTGTGGCTGGACGTCGACGCCCGGAAGACCTCGATCAGCGCCACGGCACTCGTGGCCAGCCCACCCACCAGGAGCAGCTGGAGCCACATGACCGCGGACGTGTTCCCCGTCAAACGACGCATTGGGGAAATGTGGCAAGGGGCCGGCGCGGCTTGGGAGAGGTGGGTTGTGCGGAAGTCGTGAAGGCGAGCCAGTTGGTCCGGATTTCCCGGCCACCGTTGCGCGTCCAACCAACGCTCCGCCCTCTTGCCCGCCGCAGGTTACCGCCGCTACGTTCGCGGAGTCCGTGACTCGCCGAGGCGAATCGCGGCAAGCGTGCGACTGCGGATTGGGCGACCCGACGCACGGCGGCCTTTCCGGGCATGACCACGGGAGTCCATCAGGTACCATGACCGATCCCCGACGCACCGACGAACCCGAGGGCGAGCGCCGTGCGTTGCGCCTGGTGGAGCAGGCGTTGGAGCTGCCGGCAAGCGGTCGCGACGCCTACCTGATCGCGGAATCCGCCGGCGACGCCGCGTTCCTGGATACCGCCCGACGTTTGCTCGCGGCCTGTGAACAGGCCGAACAGCACGATGCCTTCCTGGGCGACCCAGCCGCTCGGTACGCGGACCAGCTGGTGCGCGAAGTCGACGCCGCGGACGACGCCGAGCTCGCGCGCGCGGTGGCCCGCGTCGCCGCGACATTGGCGGGGCGCTATACGATCGAACGCGAGATCGGCAGCGGCGGGAATGCCGTCGTCTACCTGGCCCGCGACGTCCGTCACGACCGACCCGTCGCGATCAAGGTGATCCGCCAGGACCATACCGCGGAGAGCCAGCGCGCCCGCTTCGCCCGCGAGGTGGCGATCATCGCCCAGCTCCGACATCCGTATGTCGTACCGTTGATCGACTCGGGTGAGGCTGACGGCACACTCTTCTACGTGATGCCATTCATCGACGGGGAGTCGTTGCGGCATCACCTGGACGCGCAAGGCGCGCTCTCGCTCGCGGAGACCCTGGGTATCGCGCGAGACGTCGCGGAGGCGCTCGATGCCGCCCACGCCCGCGGCATCGTCCATCGCGACGTCAAACCGCAGAACATCCTGCTGAGCGGGCAGCACGCCCTGGTCGCCGATTTCGGGATTGCCCTTGCCCTTACCTCCAAGGGCAACATCCGAGTCACCGAGCGCGGTGTGTCCGTCGGCACGCCGGCATACATGAGCCCCGAGCAGGCCGGCGGCGCTGAAGTGATCGATGGGCGGAGCGACATCTATTCGTTAGGGTGCGTGGTCTACGAGATGCTGACGGGCGAGGTGCCGTACCCGGGCGACACGCCGCGATCAGTCGGGGCCAAGCACCTCCATGCCCCGGTCCCGGACCTGACGATCCTGCGCCCTGCGCTCCCACCCAGTGTGAAAGGGGTCATGGAGCGGGCCCTCGCCAAGACTCCTGCGGACCGCTTTGAATCGGCCGGCGCCTTCATTGCGGCGCTCACCGACGCGCTGAGTGGTGCCGGGGTGGCGGCTGGTGCCGGCGCCGGGAGTCCTCCGCCCAGACGAGCCGCCCGCTGGATGATCGCCGCCGCCGCCGCTGTGGTCGCGGTTGCGGTCTGGCTTCTGATGGATGGCCGCACCGGGCTTATTGCATCTGGCGACCAACGAATCGGACTCGGTGTCATGCCCTTCCGTCCCTTGGATGGAGGTCATGAGTGGTCCGAGGCGCTTCCCGACCTGTTGTCCACTTACCTCGACGGCACGCCCGGTGTCCGTGTCGCTGATCCCTGGGCGCTCTGGCGACCCCTTCGGGCATCCGCCAACCAGCCTGCGCACAGCCCCGACCCTGCGGAAGGAGAACGGCTCGCCCGACGCGCCGGTGTCAGTCGTTATGTGCTCGGCACGGTCATGCAGAGCGGTGCCCGCTTGGACCTCACGCTGCGGATCTACGATGTGGGGCGACCGGAGCCCGTGGCCACCGTGCGCGAGTCCGGACCAGCCGACAGCGTGACACAGCTGGCGCAGCGCACCGCCGTGTCCATCCTGAAGGGCGTCTGGACAGGTTCAACTGAACCGAACGTACCGCGCCTCGAGTCAGTCTTCACACAGTCGCCGGACGCGCTCAAGGCGTACCTGGCGGCACGTGAGGCGATGCGACGCGGGCTGACCGATTCGGCCGACGCTGCCATCACGCGCTCCATTGCGCTGGATTCGACGTTCGCGCTAGGAATCCTGGATGCGGTGCTCATTCGCACGTGGGTCCAGTCGGTGCGGTTCACGCCATTCGCTGGCCTTCGGGAACTCGTGAACCAGGCGACGGCGCACAGCGACTCCTTGACCGAACGGCAAAAATTGCGGTTGGAGGCGACTCGCGCCTCGATCGAGACCGATGGACCGGCGGCGGCACGCGCATGGAATGCGCTCCTCCAGAGGGACTCCACGGACCTTGCCGCAGCCGAAGGACTTGCCTATGCCACCATGGCCTACGGTTGGCAGTTTGGCGCCACATTCGCCGATATTCTCCGCGCGGCCGATCGCGTCACCCGCATCGACTCGACGTACGTCCCGGCATTCTTCCGTCAGGCTCACCTGATCCCGTCGACGTTCGATTCGACGCGTGTTCGACAGCAGCTGGCACGGTTGAAGCTGTTCAGTGCTCCCACGCCGCTCATCCGCGCCTCGATCGTCGCCAACACCGCGCTGCTCGCCTCGGATCGAGAATTCGCCGCGAGTGCTGACACGCTGGCGATGCTGCCCTTTGTGGAGTGGGTTACCACGTTCCGGCGCCTCCGCTCGTATCGCCCCGACCGGGCGCTGGCGATGGTGCAACGCACCGATGCCCTCAATCCGGGCACGATCACCCCGTTCGGTCGTCTGACGTCGATGATCGGACTCTACTTCGCAGCGGGCCGACTCAAGACGATCGACTCGCTGTGGGCCAGCGGGCCCCTCGCGAACCCCTCGGTGCAAACGGGCGTGGCAGAGCGCGTGATGGTCAGCTTCTTGACGGGCAACAACTACAGCGCCCTGACCAACCGAGCGCTGCAGCACCTGACGCAGCGGGCCGGCATCGATAAACCGACCGCACCACCGGTCAAGTCCATCAACTGGGGAATCGCTTGGTGTCTTGGCGCGTGGAACGCCACGGCCGGGGATACGAACACGGCACGGCTGTGGGTTCCGATCATTCGGGGTCTTGAACAGGGAGACAACCCGTACGACTGGCGCGAGGCCTTGGCGCAAGACATCGAGGGACGAATCGCGAACCGGCGTGGCGATCACCAAGCGGCGCTCCGCAACTTCGTCGCTGCATACCGGAACATGGGAGTTCATGTCGACAATACGACCGATGATTCGCCAGAGCCGGCGATACGCTGGCAATACGCGCAGTCGTTGATCGCGGCGGGGATGGCCGACAGCGCACGCTCGCTCCTCCGGTCGCTGATTCCCCCGACGTCCTGGGTGGGTGTGTACGTCGCGCCTGCGCAGTACGCGTTGGGCATGCTCGCCGAAAAGTCGGGGGACGCCGCCCAAGCCGCGCAGTACTTCGAGGGCGCGTTGCAGCTGTGGTCACTCGGCGACACCACGGTGTCCGACCAGCGCGCTCGGGCGGAGGACGCCATCCGCCGCAACTCTCGTGGCCGGCCGCCCTTTCGATTCGGCCGCTAGTCTCTCATCGCCGACGCGTTGCCATGGATTATCGCCTCGACCTCGCTCGCACCGTACGATGGGCGACCGAGCGCCTACGATCCGTCGACGAGGGCCTCACGTCTACGCGGCCGGCGCCGGACGCATGGTGTGCCAAGGAGATCATCGGCCACCTCATCGACTCCGCCGCCAACAACCACCAGCGGTTCGTGCGCATTCGCTGGCAGGATGACATGGTGTTTCCCGGGTATGCGCAGGTGGAATGGGTCCAGGCACAGGACTACATCGCGGCGCCCTGGGGCGAACTGCTGGACTTGTGGCTGAGCTACAACCTGCACCTGTCCCGGGTGATGATCGGCATCCCCGACGCCGTGCGATTCCAGCCACGTGCGCGGCACAATCTCGGCCAGCTGGCATGGCAGAAGCCACCTAACGATCAGCCAGCGACGCTCGACTACTTCATGGCCGACTACGTGGGACACCTGAAGCACCACCTCCGCCAAATCGAACGACTGGGGATCGTGACAGGGTCGCTCACTGGCGAATAGCGCCTCAAGCGTCACGCGGGTCGCTGGCAACGAAGTGCCTGGCCCTCATCTCGCGAATGTGTTCGGAGATCGCGAATTCACCTAACGCCTCGCACTGAAGGATGCGACGCCGATACTGACGAATGGTCTCGGACTCGTTGTTGAGGTCGGCGCGGAGCATCGTCTTGGCGTCATCCGATTCCTTCACCGGCTTGGCGACCACTGACGGCGTGCCGCCGAGGTAGTCGATCGCCTTGGCAATCGTCAGGGCGTGCGCGAGTTCTTCCCCCGCATGCACTTCGAGCTCCCGCGCGATATGCATGTACGGCGCCCCCTTGATGACTTGCGAGTACGTGACGTAGGCGATGATCGCCTGATACTCGCGCGAAAGGTCGTCGTTCAACGCCTCGACAAGTTGAGCGCGAGTCACGCGGCCGCTCGTCGCCGCAGCGTCTGTCTTGCGTGCCACGTTCGCACCTCTTCACCGTTGGAGTGAGCAACCGACGTCGCCGGAATAACACCCGGGACGGTCAGCTTACTACGCCAGAGGCGTCACTCCTATTGCTCGACCGGGGTGTTCTCGTCTCACCCTTTCGTAGCAGGCATGGGCTGTTGCGAGAGGCGCGATAGACAGCTGGTGCATTCGGCACGCGTCGAGGCCCCGCGCCGCATGAACACCGCGACGACGGGCGGGTGAGCCCGTGGCGACCGCCTGGATGACTACAGCTACCTAACGAACGGCCGCCGATCGCTTGAGCATCCAGCCGTAGAGCCAGATGATCACGCCGATGAACCCGGCGACACCCAACCAGGGCGCGAGGGCGAAGGTCTCCTCCACCAGGCCAATCGGCGCGTCCTTTGAGAGTCCAACGATCAACCCTGCGTTCAGCACCCCCCACAGGCTTTCGCCAACGATCAGGCCGGATGCCACGAGGGTACCGAGGCGTTCAGAACGCTCGGGATTGCGCATGGTGCGCGCTCGCTTGTCGTACCACGTGGAGACGAGCGCTCCCACGACCACGGCGAAGGTCGCCGACATCGGCAGGTAGATGCCGATACCAACGGCGAGCGGCGGAATTCTCAACTTCTTCATGGCGCCGAGTGCGGAGTCCATGAGAATCAACCCGACGCCGACGGCCATCCCGATGCCGATCATGCGCCACTCCAGCTTTCCCCCGATCACACCCTGCGCCAGCGCCGAGATCAGGGTGGCTTGGGGAGCGGGCAGGGGATTCGGGGCTACGACCCCAACGTTGGCCGCACCGGCAAAACCGTAGGCCTTGGCCAGCAGGTTCAGGACGAACGGAATGACGCTGGCGCCAGCCGCAACACCGACAATGAGCGCGACCTGCTGCCGCATCGGGGACGCACCGACGAGTTGTCCGGTCTTCAAGTCCTGCAAGTTGTCGTTGGAGATCGTGGCGCAGGCAAACACGATGGCCGTGATGAACAGCGCGAAGGCCACCAGCGCCTGGCGGGTCTCCTCCGCGGGTGGCACCACAACCACCAGCACCGACGCGCCCAACACGATCGAGAGGATACCGACACCGGAGATGGGACTGTTCGAGGCGCCGATAAGGCCGGCCATGTATCCGCAGACGCCGGCGATGAGGAATCCGCCAATCAGCACGAACGGGACGGCGATCATCGTCAGGGTCACGGCGTTAGGCGCCAGGACCGAGGACTTGGCAAAGCTGTAGGCCAGCGCGCCAGCCAGTATGACGCACGCGATCGACAGTGCAATGATCCATTGCGGGGACAGGTCGCGATCCGTGTCGTCGCCCCCGGCCCGCGTGCGTGACGCGCTCAAGGTGCTCACCAGCCCGCCCACCACCGGCTTGGCCAGTCGTGCCAGCGTGTAAATGGCCGCCACCGCAATGGCCCCCGCCCCGATGAATCGCACCTGGGTCCGCCAGATCGTCATGGTGTGGGCGGCCAGCGAGACGCCGTCCGCCGCCGGCTGCAACGATGTGAGGATCGGCACGCCAATGGCCCACGCGATGATGAGCCCCGTCAGCATGGCCATCCCCACCGACAGCCCCACCAGGTGACCCGCGCCCAGCAGCGCCAGCGAGAAGGCGATGTTGTAGCCGCTCGACGTCAGCGCCCCGAGCTTGAAGAAACCGGTGATCTCGGCGGCCGCAACGCGCGTCGCCGTGATGATCGCAAACCCCGCCGACGCCACCGTGCCTAACGTCACGGCGACCAGGCCTTCGCGTGCCTCACCCGTCTCGTCCTTGGTCTCGCCGCGTGTGCCAGAGCCTACCTTCAGGACTTCCGCCGCCGCCACCCCCTCTGGGTACGGAAGATCCGACGTCGTGACCAGTGCCCGGCGCAAGGGAATCGTGAACAGCACGCCTAACACTCCGCCGCTCAGGCAGATCAGGAACGACTGCCAGAAGGGGAACCCCGTCCACCAGCCGACGATCACCAGCCCCGGCAACACGAAGATGATGGCCGACAACGTGCCCGCCGCCGACGCCACCGTCTGTACGATGTTGTTCTCGAGGATGGACGAGTCCTTCACCGCGCTCAGGATCGCCATCGAGATCACCGCGGCCGGAATCGACGAGGCAAACGTGAGCCCGACCTTGAGGCCCAGGTACACGTTCGCCGCCGTGAAGACGGTCGTGAGGAGGGCGCCGAGAATCAGGCCGCGAAGTGTCAGCTCTTTTGGTTTCATGGGGCCAAACTATACCCCTCAACCCCAAACTCGGCGAGCCCACATCTATATAGAAGGGCCCCATGGTGGACCTTCGCCGACGGCTGCTGCAGCCGGTCACTGGATTCCGGGAACCATCTCCAACCATTCGCCATTACCCCCCTTCGCCAGGAGGTACTGACACTCGCCGTGGAGATAGACCGTGAAGGCTGCCGAGGACAAGCGGACAGCGTTCCGGCGACGTCGCCACTGAGCTGTCCGGGCGCTTGAGTCGCCTCTTTGTACCTGACGACCGCGGTCATCGTCCTTGTCATGGCGACGATGCCCGGTACGCCACCCACGAAGCGTGGAAGGACTTGGTGCTGTTCCACGAGTACTTCCACGGGGACACCGGCCGCGGCGTTGGCGCCAGCCACCAGACGGGTTGGACCTCCCTCGTTGTTCGATGCCTGGAAAACGTCGCCGCGACACGCCTGCCGGAACACGAACCCACACCGCACGACCATGCGTCGGAGCGGCGTCAGGCGGTGCTCACATGAACCCGCGCGCGGAATGGATCGAGACGGACGGACTGGGCGGTTTTGCGATGGGCTGCGCCGATGGCATCCGGACGCGCCGCTACCATTCGGTGCTGACCGTCGCCACCACGCCACCAACGGGCCGGATGACGCTGGTGAACGGGTTCGACGCGACGGTTGAGTGCGCGGAGGGTGTGTACGCACTGAGCTCGCAACGGTACGCCGGTGACTTCACGCATCCCGATGGGGCGACGTACGTCGCCAGCTTCACGACGGAGCCGTGGCCAAACTGGACCTACCGCCTGCCTAACGGCTTGGAAGTGATCCACGAGCTGGTGATGCGAAATGGCGCACCAGTTACCGCGCTCACGTGGCGGCTGTCGGAACCCCGGGCCGATGTGCGACTGGTTGTACGGCCGTTCTTTTCCGTCCGGGACGCCCACAGTGAGTCACACGAGAACGGCAGCTTCAACTTCCATGCCCGGGTGGCGGGCCAGCATATCGAATGGCGTCCCTACGCAGGCCGGCCGACGATCGCCGCCGTCACCAACGGCGACTTCCTGCCGGACGCGCTCTGGTATCGCACCTTTCAGTACGATATCGAGCGCGCGCGTGGACTTGGTTTTACCGAGGATCTCGCGTCACCAGGCACCATGAGGTTCCACCTGAACGAGCGAGCGATCCTGATCTTCGGCACCACCGACGCCGCAGCGGCTCCCCATTTGCGCTGTTGGGCTGCTCGCAGTTGGGAGTCGATCGCCAGTGCCGAACGCGCGCGCCGCGCCGCCTTCGCGTCGCCCCTGCATCGCGCGGCGGACGCCTACATCGTGCGCCGCGGTGAAGGGAAGACGATCGTGGCTGGCTACCCGTGGTTCTCCGACTGGGGACGCGACACCTTCATCGCACTGCGCGGCCTCTGTCTCGCTGGCAATCGACTGCCCGATGCGCGCGACATCCTGCTGGAGTGGGCGCATCACGTGAACGAGGGCATGCTGCCGAACTTCTTCCCGGAAGGTGGTGCCCCGGCAGAGTACAACTCGGTCGATGCATCCCTCTGGTACGTCGTGGCCGTGCACGATTTCCTGGATGCCGCCGAGCCCATGGAACTGGTCACCACCGAACAGGTGGCAGCGTTAGGCATGGCTGTCACGTCCATCGTCGACGGGTACGCGCGTGGCACCCGCTTCGGGATCCGCGCCGACGGGACCGGGCTTCTTGCCGCAGGCGAGCCTGGCGTCCAGCTCACCTGGATGGATGCCAAGATCGGCGACCTGGTCGTGACGCCGCGCATCGGGAAGCCGGTCGAGATCCAGGCGTTGTGGATCAATGCCCTGCGAGTCGCCAGCCGGTGGAAGCCTCGCTGGAACGACCTGGCGGACTACGCGCAGGCATCGTTCACGGAGGCGTTCTGGATCGAGGAGAAGGGCTACCTCTGCGACGTCGTCGACGCGAACCATGTGGCGGGTGCGCTCGACACCTCCCTGCGTCCGAACCAGCTGCTGGCGGTTGGTGGGTTACCGTGGCCGCTCCTGACCGGGGACCGCGCACGCCGACTTGTTGAAGCTGTCGAGCAGTACTTGTGGACGCCGGCCGGTCCTCGGTCGTTGGCACCGGCCCATCCGCTCTATGTCGGGCACTACGGGGGCGACATGCGCGCGCGCGATCTCGTCTATCATCAGGGGACCGTGTGGCCGTGGCTTGCCGGGGCGTTCATCGAGGCGTGGTTGCGGACGCGAGGTCTCACCGATGAGGCGAAAGCGGAGGCGACGTCACGCTTCGTGCAGCCGCTTCGCACGCACTACGACGCGTCAACGCCAGGGCACCTGGCGGAAATCGCGGACGGGGACGCCCCGCATGCGCCCAACGGATGTCCCTTCCAGGCGTGGTCCGTTGGTGAGGTACTGCGGCTGACAGAAAAAGTCCTGCGCCCCTCACCAGCGAGTACCGGTGTCGTGGGGGCAAGTCGCCGGCGAGACGAGCGACTGGTCGAGTCTGATGTCAGTTACGAGCGGCGCGCACTTGTGAAGGGAGCGCCCGCTCAGGACACTCGCGAGCCCACTTGCCCCAGTGGGTCCAAGGCACGGCGATACGCTACCGAGGATACCGATCCTTGAGGCGCACCCACGCTTGGGCATACCCAGGTTCCTCGTCCCGTCCCTTCGGTGTGAGATCCAACACGTTGTACGTCGTGTTCAGCAGGTCGATGCCGCGGGCGTAGCTCGAGTACGTGTGGAAGACTCGGCCAGCCTCGTCCTTGTAGAACACGCTCAAGCCCTCGCGGTCGGCCCCGCGCTCGTTGGCGACGTAATTGTAGACGCCGCGTCCCTCTGCCCTCTCCTCCGGCTTGAACGACACGCCGAGATCGTAGTTGAAGTCGCCGTCGCCCGATGAATACCACGGGAACTGCCAACCCATGCGCGTCTGAAATGCCCTGAGCGTATCCAGCGGCGCGCGTGAAATCGCCACGAAACGCGTATCGCGGGCGCCCAGGTGCGCACCTAACGAATCGAAGTGCTCGGCCCAGAAGGAGCAGTGCTTGCACCCCTCTTTGGCATCTGGAGCGAACATGAAGTGGTAGACCACCAGTTGCCGCTTGCCGGCGAACAGGTCCCCAAGTGACGCCTTCCCGTCTGGCGTCTCGAACACGTACGACTTATCCACCAGTTCCCACGGCATCTCGCGGCGCGCGCGATTCAACTCGTCCCGCGCTCGGCTGAACGCCTTCTCGCGCTCCAGCAGTGCCAAGCGGGCCTTCACCCAATCGACATGAGGAACGACGGCGTGGTCGCGAATGGCTCCGCTCTCGGTTGGCATGGTATCAACTCCTCAGTGCGCCGCGGGCCTCGCCCAGTCGGCATGGGAAACGACGGCGTGATCTCCGCTTTCAGCAAACCACTCGGCAAGCAAGCCACCAACCCCGTATACTGGCGTGCTACCCGGGCAGGGCATAATATTCAACCGACAGGTTGAATGCAATGACGATGCAATCACTCGATGACGTATACGGCGCCATCGCCGATCCCACCCGCCGAGCCATACTCGTCACCCTCCGCAATGGCGAGATGAAGGTCGGCGACGTGGCCGCCGCATTCCCAATCTCGTTCAATGGGGTCTCCAAGCATGTCAAGGTGCTGGAGCGCGCTGGCCTCGTGTCGCGGCGGGTCGAGGGAAGGGAACACTGGCTGCGATTGCGGGCCACTCCCTTACGTGCGGCCTCGCGGTGGCTGGACGATTACCGTCTTTTCTGGGAAGGACGTCTCGAAGCGTTGGAGGCGGCGCTGCTCGCCGATGCCGCCCGGAAGGTACGCCGCAGCCGCCGGCGACGATGAGTACTCCTCCCCCAAACACTCCCGACGTGGTGGTGGAACGTACGATCGAGATGTCGCGCGAGCGCATCTTCGATGCCTGGCTAAATCCCCGCCTGCTCGCGACATTCATGCGGCCGGGTGACGTCGCCAGGTCAACCGCCGAGGTCGATCCTCGGGTCGGCGGCCGCTTCCGCATCGTGATGGCACACAGCGGCGGCGAGTTCCTTCACCATGGCGAGTACCTGGAGATCACGCGTCCGTCACGGCTAGTGTTCACGTGGATCTCGGCCAGCACGGACGAGCGCCCCACTACCGTGATGGTCGAGCTGACGGAGCTGTCCGCCACGCGGACGCGTGTCGTCCTCACGCATCGTGGCCTGCCGGCTCGCACGGTGGATGCGCACCGCAAGGGGTGGGGCGAGATCGTCGAGCGGTCCGCGCAGCTTCCGGCTCTGGAACGCGGCTAGCGGACTCGTCGCGAGTCACAGCTCCGAGCGCTCGAGGGTCACCGGCACCACCACGAATGGCACGCGACTCACGGAACGGTTCGATACCCGCCGTCCAGGGGACATAAAAGTGTCGCATGGACCGTGAGCGTCAGCGTCGAGACGACGCGTGGAGCGTGTTCTGGCTCGTGAACGTGGGATACATTCGTCCACACGGTAGGGCTCCCGCACGGCAGGGCGATAGCCGCCTAACGAGTGATGTCGTCCGCTCGATAGTGTAGGGCAACCACCCCTGACGGCAACAGGGTACTCGACGCGGTACGGAGCCGCCTACGCTCGGAGATATCGGCAAACAACGGCAAGCCGCCGCCGAGCAGGACGGGATTCAGCATGAGCCAGTAGTCGTCGATGAGGCGGTGCGCAGTGAGTGCGTGCACGGTCGACGTGCTGCCGAACATGACGATGCCCGTTCCCGGTTCGGCTTTGAGCGAGGCGATTTCGGCCGGGAGGTCGCGGCCGATGAAGGAGGTCTTGGGCTTCTGCATGCCGAGCAGCGTGCGCGTTACGACGACCTTCCGCACGCTGTTGTACCACGCCGAGTGTTCGATGTCGTGTCGCGAGGCCTTGGGTTGCGAGCCGGCCGTCGGCCAGTACGCGTCCATCATGTCGTAGGTGCGTCGGCCGTAGAGAGCCGTGTCGGCGCCGCGGGTGTGTTGGCCCGCCAGCTCAAACACGTCATCGCTGACGGTAATCCAATCCATCTCTCCCTGTGGCCCTGCCACAAAGCCGTCGAGGGAAACGTGCATGAACAGTGCAATACGACGCATGTCTACTCCGACCGAAGGGTTTCCACGACGTCCACGGACGCTGCTCGGCGCGCCGGGAGCATGCTGGCGATCCACGCCACGCTGAACAGCACGGCCACCACCGCCAGGTAGGTCGGCGGGTCCGTGGCCTTCACCCCAAAGAGCACCGTCGCCAGCACCCGGCCGGACGCCAAGGCCGCAACCGTGCCGATGGCCACACCAATGGCCGTCAGCCGCAACCCCTGCCCGATCACCATCTGCAACACGCGTTGCCGGCTGGCGCCGAGGGCGAGCCGAACACCGAGTTCACGGCGGCGTTGTTGTACCAGGTAGGCGAGGACACCATACAAACCTAGCGCGCCAAACAGCAGCCCGGCCATGCTGAAGGAGCCGAGCAGCGTAGTGATGAGTCGCGGCCGAGCCAAGGCATCGCGGGTCGCGTCGTCCATGGTCGTGGTTGCCGTGATCGCCTGCTGAGAATCTACTTCGCGGATTGCCGCGCGCACCGCGGCGGCGGATGCCAATGGATCGCCGATGGTGCGGACGAGCAGCGTCATGCGCACGCGGGAATTCTGCAACTCGTGCAGGTACACCGTTTCCGGTGGGTCACTCGCGACCTCGGTCTGCCGAATGTCATTCACCAGACCAACGATCTCCACCGTCGTCGTATCCCCAACGACAAGCCGCTTGCCGACCACATCCACGCCTGGAAACCAGCGCTTGGCGAACGCCTGGTTCACGATGCACACAAAGGGCGTTCCTCGCCGATCCGATCGCGTGAACTCGCGCCCGGCAAGGAGCCGCGCCCCGATGGCGTGAAAGAAGCCGTCGGAGATGTTGAGCATGGCCGACGACGGCGCATCCTGGCCGGCGGGGACGACCATGCCAGGGAGTCGGAAGCCGATCGTCTCTCCGGAACCACGAAACGGGGCGTCCTTGGCCGCGCCGGCGGCTGCAACACCGGGAACCGCGCGCACGCGATCGAGGATCTGCGTATACGCTTGCGTGTAGTCGCCTCCGACACGGCCCTCGCTGAGGGTGAAGTTCATTACGAGCAGGTGATCGGTGCGGAAGCCGGGATCGACCTGGTTCAGGGCGCGCAGGCTGCGGAGCATCAGGCCCCCGGCGGTGACGAGCACCATGACCAGCGCCACTTCTGAGATGACGAGCGCGTGTCGCACGTTCCCACGCGACGGGCCGGCAATACCCCGCGTGCCACGCGCCGTGGGTTGCAGGTCGCGGGCGACACGGAGCGCCGGGAAGAGCCCGAACACGGCACCCGTGATCAGCGACAAGACGAGCGCGAAGGCAAGTGCTCGCGCGTCGACACCCACCTCGGCGCCACGGGGAAGCTGCTCGGACGCCATCCCCGCAATGCCTCGTACCGTGAGCACGGCGACCAGCATACCGAGCAGCCCGCCCGCCACGGCCAGCACCACGCTTTCCGTGAGCAACTGGCGAATGAGACGCGCGCGCGATGCACCTAACGCGGCGCGAACTGCGACCTCACCCGCACGAGCCGTGGCCCGTGACAGTTGCAGCGACGCGACGTTGACGCAGGCGACCAGGAGCAGGACGCCCACGGCGCCGAATAGGACCCACAGCGACCTCGTCACGTCGCCCGTGATGGACGCCTTCAACCCGCGCACCGTGACGCCGTCCCATGCAGCGTTCTCCGGATATCGCGCCGCGAGTCGTTGGGCGATCGTCTGCAGCTCCGCCATCACCGCCGCTTCCGATACTCCCGGCTTCGCCCGCGCCACGACGCCCAGCAGTCGCACAAACCGAAGGCGCGGAATCTGATCGTCCGTGAACAGTGAGAACGAGGCGAACAGGTCGGCCTGCGACGTCGGGAACGCGAAGGAGGCCGGTAGCACACCGATAACCGTGAAGGCCTCGTTGTTCAATGTCACGTTGCGACCCACGACATCCGCGCGACCGCCGAACTGTCGCTGCCAGAAGGCGTGGGTGAGTAGCACCACACGGTCCGGCCCCCCGCGTACCAGTTCGTCGTCACGCGGCAAACGCCCGAGCTCAGGGGTCACGCCCATCGTCCGGAAGAACCCCGCCGTGACAAAGACCGCGGTCAGGCGTTGCGGCTCGCCCATGCCCGTCAGATCCAACCCGCTGCCACCCGTCTGGAACCAGTAGCCACCGAGGTCAGTCAGGCGTTCACGTTGGGCCCGCCAGTCGTCGAGGTCCATGGCGGACGTCGTGACCTGAACGGCGCCCGCCGTCCGGTTGGCGCTCCAGACACGATACAACTGCTCAGGGGCCGGGTAGGGCAGGGGGCGTAGCAGGACGCTGTTGACCACCGAGAAGATGCCAGTCGTGGCGCCGATGCCTAACGCCAGGGTCGCCAGGGCGGTGAGCGCAAAGCCGGGCGCCGAGCGGAGAGAACGCAGGGTGTAGGTCACGTCCTGTCGAAGGTCGCCAAGGAAGTCATGGCGTCGGCGGTCCCCTTCTGTGCGTCGGTCGATCGCCGTTGCGTAGCGACGCGCGTCCTCCACGTCGCCGAAGTCCAGGCGCGCGCGTGCTCGCGCCTCGTCTGCCGACAGGCCCGTCGCCATGAGGTCTTCCTCGCGCGAACGCAGGTGAAAGCGCAGCTCGTCGTCTACGTCGCGAGCGATCGCTCCTGAGGAGCGGCGTGGCAGGGTGATAAGTCGTCGCCAATTCATGGGAGGAAGAGTGCTATCGTTCGTGGAGGTTTACGAACTGACGGGCTTCTCTTTGTACCCAGCTCCGCGCGGCGGCGCCTCGCGGGGAAGTGTAAACATCGGGGTCTCGACCGCGGGATCGTAGCACGTCGCCCACAGGGCGAGCGATGGTGTACGCCGTGAGGCGCGATTGGGTGATGAGGCTCCGCCTGCTCATGGAAGCAACCATGGCTCGTCGCCCAAAGGGGGGCCATGCGTACACCGTGAGTGACAGGGAGATGAGGCTCCGCCAGCTCATACCGGATCCAGCACGGCGAAAACCGCGGCCGCATAACGACGCCACTCCGACTCGCTGCGCCGGAGCATGGCGCGGCCCGTCGGTGTCAGCCGGTAGAAGCGTGCGCGGCGGTTGTTCTCCGACATCCCCCACTCGGCGGCGACCGCGCCTGAGTGTTCGAGGCGGTGCAGTGCCTTGTAGAGCGGTGCGTCCTCGATCTGCAGCACGCCCGATGTGCGGTCGCGAATCCAGCGTGCGACCGCGTAGCTGTGCATCGGGCCCCACGCGAGCGTGCGGAGGATGAGCACGTCCAGTGTACCTTGCAGCAGTGCCAGGGGTTCAGCCATGGGTCTCCCCGTACTTGGTAAGGGGAACGTATGGCGCTGCGGCGCCGCCTGTCAACGGCGGTGTGATGGAGGGCGCGGGTGACTCGGCGGCGAAGCGAATGGGCCTACTGTCGACCGTTCGATGCGCGTACGCAGGCGCGGGCTGAGGCCGAGCTACGCGCGTCGCAGTAGACGCCTCACCTTGTCGACACCCAACAAGGGCGTGAATCCGGACGAAATGGTGGCCATTGGCGCGGCAGTGCAGGGCGCCGTGTTGACCGACATCTGTCGGAGGCGTTGCACCTTTGCGGGCGTCATCATCACGCTCATTGACGAGCGGGCGAGTCAGGCCGAGACCGAGACGTTCCACGCCAAGGGCGGCCTGAAGGAAATGGTGCAGTTCCTGAACGCGAACAAGAAGCCGTTGCACCCGGAAGTGCTGTATCTGGACACCGAGCGGGACGACATCGGCCGCGCCTCCAATCCAGAGAACGCGTCGCCGCCATGGGTGCGACAACCAATCCACGGAGCCGTTGCCGGCGTAATCGAAGTAGACGGCGCGACAACGCCGAGTATGCGGAAAGCTGCGCGATCCATTCGGAACGTTGCGCCCGTTGACGTCGCTGAGCGTCGTGGGATTCCGAATGAGACGCGGGCTCACAATCTGAGTTGACCACCGAGAGCGGCAGATGCACCCAGTGGGGCTCTCACCTCGGGATCGTCGTCGATCCGGGCCGTAGCCTCGCGGCAGGAACCGAAGCACGTACCACCTTCACCTGAGTTGACGAGTTGAGATGCAGCGCAAGACTCTCGCACTTACTGCGGCCATCACCGCGTTGAACCTGCTGACGTTGACACCCACAGTTTGGGCGCAGGCTGACTCAACGAAGACTCCAGCGCGAAAGGAGAAACCCGCCTCCGTGAGGGGTTCCGCACCGGTGGGTAGAACACCTACATCCGTGATGGGGAAGTCGGGCCCCGCAGGCAAACAGCCGGATTCAGTCGCCGCCGCCTTGGCGGCTCCGGGCGCTACATCTATAGAACGAGCGCTGGAGTCTAAGCGAACGGCCGGACCCACCGACAGCGTGATGGCCACGCTGACTCCAGTGAAAGTGCTTGGCCGCGTCGACGACCTTCGCGGTGTCGCCCGTTCCGCATCGGAGGGTCATGTTGGAGCTGCAGAGCTCCGGTCGCGGCCGCTGCTGCGCGAGGGAGAACTCCTGGAGACCGTGCCTGGCGTGATCGTCACGCAACACTCGGGCGACGGCAAGGCGAACCAACTCTTTGTGCGTGGCTTCAACCTTGACCATGGCACGGACTTTCGAACCAGCGTGGAGGGAATGCCCCTCAACATGCCTTCCCATGCGCATGGGCAAGGCTACACCGACCTCAATTTCCTCATTCCCGAATTCGTCGACTACATCGACTACTCCCTCGGCGTCTACCACGCCGCCCTCGGCGACTTCGGGAGTGCGGGTGGCGCCGAATTCAGTCTCGTTCGCCAGCTCGACCGGCCCATCTTTACGTTAGCGGCTGGTGCGGGTGGATTCGCGCGCGCCGTCGCGGGTAATTCGTTAGGTGTCGCCGGTGGCACACTCCTGCTGGGCGGTGAGGTAAAGTCCTACGACGGTCCCTGGCAGGTCCGCGAACGCGAGCGAAAGTACAGCGGCGTGGCACGTTACAGCCGCCAGCGGAACGCGTCGCAGCTGTCGCTGCTCGGGATGGTGTACCGCAACAACTGGAACGCCTCCGACCAGATTCCCCTGCGTGCGGTCGAGGACGGACGTATCGGTCGTTTTGGACAGATCGATCCGACACTCGGCGGGTCGACCGAACGGTACAGCCTGTCCGCATCCATGCAGCGGTTGGCAGGATCGGCGATCCAACGCGCGAACCTCTTTGGCGTCTACTCGCGGCTGGACCTCTATTCCAACTTCACCTACGGCCTCGAACATCCGGAGACCGGTGACCAGATCAACCAGCGCGAGCATCGAGTGGTAATTGGCGGCGCCGTCTCCGACACACGCCAGCATTCAACGTTAGGCGCTGAACATACGATAACCGTGGGGTTGCAGCAGCGTGTCGACCTCGTGAACGGTGTTGGGCTGTTCCGAACCGAGCGCCGCGCTAGGACCGGCACCGTGCGAGAGGACGATGTCAACGAGTCCTCCACGGGCCTCTACATCGAGGTGGAATCACGCTGGCGATCGCGATTCCGGAGTGTGTTTGGGGCGCGTGCCGATGGCTATCTGTTTCAGGTGACGAGTGACAACGAAGCCAATTCCGGACGTCGGGCGGCGGGCATTGTCAGCCCGAAGGGATCCCTGGTCTTCACCGCCGGGAGAAGCGCCGAGTTGTACCTGAGCGGTGGATTCGGCTTCCACAGCAACGACGCTAGAGGCACCACCATCACGGTGGATCCAGCCACCGGTGAGGCGGCGTCGCGCGTCTCCCCATTGGTGCGCTCGCGCGGCGGCGAGTTCGGCCTTCGTGTGTCGCCCAACGCGACGTGGCGTTCGACAGTGGCGTTGTGGCGGTTGGACCTAAACAGCGAGTTGCTGTTCGTTGGAGATGGCGGTGCCACCGAGCCCTCCGACCCGAGCCGTCGATCCGGGGTGACGTTCGCCAACTACTATCGTCCAGTACCCACGCTGGCACTCGACGCGGATGTCTCGTTCGCGCGCGCCCGCCTGGAAGGAGTCGCAGCTGGCGAGGACCACCTGCCCGGCGCCCTCGAAAGCGCTGTGGCTGCCGGTGCAAGCTGGGAATCGACGCGCGGTCACTCCCTCGGCGTGCGGCTACGTCGCTTCGGGTCGTACCCATTGGTGGAGAGCAATGCCGTCCGGGCATCGGCGACGACGCTGGTGAACGCCGAGGCGGGGTTCAAGGTGGGGCAGGCGCGCGTGCGCGTGGCGATGCTCAACCTGTTGAACCAGCGAGCGAGCGACATCCAGTACTACTACGCGTCTCGGTTGCCTGGTGAGCCTGTCGGCGGGGTAGAGGACGTGCACTTTCATCCGGTGGAGCCGCGGCAGCTGCGTGTCTCGATCGGGCGGGGTTGGTAGCGGCGTACCGGCACGGCATTCTCGGCGGTGGCCGAGCGCAACGAGCGTTTCGATCAAGACAGCCGTCTGAACGGTCATGTGCAGCCAATGTTGCCCACGATCGCCTCTTCCTTCATGCGCGCCATGTGCTCGACGGTGATTCGCGATGTAGACCCCGGAGCACCGGACGTCTCCGCACCTGGGCAGTGGCAAGCAGTTTCGCTGCTGTCGCTCGATGGCACGCGAACGTCTCGTCCGACACCCGAGCGCCATATGCGCCTGGGATCCTGCACCGGTGCCTGCACCTGTGTGTCCCATGCGCTCCGGTAGGCCCGCAAGGGATCGAAGAGGGACCCAGGTTTAAAGAGCGCGGAGTGAGAATTCCGAGTCTGTGCGGCTGTTACCACTCCTCGGCCTCCCAAAGGACGCGCAGGGGCGGAAGGCCTACGACTCCTCTGCCTCCCACTCGGTGCGGACGCAGTGGTGGAAGTCGGGTTTGATGCACGCCATCCGACGACCGCGTGGTGGACGGTGCTGCGCTACGACTCCTCGGTCTCCCACTGGCGCGCAGGCAATGGACGAAGCCCTACGACTCCTCGGCCTGCCACTCGGCGCGTAGGCGTTGGAGGAACCGCGCGCGTTGGGTCCGCATGAGGCGCAATTCCCCTGCGGGCGCCGCCGTGCGTTCGTGCCGGGCGGACCAGAGCACGAGTTCGACGAGCATAGGTGCCAGATCCAGGCCTTTCTCGGTCAGCCGATAGACGAACCGGCGTGCGTCCTCACGATCGCGGCGTTTCGTGAGGATGCCCACGCGTTCCAGTCGTTGCAGCCGATCGCTCAGGATGTTGGTGGCGATTCCTTCGCCGCCGTTGAGGAACTCATCGTGTCGCCGCTTCTTCTTGAACATCAGGTCGCGGACGATGAGCAGCGACCAGGCATCGCCGAGCATTTCCAGGGCGATGGAGATTGGGCAGTCGGATCGTCGGTCGGTTGTAGAGCTTCGCGCCATGGTCAATACGTCGCTGGCCGGATGAGCAGCGACCACGCAACACCGAGCCGTTCCACGGGCAACGGGGTTCGCGCGGTCAGCTCGTCGTTCAATCGGGTGCTTTCGACCAAAAAAGTCGCTTGCAAAATGAAAGTGAACATACTAGACTCGCGTTCCCAAGACAACCATGTCATTTGAGGATTCCGATGAGCACCACGTTCTGGCTGGCGGTGGCGGCGTATCTCGTGCCGACATTTCCGTTGGGCTTCTTCTGGCACCTGAAGACTTTTCGCGCGCAGTACGAGCGATTGGAGGTGTATCGCGAGCAGGTGATCATTCCGTTTGGGCTGTCGTCCATGCTGTTGCAGGCGCTGATTTTTGCGTGGTTGTACCCTCGCCTGTTCGATACGGCACGTGACGCATGGTTGTCCAGCAGTCTCGCGTTCGCTGGTGTTTTTGGAGTGTTGGCTTGGTCGTTCACGACATTGCCGGTCGCCGCGAAGTACCGGATGAAATCCGTCTCCACGTTCATGTTCTTGGAGACGGGATTTACGATCGTGCAGTTCCTGGTAGTGTCGCCGTTGATAGGATTGGCGTGGCGCCGTTGACCGCGCATGAGCGAGGTCACCGCGGCGCGTGCGAGCGCTCTCCGTACGCGAGTGAGGTCACCGCGGCGTATGCGAGCCCCGCTCTCCGTACGCGAAACGATCGCCGTCTGCGAGGCCGATCACGATCGATAAGTGGCTGTTGCTCACTGAGGTTCCTGACGGGGTCGTGGACCGAAGCTTGGACATTCGAGAGAACAGGTCGTGGTATGGGTCGCACCGCGAGGGCTTGGAGGGAAGGACAGCACGCATAAACGATGATCTCCGCTCCGGCGTACACTCGGAGAAGACTGTCTAGCGACCGTGCCATCAGGAACGATGAGTGGGAGGTGATCGAGTCGACTAGGCGCGCGTGGAAAGCATCGAGGAGATCGTGGATGCGAAACTGGTGGTGGAATTCGCGAAGCCGCCCTGTACCACGCCGAATCGCTGACCGCGACGGCGCGACGCATCCGCGACGCTTCTTGCGAGGGGTCGCGCGTGTGCGATGGAAGGATGGCTGATGCGATGGAACGGTAGTGGCGGCGTACGGCTGCAGTGCTATCTGTCGCCGACACGTTATGCCAGCCAAGCCGAAGCTACTCGCCCAGGTACGTTCCAGGCTCCGCCTGCGACATCTCAGCCTGCGTACAGAGCAGGCCTACATCGCCTGGATACGCCGCTATATCAGATATCACGGCATCCGCCACCCCAATGACCTCGGGGAACCCGACATCGTCGCCTTCCTCTCACACATCGCCGAGGATGGCCAGGTCGCACGGTCTACCCAGCAACAGGCCCTAAGCGCGCTCCTTTTCCTCTATCGAGAGGTGCTCGATCGCCCGATCGGCGACCTCCGCTCCGTGATTCGCGCGACCGCGCCCAAGCGACTTCCCGTGGTGCTCGACCGGCAGGAAGTGCGCACCGTTCTCGAGGCATTGCAGGGCGATGTGCGACTGATCGCAATGCTTCTATACGGAGCCGGACTCCGTCTCCATGAAGCGCTGGAATTGCGCGTGAAGGACATCAATCTCGAGCGCCGGGAGCTACTGGTTCGTCAGGGGAAGGGCGGGAAGGATCGGATCACCATGCTACCCTCCGCTTCCGTCGACCTTCTGCAGGCCAAACTCCAGCGTGTCAGGGAGTTGCACGATCGAGACCGTTCCACCGGCGGTGGCCGAGCGCCGCTCCCGGAGGCGCTCGAGCGAAAGGCTCCCGGCTGGGCCAGTGACATTGCCTGGCAGTGGGTCTTTCCGGCGCGCCGGACTTACCTCCATCCTGCCACTGGTGAGCGCCGGCGCCATCACTTGCACGAGACCGTCGTTCAGCGCGCGATGGCCATTGCGGTGCGTCGGACCGGTTTGGGCAAGCGGGCGACGTGTCATTCCCTTCGGCACTCGTTTGCGACGCACTTGCTCGAGGACGGCTACGACATTCGAACGGTGCAGGAGCTACTCGGTCACACGGACGTTGCGACTACGATGATCTACACGCACGTTCTGAACCGTGGGGCCCGGGCGGTTCGGAGCCCGGCGGACTTGCTGTAGCCCACGAATCGTTCAGCTGCGGTGGTTGCAGGTGCGAATTGCCAACAGTAAAGTCCCATGCAAGAGAAAGAAGAGTTAGGCTGCGCAGGCTCCCGTGAGCGGGAGCTTTTGTTTTTGGGGAACGGCAACGCGGCATCGCCAGGCGGCGCGCGGAGCGTCG
>JBGAJQ010000027.1:0-61765 GCA_044224875.1 Gemmatimonadaceae bacterium | reverse complement strand
CCGCGGTCTTCAACGCCATCGCGACCACGACCACCATGCGAGATGGAACCCCGGTGGAACGCAAGCAGCGCTTTACGGATGTCTTGGTTTGGCGCTCGGCTCGCTGGCAGTTGGTCGCTGGCCATTCGTCACGTATTCCACCGCCGAAGCCGTAGTCGGGGCACGTGCGGCCCGCGTCACATCTGCGTCGGGCCGGATCTATGTGGCGCGTGGTAGTTGCGATGCGCGCGTGGATACCCGGGGCGCGGTCCAGTTGCGTTGGACGCGCCGTTGTCCAATCGCGATCCGTGCTGCCAACTCGGCTTGACGCATCACCGGCGTGGGTCAATGTTGGCCCTGTTCCTCGCGGCCGATCCAGGCTCGCTCGGCCCGGCGCACCACCGCGCCGCAGACCGCTCCCACCCCGCTCACCGCACGCTGTGCCAACCTCCCGTCGTTCCTTTGTGACGAGCCTGGCCGCAGCGCCGTTGGCGTCCGTGATCCTTCCCGGCGCGCGCCCACTGGGAAGGGAAATCGATCCAGAGCGATTTGAGCCGTGGATCGAGGTGGAGGCCGAGGCGCTACGCACCAATGTGTCGGCCTTGTCGCAGCTGTCGGGGAAGCGCCCGCTTACGGCGGTGATCAAGAACAACGGCTACGGACTTGGATTGCTGGAGGTGGCCTCGATCCTCGACGCCCATCCAGGCGTGTCCCGCTTGGCGGTGGTGAAGGTGGACGAGGCGGTGGCGCTACGCGATGCGGGGATCCGCAAGCCGGTTCTGTTGCTGGCCCTTTTTGACGAAGCGGAGGGCGAGGTACTGGTCCGGCGCGGGATCACACTGAGTCTGGCGACACCGGAGGCCGCGCGCCGTGTGGCCCTGGCCACCACCCGGGCCGGCCGCCGCGCGACGGGCGAGTTCTACATCGACACGGGCATGAGCCGGATGGGGCTGCCGTACCATCGTGCGCTCCCGACCCTGCGCGAGATGGCTTCGCAATCGAGTCTTACGGTTACTGGAACCTTAACCGAGTTGACGAAGACGCCGCGTTCGACGTGGAACAAGTACAGCGCTTGGTGCAGCTGGCGACGGAGGCGCGCGCGGCGGGGATCGGCATGGGTATGTTGCACGCGGCGTCATCGCATGCGGTGTTCAACAACAAGGCGACCCTGCTGGACGCCGTGCGACCGAGCATCGCCCTGTTCGGGGCGTACCCAACCGACGACGGCCGCGAGCGCACGATCGCCCAACTCGCGGTGGCGTTGCGGCTGAAGGCCCGTGTGGTGCGCGTGGAGCAGTTGCGCGCCGGAGACTCGGTCAGCTATGGGCGACACTTCACGGCATCGGCGCCAACGTGGGTTGCCACCATTCCCATGGGCCACGCCGATGGCTATCCGCGGCGTGCCGTGAACGGCGGCATGATTCGCATCGGCAGCCGATCCTACCCGGTTATTGGCGCGGTGAGCGCGAGCCACGCGATCGTCGACCTGGGCGCAACGACCGACGTGAAGATTGGGGATGTGGCCACGCTGCTGGGGCCGGACGACTGGGCAATCCATCCCAACGGGCTCGCGGCGGCGGCCGGAATCTCCGTCTACGACGTGCTAATGCACCTGAGCCCCAAGTTGCCGAGAGTGGTCCGATGATGCGAGTTCGCCCTGCGGGCCTCGGCGCATTGCGTCGTCCCAGGACGTCGATCGGCCAGCGACGAACTAACTGCCACCGCTCGCAGCAAATCGAGAGTACCGTCTCCAGGTCACGCGATGCGAGCTGAGCGCAACATGCTGTTTGTGCCGGGAACGCGCCGGACAATGATCGACAAAGCCGCCGCGAGCCCAGCCGACGCGGTGTGCCTCGATCTCGAGGACTCTGTGTCAACGGAGCAGAAGGCCGAGGCACGGGGAACCGTGATTCAAGCGCTGCGCGAGGTCGACTTTGGATCTCGAACACGCATGGTGCGGATCAACGCGCTGGACACATCCTTCGCGTACCGCGACGTCATCGACGTGGTGGAAGGCGCGGGTGACCGCGTGGATGTCATCATGCTGCCCAAGACGCGTGGCCCGGCGGACATCTCGTTTCTCGACGTGTTGCTGACACAGGTGGAGGCGCACGTTAGGCTCCCGCGTCGGATCGGCATCGAAGCACAGATCGAGAGTGCGGCTGGGTTCGTGTGGGTGCGCGAGATTGCCGCGTCCATGCGGATGCCGCTAGCGGGAATTGGCGTAGCGGACGAACACGACGAGGGCTACCCCGGCCATCGCTGGCACGCGGTCATGCAGACGATCGTGGCGGCCGCCAGGGCAAATGGCCTGCGCTGCATCGACGGTCCGTACGCCGCGCACCAGGACGCCCTCGGGTTCGAACGGTCGTGTCGCATTGCACGATCGTTAGGCTTTGATGGCAAGCAGTGCATTCACCCGTCGCAACTCGCCACGGCGGCCGCCGTCTTCGCGCCGTCGCCCATGGAGCTGGCCCACGCGCAGCGCGTGGTGGCGGCCGCCGTGGCCGCCAGCCGCGACGGCCACGGCGCCGTGAGCCTGGATGGCGTCATGATCGACATGGCCAGCGTGCGCATGGCGCAGGTGATCCTTGATCAGCACCGTCAGGTGCCCACTCCGACTTCACGCGACCGCACCCCATGACTTCCGTCGACTCTTCGGATGGCCGCTGCCTTGAGGACTTTGTCGTGGGGCAGGTCGTTCGGCACGCGTTAGGCCGCACCGTCTCCGCGACCGACAACACCTGGTTCACGCTCCTCACTGTGAATGCGAACCCCATCCACTTCGATGCGCACTACGCCTCCCAGACCGAGTGGGGACGACCGCTGGTGAACTCCTGCCTCACCCTGGCGCTCGTCACCGGGTTGTCGGTCTCGGACATCTCGCGTTATGCGGTCAACCTGGGCTGGGACGAAGTACGCATGCCGGCGCCAGTGTTCGAAGGGGACACGATCTACGCCCAGACCGAGGTCCTGAGTGTCCGCGACTCCGCCTCTCGGCCGCACATGGGAATCGTGGAAGTCAGGACGTCGGGCTACAAGCAAGATGGGACCGTGGTACTTCAGTTCCGTCGAACCATCATGGTGTACAAGCGCGGACACCAGCCGAGTCATCCCGCGCCAGGGCCAACGCTGGGGTGAGTGTTTGTCGCGAGCATCCGCGAGGCGTGGCAGTGGCAAAAGCCCGCGCGATCGCGTACGCTGTCCGTCATGCGATCCTCGTTCGTCCATTGTGCGCAAATCTGTAGCGCATGCCTGATCGTGCCTGGAGCACTGCAAGCGCAGCTTCCCGAGCGACACCTCGCGACACGGCCGACTGCCGCGTTCCAGGAATCGTTCTCTGAGATAGCGGGCGTTCGCGAACTTTCGGATGGCCGTCTGATCGTCCTGGATGAACAGGAGCAGCGAGTAGCGATCGTTGACTTCGCCAAGGGAAGTGTTCAGGCGATTGGGCGCAAGGGTCAGGGGCCCGGCGAGTATGGCCGAGCCATTCGGTTGGTTGCGCTGCCGGGCGATACCACGTGGGTCGTGGATGCTGACGGAGCGCGCATTCTTGTGGTGCGGCCGAACGGCACGCCCGGCGACGTCGTGACCGGTTTCGGATCCGCGGCGACTGATTCCGGTCTGACACCAATGTCACTCCGCGCGGCAGACGCGATGGGGCGCTTGTACTTCCAGGGTCGCGGTAACACGAGGAAGGCGCAAGCCATGCAACCGGCCGAGTCGGTGGCGATCGTCCGCACGGACCGGCGCGGTGGCGGTATGACGCGCCTCGCGACCGCCGCCACTCCCCAAACTCGCGTCCAGGTGACGATGGAAGGGAAGCAGGTCACGGCGGTGAACGTCATGCGCGCCCCGTTCGCGGTAGGTGACGAATGGGTCGTTGCATCTGACGGGACGCTGCCCGTGGCCCGACGTGCGCCATATCGCCTGGATTTGGTGCCTGCGGCCGGGTCGCTGGTGCGCGGCGTGGTGGTTCCGGCGGAGGAGCTGCCGGTGACGCCGGCGGACAAGCGAGAGTACTTGTCCATGCAGCCGAACGGTGCCACGATCGACCCGAACACCATTCCCTGGCCACAAACGAAGCCGGTCTTTCTACCAGGGGCGGTGGTGGTTGGAATCGGCGGCGAGACCTGGGTGCGGCGCGCAACGCGGGCCGGCGCCACGGTCGTGCGGTATGACGTCTTCGATCGCGGCGCTCGTTTGGTCGCGACGGCGACGATGCCGGTCTCGCATCGTCTCATGATCCTCTCATCGCGCGGTGCCATTGTGGTGAGGACGGACGACGACGGACTGCAGTTCCTCGAGCGCTACGCCCTCCCGCGCTAAGGACCGGCGCGCATCGGCGCGATGAGTCGTTAGGGTGTCGCGGTCAGGCCTTGCAGATTGCCGCTGCACAGTGCCGACACGTGCCGCGAGACGACCTCGGGGTCCCAGTTCCACCATCGGAGGGACAACAGCTTGGCGATGGTGGCCTCATCGAAACGGTAGCGAAGTACGGTCGCCGGATTTCCTCCCACGATCGCGTACGGTGGCACATCCTTGGTGACGACGGAGGCGGTGGCAACGATGGCGCCGTCTGCGATGTGCACGCCTGGCATGATCGTGGCGCCATAGCCGACCCACACATCGTTCCCGACGACGGTGTCTCCCCGTTTGGGCCAGCTGCTTGGCATGGCCACTTCCCAACCCTGACCAAAGATCGGGAACGGGTACGTCGTCAGCCACGTCGTCGGATGGTTGCCGCCGTTCATGATGAAGCGGACGTCAGCAGCAATCGAGCAATACTTGCCGATGATCAAGCGGTCGCCATTGAATTCAAAATGGTACAGCACGTTCTGTTCGAACTGCTCGGGCCCCCGCGGATCATCGTAATAGGTGTAGTCGCCGACGACGATGTTAGGCCGTGTGATGAATGGCTTGAGGAAGGCGGTGCGCGTGACACCGGGGATGGGGTGACGCGTGTCTGGTGAGGGCCCGTGAGTCATGAGTCTCCCGATTTCCGCGAGCGAAGTCGCGGTAGAAATCGACCGGTCTGCTGCACATAGGCGCTCCATGCGCTTCCAAACCGCGCCGACAATTTCGCGTTCTTCTACACGTACAGCCCCAACGCCGGGATCAGGAGCACCACAGCCGACCACCGGACGGCATCGGGCAGGCCACGATGAGCGCGATTACCAACGCGATCTTGAAGGGTCACGGCCTGAGCGTGACCCGAAGGTAGGTTCGACGACATCGGCACGCGCACGAGCTTAACCGTCATTCACGCGCGCTGCATCCTCGCGCTGCTATCTTGTTCCCATGTCTCAACCACGCAAACGTCGTCGGCCGCCGCGGCGCGGGGCCGTGCGACCGTCCCGGCATACCTCCCACCCGACGGGGCGCGCGGCGTACGCGGAGACTCGGCACTGGCTGCTCGATTCGCACGGCCCCGTGTGCGCGTACTGTGGCGGCACGTTTCCGGCCCGCACGCTCACGCTGGATCATGTCACCCCGCGTCGCGGCCAAACGGCGTACGATCGGCGGGACAACCTGGTCCTGGCCTGCAAGCGGTGCAACACAGCCAAGGCGGACAAGCCATTCCTGGCCTACTTGCTGGCGAACAAGTCGCGCGCGAAACACCTGTATGTGTACGGGCAGCACCTGAGCCACGGCATTCTGGACATGCTGCGGCACATGGTGGGGGACGAGGTCACCCTTCCCGCTCCCGGCGCGCGCAAGCGATCGACGGCGCCGCGCCTGGTTTTCACGCGTCGCGCGGACGAGGAGTCCCCGTATCTCGAGGAATCGCCGTACCGAGAAGAGGCGCCTGCCTCGCCACCGTCAGCCGCTACGCCGTCCGCGCCGGCGTCCGCAGGGCAGGACACGCCGTCAGAGGCAACATCACGCACCGCACCGGCGCGCACCACCGGCACGCGTACGCCCTCGGACGGTGCGAAGAAGGCCTCAGCGAAGAAGCGACCTGCCCCCAGCGGGGCCAGGCGTCAGCGGCGATCGAAAGAGTAGGCCGGTGGCCGGCGATCAGCCGGCGCGCAGCTTTCGGTGCAGGTAGCGGAAGCCGATCAGCCGTCCTTCCTCTTCATCCCAGAGTCTCAGCCCGATCGACTTCAGGCTTGTCCGAATCGTGAGTTCCGGTACCTCGCGGAACTCAGGTGTCGAATCGTGACAGCGACGCAACCGGTAGCTCGGAATCTTCGGGTCCAGGTGATGGATGTGGTGCAAGCCAATGCTCCCCGTCATCCACTCCAAGACGCGCGGAAGGCGGTAGTACGAGCTGCCGCGCATCGCAGCCGTGGCGTAGTCCCACGACGCATGCCGCTCCCAGTACGCCCCTTCGAACTGGTGCTGCACGTAAAACAGCCAAATGCCCATGGCGCCGGCGAGCAGCGTCACCGGCACATAGACGGCGAGCAGGTTCCCAACTCCGATGGTGTAGTGCGCCAGGACAAGACAAGCGACGATCACCACGTTCGTTACCATGATGGACACTGTGTGCAGCGAACGCTCACCCGCGGACAGCGGCAACCGGTGCGTGATGAACAGGAAAATCGGGCCAAAGATCAGCAGGATCAGGGGGTTCCGGATGATGCGATACTTGAATCGCTGCACCGGCGAGAGGGCGAGGTATTCACGAACGGTCAGCGTGTCGATATCGCCATGCCCGCGTCGATCCAGGTCGCCGGATGAGGCGTGATGAATGGCGTGTTCACGGCGCCACTGCGCAAACGGCGTGAGCGAAGCAAACCCGGTAGCGGTGCCAATCAGTTCATTCGCCGTCTTGTTAGGCGTAAACGAACCGTGCGCACAGTCGTGCATGATGATAAACGTTCGCACATGGAAGCCGGCGGTCGGGATGGCCAGTGCCAACGTGAGCCAGTACGAGTAGTCGAGGCTCAGGAACATCAAGACGAACAGAGCCAGCAACGGCAGGACGGTCGTCGTCAGCTCGAGAACGGCACGCGATGTACTTCTTGCCCTGAACTGGGCGGCCTGTTGCTGCCAGCGACGGCTTTCTTCCGTGGATGCGTTGCGCGACAGGGGCGCACTTTCAGTGGCGATCGAAAGCGAAGTCACGGGGCTCCTTGGGTCAAACGTGACGGGAGGGGAGGAGTCGTCGGGCTAGCGCTCCCATGGCCGGCGATATGCGCCGACAATGCGGCGGGTGCAAGATGCCACAATCTAGCTTCGGGCGAAATGCGCGGAGCCATAAATGAAAAGACGATGCACGGTCCGGAGTTTTTGAAGCCGGAGGATGGGAGCGCGTCACAGGCGCCGGTTCCGGCAGAAGTCTCGGGGAACCTCGCGAACCCGGCGCCGCTCCTGTCAGGTCCCCAAGGACGACGACGACCTCGCCGCGGTTGGTCACAGGGGCGTGGCTTTGCCCGTCACGCGCGCGACGTCGAATGTCACACAGCGTGTAACTGCGATGGGATGCCGTCGTCTCCCAGAGGACATCCTGCCAGCGCGCATTCATGCTTCGCTACGTCAAGATCATCTCTTGGGCGTTTGTAGTTATCTCGGTCGCCAGCATCGTCGCCCGGGCGCCGAGTACACCCGTAGTTGCTGCCACCGCACCCGCACCGATTCCACCGACGCCCGCTGCGCAGCCCGAGCAAAGGTGGTTTCCGCGCGCAAAGCCGTTCTGTAACTCGGTGGAAGTCGTCACGCACATGTCGTCGGACCCGCCGCCAGCTGGTGCGGAGGGACAGGGATTCGGCGCAGCGTGCTACGCGCTGGCCGGCCATATCGATTCGGCGCGCGCACTCATCCAGCGACTGCCGCCCAGCGAGCGCGGACGCGCGGCGGGGATCGTGTTCGAAGTCGGGCATCCCGTGGCGGACATGGGGGACGACCGATCGGCGGGGCCGATGATGGAACTGGTGATCGAGTACTGGCCAAACAACTACATGGCGCTGTATCACGCGGGATCCAGCGAGTTCCAGCTCGGTCAGCTCGAACGGCCGCGGGTAAACCTTCAGGAGTTCCTGCGCGTGTACGACGCCACGGATGGCTGGAGGTCCAGCGCCGAAGGGATGCTGTCACGGATCGACGCGAAGGGCGCCAAGCTGATCGAAGCGCCGTTGGACACCGCGCGATGATGTCCGACGCGAGCGCCGCCGGAGCCTCGCCGCGTCCCTATCTTCGCGCCGGAACCCAACTCGTCGGGCGCTACACGATCCTGCGGGAAATCGGTCGCGGTGGATACTCGGCGGTGTACGCGGCAAGAGACGAGAGCGTTCGGTCGCTGGTCGCCATCAAGCTCCTTGTGCCGCCGCCAGCGACGGCAGAGCTCACACGCGAGCGCATGCGACGCGAAGTCGACGTCGTCCGTCAGCTCTCACATCCGCATATCGTCGCCGTGCACGACTTTGTGGACGACGGAGAACAGTCATTCATCGTCATGCGGCTCATCGAAGGCACCACACTCGCCGAGCGCGTGCGCACACATGGCGCCATCGGAGTGGAGGAGTCGAAGCGAATCCTGCGAGAGATGGCGGAGGCGCTGCGTGTCGCACACAAGCGCGGCGTGCTGCACCGCGACGTCAAGCCGCAGAACATCCTGATCGACGCCAGCGGCGACGCCCTGTTGACGGACTTTGGCTCGGCGCACGTCGCGAGCGCGGCCACGTTGACGCGAACCGGCACCATTATCGGGACGGTAGGTTATGTATCGCCAAACGTTGCGACTGGCGGTCGTGCCGATGCGCGCGACGACTTATACGCGCTGGGAATGACGGTGATCTATGCCCTGACAGGCCAACTTCCGGAACGCGGGCCGCGCGGCACCACGGCAGATCGGGCCACCGGGCAGGGGGTGCGATGTTCCGCGTGGCGTCCGGATGTGCCGACGTGGTTCGATGACCTTCTGGCATCGCTGACGGCCCCCGATCCGCGCGATCGCATGCCGTCCTGCGAACGTTTGCTGGCGGCGCTCGACGCGGGTGCCTCGTCTACATGGAGCGTGACCGCTCAGGAACGTTGCCTGGTGTGTGACGACGTGGATGCTCTTGGGAACGGCGTCTGCGACTTGTGCGCGCAGGCGGAGGACAAGAGCGCAGACACGCTCGTGGTCGTACGCGGCGAGGACTACGCGACCGCTCGCGTACCGTCGTCGATTGGAGATGCGGCGGTGCGGCGCCTGCGAGAGCATGGTCGCGACGCGGTAGCCGTGCCGCAGCGACTCGCCTGGACGGCGATTCCCAGGTCGACACTTCTCCTCTCCATGCTCGTGATGATCGCTGGCGTTGCCGGTGTTCGCGCGGGCACGATCGCCACGTACTGGACGCCGATTGTCGTGGCCTTCGGGTTGCTGTTCGTCGCCGAGCGCTCGTTGAAGCGCCCACTCGCGATGTCGCGGCGACGGGGCCTGCTACCCGGTCGATTGAATGACCTGGCGATTTCCAGCTTGTCGGCGGTACGCGAAGGCACGGCGCGCTCCCTGCTGACAACGCTCACCGCCGCGGTTCGCACCTTTCACCGGTTGCAAGGCGACCATCCCGAGCTGGCGAGCGTCGCACCGAGCGTGCACGAACTGTTTGTGGCGGCCTGCGCAGCCGCACGGGACATCGCCATGGCCGACCAGCTGCTCGACCACTGGGACAGCGAGGCGTCCGACGCTGCGACCGCCCCGGCGTCAGGCGACGAGCGATCCGCCGTCAGTCGTCGCCGGGAAGAGCAGGTGCAACGCATGCTGGAAGCGACGGCCGCGGTACGGGCCGCGTGCCACGTCGCGTTGGCGGATGGGACGTCGGCGTCGGAACTGGAAGGGTGCGTCGAAGACGTGCATCGCGCCCTCGAAGCCATGCGAGAGGTTCAGCAGGTTCTCGCCGCCTGACGAACTAGCGAGGCGTCCAGTCCGGCTGACCTACGAAGAGTCCGTGCACGAAGCCGATTTGATAGGCAAGGACCAACCCGAACACCAGCGAGATCACGCCGGTCGTTAGGCGGAGTCCACGCTGCAGGCGGACCATGCGGGCGCCAGCGGCAGCAAAGGGCACCCCAAGGAGCGTCGTGATGAGCATCATGCCGGCGATGGTCCCGATGCCGAAGATCAGGAGGTAGAGCAGGGCCCACCGCGGATCGCCGATGGTTGTGAGCACCAGCAAGGCGACCGCCGCCGATCCTGCCAGTCCGTGGACGATACCCACGATGAGGGGACGAGTAAGTTGGTACAGCTTCAACCCGGCCAGATGACGATCGAGCCACGCCAACGGCGTGCGCTTGGGATCGTGCGGGTGGACCTCGGGCTGGTGTGTATGAGCGTGGGTGTGCACGTAGTCGCCGTGGGCGTGCGCGTGGGTATGCACGTGCGCATGTTGCGCCTGAGGAGAGCCTGGCTCGACGCCCAGGGCGGCCTCCTGTGCGCTCTTGAGGGCTCCTGTCAGGTTCATGACGCCGAGGACGATCAACATCACGCCAACGGCAAGTTCCATGGACAGGCCAACGCGCGGAGGAATGACCCAGCCCAGCAGCACGATGGCTCCGCCGACCACCACGAGCGTAAGGGTATGACCGATCCCCCAAACGGCTCCGACGAGTGCGGCGCCGCGAAGACTGCGATGTCGCGCCACAATCGTCGTGACTGCGACCACGTGATCCGGGTCGGTGGCATGCCGCATGCCGAGGAAAAGGCCTAACGCGGACAGGGCCAGCGCATTCATTGGGCTTCCGATTTTACGGTGCTCCCGGGGTCATCGGCAAAGTTGCGTTCAACAGGGGCGCGCACACCATCGTTGGCGCTCACGCACGTCCCGTAAGATGGCTGTCCGAGTTGCTGCGGACAATCCGACATCCACCCGGCCCCCAACGCGGCCGGGGTGCACACGATTCGCCGGAGGGCGCCAGCGTGGGCGCCCCCCGTTACTCCGAGACGTCAGAGCGAATTGAGGAACGCGATCAACGCCGTCCGGTCGCGGACCGCCAGCTTTCGGAACGCTTCGCGCGCGCCAAAGCCCTCTCCGTCGTGCCACAGAATGGCTTCTTCCAGGTTGCGCGCCCGCCCGTCGTGCAGGAAGAGCGTGTGTCCGTTCACGGTGTTGACCAGCCCAATGCCCCAGAGTGGTGGGGTGCGCCACTCCTGGCCCGAGGCAAGAAAGTCGGGTCGATTGTCACTGAGGCCAGGTCCCATGTCATGCAGCAGCAGGTCCGTGAACGGGCGGATGATCTGGTTGGAAACCGAAGGGATGCCCGGCACCGCTGCGGTGGTGATGATGGGGATGTGACAGGAGCTGCAACCGATGGCGAGAAACACTCGCTCCCCGCGATTCGCGTTAGGATCGCGAAGTCCCCGGCGCGCGGGCACACCGAGCGTGCGTGTGTAGAAGGCGACCGCATTCAACGTGGAGTCATCTACCTCAGCCGCGTGCGGCGAGCACTCGGGCGCGGAGAACTGCCCTTCACAACTTTCGTGCGGCAGGAGGTTGGTGGTCACGCCCATGTCACCGTTGTAGGCCCCAGCCGCTTGCTGCGTGAGGTTGGGCGTGTTGCTCTTGAGGCCGAAGCGGCCGATCACTTGGCGACCGCTGGCGACGTCGTAGACGCGATTGAGTCGGCCGGAGATGCCGTCGTGATTTCGATCAGATGGATCGGCCAGCAGCGTGAGCGAGGACGTTGGTATTGCCTCGAGCAATCCCAAGCCGAAGACTGGCGGCGCGATTCGCGGGCTCAGCATGAATCCAGGAGGCACAACGGTCCAGGGATTGATCACCGCATACGTCGGCGCGCGCAGGGAGTACGCGCCTCCGTCCGCGTACTGCCCGGGGTTCTCGACGTAGTTGAAGGAGATATCGCCTTCAGGAGAAAAGCCGGGATTGGCACGCGGTTGGAACTGGTCGCCGAAACCGGGCGCGGGATTCGGTCCGCCAACCGGGTTCGAACCCGGGATGCTGGCGCGGAACAGCATGGTGGCCATCTGCTCGCCCGGCAGAATCGGCGGTCGCCCACGTCCGTCTCCGATGTGGCAGCTGGCGCACGACTCGTTGTGGAACAGCGGCCCAATGCCAGTCGTCGGCGTGAACACGCTGTCGAACGCCTCATCGCCGGCGTCGTGCAGGAGCATGGCCACCGCATCCAAATTGGCACTGGGATGTCCGAATGCGGTGCTCGTCGAGTCGAAGACGGTGGTGGCGCCGCCGAGGAAGGCCCGCCCAAGGGACGCGGCATCCAGTTGGGCGGAGTTGAGGATGTCCGAGGAGACATCCGTGGCGAGGGATCGGTTGGGACCAACCGGGGAGTCGGGTTGATCGGCACAGCCGAGGCTGACGGTGGCGAAGAGCGCGAGCGTGAATGCGTGACGCGTCATTGTTCCTCCTCACGAGTGGGGGACGTGCTGAAGGACGCGCCAATATGGCCAATCATCGCGCGGGCGACTGTGATTTGAGTCGCACCTGCCTAACGACTGACACGACGCTTGACCTAACGACTATTCACTCCCGGCGGCTCCAACACGGCTGAGTGTGGCTGACGCGACGCGGATCGGCGCGCCACGGATCTCTCGGGTCCATGCGGCATGGCGCTACCAGCGTCCCCGTTGGCGGAAACTCGCGTGCATCGAACTCGTGTCAGGGGATCCCTCGCACGAGGGCACCGCGCTCTACCCGCGTAGTCGCAAGGCGACCGGAGGCCGTTCACTTGGCGGCAGTGCGCGGCGCTGGCAACCTTCGCGGTTCGCACGGACGACCCGAGGCCCCCCCGGCGTGCATCCGTGTGCTCACGACACGCAGCGAGGGAGTCCTCGCCGGACCCGGTGTCGATTCGCACATTACGAAACCTCTCTCCCAACCGCATGTCCGACTCCCTGACCAGACGCGACGCCTTGAAGGTCCTCGGTATCGCCGGTGCCTCGTCCATTCTTCCGCGAAGTGGCGTGGCCGGCGCGCCGGAATTCGAC
This sequence comes from Gemmatimonadaceae bacterium, assembly GCA_044224875.1. Classification (GTDB taxonomy): domain Bacteria; phylum Gemmatimonadota; class Gemmatimonadetes; order Gemmatimonadales; family Gemmatimonadaceae; genus JABAQJ01. The sequence goes on along the minus strand of JBGAJQ010000027.1, from coordinate 48,897 downwards.
CTAGCAGCCCCAACTCCGGCGCCCCTTTCGATCCTGCCGCTCACATCCACCAGCGAAGTGTTCGTTCCCGGTCGCGGTAACGGGTTCATGAAGTTCTCCTTTGACTTTCCGGAGCCCTCCGTCGAATTCAACGGCTATCGCTTTGGCGTGACCGTCTTCACGCGTGAGAATGCCTACGCCATGGACCCCGCACGGATGCGCGCCGAGACCACAGCGAACGGTGCGCGCGTGGAGGCGACTGGGTTGACGTGGGCCGGTGGGCAGGAGACGGCGAATGGTCGCGTCACACTCGAGCTTCTTTCCACCGCGATCGGCGTGGAGGCGAAGATTTCCGTCGAAATGGCGCAGCCCGTGAAGAGCGTGTCGCTCCTCGTGAGGGGCGTGCCCCGTGGAAGCGTTTCACCTGGCTACGAGTTCTTCGATCCCAAGGATGACGAGTTGCTGTTCGGGTACCCATTCAGTGCGGGCGACCTCTTTGGTCCGGGCTCGGCGGGAGGACTGACCACGCCGCTGCTGATGGTACGGAAGACAGCTGACGACATCTTTTTCATTTCGTCGCTAGACGACCGCGTGCGTGCTAAGCGGTTCTACCTGCAGCCGGGAGAGAGCGGCTACAAGCTCGAGGCCAACTGGGAAGTGGAAGGTTGGAAGGACGAACGATCGGTGCAGGTACCCACGTGGCGCCTGGGGCGTGTGAAGGAGCCGTCGCAGGCGTTGCGCGTTCACTACGAGCACGTGGCGCGCGCCTACGCCGTGCCCGACTGGGACACGCGCGAGGATGTTCCGGCCTGGCTACGGAAGACAGCGCTCGTGACCACGCTGCATGGGCAACACTATACGGGGTACATCTTCAACACCTACCCGCGGATGCTCGAGCAACTCCGGTGGATGGCCGCCGAGATCCCTGCCGACCGCGTGCTGGTGTTCATATCGGCGTGGGATGGCCGCTACTACTGGGACTACCCGAAGTATGTGGTGGATCCGCGCATGGGCGGTGAATCCGCCTTCCGTCAGCTCATACAGGAAGGCCAGCGACTGGGCTTCCGGATGATGCCCATGTTTGGCTGCAATGCAGCCAATCGCAAGCAGCCGGTGTTCCAGCGCGTGGCGGATGCGGCGAGTGCCAAGATCGATGGCGACATCATGGACCTGAACTGGGTCGATTGGGACAATGACCGTCACCAGGACGGGTGGCTCGCCTACATGAACCTGGGTGTTGACTCGTGGCGGTCGCATCTGACGGCGCGCATCTCGGACATGATCGATCGCTTTGGCGTGGACGCATACTTCCTGGACATCGCCGGCGGCTGGACCAACAACCCACGAGCCGACATGCACGCTGGGATTCAGCAGCTCGTGCTCGACCTCAAGGCGCGGTATCCGCGCGTCCTATGCTGCGGCGAGATGCACTACGATGCGATGCTGTCGTTCATCCCGTTGTACCATGCCGGTGGCGGTGGGCTGGGTAGCCCATTCGTGCAGCAGCACGCCCGCTTCTTTCAGCACCTGAGTCACCCCGCACCCGGACGCGGCTCATCCGGCGTCCACGAGTCCGGCTTCTCGAGGTTCAACCCCGAGACAGGGTCACTCGCGGCGACGGCCATTCCCACCCTGAACGTCGTCGACGACACCTTCGAGAAGTACCGCGACCAGATGCGTGCCGTGATCCAGAAGGCGAAGACGCGGTCCGGAATTGCCTAACGTTTCGTGCTGTCCGTGGCGGTCGCCTTCGTGAAGATGACGTAGTCTGCGCGCTTGGCGTCGGCGACCGCCGCCTTCGACAGGTCGGGCACCGGGATCGCGGTGATGACCAGCGTGCGGGCTGACGGGTCACGCCGCCGAACGCGGGCGGCGGTTCCCTCACCATAGTCACTGTGGAACGAGCCGTCATAGTGGACGACCAGCACCCCGCTGCCGGCGCGCTGTCGCGCGGCAACGATCGACTCCGCCATCGTCTCGTCCTTGACGCACTGCGCGAAATAGAATCGTTGGGCCACCGCGGTGGGCAGCGTGTCGGCGGGGGAGGGTGCTGCGCCGCCGGACCCGTGCCCCTTCATCTCCTCAAAGAACCGGCGTCGGTAGTCGTCGTCCGGGCATTGAATGTCGGATGCGGCATGCGCCCGATCGGCGGCAGACAGCGAGTCGAGGCCAACCAGACCGCGTCGCCCAACCGCCGATGCGATCGACCTCGGGACATTCGAGGCGACCACGGGCCACCCCTTTGCCTTCGCCAGCTCCACCAGGTCCCGGTAGTCGGTGGAGTATCGAGCCCATGGACGGCTCTTGGAGAGAAAATCCGCCTCGGTGATTCGACCGCCGAGGTATGCATTCACCGTTTCCTGCACGTCGCGCTCGAACATCTCGAGCGACAGCACCACGCGGCCATGGCGCTGCCCAATAGCGGACAGCAGCTCGAATTCCGCGCGGTGCGTGCCGGGGTCCGTGTGCTCCTCGCCAAAGAAGACCACGTCGTGCTGCACGGCGCTCGCTGTCAAGTCTTCCAGGCTGCGCTCGGCGTTTGGTGCGGTGAGTACGATGCGCCGCGCCTCCGACGCTGGGGTCGGCGGTCCCGAGACCGGGCGCACGGGAGCGGTGGCGCACGCGGCGAGCGCTGCCAGAGGGACAGTCTTCACGACGCCTATTCTATGAAGAAGAAGCGGGTACTTTTTAGTCACCGGACGAAGCGGGCTCATGTTTATGTCAGTAGGTCTGGGACTGCACGTTCGCCTGCACTTACTGCTGGTACGTTGCTGTGGTGACGGCGCCGGCGCGAGTGGCTCAGCGGAATGACGGTGTTTGCTCCTAGGGACCGCACGTGCGGACGCTCACCGCGGGGGCACCGGATTGACGGTGTCAGCGTTCGCCCGTAGCCTACCCTGCACGCCGACCGACCGGAATTCTCCTTCAATCGCACATGCTAGAAGCACTTCGAACGCACGTTCTCTGGGCCAACAAGGAGCTCGCCAAGCGTGGTTTGGCGAGATTCACGTTTGGGAACGCGAGTGCAATCGACCGAGGGCGGCGGCTGGTGATCATCAAGCCCAGCGGCGTTGCCTATGATGTGCTGACGGCAGACGATCTGGTGGTGACGGAACTGAATGGACGCGTGGTGTCTGGAGAACTGCGCCCGTCGTCGGACCTACCAACGCACCTGGACCTGTACCGAGCGTTTCCCAACGTCGGCGGTATTGTTCACACGCATTCGCACTTTGCGACCGTGTGGGCGCAGGCTGGCAAGGACATCCCGTGCCTTGGGACGACGCACGCGGACTACTTTCGGGGCCCTATCCCGATCACGGCACCGTTGGGTCCGGACGAGATTGCGGGTGACTACGAGGCCGCCACTGGGCGCGCGATTGCTCGCCAGTTGTTCGGGATTAATCCGTTGCACATGCCGGCCGTGCTGGTGCACGGCCACGCGAGTTTCTGTTGGGGAGCCACGGTGCGCGACGCCGTTGAAACGGCGTCGGTATTGGAAGCGGTGGCGGCGATGGCCTACCGCACCACGTGTCTCAACCCGAACATCGCGCCCATCTCCGACGCGCTGCGCGAGCGGCACTTCCAGCGGAAACACGGTCCCGCGGCCTACTACGGCCAAGCGGAGCCGGTTGCCAGCCGTTAGGCGTCGGGAGTCCGGCCGCCGCGGTAACGCGGATGCAGTCCGCGTGAACGCACCGCGCCACTGACGAGACCCCAACGCTGCCAGGCCATGATGAGTTCGGCCGAGCCGCGCAGCATCTCGTAGTTGCGCCCCATCGCCTTTTTTTCGCTGACCTCCAGCTTCGTGAACAGCTGATGCAGCTGCCACTCGGCTTCGATGAGGTCATCGTTTCCCAGGCCCATTACCCAAGCGCCGTTGATCTTGTCCGGCAGCTTCATTGAAACTCCTGGTCGCGAGGGGCTCGGGGCTATCGGCGGCTGTCGCCGGACTTACGCTGCGCCATGCGAGCGCGGCGACGCGCTGCGGCGGCCTTGAGCTGGCGTGCCTCGCTTGGCTTCACGTAGTGGCGGCGCCGGCGCAGCTCCTTCAGCAACCCGGAACGCAGCACCTGCTTCTTGAGGACGCGAAGCGCGCGTTCGACGCTATCGCCGTCGGCGAGCTGGATATCGATCATGTGACTCCCTTGAGCGGCGCCGCGGCGCCGGTAAGACACCAAAGGCCGGTCCGACGAACTCGCCAGACCGGCCTCCCAGATGTACCGCCGACTTAACGACCGAGCTTCACGACGTTCTCAGCGGCGGGGCCCTTCTGGCCCTGCACGATGTCGAACTCGACGCGCTCGCCTTCCTGCAACGACTTGAAGCCGCTGCCCTGGATGGCAGAATGATGCACGAAGCAATCCTTGGAGCCGTTCTCCGGCGTCACAAACCCAAAGCCCTTCGCGTCGTTGAACCACTTCACGGTACCGGTCGTACGCATGTCCTACTCCTTGTTCGTCTTGTGTTGTTCGGAGTGCGGAGACCCGTACATACCGACAACAGTGAAAGCCGCGTTCCTGGACCCCACGGCGGGCATCCCATCGGCACTCGCCGGAGGATCTCCTGAAATTCGAACGGGGCCAGCGCAGCTGCGTTGGCCCCGCGTCAGGATCAGGGTCGCAATTCCCATGGAAATGCGACGGTGAAAAGGTAGTACGGTTGCCGGGGGAAGTCAAAGGGCGCGTGGCAGCTGGTCGGCTGACTACGGGCTACCCGCCAAGGATGCAGTCGGGAGAGCGCACCCCTTGGCTCACCCTCCGGCGCCCGTTGCGGCTGCAGACGGTCACTGTTTCCCCTTGGCTGACCTCACGCGCTCCCCCAGGCGTCGAATGTCCGGGAGAACCTGACCGATCGGGAGAGCGTCCGACCCGGGGGTCCCAAAGGCGAAATAGAGTGATCGGAAATGCGCAAATAGCTCGTTGTAGACCGCGTGCTCTCCCAGGTCGGGTTGGACGTCGCGTAGAGGCGGACAAAGTGACCGCTGGGCGTCCTCGATCGTTCGGAAGACCCCGGCCGCCAGGAACGCGAAAATGGCGGACCCCAGACTGGTGATGGGTCGCTCGGGGACCAGCACCGGCTTTCCGAGGACGTTGGCGTAGACCCGATTCAGCACCTCGTTCTTCTGTGGAATGCCTCCTCCATGGATTACCCGGTCGATCGGGACGCCATGCTCGGACATGCGCTCGAGGACAATCCGTTGATGCATCGCCGTTCCCTCGATCGCTGCGAAGAGCTCATCCTGCGCCGTGGAGTTGAGGTTCCATCCCAAGGTGACGCCGCCGAGATTCGGGTTCACGAGGATGGTGCGATCGCCATTGTCCCACGTTAGGCGAAGGAGTCCGGTCTCACCGGCGCGATAGCGATCGAGGCCATTGGACAGGGCACTCACCGTAGACCCGGCCCGCTTGGCGATCGCGCCAAAGAGGTAGCCGGTGGCTGAGAGCCCGGCCTCGATTCCCTTGCGTTCTGGATGAATGGACCCGTCCACGACGCCACACACGCCGGGGACCCACCCGGCATCCCGGGCGATCGCCATCGTGCAGGTGGTGGTGCCCACCACGTTGACGACGTCCCCTTCGGCGATGCCGGCGCCGATGGCGTCCCAGTGGGCATCGAATCCCCCTACCGGAATCGGGATTCCGGCGGCCAGCCCGAGGCGATCGGCCCACGCGGCGGACAGGGTACCGGCGAGGTGGTTCGAGGTGCGATAGCGACCGCGGAGGAGCCGCCCTGCCTGATCCAGCAAGGGGTCGACCTTGGTGAGGAAGTCGTTAGGCGGAAGTCCGCCGAGGTCGGCGCTCCACAGCCATTTGTGTCCCATGGCGCAGATCGAGCGCGGCATCTCTCCGGGTTCGGCGATACCACACAACAGCGCGGCGACCATGTCGCAGTGTTCGAGGGCCGCGACGGCCTGGGTGCGCTGAGCCGGATTGTGTCGCAGCCAGTGCAGCAGCTTGGCGAACCCCCATTCCGATGAGTAGACGCCACCGCAGCGCTCGATCGCCGGCAACCCTTCCTGGTTGGCCACCTCGGTGATCCGTGCTGCCTCGTCCTTGGCCCGGTGATCGCACCACAAGTAATAGTCGCCTAACGGGCGAAGCCCCTCGCCAACCACGACGACCGTGGATCCCGTCGTATCGAGGGCGAGCGCGCACACCGCCTTGCCGTCCACCTTGGCCTCTCGCAGGGCGCGGTGCGTGGCGTCCACCAGCGCCTGCATGTGCGCGTCGTGGGACTGCGTGGCAAAATCCGGATCGGCCCCGCTGCGGACAACGGGGTACTCGGCCACGCCGTATCCCAGCACCCCTGCCTCGTGATCGACGATCGAAACGCGGACACTTTCCGTGCCGAAGTCGACGCCAGCTACAACAGTCATGGACTTACCTGTGGTGATGGATGTCCCAGCCCAAGTACTTGGTGCACGCCTCTTCCACGATGTCGGCAACGCCTGACAAGTTGGCCGCGACATGGTGCTCGAAGCCATTCTCGCAGATGAAATGCAGGAGTCGTTGCAGGTGTGGAATCTCCACGACGCCGGCGCCCCCGAAGGTCTCCAGTTCGTCGTCCGTGAAGCGACCCTCGCCGACATAGCCACGAATGCGGCCGGTGCGGTCGTCGGTGGAGAAACGCGCGAACGTCATGGGCGATGGGCGGACGCGGCCCACACACGTGCCATAGGTGTTATCACGGCCGACGGTGCCCGCGATGATCTCCTGATAGTCCATGCGGACGTCAGAGAAGAAGTGCTTTGGGAGGTTGCTGCAGTGAAAGCACACTGCCTTGTTGGGATCTTCACCGTAGTTGTTGTTCCAGTCGAGGAGGGCACTCGGTGTGTGCGAGGCCAACGCCAGGGCGTACATCGCCAGGGTGCCACAGACATCCACCTCGCAGGCGCTGGGCGCCAGCTCGTTGCTCATCATGCTCATAACCGTGCAGGGGACCACGCCGTAGTACTCCTCGATCGACGTCCAGCACTGCACGGCACTGATGTTGACGTCAGCTTCAACCATCCAATCGTCCAGCACGACGCCCAGCTTGGCTTGCTTGAGCAACGCGGCATCCGGCACGCCGGCGACCGGCACGTAGGCCCGCATTTCCTCGAGCTTGGCGGTGGTGGCCGGCGCATCGTCGCGAAGGCGCTGAATGCGCCCCAGGATTTCCGACAGGTCAATGGTCTCCACCGCGATCCCGCTGGCCTCGAGCAGTTTCTCACTATAGCGGACGGTCTTGAAGGCGGCGGGCCGCGCGCCGATGGCGCCGATGCGTGCTGTCCGAAGACCGTTGACCACGCGGCAGATTCCAAGGAAGCGGCGAAGGTCGGCGCGAAATGCCTCGCTGTGCGGATCCACCGTGTGAGAGCGCGTCAGCGAGTAGGGAATGCCATACTGCGAGAGCACGTTGCACGCGGACATCTTGCCGCAGAATGAATCCCGTCGGTCCTTGATCGTCATCCGATCCGGGGCGTCGGCCGTTGCCTGGATCAGGACCGGTACGTTCAACCCCGCCAGCCGCAACGTCTCGGCGATGGCGCGTTCGTCGCCAAAGTTCGGCAGGGTGACGAGGATGCCATCGATGCGGTCGCGGCGCTCGCGAAAGAGCGCGGCGCAGGCCTTGGCCTCGTCGCGGCTCTCCACGGCACCGTAGCGGGCGTCGGTCGTACTCAGCGCGACGACATCGAATCCGTCACGCTCCAACACGGCCAGGATATCCTCGCGCCCCTTTTCGACGAGGTGACCGGGAAAGAACCCGCGATTGCCTACGACCACGCCGATGGTCGGACGGCGCGGCTCAGCGGGGCGTTTGCGCTGGGATGCGGGGAGCGGCGCGGAACGGCGACCGTCTTTTGTGGCGATTTGATGGACGTCCATGGGATCCTCGAAGCGGAGTCTTGCGGCGAGCCTAAAATTCAACACCGCAACAACATGCACAAGCTGACGGGCGCGTTGACAGGCCAGTCGCCCGTCCGTAGAGTTGCACTCGTTCCCAACGACGAGGCCACTGCCACGTGAATCCATCCGCTGAAGCGAAGGCGTCCGGCCACGAGCCGGAATCGCCAGCGATGGCACGCGATGGCGGTGGTACGGCAAGCCCGGCGTCGTCTGTGGTTGGGCGCTTGCTTCGCTCTCAGCAGGCCGGGTTGGTCATCGTGCTGCTCGTGCTCGGAACCCTGTTGACACTGGCGTCGGGTTCTCACGTGGATGCCCTGAGCGGGGAAACCGTCAACAATTTCCTGAACGCGCATACGCTGATCCAGATGGCCACGGATGCGAGCGCATTCGCGATCATGGGAGTAGGCGCAACCATCGTCATCATCGCCGGCGGCATCGACCTTTCCGTTGGTGCGGTCTACGCGCTGGCAGGGGTCGTGATGGCAATGGCGCTCCGCGCGGCGGGCCCCATGGGTGACGTGGTCACGGTGATGTTCGCGCTGGGAACGTGCCTGGTGGTCGGGCTGCTGGCGGGCGTGGCGAACGGGGCGATGGTGATCGGATTGCGCGTGCACCCCTTCATCATCACGCTCGGGACGATGTGGATGCTGCGAGGGGTGGCCTTTGTGATCAGTCGCGCCGAGAGCATTCTCGTGCCGCAGGCGCTGACCAACGTGGCCAAGGCATCGCTGGGTTTGACGTCCTCCCTCTATCCGGTTCCGCTGCTTTCGATGTTGCTGGTGACGGGACTGGGAAGCGTTTACCTGACGCGGACGGTGATGGGGCGGCACGTGTTTGCCGTCGGCGGCAACGCGGAGGCCAGCCGTTTCTCCGGGCTTCGGGTGGACCGCATCCAGCTTGGGGTGTTTGTGCTGTCGGGGCTGACGGCAGGGTTCGCGGCGTTCATCGGCGCCAGTTTCTACGGCTCGGCGACGTCGTCGGACGCCACGGGGTACGAATTGTATGTCGTGGCGGCGTCGGTGGTGGGCGGCGCCTCGTTGAACGGCGGTCGCGGCAGTGCAGTGAGCGCCATGCTGGGTGCACTGCTCATCGTGCTGATTCGCCAGGCGATTCGCACGTTGCACCTGGACCAGAACTACGAATGGATCATCATCGGCGGCGCGCTGGTGGTGGCGGTGGTGATCGACCAGAGTGGCGCCCGGCTGCTGCAACGGCGCTTGGCACGGCAGGGTCGCGTCCATCGTGCCAACACGCGCACCTAACATTTCATTGGAGACTGCGGCATGACACGACCTGCGTCCGGCGCCCTGACGGCGCTCTCCTTCACCCTCGCGGTGATCGCCTGCGGTGGCGAGAAGACGGCGAAAACCGGCGCGGGCCAGGCGGCGGCCGGTGGCGCAACGTTTCGCATCGCCATGATCGCCAAGAGTTCAACCAACCCGGTGTTCCTGTCGGCGCGTACCGGCGCCGAGAACGCGGCCGCCGAACTGTCAAAGACGACGGGGACCAGCATCGTGATCGACTGGCTCACGCCGCCACAGGAAGATGGAGCCGTCCAGGCGCAACGGATTGCCCAGGCAGTGAACGACGGCGCGAATGCCATTCTCCTGTCCACCAGTGACGCGGGAAAGGTCACGGGCGCCATCAACACGGCGGTCGAACGCGGAGTGCCGGTGATGATGTTCGACAGTGACGCCCCGGACTCCAAGCGCTTCTCGTTCTATGGTGGTGACGACATCGCCATGGGCCAGCAGGTGATGTCCGAATTGGCGACGCAGATGAAGGGCAAGGGAAAGATCGCCATCCTCGCCGGGAACCAGAACGCGCCAAATCTTCAGAAGCGCGTGCAAGGGGTGAAGGACGAGGCCAAAAAGTATCCCGGCATCACCATCCTCAACACCTTCTACCATGTGGAGACGCCGCAGGACGCAGCGGCCGAGGTGCTGCGCGCCCAGAACGCCTATCCGGAAATTCAGGGCTGGGCGATGATCGGCGGGTGGGCGCTCTTCACCAAGGCGTTGCTGACCGACCTGGATCCGAAGAAGGTCAAGATTGTGTCCGTGGACGGCCTACCGGCCGAGCTGCCTTACGTCGACAATGACCTCGCGCCCGTGTTGCTGGCGCAACCGTGTTACCTGTGGGGCGACATTGGCGTGCGGACGATCGTCGATCACGTGGTGCTGAAGAAAGAGGTGCCGCCGTTTGTGAAGATGGACTTGGTTCGCGTGAGCCGCGACAACCTGGGGACCTGGGCCCGCCAGCTCAAAACTTGGGGCTTCACGGACGTCGACCAGAAGTACCTGGACCTCGCCAAGTAACGTTCGTGGCCGGCGCGGCGCTCCAGTTCGTCGGGATCACCGTCCAGTACCCTGGCGTCGTCGCGCTCGACGACGTGACCTTCACCGTTGCTGCTGGCACCGTGCACGCGGTGTGCGGCGAGAATGGCGCCGGCAAGAGCACGCTCGGCAAGGTGCTGGCGGGAATCGTGACGCCTGACTCAGGGACCATCCTGTTGGACGGGCATTCCGCGCGATTCACGGCGCCACGGGACGCCATGCTATCTGGCGTGGCGATGGTGCATCAGGAGTTGGCGTTCTGCGAAAACCTGACTGTCGCCGAGAACTTGTGTCTCGGCTCCATGCCATCGCGTCGCGGGCTGGTGCGTTGGAAGGACATAGCGCAGCGAGCCCGCGCGATGATGCAGGATATTGGAGGGGACGGGGAATCGCTGGATGTCATGCGGCCGATGCGCGAGCTGAGCATCGCGGAACAACAGATGGTGCAGATCGCCGCGGCCGTCGGTAGTGGCGCCCGCTACATCATCTTCGATGAGCCGACGAGCAGTCTTGGGGAGGGTGAGGCCGAGCGCTTGTATGCCCTGATCGGACGGCTGAAGGCTCGCGGGGTGACACAGCTCTACGTGTCGCATCGCATGCCGGAAATCTTTCGCCTGTGCGATGCCGTGACGGTCCTGCGCGACGGCCGTCACATCGACACGCGGGCCGCCAGCGCGTTGGATGAGCCGTCGCTTGTGCAGCTCATGATCGGGCGGCGAGTGGACCAGTACTTCGCCTCGCACGCGGACTCAGCGCCACCGTCGACGGCGGCGAACGCTCTGGAGGTGGTCGGGCTGACATCACCCGGTCGTTTTCAGGACGTGACGTTCGCGGTTCGAGCTGGCGAGGTGGTAGGATTGGCGGGGCTGGTCGGCGCCGGGCGCTCCGAGGTGGCGCAGGCCATCTTTGGCCTGGACGGCGAGGCGCGGGGGCGCGTGAGGGTGGGAGGTGAGGAGGTCACGATTCGCAGTCCGCGACAGGCGATGCGGCTGGGAATCGGGTTGGTGCCGGAAGATCGAAAGAAGCAGGGTGTGGTCCTGTCCATGAAGGCGCGGGAGAACACCACGCTGCCGATCCTGGAACGTGTCGCGCGCCTTGGTATCGTGCAGCGGGCGAAGGAGCGAGTGTTGGCCGCGGACTACGCTGGGAAACTTCGCGTTCGCGCGACGGCCGCTGAGGCGCCCGTGATGCAGCTCTCGGGCGGGAACCAGCAGAAGATCGTGCTGGCCAAGTGGCTGGCCGCGCAGTGCCGAATCCTCATGCTGGACGAGCCCACCCGCGGTGTGGACGTGGGGGCCAAGGCCGACCTTCATGCGTGGATCGACCGGTTGGCCCAGGACGGCGTGGCCATCCTGCTCATCTCGAGTGAGCTTCCCGAGTTGTTGAACCTGTCGACGCGCATCCTGGTTCTTCGCGAGGGACGGCTGGTGGGCGAGCTGTCCCGAGCGCAGGCAACGCAGGATGCGTTGTTGCGACTGATGGCGGGACTGGACGACGGAATCACATGGCCGGCAACACCTCCGAGTTCGATGTCGTCGTAATCGGTGGCGGGCCCGCCGGGGCCACCGCGGCCCGCTTGCTCGCCACCTGGGGATATCGCGTGGCCCTGTGCACGCGCCCCTCGGCGCGCCCATCGCTGGCGGAATCGCTGCCGCCCAGTGCGTTGCACCTGCTGGAGCGTGTCGGGGTGCTGCACCAGGTGATCGCTGCCGGGTTCGTGAGGGCCACCGGGAATACCGTGCGATGGGGAAGCAACGAGCAACGTGCGGAGTCGTTCCCGCCGGGAACCTTCGGGTTGCAGGTTGAACGTGCGCGATTCGATGCCGTGCTCCTGCATGCGGCGCGCGAAGCCGGTGTGCATGTGGATGCACAGGCGTCCGTGCGCGAGGTACGCGAATCGTCCGTTCCAATGAGTGGCGTCGTCCGCTACGAGTCCGGCGGCTCCATGCAAGAGGTCACGGCCCGATGGGTGATCGACGCCTCGGGACGCACAGGCGTCGTCGCTCGCCATGGCGCGCGAGTTAGTCACGACACCCTGCGCACCACGGCGCTAGCGGGTGTCTGGGACCACGTCGCATGGCCACTGGCGGACTGGACGCATACCACCGTCGAGAGTCTCGCCAATGGCTGGATTTGGTCGATCCCCGTAACGCCAGTGCGGCGCCATGTCACGGTGATGTTGGACCCGAAATCGTCGGCGATCGGTGGGGCGGAAGGCATGAAGGACCGGTACGACGAAACGATCGGTGCGAGCATGTGGCACCGCGAGCTGGTTGCCGGCGCGGCGCTGTGTGATGAGATCGTGGCTGTCGACGCTTCCGCGTACGGCTGCACGCGGGGCGCGCGGCAAGGCGTGATACTGGTCGGCGACGCGGCGTCTTTCGTTGACCCGCTCGCGTCCTTCGGCATCAAGAAGGCGGTCGCGTCTGGATGGTTCGGCGCGGTCGTGGTGAACACGTCGTTCCGCTCGCCCGCCCTGACTGAGGCGGCGATTGACCTCTTCAACCAGTGGGAACATGACGCCGAAGAGAACCTGCGTCGCGGCGTGAGGGAGTTCGCGACGAGTGCGCACGCCGACGCACGTCGGAGTGGCGAGATTCGAGAGGCCGGCTTCTGGGGCCAACGCGCGTCGGGGGAGTGGTGGTCGCCGGGCAGCGTCCTCGATGTCACGTCGTATCGCGGCGACCCCGCGGTCGTGAGCGCGTTCGAGGATCTCAAGAACCGTGACTTTGTGCGACTGCGCCTGGCCCCGGAGGTCAGAATCGTTCCTCTACCGGTCATTCGCGATCACACGGTGGAACTGGCCGATCACGTCGTCTCTGCCGCGCAAGGGCCGGGGATTCGCTTCCTGCGCAATGTGGACGTGCTGGCACTGGCGCGAGTGGCGGAGCGGCATGCTCAGGTGCCTGACATTCTCGATGGGTACAATAAGGAACACGGACCCACGCCGCTTGCCGACCTGCTGGGGGCGCTAGCGGTGTTGATCGCGAAGGATGTGTTGCGCCATGCTTGACAGCGATAGGCGCGGCTCCGTCAATTGCTGACGACGGTACGTGCGCACTTGCCGTGCACGCAGACTGCCTAACACGCACGAGGTCGCGGGGATGTCCCGGTTGAGCATGCATTGGGTGGCTTCGGCCACGATGGTGGCGTCGTTGATTGCCGGCCATGGAGCCGGCGCCCAGCAGAAGGACACAACGTCCGGATTTCCGATTCGCGATCGGACGGTCGTGGACAATTGCACCAAGTGTCACTCCCAGGACTCGACCGGCCGCATCTCGCGTATTTCGTACGAGCGCAAGACGCCCGAGGGATGGGAGATGTCCATCCGCCGCATGGTATCCGTGAACGGAGCGACGCTGGATCCGGCGGCGGCGCGGAGTGTGTTGCGTTACCTGGCGGACCATCAGGGTCTCGCGCCCGACGAAGCGCGGCCTGGCCGCTTCGAGAGCGAGCGCCGGATGATTGACTACCGTTATGCAGCCGACGTCAAGACCGAGACGACCTGCAAGGCGTGCCATTCGTTAGGTCGCGTCATCACCCAGCGGCGAACCAAAGAGGAGTGGGAGCTGCTTTTGGCGACTCATCGCGGACTCTACCCCGACGTGGATTTCCAGGCGTTCCGTCGCATGGGGCCGCCCCTGGACAGCGGCGATGCGTCCCATCCCATGGACCACGCGATTTCGCACTTGGCGTCGGCGTTCCCGCTCAAGACCCCCGAGTGGACGGCGTGGTCCGCGACCATGCGCCCAGCACGTCTCGATGGCGACTGGCTTCTTTCGGGGGTTGAACCCGGGAAGGGTCCTTTCTTCGGACACGTGACGATCACACCCGTTGCTGGGAGCGAAGGGGAGTTCACGACCCAGGCCACCTACCAGTACGCGCGCGGTGGGAGCAGCGTGAGCCGGAGCGGTCGATCGATCGTGTACACGGGTTTCCAGTGGCGCGGCCGATCCGCCGAGCAGGGTAAGGGGGATGACGCGCAACAGCGGGAAGTCATGCTCGTTGAACCTGGCTGGCAAGAGATGAATGGCCGCTGGTTCGGCGGCGGATACGATGAGATGGGGATGGACGTGACGCTGCGTCGGATCGGTGGCGCGGCATTGGTGGCCGGTGTCTGGCCACGCGGACTGCGCAGCGGAACGGAAACCGACGTGACGATCTTCGGGGTGAACCTGCCGGAGTCCGAATCGCCGGCCACGGTTGATTTCGGCCCGGGGGTGCATGTGACCACCGTGTCGCGTCGCTCGGGCGACGCCCTCACGGCGCACGTGCGTGTGGATGCCCAGGCGACGAATGGCACGCGCGACCTGCTGGTCGCCGGTGTTTCGCTGCGCAACGCCGTGGCCGTATATGACAAGATTTCGCGCGTGAAGGTGCTCCCGCAGGCCGGCATGTCGCGGGTGGGCGGGGTCACCTTTCCCAAGCAGCTGCAACAGTTCGAGGTGGTGGCCGTGAACGACGGGGACGACGGCAAGCCGGACACGTCCGACGACCTGATGCTGGGACCGGTACCGGTCACGTGGTCGCTGGAGGAGTATGGCGTCACGTACGACGACGACGACGTGAAGTTCGTCGGCGCGATCGACGCGAGCGGGCTCTTCACGCCGAACGTAGAGGGCCCCAATCCCGCCCGGAGTGGCCGGCGCAACAACGTGGGCGATGTGTGGGTGGTGGCCACCTACTCGCCCGCCGACGCCACCACGCGTCCGTTGCGCGGTCGCGCGCACCTGCTGGTCACGGTGCCCCTGTACATGCGATGGGACCGGACTGGGCCGTCTGCTGCAACAACCGGCAAGACGGTGCCCGGCGGCGAGGGAGTCCGTCGGTGAGTCGCGTCGAACGGGGCGAATATCATGCCTTCGAGGCACAGGGCGGCGGTGGCCAGTTCCTGTACCTCGTGCCGTCGGCCGGTGTCTTCCGGTTGGACGACACGGCGCAGGCCGTGCTGTCCTCGCTCAATGGGCACCCGGTGGACGTGCCGGCGATGCAGTCGGCCCTGGCCGCGCGCTTTGCTCCCGAGGACGTCCGGGCCACCGTGGACGAACTGCTGGCGATCCGCGCGTTGCGTCTGGCGGAAGAGCCCGTGGCGGCGCCGCCGGCACCGACCGTCAACCCGAACGCCCGCAAGCGAATCCCCCTCACCACGCTCGTGCTGAACGTCACCAGTAAGTGCAACCTGGCGTGCACCTATTGCTACGAGTATGGCGAGGACCGGGTGGCCGAGAGTGCCAGCAAGCCGCGGTTCATGGACGAGGCCACCGCGCGGCAGAGCGTGGACTTCATGTTTGAGCAGGCGGGCGACCACCGAAAGGTGCACCTGACCTTCTTTGGCGGTGAGACCCTGCTCAACTTCAAGGTGCTGAAGGGTGCCCTCCAATATGCCCGATCTCGCGCCGAGTCGTTAGGCAAGGAGGTGGATGCGAGCCTCACCACCAATGCCACGCTGTTGCGGCCGGAGATCGTGGACTGGATGATCGAGCAGGACGTCGGCGTCACGGTGTCCATGGATGGCGGGCGCGACCAGCAGAACACCTTTCGCGTCTTCAGCAATGGCATGGGGTCGTACGACACCATCCTGCCCAACATCCAGGACCTGTTGAAGCGTCATCGCCGCCGGCCTGTGGGCGCCCGTGTCACCCTGACCAAGCAGAACCTCGACGTGCTGGGTATCTATCGTCACCTGCGTGACGAGTTGGGATTTTGGGAGGTGGGCTTTGCCCCTGTCACGACGTCCTGGCAGCGAGACTACGCGATCCAGGACGAGGGGTTTGAGATGATGCTTTCCCAGTTCCAACAGCTGGCACAGGACTACCTGGACCACACGCTGGCCAACCGGCACCATGGATTTTCCAACGTGCGCGATACGCTCGAGGAGATCCACAAGGGGATGAGCAAGTCGCATCCCTGCGGTGCGGGCATGGGACTGCTTGGCGTGGCGACGGACGGCGACGTTGCGCTCTGTCACCGCTTTGCCGGATCGGCGGCGCACACCCTGGGCAATGTGCGGTCCGGCATCGACGCTTCGCGTCAGGCGGCGTTTCTCGAGTCCCATCACGTCGACTCGAAGACCGACTGCTCCACGTGTTGGGCCCGCCCCCTCTGTGCCGGCGGTTGTTACCACGAAGCGCACACGCGGTATGGATCCACCCAACGTCCCAACTTGCACTACTGTGAGTGGATCCGTCGCTGGACCGAAACATGCTTGCGCGTCTACGGCGCGCTGGCCGACCAGAAGCCGGAGTTTCTCGCGCAGTTCGAAGCCTAACGGCGAGGAGTACGCATGAAGCACGTCAATGCGGTGAACAAGAAGGCCCGGCGGATCGAGGCGCTGCAGCAAGCGCCCGATGTCGTGGCGTTACAGCAGGGGCAGGGCGGTGGAGAGGGCCCACACATCCCCCTCGGCTGCTCCTTTGTCTTCTCTCCCGGGTGGGAGACCGACAGTAGCGGTGGCACGGCCGGTCTGTGCCAGCCGGTCGAGCGCGACCTGTACGATTGCTACATCACCTGCTTCTGGCCGGCTCACGTGCCGGACCTGTATAACCATGCGCCGGATTGGAGCGCCAAGTGCGCGTCCGCCCAGAAGGACTGGCGCAAGATCGACCTCGTTTTCCCATGAGACGTGTCGCGTTGTGTCTGACGGTGGCGGCCTCCATTCTCGCGCCGCCAGCGGCCGCCCCTCAAGCGACCGCGGCGGGCGACGGCACGATCTACGTGGGGACGTACGCGAACAAGATCTACAAGGTCAGCGAAGCCTCCATGAAGGTGGTCGACAGTATCCCGGTCTCCATCGGGATCCCCATGGGACTGCTGCTGTCCGCGAATCGTAAGCATTTCTACGTCATCGAGCCGCGGAACGAGAAGATCGAACTCGTCGACATCGAGTCGAAGAAGTCGCTCGACACCTTCACGCTAAGCGACGAAGATCGCCGGGTGATGATCTGGGGCTTGAACGTCGAGCCCAACGAACGCTTCGCCGTGATGCTGGTGAAGACCTACCAGAAGAAGAACGATCGGTGGGAGATCTCCAAGTCGCCGATCATGCTCAAGTACGACCTGGGCCGGAAGGTCGTGACCGACACGATCGCCTTGCCCAAGGGCGAAGAGCGGGAGTTTGCACAGATCCTCTTTTCCCCCGATGGAAGCCTGATGTACTTCTTCGGCAACGACGCGCTCGTCTACAACACCGCGACACTGAAGCAGGTGGAACGTTGGGAACTCGCGCGCACGCTGGATGACGGCATGGGGCGCTTCAACTTCGGGTTCCCCGACGATCCATTTGAGGAACCCGGATTCTACACGGGACTGTTCTATGTCAGCGACCCCGTGCAGCACCGATCCCTGATGGGCGTTGCGCGTGTCGACCTCGTCCAGCGCAAGACGGACTACTACACCCTCGGTCCGTCGCAGGGGATGCGTTTCGCGCTGGCTCCCGGACGCAAGAAGGCGTTTGGGCTGCGGTCGAGTGTTGGGACGTACGAGTTCTGGGCATTTGACCTGGAAAACCGGCGGGTGATCGGCAAGACGCCATTCAAGGGGCGCCCGCGGATGGGCCTCGCCGTCAGCTCCAATGGACGGTACTTGTACATTCACACCGCCGGCCCAACGATCGACCTGTACGACACCGAGGGCTTCAAGCTCGCGCGCTCCGTGGACCTGGGCGCCGACATGACGGACTTTGTCCTGATCCCGCGGAGCCCGGCGGCCGGTACATCCGGAAAGTAGCCGGCGTCTGGTGCGCTCGACTCGTGGAGACCTGCGGCATGCGCTGCGCTACGCGCTGCCGTACTGGCCCACGTTGGCGACTGTGCTGGTCTTGCAGCTGGCCGGGACCGCACTGTCTCTCTGGACGCCGTACCTCTCGAAGTCCCTGATCGATCGCGCCCTGATCGGACGCGACCCCTCGGCGCTCGTTCGCACACTCGCCGCCTTTGCCGGCATCACGCTCGCCACGTTCGTCCTCAACGTCGCCAGCGGCCTGCGATACACCCGCGTATCAGCGCACATTCTGTTCGACATGCGACTGGCGGTCTACCGCCACCTGCAACAGCTGTCGCCGCGCTTCTACGCACGCATGCCACTCGGTCAGATTGCCTCGCGGGTGAATGGCGATATCGGCGAGGCGCAGCGGGTCGCATCCGAGATCGTGCTGTCGTCGATCGGCAGCATCCTGTACCTGTTGGGAAGTGTGGTCATCCTCCTGCGCCTGGACGCCGTGCTGTTTGGGGTCTCGCTCCTTCTGCTCCCCGTAGCCGTGTGGGCGTTGGTGCGCTTCCGGGCGCGCCTGGAAGGGGCGGTGGCGCTCCTGCGCGATCGCAGTGCCACGATCGGGAACTTCCTGGTGGAAACCCTACAGGGGATGAAGCCGGCCGTGGCGTTCAATGCGCAGCAGCGCGAGGTAGACCGGTTTCGCGCACACAACGCCGCCTTTGTGGAGGCACTCATGCGCATGCGCCGCATGACTTACCTGTCCGGCGGTGTCCCCGGGTTGGTGCTGGCGGCAGGGAGTGCGCTGGTGCTTTTCATTGGCGGAACGCGCGTCATCCATGGCGTCATCACCATGGGGACGCTGGTAGCCTTCGTGGCGTATCAGATGCGCTTGTTCGCTCCCGTGCAGAGTCTGATGGGTTTGTACACCAGTCTGGCCAACGTCCGCGTGTCCATGCGGCGCATCAATGACATCCTGGATGCCCCGGTGGACGTGACGGAAGCCGCGAACGCCGCGCCGCTCCCGGAATGCCGTGGGGAAGTGGAGTTGCGCGGGGTCACCCTGCGCCACGACCGTGGCGTGACGGTGCTTGCTCGGGTCTCGCTCCACGTCTCGCCAGGTGAGACGGTAGCGATCGTTGGGGCGAGTGGTGTGGGAAAGTCATCGCTCGCCGACTTGCTGGTCCGACAACTGGATCCGGAGGGTGGCGAGGTACTCCTGGATGGACGCCCCTTGCCATCGTTGCGGCTGGCGGAGGTGCGCCGCCACATCGTGGTGGTTGAGCAAGACCCGTTCCTCTTTCACACGAGTGTCGCCGAGAATATCCGATATGCGCGTCCTGCGGCCACCGACGCCGACGTGGAGGCCGCGGCGCACGCGGCCGGGCTGGCGGACGCGCTGTCGCGATTCCCCGAGGGCCTTGCCACAGCAGCCGGTGAGCGTGGGCGTGCCCTCTCCACGGGCGAGCGCCAGCGCGTCGCCATCGCCCGCGCATTGTTGGCCCAACCGGCCGTGGTCGTGCTGGATGAGGCCACGGGGGGTCTCGACCCGGCCACCGAGCGCGAGTTGTTGCGCGTGTTCAACCTGCCGGAAAGACCCAGGACGGCGATCGTCATCACCCATCGGTTTGATCTGGCGAAGTACGCCGATCGCGTCGTGGTTCTCCGCGATGGGGTGGTCGTCGAGTCGGGTTCCGCGGACGCCTTGTTGGCGGCCGGCGGCGAATTCGCCCGGCTCTTCGCCGCCCAGGCGTCTGTCGCGGCGACGGTGTCGTGATTGCGCCTGGCCGATATGCCTTGGACCAGGAACCATTCGCTGGCCGGCGGGGGCGGGGGATTCGCGTGGCGATTGTCGACAGTGGGGTGGCGCCGTCGCATCCCCACGTGGGCCACATCGCCGGGGGCGTCCACTTCACGTCGTTAGGTACGGACGACGACTACCGGGACCGGATCGGTCACGGCACGGCCGTTGCGGCGGCGATTCGGGAGAAGGCACCGGAGGCGGAGCTGATCGCGGTGCGGGTGTTCGACCGCACGCTCGCGACCACGGCGGCGCTGCTCGCCGAGGCGATCGAGTGGGCCGCAAGGGATGGCGCACACGTGATCAACGTCAGCCTCGGCACACCAAATCCCGCACATCGAGATCGATTGCTGAGCGCCGTCGGCTACGCCGTGCGCGCTGGAGTCTGGGTGGTCGCGGCCGAGGCACGTGATGAGGAGCCGATGCTCCCCGGCGCACTCGCGGATACGATTGGTGTTCGCGCAAGTCCTGATGTCGAGCGAAACGCAATCGCAGTCGAGGTCGCGCCAGATGGGCGGATGCACCTCACGGCGTCACCTTTCCCGCGACCGATACCCGGCGTGCCCGTCAACGCGAATCTTCAGGGCGTGAGCTTCGCGGTCGCGAACGCGACGGGGTTTCTCGTCAGGCTGCGCGAAGGCTCGGCAAGTTCTCGCGCGCGTCGCTCCGACCACTGACGCCTTCGTCCCAACACCACAGAGTCGCGATTGGTCCGCGCCGACCTCGAACCACGTGGTCGGCACCTATCTTTCCATCGTGGTCGTTTCATCAGTCTCAACTCTCATCCGATTCGCCATGATGCGCATGTTTCGGTCGGCGCTGCTGCCGACCTCCGTGTTCCTCTCCCTTCCCGTCACACTCCTCGCACAGGGCGACGCTCCCCCGAAGGGTAAGACGGTTCCAGCCATTCGTCGTACGCTCCCTTCGCCACTGCCGCTCAAGTTCGAAGGTCCACCGACCACCGGGGACATCACGCCACTCGACCTGGCCACGCGGCTCTACAAGTTTGCGGACGACTCGATGATGGGACGCTTGGCAGGCACGCCGTGGAACGACATGGGCACGGACTACATCGCGAGTGAGCTGAAGCGACTGGGGTTGCAGCCTGCCGGAGAGAACGGGACCTATTTCCAGCAAGTCATCGTCAAGAGTGAGTTGGCCGACGGCGCGACGTTAGGCGTTGAAGGAACGACGTTCAGCCCGTGGGTGGATTTTGCTCCGCGGGACCAAGGGACGGGCGCGCGGTCGTTCGATGGCGCGACGGCGATTTTTGGCGGCACGTTTGGCGATACGGCGTCGTACCTGCCGGCGTCGGAAGCGAACGGGAAGGTGGTCGTGGTTCACGTCGGCCGAGGAAAGGACGGCGCCCCGGACTACAACATCATTAACCGTGGGCAACTGACGTCGCGGTACCAGAACGCTGCCGGCATCGCGGTGATCTACCTGGACTACGCGCCACCGGGATACGTCGACGCCGCCTTTCGCCAAGCCACGCCGCAGGAACGCGGCCAGGAGGCAGGTCCGCCGGTGCCTTCGTACTTCTACATCACACGCCGGATCGCCGAGCTGACGTTCGGGGTGAGCGTAGACTCGTTGAGGACGGGCATGGTCGGAAAGCCCGTCCAGGGGCACTTCGCGTTCGAGCAGAAAGCGGCCCCGGGGCGGAATGTGATTGCCGTATTGCCCGGGTCAGACCCGAAGCTCAGGGGACAGTATGTGGCGATCGGTGCGCACAACGACCATGTGGGCTTTAATCACAGTCCGGCCGACCACGACTCGGTGCGCGCCCTGATGTCAGTCGCCGCGCCGTTAGGCGCCGACTCACCGGAGCCAAATGCCACGCCCGAGCAACAGGCGCAGATCCGTCACGTGCTCGACTCCCTGCGAACCCTTCATCCGGCGCGACCGGATTCGATCTACAACGGCGCAGACGACGATGGTTCGGGTTCGGTCAGCGTCCTGGAAATTGCCGAGGCGTTCGCCAAGGCCAAGGTTCGCCCGAAGCGCTCGCTCGTCTTTGTCTGGCACGTCGGAGAAGAGTTGGGGCTCTTCGGCTCCGAGTACTTCACCGATCATCCCACCATTCCGCGCGACTCCATCGTGGCGCAGCTGAACATCGACATGGTGGGCCGCGGCAAGGCGGACGACAAGACTGGGATGACCAAGGACGGTCAGCTCATCGGCGGCGCGCCCGGCTACCTGCAGCTCGTGGGCTCGCGACGACTGTCGACCGAACTCGGCGATCTGGTGGAAAAGGTCAACGCCGACAAGCGCCTGGGTCTCACCTTCGACTACTCGATTGACGCCAACGGGCACCCCGCCAACATCTACTGCCGGAGCGATCATTACGAGTACGCTCGGTATGGCATTCCCATCGTCTTCTTTACGACGGGGCTGCACCGAGACTATCACCAGGTGACGGACGAGCCGCAGTACATCGACTACGACAACATGTCGAAGATCGCGAAGCTCGTCCAACAATCTGCGATTCGCGTGGCCAACCTGGACCATCGCGTCGTGGTGGACAAGCCGAAGCCCGACCCCAAGGGTCGGTGCGCGCAATAGCAGGGAAGGCGATACGGAAGGTGGGCTGTTGAGCGAGGAGTGACGCCGGTACATTCGGCGAAACCTCAGCACCCACCTTCATGACCCCTGCACGCGCGCATCGACGACGCCCCGCTGGCGTGGCCCTGCTCCTCGCGGCGATGGCCAGTGTCTCTGCGCCGGCCCAGCAGCCGCAAGCGCCACGCTTTGCGGCGATTCAAACGGACCTCTTCGCTGCCGGGTCGAGCCTCACCAACGCGTTGGCAGACGTTGACGGTGACGGAGACCTCGATCTTTTCGTCGGCTTCAACGGCGCGCCCAATCGATTGTATCGCAACATGGCGGGTGTGTTTCGGGACATAGGCCCGGAAGTGGGCTTGGCCCAGCCGCGTGGCACGCGTGGGGCGGCGTGGGGAGACTTCGACGGCGATGGCGATCCCGATCTCGCCATTGGATACGCACCGGGCGCCGGATCGGTGGTGCGACTGTACCGCAACGACGGTGCAACCTTCGCCGATGTGACGTCCAACGTCGGGATTGTCGTCGATTCGGCGGCCGTGCGGCAACTGGTGTGGGTTGATGCTGACGGCGATGGTGACCTCGATCTTTTCGTGACCTTGCGGGACAAGCCCAATCTCCTGTACCGGAACGACGGCGGCCGGTTCACGGACATCGCTGCGACCGTCGGGCTCGCGGATCCGCGGAAGAGCGTTGGCGCCGTGTGGTTCGACTACGATGGCGATGGCGATCTGGACGTGTACGTGGCGAATATGGACGGCGACGCGAACGGACTCTTCCAGAACACGAACGGACGTTTCGCCGACGTCGCCGTTGCGGCTGGCGTGGCCTGGGGTGGGCGCACGCCAAGCGATGCCGGGCGGGGGACGGTGCGTCCCTGCGCCGCGGATGTGGACGGCGATGGGCGGTTTGACCTGATCACGGCCAACTACGGAGCGGCCGGCCTGTTCCTCAACCGCGGAGGACGCTTCGTTGATGCATCGCAGGCGTGGGGCGTGGCGATTGACTCGCGTTACGACACCTGTGCACCCGCCGACTATGACAATGATGGCAGGGTCGACCTCTACCTGAATGGCACGGTGACCGGCGGGGTCAGCTACCGCGACTACCTCTTTCATAACGACGGACGGACATTGACCGACGTGACCCCGGACAACCTCAAGGCGCTGCAAGCCGACCATGGAGCGGAGTGGGCGGACCTCGATGGCGATGGGCGGGTGGAGTTGGCCCTGACGGGGTCTCGGCCAGATGGCATGCACTTTGTATTCCGAAACGAGAACGTGAACGGCAACCGTGCGCTGGAGGTGCGGGTCACCGACGCGAAGGGGGTGGCGGCATTGGCGGGCGCCGAGGTGCGCGTGTATGCCGCCGGCACCACGCGGTTGCTCGCGGCGGGGTTGGTGGACGCGGGCTCGGGCTATGACGCGCAAAACGACGCTCCCGTGCACTTGGGCGTGGGCAGGGCCACACGGGTGGATGTCCGCGTCACCTTTCCACGCGGCGGCAAGAGAATCGAAGCGGTCGTTCGCGGAGTGCGCGTCCGTCAGGGCGAACAAGGGACGGCGCTCACGGTACGAGTACCGTGAGCGCCGCGCGAGAGCCGGGAAGGCGTGGTGCTAGCTGACGGTCTTGTCCTTCTTGGCGTTCTTGACGTACTTGTCCAACCACGCTGACCAGCGCGCCCACAGGTCGAGCAGCGTCTCCCTGGTGGCGGGCCCATGGTCCTCGAACGGGTACAGGTACATCGACGTCGTCTTGCCCAACCCATTCAGCGCTTGAAAGAGTCGCGGCGAGTTGATGGGGTCCGTGCCCACATTCTGGTCGCCCAAGCCATGGTACATCAGTAGGGCGCCGGTGAGGTTCGGGGCATAGAGCAACGGTGACATAGCGAGGTAGGTGTCCTTCGCTTCCCAGAACGTCCGTCGCTCGCTCTGGAAGTCGAGCGGCGTCAGGGTTCGGTTGTAGTTACCGTCGCCGGCGATCCCCGCCTTGAAGAACGGTGTGTGCACCATGGCGTTGACGGTGGAGAAGGCGCCGTAACTGTGGCCGCCGATGCCCATGCGCGCACGATCCACCAACCCGCGCCGATCGACCTCGTCGATCACCGCCGCGAGGTTGTTTCGCAGGTCGTTCTCATAGTTGTTGTTCCACTGGCCAGGGGACCCGACGATCGGGGCGTCCGGCTCCACCACGGCGTATCCCTCGCGAGCCAGGAACTGCATGGAGCGCGGGTTGAAGCTGGGGAAGGCGTTCTTGTTGAACGTGCGCGCGCCGCGGTCGTACTCGTCCTGGCCGGCAAACTCGCGCGGGTAGAACCAGAACATCGCTGGCAGCCGTGTTCCCGGCTTGTAGTCCGGCGGCAGGGTGACATTCACCTTGAACTTGAATCCGTCTGGGCGCTCGACCACGAAGTTCTCCTTGGGCGCCTTGGTCAGGTCGGGTGTGTAGTCCTTGTTCTGGG
This sequence comes from Gemmatimonadaceae bacterium, assembly GCA_044224875.1. Lineage (GTDB taxonomy): Bacteria > Gemmatimonadota > Gemmatimonadetes > Gemmatimonadales > Gemmatimonadaceae > JABAQJ01. The sequence continues at coordinate 24,162 of JBGAJQ010000027.1, read as the reverse complement.
TGATCTGCGTGATCTGATCGCCGCTTCGCAGGAATGCCTGCGTCACGTCCGTGGCGGACTCCCTGGTCACGATGAACTTTTTGGCCTCGAGGTCCTGGAAGTCGAGCACGCGTTCATACACCCCGTTGTTGTCGCTCTCGTACAGCCGCGACTTCTGTGCGGTCAGGATGTCGACCTTGTCGATGAACGACTTTGGGCCCACCTCGTTGGGATTCTTGTCGTACTTGGTGCCGGCGAAGTACACGGCGTTGCCGTCCGGCGACACTTGCACCACACGGGTTCCTCGGTTGGCTGCGGCGCCGCCAAACCCACCGCCGAATCCACCGACGACGCCTAACGGTCCCCTCGTGAGCACGAGGCTCCCCGGGTTGGCATACACGTCGTCAGACCGGTAGCGCACCAGTGTGTGACGCTTCGTGGGCTCCGCCAACACCACGGCATATTCGTGCACCTGCGGCCCCTGGCGTTCCGAAAGGAACAAGGTCCTGAGGTCGGGCGAGTAGCGGTGCGTGGTGATTCGTGAGTCGCTCGTGTACAGGACCGTGGCACTCGCCGAATCGAACGGCGGCAACCACTGAAAGACGCGGTCCTTGCGCCGTGGACGCTGCTCCCCGTCGGCCGGCGTGCTGCTGCTGTCGGCCTTTGGAGGAGCCGGCTCGGCCTGCAAATAGGTCAAACCGCTCCCGTCGGGACGCCACGTGACCTCCCGCCGTCCATTGGGGAGTTGTCCCGACTCGCCAGCCCCGGGAGCTCCAACCGCGCGAGCCGTGTCGGCCCCGAGGTTCAACGGCTCCTCGTTCACCTTGGCCAGCATCGTGCCGCTCATGTCCCAGATCTCATCGATCGTGCCGAAATTGTTCACGGGCACCATGTATGAGAACGGCCGGACCATGCGCGTCACCCGCACGTACTTGCCATCGGGCGACGGGTCGAGGTCCTGGATCATCGTTGGAGTGCCCACGAGCTTCACAGCCTTGGTCTTCACGTCGATCAAGACCACTTGCCCCGTGGCGTGCCATTCCAGGAGCGACTGGTCGTAGGGCGTGGCGAGGAGCGACGCGTAGTTGCGTAGGCGGTTCTTGTCGCTCTCCTCCGCCAGCTTCACCTTTGGTCCGAGCGGGATTGCCGACGGTTGCGGCATGGCCGACCGAGGCTCCGGCGCCTGCACGGCCATGATTGCATCGCCGTTCAGCGTCCAATCGAAACTGGTGTTCAGGGTCGCCAGAACCGGTTTGGTCGTGAGCTGGCGCGCCTTGCCCGTCATGTCCGTGACCCAGATGTGGGTGGCGTCGGGCGTGTGCACGTAGAACGCCACCATGGTGCCCGTGGGGTTCCACGTTGCGTTGGACACGCGTGAACCGGCCGGTAGCACAACCGGATGGCGCGTACCGTCGGATGTTGAAATCAGCTGCAACGCTGCGCTGTTCCGGATGGTGAGGTTCCGATTCCGGTTGGCGCGAAAGTCAACAAAGAGCCCGCCCAATTCGTGGAACGGCTTGGAGAACACGTCCATCGTCACTGGTCCGTCGCCGACTTCGTTCACGAACCAGGTGCGCGATCCGTTGAAGTTGGACGGCGTCACGTTCAGGTATCGCGGTGCGAGCACGGCGTCCACCACGGCATCCGGCGGTCGCACGTAGGTTTCGGCGCGGATGATCTCGTCCACCGTACCCGGTTTGGGAGGCGCCTGGTTTTGGGCCTGCGCCATTCCGCTCGCGACGAGGAGCAGTGGCAAGACGACGCCCGGAAGGGGGGACATACGGGGGCTAAGTCGGAGTGTCATTTGCCTCTCCGTGCAAGGAGGGACTGGGGATGCCGGCAGGACCGGGACGCAGTTGGGGGGCGACGCATCGGTCGATCTGCTACGCTCGAACCGTCCGAGAAGTTGAAGCCTGGTCGACGGCGCGGATAGACGCCAATGCCAAGAGACCCGCCCGCCAACCATCGCGCCCAAGCGACGTGTATGGGCGTCAAGCGGCGGCGATATCCACACTCGCACGCAACGCCGGTATCGGACGGCAGCCGAGCGTACCCAGCGGCTTGCGCGTAACACACGAGTGGCGAAGCTTCTTGACTCAGCGTTCCCGGTGCGTCGACGCCGCCTCTGAAGCGGTTCCCCTCGGTCAGCTAACCGTCCCCATTCCCTGGTCTCACACAGCCCTCATGTTCCCTCACACCCCACGTGCCTCACTTCTCGCCGCTGCCCTCACGATAAGTAGCAGTCTCGCCAGCGCCCAAGCCCAGCGTCAGGACGAGGAGTACACGCGCAAGATCAAGGAGTACCTGCGAGATCCGAGAATCACCACGGAACTCGTCGATCACCTTCCATACTCGGCCACCGTCCCGAGCCCGCTGAAGTTCCATGGTCGCATCATCGGAACTCCCGGAGAATTGACGTATGCCAAGGATATCCAGCGCTATTTCGAAGCACTGGATAAGGCGAGCCCGCGAATCAAGACGTGGACGATTGGCAAGTCGGAGGAAGGCCGCGACATGATCGTGCTCGCGGTCGCGGATGAGAAGACCATCGCCAACCTCGACAAGTACAAGGAGATGCTGGCGAAGCTGGCGGATCCGCGAAAGACCAGCGAGGCCGAGGCCAAGCAGTTGATCGGTACATCCAAGCCGATCTACTGGATCACGTCGGGGATGCACTCGCCAGAGACCGGTGGTCCCGAGATGTTGCAGGAGCTGGCCTACCGACTGGCGGTGGAGGAAACGCCCTTTGTCCAGACCATTCGCGACAACGTCATCACGTTCATCACGCCTGTGATCGAAGTGGACGGGCGTGAGAAACAGGTGGACACCTACTACTTCAACAAGAAGTTGCCGACGGGCGCTACGCGCCTGCCGCTGATGTATTGGGGGAAGTACGTCGCGCATGACAACAACCGCGACAACATCGGCCAGTTCCTGAACCTGTCGAAGAATGTGAACCTGTTCTGGCTGGAGTGGCACCCACCGATCATGCACGATCTGCACGAGGCGCAGACGTACTTGTACACGTCGACAGGAACAGGGCCGTACAACGAAGCGCTGGACCCCATCACCATCGACGAGTGGTGGCTGCTGGCAAAGACGGAAGTGATGGAGATGACCAAGCGCGGCGTGCCCGGTGTGTGGACGTACGGTTTCTACGACGGCTGGGTGCCTAACTACATGTTCTTCGCCGCTCACGGGCACAACGCCACGGGCCGGTTCTACGAGGTGCAGAGCTACGGCCCCGACACCACGACAGTACGTGCAGGCGCAACAACGACCAGTCGTGAGTGGTTCCGCGCCAATCCGCCGCTGCCGTCGATCGCGTGGGGGCCGCGCAACAACACCAATATCCAGGAGTCGGCCCTCCTCATCGCGCTCAACCACGTCGCCAAGAACAAGGAGACGTACCTCGAGAACTTCTATCTCAAGAACAAGCGGCAGGTCGAGAAGGGAAAGAACGGGCCCACGTACGCTTGGGTAATCCCGGCGCTGCAGCGGCGAAAGGGCGAGGCTGCCGACGCCGTGAATGCGCTCAGGGTGCAAGGCGTCGAGTTCCATACCGCCAATGCCGACTTCAAGGCGGGCACTGTAGATGTGAAGAAGGGTGACTACGTCATCCGCGGCGATCAGCCATACCGGATTCTCCCGGAGATGTACTTCGCAGTGCAGAACTATTCGCCCGCGAACCCGCGCCCGTACGACGACACGGGCTGGACGTACCAGTTGATGCGGAACTTCAAGGTGATGGCGGTGACGGATCAGGGCATCCTGACCCAGCCCATGACGCCAGTGACAAAGGAGGTGAAGGCGCCCGGCGGAATCGAAGGCACTGGCAGCACCATCGTGGTCGAGAACAACACCGACAACAACTTGATGAAGTTCCGATTCGCGCACGCCAACGTGTCGATGCAGGCGGCCGAAGAGGATTTCGAGCTGAACGGGAAGAGCTTCCGAGCCGGCGCGTTTATCATCGCCAACGCCGATCGCGCCGCATTGGAGTCATCCTTGAAGGATCTCGGGCTCTCGGCGTGGGCCGTGTCGCAGGCGCCGGCCGTCAAGACGCACGATCTGGACGTGCCTCGCATTGGCTACGTGCACTCGTGGCAGCGGACGCAGGACGAGGGATGGGTGCGGGCGGCGCTCGATACGTACGGGGTTCCGTACACGTACTTTGCCGACCAGAAGCTGAAGGGTGGCAACTTGCGATCGAAATACGATGTCATCATCCTCCCGAGCATCGGTGGGAGCGCGATTTCGCAAGTGAACGGGATTCCGAAGAACGACAATCAACCGGCGCTCCCCTACCAGAAGACAGAACGCACACCGAACCTGGGCGCCAACGATTCCAGCGACGATATCCGTGGCGGGATGGGGATGGATGGATTATTGGAGCTGGCGAGATTTGTGCAGGCCGGCGGGACGTTGATCGTCGAGGGATCCACAGCGACCATCTTCCCGGCCTATGGTCTCACCACCGGTGTCACCGTGGAGGAGCCGCAAGCACTCTTCGCGCGTGGGTCGGTGATGCGCGGCATGATCTCCGACAAGAAGAGTCCGATCGTCTACGGCTACGACGGGTCCCAGTTGCCGATTTACTTCAATCAGTCGCCAGTCCTCAACGCCGGCAGCAGCGTGCCCGCGGAATTCGCCGCGTTCCTTGGCGGCGGAGGCGGCCCCAGTCAGAACATCACGCCGATGGCGGCTCCGCAGCGCCTGTCACCTTATGAATCCGACAGCAGCAGCACCGCGCGTCGCGGTCCCGGTCAGCCTGACGAGATGGCGCAGTTTCGCGAGCTTGCCCGGGCCTTTGGGGTGAACATCGACGACTCACGTCCCAGGGTCGTTATGCAGTTCCCGCAGAATCCCGCCGACCTGCTGCTCTCGGGCACGTTGGCGAACGGGCAGCTGCTGGCGGGCCGAGCCCAGGTGCTGGATTCACGCGTCGGCCAGGGCCATGTGGTCTCGTTTGCCATTCGCCCGTTCTGGCGCTGGCAAACCCAGGGCACCTACTTCCTTGGGTTCAACACGATCCTGAACTGGAATGACTTGGATGCCGGCAAGGCGGTGCCGAAAGCTGCAACGAGTAGCGACAGTCGACCGGAGTAGGGCGACGGTGCGCGTGCAGTAGCCCACGAGTCGAAGCAGGCATTGCCACAACGGCCGCCCTGAACGGGCGGCCGTTGTGCTTTCTCAGAACGCCGCGAAACGTCATGCGGCCTTCAAGAACCGGGTGAACATCCCGTGGACCGCCTTCTGCACGAAGGCGTCCATGGTGTGCGGGTCGCTCAGCACGCCACCAAGGTCGGCACGTGCCCATCCTCGCCAGATCACCTTCTTGCTCTTGGCGTCCACCACATCGACCACGATCGTGCCCTCGTCAAACTGCACGACATTCGCCGGTGTGCCAGTGACGTCGGTGTAGCCACGCTCGGTGTCCGAACGCAGCACGTCGACTCGTTGTGACACCGTGGCGTGGTAATGCACGAGCAGATCGGCGCTGGTGGCCGTGCGCTTCAACCCCTTCGCCGCCATCTCAAACTCCACGGCGGCCCGCATCCGCGCATCAAAAAACGGGTTGTTGTCCAATCGGGGATCTCCGGTCGGCAGCGCGTCGCGTGTGTCAAAGGCGAAGGAACCAAAGGGAGCCAGTGTAGCTGACTGCTCGTAGTCCGCTCCGATGTCCATCGTGGCGCAAGCCGTGCCCGCGAGGAGGACCAGCGAAGCGGTGAGGGCCGGAAGCGTTCTCATACGACCGTCTCCTGAGGTAGTGCGCCGATTGATTGGAAGTCCGAGTTCATCGTCGTCCCTCGATCGGCAGGGCGCGACGTGCGCCCTGTTCAATGAGTCGCCACGGAGCAATCCACGCGCGCCATCCAATGCCTCACGTACCGTCGGGGTTTCCCGCAGCGACGGGTTCGTGCGACGAGGCCCTTGCCACCGTGCATCCCGTGCGCCGGCCAACGTCATTCTCTCCTGGCCACTGAATGCCCGCAACGGGCACGCGCACCGCGTAGGGAACCGACCAACCCCTTGTCTCTATATCGCTACGTAGTTATATAGTTGTATGTTATTCGCCAACCCAGACGCAACGGTACCGTGACGCTTTCGAATCATCCCGCGTGGCGCTATGCGCCAATCGCCCTGCTTGCGGTGCTGGCCCCGTTACACCCCGCGCGCACGCAGGCCCTCACGCTCTCACAGGCGCTCGACCGCGCCGATCGCGGCGCCTATGCCGTGCGGGCGGCGAGAGGCGCGGCGATCGCCCAGCAAGCGCCTGCCGTGGCGGCGCTTCGTGGCGTACTGCCCGCTTTGCGCTTCGATGCAGGGTTGCTCCGCACGACGGACCCGATTGGTGCCTTCGGCAATACTCTGAGACAGCGCACCATCTCCGCCCCGGACTTCGACCCCCAGCGCCTGAACTTTCCACCGGTCTCGCAGAACTGGACGGGGGCCGTGGTGATCGAGCAGCCCCTCGTGAACCTCGATGCGTGGGCGGGACGCTTGGCCGCGCGACGCGCGGCGAGTGCAAGCGCACGAAATGCCAGCTGGACAAGTACGGAAACGCAGGTCGATGTCGTGCGCGCCTACTATGGCGCCATCCTCGCGACGGCCAAGGTCGCGACCCTTACCGTGGCCAGCCAGGCCGCCGCGGCGCACGTCCGCCAGGCAGAGCTCATGGCGAAGAATGGCATCGTGACGCCGTCAGATGCACTCCTGGCATCGGTAAAGGCCGGTGAGGTGGAGAGTCTGCTTCTGGAAGCCCAGGGCGACGCCACAACCGCCAGACTGGGGCTTGCCACAGCGTTAGGCACGCCCAATGACACGGCATTCACTCTGGCGCCCGCACTGCCCCCAGCGAGTGCGATCCGGCAGGTTGCATCGGACGCGCTGTCGGCGACTCCCGACACCCGCGCCGACGTCGCCGCCGCCCGCGACGCCTCCGCTGCCGCGGGTGCCGATGCGTGGCGCGCCCGCGCCATGTTCCTCCCGCGCCTGAACTCCTTTGCGCGATACGACTGGAACTCCGCCTCGCGGGCGTTTGGCGGCCAGAAGAACTGGACTGTGGGCGTCATGGCCTCGTGGGCGCCGTTCACGGGCGCCAATGAGTTGGCCGAACAGAAGGCGACGGCTGGACGACTGGAAGCGGCGGTGGCAATGCGAGACGGCGCCGAGGCCCGCGCCCAACTGGAAGTGGAGCAGTCGGCCATTGCACTACAAGTGGCCCTGTCGCGGCTGACGATAGCGGAAAGAGCGGTGCAACAGAGTCGGGACGCACACCGGATCGTTGCCCGAAAGTACGAAGGCGGGCTTGCCGGCGTCGTTGAGTTGCTCGATGCGGCGGCGCTCGAGACGCAGAGTCGGTTGGGGCTGGACGGAGCGCGCTATCAAGCCGTTGTCGCCACCGCCCAACGATTGAAGGCCATTGGCCGAGACCCGGGCAAGCTGCGTGTTCTGGATGCACCCACGCCGGTGTCGGCGGACGAGAACCAATGAATCGGAGACGTACGATGACGAAGACCTACTCCGCGGCAGGTATCGCGGTGCTGTTGCTGCTGTCCGCCTGCGGGGGCGACGTACCGCCGGTGGTTCACGAAGCCGCCGCCGCTGAGCCACCATCCACCGTCTATGTCGTCCGTGACACCACCGTGCTCGCGCAGCACGAGATCACGGGTTCGGCGCAGCCGTATCGTCAGGCCACGCTGAGCACGAAGATGATGGGGGCAGTGACCGCCGTGTTCGCCGACGCCGGGGCGCACGTGGCCGCCGGAGCCATTCTCGCGCACATCGACAGTCGAGATGTCGACGCCAAGGCGGCGCAAGTGCGCGCCTCCATCGCGGGGGCCGAGGCGGCGCAACACGAGGCCGAGTTGATGGCGACGCGGATGCGCGCACTGTACGCAGACAGCGCCGCGCCAAAGGCGCAGCTGGATGCCGCCGAGGCCGGACTTGCCCGCGCGAACGCCGGCGTGGCGCAAGCGCGGGCCGGACAGGAGGAGCTGGCGGCGATCGCGTCGTACAGCGCCGTACGCGCGCCATTCGCGGGCGTCGTGACGCAGCGCTTTGTGGACCCGGGGGCCTTCGCGGCGCCAGGGACACCCATTGCGACCGTTCAGGATCACTCGCGCTTACGGATCGTCGCGACTGCGGCCCCGAGTGAAGCCAAGGGGATTCGCCCGGGATCGGCCATCGACGTCTCGGTCGAGGGGGTACCGGCGCGCGGTGTCATCGAAGGCGTCGTTCCGGCGGCTGCCTCGCTGCTGACGGTGAATGTCGTCGTCGACAATCGAAAGGGCAGCCTAACGCCGGGTGGCGCGGCCACCGTTTGGCTGGGGGCAGGGAAGGTCACCACGCGCCTGGTTCCGCGTCAGGCCCTGGTGCACGAGGGCGACTTGACCGGAGTGCGCATCAAGGGCGCACAAGGGGGAGCTGCCACGACACGTTGGATACGCACGGGCCGAACCTTCGGTGACTTCGTGGAGGTGGTCGCCGGACTCGACGCGGGGGCCGAAGTGCTCGTCCCGGCGCAGTCACCGGAGAAATAGCATGGGCGCCTCAGGACGTATCGCGCAGGCCTTCCTGAAGTCGAAGCTGACGCCGCTGGTGACGGTGGCCTCACTGGCGGCTGGAGTGCTCGGCATCTTCGCCACGCCCCGCGAGGAAGAGCCACAGATTTCCGTGCCGATGATCGACGTCGTGGCCGCCATGCCCGGCGCGTCACCGGTTGAAGTGGAGCAACGACTGACGCGTCAGATCGAACGCCGGATGTGGGAGATTCCCGGTGTCGAGTACGTGTACGCATCGGCTGGGGAAGGGTTCACGCTCGTGACCGTTCGTTTCAAGGTGGGCGAGGACCAGGAGCGCAGCGTCACCAAGGTTCAGGCAAAGCTGGCGGCGGCCATGGATCAGGTCCCGCCAGGCGTACAGCCTCCAATCGTCAAGCCGCACGCCATCGACGACGTTCCGGTCATGACGCTGACGTTGGCATCGCCATCCTACAGCTCCAACGACCTTCGACAACTGGCGACGCACCTCGAGGATGAGATCCGCACTGTCCCGGACGTCGCGGAGACGAGCGTCATTGGGGGCCAACCTCGGCAGGTCTCGGTTTCCCTCGACTTGTCGAAGCTGGCGGCGCGCGGAGTCTCTCCCGGTGAGGTCATGGCCGCGTTACGGGGTGCCAACGCAAGGCTCCAGACCGGCGAGGTGACCACCGGCAATACGGTGGTTCGTGTCGACGCCGGTGCCGGCCTCTCCACCGCTCGAGATGTCGGCGACGTCGTCGTGAGCGCGCGATCGGGCATGCCAGTGCGAGTGCGTGACATTGCCACGTTGACGGAAGATTTCGGCGAGGTGACGAGCTATGTCTCCCACGCCACTCGTGACGGTGTGCCCGAACAGGCGGTGACGATCATGGTGGCCAAGCGCAAGGGCGCGAATGCCATCACGATCACCCGGGCGGTGGACGCGAGGGTCCATGAGGCGAGCGCCCGGTTGCTGCCGCGCGATGTGCGAGTGGACGTCACAAGAGACTACGGTGAGACCGCGTCGGAGAAGGCGCGCGAACTCATCCTCCATCTCCTCATCGCGACCCTGTCCGTCACGATCCTGGTCGGCCTCTTTCTCGGCTGGCGAGAAGCCGTCGTCGTGCTGGTGGCAGTCCCCGTCACGTTAGGCCTCACGCTGTTCGCCTACTACGCGCTGGGGTACACGCTCAATCGCATCACGCTGTTTGCCTTGATCTTCTCGATCGGCATCCTGGTGGATGATGCCATCGTGGTGGTCGAGAACATCTACCGGCACCTGGTGCGCGGGGATCGAACGCCGGATGTTGCGGCTGTTGAAGCCGTGGACGAGGTGGGTAACCCCACCATCCTGGCGACGCTGACCGTCATTGCGGCGATCCTCCCGATGGCCGTGGTGTCGGGGTTGATGGGGCCGTACATGCGACCGATTCCCGTGGGCGCATCGGTAGCCATGATCGCGTCATTGGCCGTGGCGTTCATCGTCACGCCCTACCTGTCGCTGAAGCTGCTGAAGGGACACGTCGCCAAGACGTCGCTGGCTATCGACCGATCGCACGAGCCGGAGGAACTGGGGCGGTTTGGCGTGCTCTATGCCAGGCTCCTCGGCCCGCTCATTGCCCATCCGCGCCGACGGTACGCGTTTTACGCCGGGACCGTGGTGCTGCTGTTGGTTTCGGTGAGCCTGCTGCTGGTGAAGGCAGTGCAGGTGAAGATGCTGCCATTCGACAACAAGAGCGAATTCCAGGTGATTGCCGACTTGCCCGAGGGAACGGCGCTGGAGACGAGTAACGCGTTAGGCAATGAGCTGGCGTCGTCCCTGCGGTCGATACCTGAAGTGCAGAGCACCGAGGTATACGCGGGTGTGGCGGCGCCGTTCAACTTCAACGGGTTGGTGCGTCACTACTTCATGCGGCGCGGCGCCAACGTCGTGGACGTCCAGGTGAACCTCGCGCCCAAGGGCGAGCGGTCGCGGCAGAGTCATGCGATCGCCGTGGCCGTGCGTCCGGCCCTCGACTCGATCGGTGCGCGGTATCGTGCCGCGGTGAAGGTGGCGGAGATCCCGCCGGGTCCGCCGGTGCTGTCGACCCTTGTGGCCGAAGTCTACGCGGCCAACGACGCCGCGCGCCTGGAAGCGGCGCGTCAGGTCAAGCAGGTGTTCGAAACCACCCCCGGCGTCGTGGACGTGGATTGGACCATCGAAGCGCCGGAAGCCAAGACGACGTTTCGGGTGGACCGAGTGCGCGTGGCTGCGGTGGGAGCCAGTGTCGAGCAGGTCACCCAGGTGTTGTACCTGGCGTTGTCCGGTGCGCCGTCGGGGCTTGCCGAACAACCGACCGCGCGAGAGCCGGTACCGATCGTGACACGCCTGGACAAGTCCCAGCGCGATCGTGTGGCAGACCTCCTCTCATTGCCGGTGGCGACGGCGATGGGACCGCAGCCGCTAGCGCGCTTTGTCACACCGGTCGAAGGAACGCGCGAATCCATGCGTATGCGAAAGAACCTTCGCCCGGTGATCTACGTAACTGGCGACGTGGCGGGCAGCATCGAGTCACCCGTGTACGCCATCCTCGACATGAACACGAAGCTCGACGCCATTCGCGTGCAGGGCGCGACGATAGGCAGGTACAACGCCTCGGCGCCAGCGCGGCTGGATGAACTGGCCGTCAAGTGGGACGGTGAGTGGCAGGTCACGATCGAGGTCTTCCGAGATCTCGGGATCGCCTTCGCGGCAGTGTTGCTGCTGATCTACGTCCTGGTGGTCGGCTGGTTCCAGTCGTTCACCATTCCACTCGTGATCATGGCGCCGATCCCGCTCACCCTGATCGGCATCCTGCCAGGGCACGCGGTGTCCGGCGCGTTCTTCACGGCCACGTCGATGATCGGGATGATCGCACTCGCCGGGATCATCGTGCGCAATTCGATCCTGCTGGTGGACTTCATCCAGCTTGCCGAGGCGCGCGGCCGCTCCCTGCGAGACGCGGTGATCGAGGCGGGCTCCGTACGATTCCGCCCCATCGCGTTAACCGCGGCGGCCGTCGTCATCGGCGGTATCGTCATGGTACTCGATCCGATCTTTCAGGGTTTGGCGGTGGCGCTGATGAGTGGCGCGGTCGTCGCGACGCTCTTGACCATGTTCGTCGTGCCGCTCCTGTACTGGGAGCTCACGCACCGCAAGGAGACCGAGAATGAAGCTGCTGTTGATCATGTACGGGGGACCGACCCCGAGGCGCATCGAGGCGCTGCTTGAGGCGGAGCACGTCGAAGGGTACACCGAACTCGCACCGGGGCGAGGGGCGGGCGCTACCGGTCGCATGGAGGGCTCGCGGGCATGGCCCGGCGAGACCACGGTGCTGCTGACGGTGGTGCCGTCCGAGCGCGCGCCGACCCTCGTCGCGTCGTTACGGACACATGCCGCACAACTCGAGCCGGGCGAACACCTGCACGTCGCGGTGCTGCCCACCGAGACCTTCTTCTAGCCAACCACCGGAACCATGTGCAACGAACAAATCATCCGTCGCTTTGCCGGCGTCTTCATTCTCGTATCCGTTGCGTTAGGCTGGTGGGTGCACCCCGCGTGGTTTGCGTTCACGGCCTTCGTCGGGTTCAACCTGCTCCAGTCGAGTGTTACCGGCTTCTGTCCACTCGAACGCATCCTCGGCGCGGTGGGGTTCCCCGGGTGTCGCCCAGCCCGTTAGGCAGACGAGGGGAGCGTGGCGAGGGCCGCCTCCAGGCGGCCGCGCACCTGCACCGCCAGGTCGCGGATATCCGAGCGTCCCGTGAGCGACAACGCGGCCACTGGATCCATGGCCGCCACCACGCTCGTGCCGGGAGCATCGCCAGCGTACACGATCACGTTGCAGGGCAACAGCAGCCCGATGTCCAGCTCGGCTGTGAGCGCCTGATGGGCCAACGGCGGGTTACAGGCGCCCTGGATGACGTACGGGCGGAACGTCGCGCCGATCTTCTTCTGCAGCGTCGCCGCGACGTCGATCTCGGTCAGTACGCCAAAACCCTGGCCGGCCAGCGCCTCTCGCGTGCGTTGGACGGCTGTCTCGTACGGGAGTGGCACTACCGTCGAGATGCCGTATGGTGTGGTTTGCGTAATCATCGGTTCTTCCTTGTCTAAAGGCACGGGACGTGGCGAGCAAGTCCATCGCTGATGAGTTATATAGTAAAGGAGCGAAGCGCCGCGGTCGGAGTTTCCCCGAAAGCGCCACCGTCCTGTGCCCCACGACCATGAAGACGATGAATCGCGAGATGCTCGAGCTGGTCGCTGACCGGTTTCGCGCCCTGTCCGACCCGGCCAGGTTGCGGCTGTTGAATGAGCTTCGCGACGGAGAACGCAGTGTGACCGAGCTGGTCGAGGCGACTGCGCTGGGACAGGCCAATGTCTCGAAACACCTTTCATTCCTGCACCAGCTCGGCTACCTCAAGCGGCGCAAGGAAGGGCTCTTCACATATTACGCGCTGGCTGATCGCGAGATCTTTCGGCTGTGCGACATCATGTGCGGTCGCATCGAGGCAGAGACCGCCGCACGACGAAAAGCACTTCGCTAGCCGTCATGCAATTCCTCCACTCGCGGCAGTCGCGCGCCGGCCTACTCATTTTTGCCCTCGGGATGGCGATCCTCGTCGCCGTCTCACCATTCGCCATCGGGCTGCTCGGATCCGGTGTCCTGTACGTGATGTTCGTTGCCATGTACCGGCGGTTGCGCAGCGTGCTTCGCGCCGAGGGGGCGGCCACTGTTACGCTGCTTGCGGCGATCCTGTTGATCGTGTTGCCGCTGACGTGGCTGGTCGGACTGGTGGTCGACCAGGCGCCGGAAACGATCAAGGCGGCACGCTCGGCGGAGGTGTTCGCAGGCCTCTCCACATTGACCATTGGCCGATTCCAGGTGGGCGCCGAAATCGCCAAGGCGAGTGATACGATCATTTCCTGGGTGTCGGGGCAGGCGTTCGACTTTGTGGGGAGCGCCGCGCACGCAACGTTGAACCTGGTGATCTCATTCTTCGGACTGTTCTACCTGCTGACGTCCGGTGAACGAGGGTGGCACGCGGCCCGCGAATACCTCCCGTTCAGCCCACAGGTGTCGGACGAGCTGAAGGATCGGTTCTTCAGTGTCACCAAGGCGACGCTGCTGGGTACGGCGCTGACGTCCCTGCTGCAAGGGACCATTGTGGGACTCGGATTCTGGATCGTGGGGTTGCCGACCCCGGCGTTCTGGGGAGTCGTCACGGCGATTGCTTCCATCCTTCCGGTGTTAGGCAGCGCGCTCGTCTGGCTCCCTGGGGTGCTCGCCCTGGTCCTGCAGCAGCGCTATGGTGCGGCCGTGGCGCTGGCGGCCATCGGCGGCATTGTCGCCAGCAACATCGACAATGTCATTCGCCCGATCGTTTACAAACGCGTCTCCAACATCCATCCGATGATCACGCTCATCGGCGCGTTTGCTGGCGTTCGCTATTTCGGCCTTCTGGGTGTGCTCCTTGGGCCGCTCGCCATCGCGTATTTCTTCGAGCTGCTGCGGCTTTACCAACAGCAATACGGCTCGCTCTCCGCCGTGGAGAGCGAGCCGCAGGACTCCAGCGCGACGCCCGCCTCTTAGTCGCGCTTTAGCATGTCGAGCAGGCCGGCCGCGCTCACTGGTTCAGAGAAGAGCGTTCCCTGGCCGTACTCGCACTTGAAGCGCAGCAGCTCCACCAGCTGTTCCTCGCGCTCGATGCCTTCGGCGACGGTCCGCAGCTGCTTCAGCTTGCCCAGGGCGACAATCGCACGTGTGGCAGCATGCTCCTCGGGGCGGCGCGTGACCTGGCTGATGTAGGTGCGATCGATCTTGAGGATGTCCACCGGAATGTTGGCAGGGTCACCAAGCGTCGCGCTCCGCGACCCGTAGTCGTCGATCGCCAGTCGCACACCCAGCGCGCGCACTTCGCGCAGCCGCGACAGGGCATCGGTCATGTTTCGTGCGAGGGCACCTTCGGCGATCTCGAGCACCAGACGATGCGGTTCGATGCCCGACGTACCGATAGCGTTGGCAACGTCCGACACGAATGCCGAGTGCAGCAACTGCTTCGGTGTCACATTGACCGTGACAGTCAGGGCGCGATCGGGGCCAATGGCGTCCTGCCATTGTCGGAGCTGACGACAAGCTTCCATGAGGACCCAACGTCCGATGGGCACAATCAGGCCCGTTTCCTCGGCGATCGGGACGAACGCAGCCGCCGGGATCAGGCCTCGATCGCGGTGGTTCCATCGCACCAGGGCCTCGACGCCCGCAATTCGCCGGCTCCGCAGGATGACAATTGGCTGGTACAGCAACGAGAACTCGTCGCGCTCGATGGCGCGACGGAGGTCGTCCTCGAGATTCCGATGACCGAGGGCGGCCGCGTGCACGCGCGGATCGAAGAGTTCACAGGCGCCGCGTCCTCGCCGCTTGGCAGACCGCAAGGCCGCATCGGCGTGGCGAATGAGGTCGTCGGGGGAATCCTCGGGAACAGCGCTGGCGATGCCCATACTGGCATTCCCCGTGAATTCCCGGCCATCGATGGGGATCGGCGTGGCGAATACCTTGCCAATCCGCTCCGCGACCTGGACGAAGTTGCTTTCGTCCGACATGTCCTCGAGCAGGATGCCGAATCGCGCTCCCTCCAGGCGCGCCGCGCTGTCCGACGACCGCAGGCACGTTGACAGCCGGACGGCGGCGGTTCCGACGATCCGTTCGAGCTGCTCGTAGGTCGCGCGTACACCGCCGCTCCGGAAGTCATCGAAGTCGAGCAGCAGGACGGCCAGTGGAAGTTGCTGGCGATGCGCCCGGGTGAGCGCGTGCACCACGCGGTCGCGAAAGAGTGCGCGCCCGGGAAGTCCTGTCACCGGGTCATGCATGCCGCTGTCGTTAGGTACGGCATAGGGTGCCGTGCGCAACGGGACGTCGCGCAAGGCGACGGCAATGCCCATGATGGACGGTTCATCCAGCAAGGACGTGGCGACGGCCTCCACCAGCAGCCACGCCCCATCGGCGCAGCGCAAGCGCCACTGGGGTGGCGCACCCAGGTGCGTGCCATCGGCGACGCTGGCGAGCAGCCCCGCCACCGTGCCCACGTCGTCCTCATGGATCATGCTGGACAGGGATTTGCCTAACAACGCCTGGTTGGGAATCCCGAGCGTTCGCTGAACGGCGGCCGTGGCGTGGGTGACGATCCCGTGGCGGTCCACCACGACCACTGGATCGGCCAGTCGCTCAAAGAGTGCGTACTCGCGTTGCTTCACGTCGGCGTCTTGCATGGGTCCCAAGGCAGGGTATGTGCGTTTGTATGTCCACCACGTCGTTACTGCAATCGCCGTCAGCAAGACCGACAACGTCACCTGACCAGCGGCGTAGGGCACGACACCCGCGAGAGTCCCGACGAGGACCGCACCGGCGCCGAACGCGAGAACTGTTATGCCCGCGGCGGTGAGGGCTCGACGTGAATCGCTCATGATGGGTGAGTACCCGAGCACGGGTGACCCCGATAGTCTGGACGTCAACTATAAGACGCATAAAGAGTTTCGGCGTCTCAGGGCGGCCGATTAAGTCCCCGGATCACCACGCATTCAGGACCCACTGGGCCATGACAGATGCTCTCCGCCGGGATACTGTCCAGCGGCTGCCACTTCCACCACCCGCCGCGGTATCAACGCAAGCCCACCTGACCAAGACGGATGAACCTCTTCGCACGCCTGAACTTCCACAGTCCCTGGCTCCTGCTGCTCTTGGCGGTGGTGCCGGCTTGGTGGATCTGGCGTCGCCGGCGGGTGGCCAAGGCGATCACGTTTTCTCGCGTCTCCATCCTGGCCAAGGGCCCTAAGGCCGGGCGGGGGATGACGCGGGCGCTCTTGCTGCTTCGGAGCGTCGCCATCACGGGGCTGGTGTTGGCGCTGGCGCGGCCACGGATCGCCGGGCGCACCGAGCAGTCGAACTCGGAGGGGATCAACATCGTGATCGCTTTCGACATCTCCAGCTCGATGTTGGCGGAGGACTTCCAGCCGCAGAATCGCCTGGAAGTGGCGCGCGACAAGGTCAAGCAGTTCATCCAGATGCGGAAGAGTGATCGGGTTGGAATCGTCGCGTTCTCAGGTGAGGCACTGACGCAGGTCCCGTTGACGACCGACTATCCCGTGGTGCTGGCTGCGGTCGACAACCTGCAGCCAGGTCAGTTGGAGGATGGCACCGCCATCGGGACGGCAATAGCTACGGCGGCGAACCGTCTGCGCACGGCACCTGGGCGGTCGCGGGTGATGGTGCTACTGACGGACGGCGTGAACAACCGAGGGTCGATCGATCCACGGACGGCAGCGCAGGCCGCGGCTGCCGTCGGCGTGCGGATCTACACGATCGGCGTCGGAACTGAGGGGATGGCCCCTGTTCCGGTGGGGCGCGGTGTCTTCGGATTGCGTTACGAGACCCGGCCGGTGGAAATCGAC
Organism: Gemmatimonadaceae bacterium; assembly: GCA_044224875.1. GTDB lineage: Bacteria > Gemmatimonadota > Gemmatimonadetes > Gemmatimonadales > Gemmatimonadaceae > JABAQJ01. The sequence goes on along the minus strand of JBGAJQ010000027.1, from coordinate 7,197 downwards.
GACGCGTTGCTGACGGAGGTCGCTCAACGCACAGGCGGACGGTACTTCCGCGCCCGCGATGCGGCGGCGCTGCAGCGAATCACCGAGGAGATCGATCGGCTCGAACGATCACCGGTGCGCACGCGCGTCTACACGCAGTACGGCGAACTGTATCGTTGGCCACTGGTCATCGCCCTGGTGGCCCTGATGCTGGAGCTCTCCCTGGCAGCATGGAAAGGCCCGCTGCCCTAACGAGCGTACAATCCGCTAGATCCACTTCCTCCACTTCAGCACGGTCACGAGCCCCACGCCCAGGGCCAGCTGTGCGAAGAGCATGATCTCGAAGCCCCAACGATGTTCGGCCAGGGGAACGCGCGTGAAGTTCATGCCCCACATGCCGCTCACCACCACGAACGGCACGCTGAGGGTCGCCACCACGGTCAGACCCTTTGTCACCAGGTTCAACTTGTTCGATACCTGGGACAGGTAACTTTCCATCGTTGAGCTGAGCAGGTCCCGGTACGTGTCCAGCGAGTCGTTGATCCGCAACATGTGATCGTAGATGTCGCGATAATACAGCTGCACGTCGGGGCTGAGCAGCGCGGTCGGGCGGTTGGTGAGGACGTTGAAGATTTCGCGCTGTGGCGAGAGATAGCGGCGCAACGAAAGGACCATCCGCTTAACCGAAAAGATGTCGCGCAGTGCCTCTTCATCGAATGTGGCAAAGACCCGCTCTTCCAATGAGTCGATGAACTCGTCGATCCGCTCGAGAATCGGGAAGTACGCGTCGATGGCGCTGTCCATGATCATGTGCGCGAGTCGCGCCGGGCCGCGTGCAACGAGGTCGGGTGTCCGTGCCGCCAGGTCCACCACGGCATCGACATTGGGCGATGCCCCGGCGTGCGCCGTCACCAGATAGTTCGGCCCAATGAACAGGTAGAGATTGGCTGTTTCCAGGTCGTACGGATCATTGGTGTCATCGCAAAAGCGGACGACACGCAGGGTGACGAACAGGTACCCGTCATACTGTTCGACCTTCGGTCGGCTGTTCGGATTCAAGACATCCTCGATGGCCAGAGGATGGAAGTTGAACACCTTCTCGAGCACGGCGACGTGCTGGCGGCTGGTGGTGTCCACGTCCACCCACAGTTTGCCGTCGAGGGCATCACGACAGGTGATGATCTCCCGAATCGGCATGTCGCGAGACGCGTGTCCCGTTCCACTGACATAGAAGGTCCGTGGCAACCGTGTGTCGGGCGAGACCGCCGGCAGCTGCCCGCGCTCCGGGTTGGATATTTCACTCACGCGTAGCTGCTCACGAGGCGGTTGCGCAGGCGCTCCGAGTAGGGAGAATGCCTACAAGATCGAAAGGTCATGCTGACTAGACAGGACACCATGCGTCCAAATAGGTTGGCCGTCGGCGCGTGATTTGGCTCGCTCATGCTTAGGGTCTTTCGTCGCTACCTTATATAGGAGCCCACTCATGCGCCCGAAAGCACTCTCCGTCAAGGGATTAGCTCTGTTCAACATCGCCTCTCGCCCATGCGGCGACGTCGGAACCGCCGCGAAGACGCTTGCTGCTCCGCCGCGCCCGAAATGTCTCCTGCGCATCCCGATCGCATGACCGTCGGACCGGCGGCCTGTGACCTTCGGGGGATCTCGCGGCGCTTTGGCGGTCGGTGGGCGCTTCGCGGCGTCTCAATGCGGGTGGAGTCCGAAGAGGTCATTGGAATCCTCGGGCATAACGGGAGTGGCAAGAGCACGCTGCTTCGCATTATCAGCACCGCACTCCGGCCCACCCTCGGCAGCGGCACCGTGTACGGTGCCGACCTGGCCAAGGAGGCCACGACGGTGCGCGAATCGATCGGCTTTCTCGCTCATGCGGCTGGAAACTACGATGACCTCAGCGCTGCGGAGAACCTGCGGTTTGCCGCGGCCATGGGTGGGTACGACCCCAGTGCCATCGACGCCATACTCGAACGAGTGGGGCTCACGCACGTGGCAGGGGAGCGCGCACGCGGATTCTCCGCCGGCATGAGCCGTCGCCTCGCGTTAGGTCGGTTGTTGCTCGCGCGCCCGCGCCTTCTGCTGCTCGACGAACCGTACAACAACTTCGACGCGGCCGGCATCACGCTCGTCAATGAAGTGATCACGGAGACGTGCCAGCGCGGCGGTGCGGCGATAGTGGTCGTGCACGATCGCCGACAGGCTGAACACCTCATCGATCGGGATGTCGTCCTGGCGCGAGGCGCGATCGTGCAGCAGGTGCTGGAGGAGAGCGAGCCCGACGATGTGGACGAGGTGGAGGCCCGGAGCGCCTGATGTCATGGTCAGACGATTGGCGCCGGGTGCGCGCGGTGGTCTGGAAGGACCTGACGGCCGAGCGCCGCACCAAGGCGGGATTCAATGCGGTCGCCTTCCTGGGTATCCTGATCCTGCTGCTCTTTGGGTTCGCCCTTGGCCCGGACACGGAGGCGCTCCGTCAGGCAGCATCCGGGGCGTTGTGGCTGGCCATTCTCTTCAGTGGGGTGCTGGCGTTCAACCGCTCGTACCAATTGGAGCTGGAGAGTGGCGCGCTGGAGACATTGCTATTGTTTCCGGCGCCTCGGTGGACGGTCTTCGTGGGGAAGTTCGTCGCGAACCTGGTGTTCGTGCTGCTGGTGGAGGTGGTGGTGGTTCCCGTGGCCATGGTGCTGTTTCACGTCACGCTGCCGGTTGGCTGGGTGGCCGAGGTGGCGGTGATTTTGTTAGGCACGCTTGGGTTCGTGTCGCTCGGGACATTCTACGCCGCCATGGCCAGTCGGAGTCGGGCGCGCGAGGTCTTGTTGCCGTTGCTGCTCTTTCCGATGCTCGTCCCGGTCCTGCTCGCCGCCACAGAAGCGTCGACGGCGCTCCTGGCCGGAGATCCGATGCGTGACGCCGGTGCGTGGTTGCGCCTGCTGACTGCATTCGACGTGTTGTTCGTCGTTGCGCCCGTTGTCGCCTTCGAATACGTCATCGAGGTGTGAACATGCCTGTCGCCACGCCCACCCGGGCTCCTGTCCTTCCCTATCGACTGTTTGGGGTCGCCTCGTTCGCGCTGCTGGTTGCGTCCCAGGTGATCGGGTTTCTCGTCAGCGCGCCCGATCGTGACATGGGTCACTTGCAGAAGATCATGTACGTTCACGTCGCGTCGGCGTGGAACATGATGATCGCGTTCTTCATCGTGGCCATCTCCTCGCTCTTGTACCTCTGGAAGGGGCAGGAGAAGCACGACTTGCTGGCCGCGGCGGCCGCGGAGGTTGGTGCCGTGCTCACGGCGCTCACCCTGGCGCTCGGATCCATCTGGGCCCGTCCCACGTGGGGCATCTGGTGGACGTGGGACGCGCGACTGACGTCGACCGCTGTGCTTCTGTTAATCTTCGTGGGCTACCTTGCCTTGCGGTCATTCGTGGAGGACGTGGAACGTCGCGCGCAATGGAGCGCGGCGGTGGGCATACTGGGCGCGTTGAACGTTCCGATCGTCTACATGTCCGTCAAATGGTGGCGAACGTTACATCAGCCGCAGTCGAGTCCGAGTACTGTGGATCCGTACTATGTGTTGTCCCTGCGTGCGAACGCGATCGCGTTCATGCTGGTGACCATCTACTTCATCATGACGCGGTACAAGGCGCTGCAGTGGGAACGTGCGGCCGAGCGGGAAGATGAGCGCGCCGTAATGGCGGGAGAGCCGGTGCATGCCTGAGACGAACAACACCACCTATATCATCGCCGCGTACGTGGTGACCTGGATCGCCCTGTTGGGTTACGCGATTCGGTTGGTGCGCACGACACGGCGAGCAGCCGAGAAGCAGGCGCGGATGCCTAACGCTAGCGGGAGGAACACGTGAGTAACACAGCGGGACGACGTCGGGCGACCTTTGCCGTGGCCGCCGTGATCGTGCTGGCCGTCTTCGGATACCTGATGTACGGCGGCCTGACCAAGAATGTGGTGTTCTTTCTCACCCCGGCAGAGTTGTTAGCCAAGGGCGACAAGGGCTACGACGTCCCCGTCCGACTGGGTGGGATGGTGTCCGCCGGATCGGTGAAGTGGGACGCCGAGCGGCTCGATCTCCGTTTTGTCGTCAACGACGGGAAGGGGAGTGTCAGCGTGCACTCGCGTGGTGCGCCGCCGCAGATGTTCCGCGACGGAATGGGCGTGGTGGTGGAGGGTCGCTATCACCGGGACGGCGTGTTCGAGTCCACGAACCTGATGATCAAGCACTCCAATGAATACCGGGCGCCCAAGGCCGGGGAGATGCCGAAGGAGATGTACAAGTCCCTGATGACGGAGTCCAAGTCGTGACGCGCTTGATTGGACTGGACGCCCTGATCGTGGCGCTGGGCACGGCGGTGTTCGCGGCCATCGCGTTAGGCGTCGGCGCGCGTCGTGGCCGGCAAGACGTGCTGCGGGCCGGGTATGCGGCCTTGTTCACCACATTCTGGCTGGTGACCGCGGCGACCGTGGCCATGATCTTTGCGCTCGTCTCGCACGACTTCAGTGTGGGATATGTGGCGCAGGTGGGCAGCCGGGCGACGCCTGTCTTCTTCACGGTCATTTCGCTGTGGGGGGCGTTGGAGGGGTCCATCCTGTTCTGGGCGTGGGTCCTGACGATGTACTCGGCTTTGGTTATGGCCCAGCACCGCGGTCGCCCGGGTGCACTGGTGCCCTATGCGGGAATGACGTTGATGGTCGTGGCGGTCTTCTTCCTCATCCTGCTGGTCGGACCGGCGAACCCCTTCACGCTGGTCTCTCCGATCCCTGCCGACGGACCGGGGCCCAACCCGCTCCTGCAGAATCACATCCTGATGGCGGTGCATCCGCCCCTGTTGTACCTCGGTTACGTCGGGATGTCGGTGCCGTTCAGTTCGCGGTCGGTGCCATGCTGTCTGGAGAAGTCGTTGCCGACGACTGGATCCGGCTGTCGCGGCGGTGGACCCTCACGGCCTGGACATTCCTGAGCGCGGCTATCATCGCCGGTATGTGGTGGTCCTATGAGGTACTCGGATGGGGTGGCTACTGGGCGTGGGATCCGGTCGAAAATGCGTCCTTCATTCCATGGCTCACCGCGACGGCGTTCCTGCATTCGGTCATGGTGCAGGAGCGGCGAGGGATGTTGAAGCTGTGGAACCTGAACCTGATCGTTGGGACGTTTGTGCTGACGATCCTTGGGACATTCCTGACGCGATCCGGCGTGCTGTCCTCCGTGCATGCCTTTACGCAGGGCACCATCGGTTACTACTTCCTCGGCTTCATCGCCGTCACGTTGATTGCCGCGGTGGCGATCGTGGCAGGTACGGCCGAGGCGACCGGTGAACCTGGCCGTCTGGACGCCGCCGTGTCCCGGGAATCCGTATTCCTGCTGAACAACCTCTTTCTCACGGCGTTCTCGATCACGGTGTTGGTGGGCACCCTCTATCCGTTGGTCGCGGAGGCCGTGCGCGGCGTGAAGGTTTCGGTGGGCGAGCCGTTCTTCAACCTCATGACGCTGCCAATGTGCATGGCGCTGCTGTTCCTCATGGGTGTTGGACCGGCACTGCCGTGGCGGCGGGCGGGAACGGATGTGGTGCGCCGGCAGCTGCTACCCCCGACGGTCGGCGCGGTGATTGGCGCGGCAGTGGCCGTCGTCGCCGGCGCCCGGAACATTTACGCCATCCTGTCATTCGCCTTTGCCGCGTTCGCCCTGGTTGCAAACCTTCGGGAGTTCTATACCGGGGCGGCCGTGCGCCGATCGGCGCACGGAGAGAACTGGGCGCTCGCACTCAAGCGCCTGGTCGATGCCAATCGGCGTCGCTATGGCGGTTACATCGAGCACGTTGGCGTAATTCTCGTAGCGTTAGGTATCGCGGCGTCCAGCACCTTCAAGACGGAACACGAGGCCACGCTCAAGAAGGGTGCATCCACGCAGGTGGGGTGGGTTGACCGTCCGGCTCGACGACGTATGGGGGCGCGAAGAGAAGCAACGTCAGGTGATCGGGGCGACACTCACGGTGTCGCGCGGGACCTCCGAGGTGGCCAAGCTGGACCCGCGGATGAACTTCTATCCGACTTCGCAGTCGCCAGTCCCGACGCCGTCCGTCCACAGCCGATTGCTGGGGGACATCTACGCGAACCTCATGGCGTTTGAGCCAGATGGCTCGCAGGCAACGATCCGTGTGATTCTCGAGCCGTTGGTGCCGTGGATCTGGTTCGGCGGATTGGTCGTGTGCTTTGGTGGCATCCTTGCCTCGGTCCCGGTTCGTCGCCGATTGGCGGATCGTGTCACGGAACCCGTGAGAGCGAGCGATGCTCCGGTTGGGAACGCCGCCCTCGGAGGAGCTGCCTGAGATGAACTGGAAGCGTGCGACGATCGCCGGCGCCGTGGCCGTCCCAATGATAGCCCTGCTCGCCTTCGGCCTAACGAGGGACCCCAAGGACATCCCCTCGCCCTTACCCGGCAAGGCGGCTCCCGAGTTCGCGCTGGAAGTGTTTTCGCCCGGGCAGGGGGCGCTGGCCCGTGCTGCCGGGGACACCATCAGCCTGCGCGAACTGCAGGGCCACGTCGCGGTCCTGAACTTCTGGGCTTCCTGGTGCCTGGCATGCCGCGACGAGCACGAAACCCTCTCCGCGGTCGCCCAGGAATACGTCGGCAAGGATGCGCACTTCCTTGGCGTGCTCTACCAGGATATCCCGGCCAACGGCTTGGCGTGGATTCAGCAGATGGGTGGGCAGTCCTATCCGTCCGTGAACGATCCCAAGACGCGAATCGCGATCGCGTATGGCTTGTACGGCGTCCCCGAGACCTTCTTCATCGGGCGTGACGGACGAGTGGCGTACAAGCACGTTGGCCCCGTGACGGCGACCGTGTTGCGGACCAAGGTGGACTCCCTGCTCGCCCTGCCTGCGCCGAGCGGAGACAAGTGATGGGCCGCTTGTCCGGAGTCCTTCGCCTGGGCCTACTTGTACTCCTGACGGCAGGGCCACTCGTCTCACAGGCGCCGTCGCCGTCCGATTCGGCGTTGGAAGTGCAGACGCGCGCCCTCTCTTCGGTCTTGCGCTGCCCCGTGTGCCAGGGCGAGTCGATTCAGGACTCGCCATCTGAGCTGTCGGCGCAAATGCGGGAATTGGTGCGAGACCAACTGCGCGCCGGAAAGACGCCCGACGAGGTGAAGGAGTACTTCGTCGACAGATACGGCGAGTGGATCCTGCTCGAGCCCAAG
>JBGAJQ010000026.1:0-61785 GCA_044224875.1 Gemmatimonadaceae bacterium | reverse complement strand
CATCGAGCAGTGGTGTGAGGAGCACCCGGACCAGATCTCACCCGTCGTTGCTCCTCCTTACACCTAGGGCGCGTCGAGCCGCATACATGACCGGCCACCATACGCGAGTCATGTGGCTGGCCGCGAACATGGAACATCGTTCGCACGATGTTGGGTCGGACGGATCAGTTCATCCCGGGCGAGACCCGCCGCCAAAACGCCCTACACCGCGACGGCTTCCGTCTCCTCCTCCTTCACGATGTCCCACTCATTGGCGCACTTGAGGCAGCGACGGTACTCGCCACGCGTCTTGTTCGACTTCGCTTCCGCGCCAACATAGCCGCACTCGGGACACGTGTCCTTCACTGGCTTATCCCAGCAGACAAAGTCGCAGTTCGGATAGTTCGAGCACCCGTAGAACGCCTTCCCGCGCTTCTTCGAGCGACGCTCGGCGATTTCGCCGCTATCCTTCGGGCACATGACGCCCGTCGGCATGGACCGCGTGCCGCGGCACTTCGGAAACTTCGAGCAACCCAGGAAATCCCCACTCCGTCCGTGACGCACCACCATGGGCGCGCCACACTCATGGCAGAGGTATTCCGTCAGCTGCGGCGGTTTTCGCTCGCCCTTGATCGGCCGAGTGTACTTGCAGTTCTTGGGGTGGTTCACACATGCGACGAAGGGGCCAAAGAACCCGCCCTTTGCCACCAGCTGGCCACCGCACTGCGGGCACTTCTCGTTGGCCAGCGCCGACAAGTCGTGGGCCTCGGCGATCAGGTCGTCCACCTTTACGTCGTTCAGCGAAGCTTCGAAGGGCTTGTAGAAGTCCTTCAGGACGCGCTGCCACGACAAGGAGCCTTCCTCGATCTTGTCCAGCTCCTCTTCCATCTCAGACGTAAAGCCGACGTTGAAGACGTCGGGGAATTGCTTGACCATCACGCGTTCCACGGATTCGCCTAACGGCGTGGGGAAGAAGCGGCGTTGCTCCAGCGTGACGTAGTGCCGGTCGGCCAAGGTGGATATGATCTGGGCGTACGTCGACGGACGTCCGATGCCCAACTTTTCCAACTCCTTCACGAGCGACGCCTCGGAGAACCGAGGGGGCGGCTCGGTGAAGTGCTGATTCGGCGTGATCTCAACCAGCGGCACGCGGTCACCGGGTTCGGCATTCGGCAGCGCCTGTTCGTCTTCGAGCGCTTTACCTTCCCCCTCCTCACGCGCCTCGCGATATAGGGCAAGGAATCCCGCGAACTTCACCACCGAGCCGGTGGCGCGGAACAAGTATGACCCCTTGCTCGTGACGAGGTTGAAGTCAAAGGTGGTGGTGTCGAACACGGCCGGCGCCATCTGCGACGCCATGAAACGCTGCCAGATGAGCTGGTACAGCTTGAACTGTTCGTCCTTCAGGAAGCGGCGCACCGAATCCGGCGTTCGCGAGGGATCGGTCGGCCGGATCGCCTCGTGCGCATCCTGCGTGTTGGCCGCCTTCTTGTCTGAGCCATACAGCTGTGGGCCCGGCGACAGGTACTCGGCGCCAAACTCGCGTTTGAGCTGATCGCGAGCCTGCAGCGCCGCGCTCTCCGCGACGCGAGTACTGTCGGTGCGCATATAGGTGATGAGCCCGACGGCACCCTCGCTGCCCAGGTCGATGCCTTCGTATAGGCCCTGCGCAATCCGCATGGTTCGCTTGGACCCGAACCCGAGCTTCTTGGCGGCCTCCTGCTGCAAGGTGGAGGTCGTGAATGGCGCCGCCGGATTCTTGCGTCGTTCGCGACGCTTGACGCTCGTCAGCGGGAACGCTTGCGGCACGGACATCCGGGCTTCACGGGCAACCTCGCGGGCGGCCCGTTCCACTTGCTCCACGATCGCCTTCGCCTGATCGCCGGTCGGGATCTCGACCTTCTTTTCATCGATGGCGTGCAACCTGGCGGTGAAGCGCTGGCCGTTCAGCTCCATCAGCGCCTCGATGCTCCAGTACTCTTGCGGCTTGAAGGCGCGGATTTCCCGCTCGCGCTCGACGATCATGCGCAGCGCCACCGTTTGCACGCGGCCGGCGGAGAGGCCTTTCTTCACCGTCTTCCAGAGGATCGGGCTCGCCTTGTATCCCACCAATCGGTCCAGGACGCGACGCGCCTGCTGCGCCTCCACCAATCGCGTATCGATCTGTCGCGGCTTGTCCATCGCCGCTCGGATGGCGTCCTTGGTGATCTCGTGAAAGAGCACGCGACGAATCGGCGCGCCGCCCTTTCGCTTCACCGCTTCCGCCACGTGCCAGCCGATCGCCTCGCCCTCGCGATCAGGGTCGGTCGCGATGAAGATCGATTCGGCTTCCTTCGCCGCCGTCTTCAACTCCGCGAGCGTCTTCTCCTTCCCCTCGATCGTGACGTATTCCGGGGCAAACCCCTTCTCGATGTCGATGCCCAGCTTCTTCTGTGGAAGGTCGCGCACGTGCCCGATCGTCGCCTTCACTCGGTAGCCGCGTCCCAGGTACTTGGAAATCGTCTTCGCCTTGGCCGGCGACTCCACAATCACGAGCGAACCGGATGGGGCGCCGGACTCGATTTCCTGTTCAGGTACAACCGGCTCCACCACTCGTGCGCGACGTTTGGCCGCGACCTTCTTGGCCGCAGCGCTCTTGCGCGCAGGAGACCTCTTGGCCGCGACGCGTGCCGACGCGCCTCGACCCACCACGCGGCGCGTGGTCTTGGTCTCGTCAGTTCCCTTGGACTTTCGCGTTCCTGCCATGATCAATGCACCGTCATTGAATCGACCGATGCCGAGTTCTCGTCGAACGAAACGGTATCGATCAGCGCCCGCAGGTCATCCAGCGCGATCCGCCCTTCGAGCTGGGCCAAAGCGCGTTCGATGACTTGCTCCAATTCAGCCCGGGACATCGACCCGGACTCCTTTAGTGAAATGAGGTGACCCCACGCCTCGGGGGCGAATCGACCCCGCTCGTGCGGTCCCTGCACTCGTATCGTTGTGTCCATGTTCGGGTACCCGACGCTCACGCATCGGGAATGTGCTCCAGAATTCTGCGACCTCTCACACCCTTTTGCCGCCTACCCTCCGATTTCTGCCGGAAGGGTACCCCCTCGACAGATGAGGGGCGGGACGGGCAACATGCTTGCCCCATCGACCACCTTCGCGCAAGCGTCTGTGCCTAGCCCGCCGCGGCCACATCTATAGATAATAGGGCTAGCCTAAGGAACCCACACGCTGCCAAACGAGTTCCCGCACAGCACTCACAACCGCTTCAGTGCCAAGCACTTCTGTGTCTAGGGTGACGTCAGAAGCCTCGTAAAACCTCGCGCGCCGCTCCAAAAGGCGGGCAATTCGCCTCTCCGGGTCGCCACCTGCAAGTAGCGGTCGCAGGCTGGTTTGGGCTCCCATGCGACGGGCCGCCTCGGCTGGAGAGACTCTGAGCCAGACGACCACAGACACGCTTCGCACCATGTCCCGGTTCTCGCGCCGCTCCACCCAACCGCCGCCGGGAGAGACCACAGACGGCGGTCGCGTGAGGAGCCGCCGCGTCTCGTTCGACTCCAGGTCGCGAAAATGCTCTTCTCCGTGCTTCGCGAAGATCGAAGAGATCGGAGCACCCGCCGAATGCTCGATCTCGGCGTCCAGGTCCACGAACGGGTGGCTTAGAACCTCGGCTAAGCGCGCACCGCAGGTGCTCTTTCCAGCTCCGGGAAGCCCGACCAGGATGATGTGAGGATCCGTGGGACTCGCCACAGCGGGACTGGATCCCGATCCAGGGTCATGAATCATCGGCGCGCACGCGTTCATCCACACGAGCCACATAGGCCAGTGTGTTGCGTTTGGTCTCCTCCAGCGCGTCACCGCCAAACTTCTCCAGCCATGCCTGGGCCAAGACAAACGCCACCATGGCCTCGGCGATCACGCCCATTGCCGGCACCGCGGTCACGTCCGATCGCTCGGCGACGGCCGCCGCCGGGGCGCCCGTGGCCACGTCCACGGTGTCCAGCGGGCGCATGAGCGTGGAGATGGGCTTCATCCCCACTCGTAACACCAGCGGCTCACCCGTCGTGATCCCCCCTTCCAACCCGCCAGCGCGATTGGTACGGCGGCTCACGTTGCCTCGTCTGGGGTTCCCCGGTGCGGGTTCGATCTCATCGTGCACCTCAGCGCCCGTTAGGCGCGCCGCGTCGAAGCCGAGGCCCACCTCCACGCCCTTGACCGCAGGGATCGACATCAACGCGGCGGCAAGTCGACCGTCGAGTTTCCGGTCCCACGAGACGTGCGAACCCAACCCAACTGGTAGTCCGTGAGCTACAACCTCGCAGATGCCGCCCAGGGTATTGCCCTCTCGCTTGATGGTGTCGATTCGTTGAACGGCACGTTCGGCCGCCTCGGCATCCAGCATGCGAACAGGCGACGCATCGGCCACCAGGTTGATGTCTGCAGGCATTGCCTCCGGTCGGCGGGCATCCACACCGCCCAAGTGCACCACGTGACTGCCGATCGTCACGCCGAACTCGCTTAACAGTCGCTTGCAGATGGCTCCCGCGGCGACGCGCGCCGTGGTCTCACGCGCCGATGCTCGTTCGAGGATGTCACGGGCGTCGTCGCGGTCGTACTTGAGCAGTCCGGAGAGGTCGGCGTGCCCCGGGCGCACACGCGTGACGGCGCGTCGCCGCGGCGCGGGATCGCCCTCGCGCGGCGCCGCGTCCATGATCTCCTGCCAATTGGCCCAATCGCGGTTGCGTATCACCATCGCGACCGGAGAACCGATGGTCTCGCCGGCGCGCACGCCGGACAGGAACTCAACCTGATCCTGCTCGATCTGCATGCGTCGCCCCCTTCCGTGCCCCTGCTGGCGGCGGGCCAACTCCGCGTTGACGTGCTCGGCCAGCAACGGAAGCCCGGCCGGCATCCCCTCGAGGACGCACACCAGACCTGGCCCGTGGGACTCACCGGCGGTGGTAAAGCGAAGCATGGGTCTCCACAAACGACGAGCCCGGCCAAGGAGGCCGGGCTCGCGTGACTTGAGGTCGTTGCGCTATCGATGCGTCGCTAGTGGCTGACGTTATCGATGTCTCCTGTGCGTACATCTATGACGATCACACCCTCTGCGGTCAAGCCGAAGAGCTTCACAACCAGTGTGGAATCGGTCGATAGTTCGGCAGCGGTCGGGAGGACGGCGCGAAGCGGGCCATACAAGTTGGCACGGATCGGGATACGCCCACGCAACCGGTAGGAGTAGCTGTCGACGATCTGGATCGACTTGTCACCCGACGCCACGAAGACGACTCGCTGACTCGCGTCCGCGGTGTTTTCGTCCGCGTTGAAGGGGTGGAAGGCGATACCGGCGCCCGTGTTGAAGGTGGCGAACTTGCCCTGCAACCGCAGCGATGAGTCGGCGAAGAACGTTTCGACGCCGTGCACACCGATGTTGTTGCTGTTCCGGTTGATATCGAGACCGTAGACCTTGTCCGACGCGTTGTTTGTGAGGTCGGCGACTTCGATCGGCGCGGAGTACTGCGCACCGCTCGCTGGCGTGCCACTTGGATCATAGACCAAGAGGACGCGGCCCGCACGGTTGCCCGTGTTTGCCTCGCCAAAGGCCACGCGACGCCGATCGCCGCCAACAGCCACGAAGTTCGTGTCAGGGAGGGCAAGCGATGCCACGTCCATGTCCTTGACCGCATCGAGGTTTCCGTTCACCGGCGCACTGCGAAGGGCGGCGATGGCCGCTTCGACCGTTCCACTTGCGACACACGTCGCGCTGGATGGCTCCTGCCCTGGCGTGTGCTCGCAAATCACGATCTGGTCCGGGATGCCATTCTGCCCTTCGATGACGTCAACGTCGTCGGCATTCAGGATGACGTAGTGTCCCTTGAGGAATGCACCGTACTGCCAGATCTGCCGTGGTTCCGTGCGCACATCGAGAAAGTTGTCGATGCGACGCAGGGTACCCGGTGTGGCCGACGTCGTCGGGCGCGTGGAGTAGTAGAGCGCTCCACTCGCCGACTGCGCTATGTACTGCGGACGGTCGGAATAATCGATCGGTGGTGCCACCTTGAACTTGAAGCCGCCCGACGCGTCGTCCTTGGTGTAGGTCACGTCGAAGACGTATTCGTTCGCCGTCTTGACGCGCCCTTCCTCGGTGCGATTCGTCAGGTTCACCTTCGAGATGTTGGTACCGCCCGAGTTGGCCACCAGCAGCAACGAGCTGCTGTTGTCGATGATCATGCCCCATGGCATGGCTCCGACCGACACGGCGGCAAGCTGCGCCAGCGTGGTGCCGTACGTGAAGGCCTCCACCTGGTTCTTGGTGATGTTGGAGACGAACAGCGTGCTACGCGCGGTGTCGACAGCGATGTCGGCGCCGAGCGAACCAGCAGGCAACGCATACGTCAAACCGAATGCGTAGACGGCGGCGTCACGCTTCGCGAGAAGGTCGTCTCCCACCGGCACGGTCGCACCCTGTGGAACGGCCCATCCGGTGTGACCAGCGAGGTCGATGGCGTAGGCGGTGATATTCATGTTGCGGCCGCGCAGCGCGATCGGCGCGCCGAATCGCTTGCGTCGCGTAACCAGCTGCGACGGCGTGGTGAGCGTGTCGGCACTTCGATAAAGAATGGTGCCCGCCGAGTCCTTGGCGATGAACCCGATGACCTTGATGATGCCGTCGGCATCGCGCGCCTGAACGTCGATCGAATCCGGCGTTTCGAGGCGCGGCGGCACCGTCTGATACACGAGCGGTGGCAGCACATCGGCGCCCGGAGACTGCACTCGGACCGTGATCGGGGTGCCGTTCGTGCGCAGCCCGTCGCGATTCTCGGCGAACGGCGTGATGATGAACGTGGAACCCGCCGTTGCGCTACCGGGCACGCTGATCAGGTACGTCAGCGTATCGACCTTGGGCAGCGGAATCGGGAAGAGCGTACTGTCAGCCCGCGTGGCGACGCCCGTGGCGCGATACCCCGCCTTGGTGATGCCTGTGGAGTCCGTGATGATCAGGTCAAACGAATACGTCCCACCGATGATGACCGTCGCCGCGGGCTGATTGAACGCCATCTTGGGGACGTTCGGATCGAACGCAGTCGCCTGCGCCTCGCTGCTGGACGAGTTGCCTGCACCATCGAGGGCCTGCGTGACGACGGTGATCGCCTGGCCGGCGCGCACGCCAGCCAAGGTCACGTTCATGGTCCGTGTGTACGCCGTGGCGGACACTGGGAACGTGGTGGTATCTGCCTTGATCACGGCGGTGTCCGCAAAGACCCGCGTGATGATCTTCAAGAGCGCGGCGTTGTCGCTGGCGACCACCTTCACCTGCAGTGGCGAGCGCACCGACACCGAGTCGAAACCCAACGACCCGACAGCGCTTTCGATGTCTACCGACACCGTGGGGATGATGCGGTCGGAGGTCACCGACGCGACCTGGGTCGCGTCGCAGCTCACGAGTGTGAGCACGGCAAAGATGCCGGTGGCCGCCGAAACCGCGCGATGGATGATATGCCTCATCGTGATGGCTCCGTGGTTGCTCACTCGTTGTTGCCGCCGGGGGGACGAACCGGCTCGCCGTCATCGATGATGTGCGGCGTGATCAGGATCAGAAGGTCCTTCTTGTCCTCCTGCTCATCGTACTGCGAGAACAGCTTGCCGAGCAGCGGGAGGTCGCCCAGGATCGGGATGCCGGAGCGGTTCTTCACGATCTGCGTCTGCGTGAGCCCGCCGATCACCGCGGTCTCACCGTCACGCACCAACAGCTGCGTGCGGGCGTTCCGCTTGTCGATGAAGAAGCCCAGGTCGCCGCCCACGATGCGCAGTTCCGACTGCTCCGCCTCGATCTGCATGCGGATCTGCCGGTTGTTCGTGATGTGCGGGGTGACCGTGAGGATGATACCGGTTTCCTTGAACTGTACGTTGGCACGCACCGGCTGGCCGATCTGGGCCGCCGATCCGGCGTCGATGACGCGAACCGGAGTTTCCTGGCCAACGAGGATGCGGGCTTCGCGATTGTCCAGCGTGACCACGCTCGGCTCCGCCTGAATGTCGGAGAGGTTCTGTGAGCGTAGCGCGTCGATGAATGACGTCAGCGTGAAGTTGCCGAGCGCCGTTGAGAAGAGCAGGTTGAGCGCCGCACCCTGCTTGTACTTGCGTGAGGCGTTGGCCACACCCGCGAGGGCGTCGCCGCCTAACGTGATGCGCCCTTCCTTGTCGTCCGTCTGCGTGCCGTCGCCACCTGGGCGAGCCCGGGGGACCAGCGTATTGAAGTAGGCTGCTTCGCTCCCAAGGTCATAGCTGATACCCAGCTGTTCGACCTGCGTGCGGGACACCGAGATGACCTTCGCCTTCAAGGCAACCTGCGGAGTGCGGACGTCCAGCTGCTTCACATACTGCAACAGGTCCGGGAGGCGCGAGGCGACTTCGGTAATGAGCAGCGCGTTCGTCGCCGAGTCAGCGGCAACGTTTCCGCGTGTGATGCAGTTCGACGGACCAGAGGCGCCCTGCTGTGCGGAGGACGTCGCGCCGGGGGCGCAGTCCTTCGACAGGAGGCCGCGGACGGTCTCCACCAAGCTGCCGGCCGACACGTAGTTGATGTTGACCATCTGCGTGGTCAGCGGCTCGCTCGCCTGCTTCTTGAGGATGTTGTCGTAGGAATCGACCGTGATGATGCCTGACGTCTCTTCACTCGCGGCCAGACCCTGTGCTTCGAGAATGGACTTGAGGGCCACGTCCCACGGCTGGTCCTTGATCTCGGCGGTCACGGTTCCCTTGACTTCGCGGCCGACAACGATGGTGCGGCCGGAGAACGACGCGAAGGCGGCGAGGACGTCGCGAATTTCAGCGTCCTGGTAGGTGACGGTGATGCGCGACTGTTGCGACTGGCCAGTGAAGAGGGGCGACCTGGCCGGCCGGGCCGGCGCGGTGGCCTTGACTGGCGCCTCGATGACGCCGGCGTCAGCCACTTGCGTGGTCGTCGCGGCAGACTCGCTCTTCTTGATCACGGTATCCGGCTCGGCGGCATCGATCACCGATCCCGTCGAGACCGTTGGTGCTGACGGCTTGGCGGTGGCCGTAGCGTCGGCGACCGCGGTCGCTACCGGCGCCATGTCCATCGAGTGCCAGGCCGCGAAAGTCTCAGCCGATTCGAGCGAGACGCGGATGCCGTTGTCCGTCGTTTGCACGGCGTAGGCATGGGGCGCGTCCAGGTCGAGGACGATGCGAACGACATCCGTGCGGTATTGCGACATGCGCACGTTGGTGATGCCGCCGCGCACCTGACGATCGTAGGCCCGGGCCAGGGGCGTCAGCTTGGCGCCACTGATGTCGAGGACGATGCGATCGGGTGATGGTACGGTGAAGTCCTGAACGGTCACCGGTCCGGAGACGGCGATGACGACGTCGGCTTTCCCCTCCCCCGGGACGATGCTGAGCGCAGTGATCCCGCTAACCTCCGTCGCGGGGGCGACGGCATGGCGCGGGGGCGCGGCATGGACGCGACTTGGACCGAGCGCCAGCGCTGCGGTCGCGAGGGCGACCAGCATACAGACTCGCCTCATTTCGAGCTCCCTGTGTTGGAATCACCCAGCGCCAGCGTTTCCTGGCGGCTGAAGCCGAATTCTTCAATGGTGAACGTGATGAACTTCGGATTGATGGCGGACACGCGCATGCGGCCTAACGTCTGACCGATCCGCACGCGGTATTGGTCCTTGGTATTGAGGTCACGCAGGACGGCGACCGAGTTGCGGCCCGACACGTCGTAGGCGACCGCCACCAGCTTGATGTCGCTGATCAGCGGGCGCAGGTCGCTCGAGGTCATGAGCGACTGGAAGGGGTCGCGACGGCCGTTGCGCTCGTAGTAGAAGATCTCGCGCTCGAAACCACCGGCGGCGCTGGTCTTCTCGGTTGCACCTGCCGAACTTTCAACCTCGCGCGCCGGCGGTATGGTGTCGGCCTTGGTCGCTTCTACCGGCTTCGACGCCTCGGCCGACGGCTTCCCCGTTGCCTTGGCAGCGGGGATGGAGTCGGTGGCGTTCTGCATGGTCGACGTATGGGCGTTCGTCTGGTTCACCGCGTGGGTGGCGACGAGCTTGGTACGAGCGATCGGCGGTGTGGATTGCGCACCGATGGAGCTGGCGGCAACGACCACGGCGGCGAGCGCTGACAGGGCGCGCTTCATGACTTGCCTCCCCGCGCCCGCGGCGCGGTCTTCGACACGTACGTCTGCACTTCGAACTTGGCATCGAGCGCGTCGCGCGCGCCCTTCTGATTGCGGTTGGCGGTGTTCGCCAGCGACACGTTCACCGGCGCCACAATGCGCGTCAGCGACCCGACGTTGGTGAGAAACTCACCCACGGCGTGATAGCCGCCGGAGACGGCGAGCTTGTAGCGATAGGTGTCGAACTGGTCGCCTTCGACCACGGCTTCCGGTTCGACCGTCGCGATGTCCAGCCCAACGCGCCGAGCGGCGGTGGACACTTGCTCGAGCAAGGCCGGGACTTCATTGCCCGTCGGCACGAGCTGGCGCATGACGTCGAGGTCCTTCTCGAACTTCAGCGCCTCACCCTTCACTTTCTCGACGGAGCCCGTGGCCATTTCCTTCCGGGCCGCGTTGTTCTTGGCTTCAAGGGAGTCGACCCGAATCTCGGTCGACGCCAGGGTCTCGCGCTTGGGCGAGTAGACGTAGACCCAGTACAGGCCAATCAGCGCCAGACCGATGATGCTGACGAGCGTCATCGCCTGATCGCGTTGGTTCTTCGGCAGGAGAGCCATCGTTACCTCACACTCAGCGAAACGGGAGCGGTCGTGAGCGACGCCTTGTCGGGGCGCTCGTATTCAGCGTCGAGCTGGAACTCGGTGACTTCCTTTCCATCGGCGATCACCGCTTCCGACTTCGCGAGCTGCACATTCTGGATGAAGGGCGACGCCTCGAGGAGCTTCATGAACCGCGTGAGCGCCTGGATGTCGACCGTGTTGCCGATGACGCGGAACTTGAGCGCCTCGGGTGGAGGCGGCGCATCGGACTTCTTCTTGTCCTTGTCGTTGGCCGGCTGCACCGGCGCTGCCGCGGGTGAGGTCGCAGCCAGCGACTTGAGCCACGTGAAGGGCGGCAGGGCGCGGCTGACTTCGTCCATGATGTGCGGCCACACGAAACGATCATTGTCGATCGTGCGAATGATCTCGAGTTCGCGCATCACGGAGTCGCGCTTTGCTTCGGCGCGACGGCGTTCCTTCAGGATGCCAGCAAAGCGGACCGAGTCGCGCTGCGCCTGGGCGGCGCGCTCTTCCAGCGAGGAGGCATGCCGGGTCTGCGTGAAGTGCAAGCCCCCGATCGACAGCGCCGCGATCGTGACACTGCCTACGGCCGCCAGCATGAACGGGTCCTTGACCTTGGTCTGGACGTCGGAGACGACGGCCTTCAGGGAGAGGCCAGTCCCGCGCCCTTTCGATTTCTTTGCTGCACCAGGCAGCAGGTTGATTTCGATCATCGGTGTAACGGATCAGCGAGGGGAGGGCCTAGGCAGCCTTGCGGAGCGCAAGACCAATGGGGAGCATCAACAGGGGAGCAACTTCGTCCGTGACGAGGCCGTCCAAGGCGCCTTCGCGCACGCGGATGTTGGCCAGTGGGTTCGCCTGCTCGACCGTCAGACGCAACCGGCGACCGAGCGCTTCGGCGAGCCCCGGCACGCGAGCACCGCCGCCGGACAGGTACACGGCGCGCAGCTGGCTGCCAGAGCGCGTGGACGACGCGAGGAATGCGGCGGCACGCTCGACACCCACGGCGATCTCTTCGCCACGACCCTCGATGATCGCATCCAGGTGCGGTGACCGATCGTATCCCTGCAGCAGCGCATCCGCCTCGTCCGCGCCCAGACCGCGCTCGCGCTGCAGGTCTTCGCGGAAGCGGCGCGTGCCGACGGTGATGTCACGCGTCAGGATCGGGACGCCTTCGTCCAGGATGTTGATGTTGGTGACTTCGTGTCCGATGTTGATCAGCCCGACGACGCCGTTCATGGCATCCGGGTGATTCACCTCAAACGCGTTGTGCAACGCGAAGGCGTCGACGTCGACGACCGCCGGGTTCAACCCGGCGTCCGTGAGCAGACGCATCTTGGATTCGATCAGCTCGCGCTTGGCCGCCACCAGAAGCACGCTCATCTCCATGCCGTCGCCTTCGGGATCGAGGATCTGGAAGTCCAGCTCCACCGATTCCATGTCGAATGGCACGTGCTGTTCGGCCTCCCATCGCATCAGCTCGCGTGCTTGCTGCTCCTTCACGCGTTCGATCTGGATCTTCTTGATGATGACGTCACGACCGCCCACGGCGGTGACGACGTCCTTGCTCTTGACCCCGGCCTGCTCGAGGGCGGCGCGAATGGCGTCGGTCACGATCCCGGGGTCCATCACTTCACCCTCGACGATCGCGTCGGCGAGCAGCGGCGTGATGATCACCTTCGCGAGCTCGGGCTCGCCGCGACCGTGGTCTACCACAGCCACCTTGATCAGACCCGACCCGATGTCGAGACCGATCGTTGTCTTCTTGCGACCGAAGAGCGCCATATGCATCCTGAGCTGTGCGGTGATGTTCGGGTTCGTCCCTCGACCATGAGTGGCCGAGCAGTTTTCATTTCCTGAACCGACCGACCGCCGTGCGGTCATCGGGTTGTAACTGACGATATCGACGCGCGCGGGAGAGCAATCGTCGAGCACCTGCCACTTCTCCCGGAAACGTCTCCGGCGCCCCGCTAGTGGACACTTTGTCCCGGGTACCGGACTTTTCTGCCAATCACACGACCAGAGCGAAGCCTTGGTAACAGCAGGCTGCGTCGTTCCTTGCATTTTCCGCAGGGCCGTGAGCGGAGTCACGTCACCCGGGTGACCGTGTGACGTCACGCGTGCTCAGTCGTCTCGAAGCATCGGCACGCGGTGCGAACGCTTCACCTACCACCGCCTACTGGTATAGAGGACTCCAACTCCTCGAGGTCACACGTCGCAGCGGCGCCGATCCTTCCACGGCGCGCCCCTCGGCGCAGCTCGATCGCTCAACCAGTCCACCAGTCGCGAATTCGGGATGCCGTCCGTCCGACACATCGCGATCCTGCGCCAGCACTCGGCCAAATACGTGCGCGCCGCCGGTCGAGGAGCGAACGTCGTCACGTGAGACGATGATCCCGGCAAACACGGCGCCGCCCTCCAGCGTGACATCTCCTTCGGCCAGCAGGATGCCCTGGCCACGCCCGCCGTGCATGGTGACGTCCCCGGCGGCGTAAATCACAGGGAAGTAGTCAGCGCAAGCGGAGCCGCGAGACGGATCACCCCAGTTGGAGCTGGCTGTTCGGTCACAGCGGGATCCGGTCACTGCCGGCGCGGGCGTGAGGACCACGGGTGCCGCCAGGCGCACCGTCGCGCGCGCGGCCAGTGTGGTCCACGTCTCTGCGCCGAATAGGGTGTACCGGGCAGAGTCCGAAGCCGAGGTATCCGCCAGACGCGCCGGCTGTCCGACCACCGAAACGCCGGCCGCCGCCCCACACGTACCATCGCACACGCGAGTACTGTCCGGAGACGCCGTTGCCGCCTGGGCCGGGCGAAGCGTACAGGTCAAACCACCCCACCCCGGCGGGATAGCGTCGAATCCACTCACCATGGCGCCGGTGTGGACGATGGCCGAGTCGCGAACGGTCAACGTGGCGCTGGTATCGAAGTCCGGCGTCGACAGCCGCAACAGTAACGACGTCCGGCGGCGCGTATCCCCATCCAGGCCTTCGCCCAGCGTGAGGAACGTGCTCGACGTCAGCCGCTGCATTCGCCACGTGGCCGTCGACCCTCCCACGAGGACAGTCGACGATGGACCTTGCATGGCCGCGACGGGCATGGAGAGCGCGTCGCCCGGTGTCCACCGCTCCATCGGCGCCGTGGACGCGTACTCCGCTGCTTCCATCGCGCGCACCGCCGATGCACCGACTACCGAGGCACGAAACTCACGCAGGGTGATGGCCCACGACATCGCGATGAACGCCGAGACCAATACCACGGCGACCAAGGCAGCAAAGAGTGCAAAACCCTGTGGCGCGTTGCGGCGAACGCCACGAGCGCGGTCGCGACGGGTTGGACGATGGCATTCGCCAACCTCACTTGGCGAAAGGCGGACATGCTCACGGAGCGCGTCGGACAACGGACCTCCACGGACGTCGCGTTGGCACACGTGAGTTGACCGGTGGTGTTTCGAAAGTCGCGTGGGATTCATTGGCGGTTCCTCACGGCCACACGGGCGGTCAATGAGTCCGAGACGGTGACCAACGCGGGACCAACGCCGAGCCGCGTGGTCTGCACCTGTGTCCGCAGGGCAACGTCGATGAGCGCGGCGCTGGCCGTCGCGGACGGGCTGGCGAGCGGTGCCCCAGTGGAGTCGCGCCCGCGATACGCGAGACCGGAGGGCCGAGGGGTGGCGCCATAGGCGCGATAAGCCCCCGACACCGGTTGAATGACGTTCCAGGCGCCTAACGAAGCGTTCCAGTCGCTCCATCCCAGCCACCAGTCGGCGGTGGAGGCGCGGTACAGGGCGAGTCGTGCGGGCCGCTGGATGCGAAGGGCGGCGCCCGCGAACGAGCCGGCCGGAATGACGCCAGCGACGTGGACGCGATACCCCGCCGCACCAGCGTCGAGGACGGGGTCCAGCTGCGGGGAACCGGCACACAGTCCTGGCACGCGTCCCGTACTGGCGATGAGAAGGGTAAGCCACCGATCATCGGCGGCTCCTGGCGATGCCCCCTCGTCGAACAGCTGCAACGCGTCCCCAGCCTGCGCCGCGGACAACCCGTACCCAAAGCGCATGCCGGACGCCACGGAGTCCGGAAGCACGTCGAACCACGTGCCCGGCGACGCACCGCCACACACGATGCCAGTGGCCACCGTGCTGCGGTACCAGACGGCGGAGTCCGCGACCAAGAGCAAGTCTCCGCTCCCCGGCGAGACAGGTCGAAGCTCCGTGGCGATCACATCACTCCCCTGCCATAGGGCCGAACGTGCATCCGTGCGGTCGGCTAGTGCCGTGAGGGCGCGACCGTTGGCACGGAGCTGAGCGAGCACCATGGAGCCGAACGCGGCGAACAGTGCCATGGCGACCAGCAGTTCCACCAATGAGGTGCCTGAGCGCGAACGAGGCCGTAAGGCAACGGGCCTTTGCATGACGGATGGCTCGTGACATCCGACCGCGGCGGCTGACCTCCGGAGGGAACTCCGTCTTTCGATCACTCGCATGGGATCGACCCCTCGGCTTGCATCGTGTGGACCGTGCGATCAGTGAATGTCGTGGTGACGCGCACGGTGCGCGACGAAGTGCCGACCGACACCGTCCACGTGGTGCGAGTGCCCGGTCCCGCACTGCTCCCGGAGGCGATGTGGTGGCACGGCACCGCGCGTAGCGAATCCATGAGGGACGCCGTGACGGTCGCCGCGACATTTCGGCCCATGGCAGAGTGACCCAGCGCGAGCAATCGCGCACTCACGGCCGCCAGACTCAACACCGCAATCACGAGTACGGTAATGGCGACGATTAGTTCAGCGAGCGAAAATCCGCAGCGACGGGCGCGGGCCTTCGGGGACGAACGTTCCCCGCGCGGTGAGCAGGATGGGAGGAGTGGCCGCAGCTTCATGCCGCACGATGCCACTCGATGTCCCGGCGGGCCTCATCGTTCCTACGCGGATCGGCGCGAACGATTGCGCGCGACCAGCTGACGGCACCTACACCTGACTCGGGCTTGCCAGGCGTGAGGACTTGGGGTCGTCTATGGTCCCGCCAACGGCCACGGGAAACAGGATGTGGAACCCCGCCCCGCCCTCGCGCGCCTTGTCCACCCAGATCGTGCCGTGCAGGCTTTCGACGATGTTGGAGACGACGGCGAGTCCAAGACCAGTGCCCTCACCTGGAGCCTTGGTGGTGAAGAACGGCTCGAACACACGGTCCCAATCCTCACGCGGAATGCCGCGTCCCGAATCGGCGACGACGACACTCACGATTTCTGCGGGTGGCCGCACGCGATGCAGCCACTCCCGCACTCGCGGCGCCTCACGGCGGGGCTTGATGGTCAGTGGTGGATCGCTGGAACGGCGCACCACCCCTTCCTCCAGCTTCGCGCGCGCCATGCGATGCGTTGCGATGACGATCTTGCCGTCCGGCGGCGTGGCGTCGACCGCGTTCAGCAGGAGGTTCACGAATAGCTGCTCGAGGTCGTGCTTGTTGCCGTGAATGATCGGGTCGGACGGATCGAGCAGCAGCATGCCGCGCTGTCGGCGCAACACGCCTTGTTCCGTGATGAGGCGCATCGCGGCCCGGGCGGTCTCGTTGACATCGACCCGCAGCGGGACGATGTCGCGAGGCTTCGCCAGGTCAACCAACCCCGACGCAATGCGACCGGCGCGCGCGATCTCATGCTCCATGCGATCGATCAGGATCCGGCGCTCCGCGGGGGTGCCGTCTCGCGACCGCATGATCTCCACGGAGCTGGTGAGCGCCGTGAGCGGATTGCCGATCTCGCTGGCGATACCTGCGGCGAGGCGTCCCGCCTCGGCCAGCTTCTCGAGGTTGCGGCGATGGTAGCGTTCCGAACGCAGTTCGCGCCCCAAACGATTGACGGCGAGCGCGATGTCACGCAGTTCGTCGGGTCCTGCTTCGCTCGCCGGTTGGGACAGGTCGCCGGCGGCCGCGGACCGCGCCGCGCGGGCCAGCTCTTCGACCGGCAGCGAAATGCCGCGTCGTATCTTGTAGGCAACACCAGCGGAGAGGGCACCGACAGCTCCAACGAGCAGACCACCAAGCCATAGGGTCGGCACGCCCGCGCCACTAACGCCAGCCAGGAAGACGAGGGCGCCAAGTGAAACGGCGAGTACCACGGCGACCAGGGCCGCGAGGGCCCAGTTCAGCTCGCGCGCGATGCCGGTGGCAGGGGATGGAGGATGAGGCGCCATGAATAGTCGAAGGGCGACGGTCTCGAGGACCGTGTCGCCCATTCTTCAGGCGTTCAGCAGTGCGCTGAGTTGCCTTCAGTTGCACTTCGGCGGCTCGGCTTCCACCGTGGCCGGCGAAACCGCCACCACCGACGAAGATCGCGCAGGTCTTGGTGGTCAGCTGTGCGCCGGGGTGGCGCTCCAGCCCGTGCTCGACGAGGCGGTCGTGGTCACCGTCACACCAGCCGACGGGACGAAGCCGTTCACCAGCGCCGTACCACCGGAATAATTCGAAGCGGTACGGGAAACGTGAACTGGTAGTCCGCGAAGTACGACTCCTGCGTGAGTAACCATGTTGCGGAGGTCGACTTCATCGAGGCGAAATTGCCTTGCACCTTCGTGTTCAAACTTCGGGATCGCGATCACGGCGAAATGCCGACCGTGTACGACGATCAGGAGTTCGATCAGGGTGAAGCCCTTGCGAGTCATGTTGCGCATGTTGTTGTCTCCGACTGCTCGTTTAGAAGGTGGTGTTCAGTTACGGGCCTACTCGGGTGCTGCGGTGGTGGCCCGAGGACTTTGACTACTCGATCGCACCTGCATAACGAGTGGTCGCTGCCTAGGACTCGCCGGGAAAACTCTTTAGTTACACTTTGGCTCGGCTTCGACCGTGGCCGGCGAAACCGCCGCCACACCGACGAAGATCGCGCAGGTCTTGGTGGTCGCGCTGTGCGCCGACGTCGCGCTCCAACCCGTACCGGACGACGCCGTCGTCGTCACCGTCACGCCAGCGGAGGGAACGAAGCCGTTCACCGACGCCGTACCACCGGAGTTGTTCGAAGCCGTACCGGACACGTAGACCTGGTAGTCGGCGAAGTACGATTCCTGGGTGGTCGCCATGTTGCGAAGGTCCGACTTCATCGACGCGAGATAGGCCTTCTCCTTCGTGTTCGCGAACTTCGGGATCGCGATCGCCGCGAGAATACCGATGATGACGACGACGATGAGGAGTTCGATCAGCGTAAAGCCCTTTCGTGTCATGTTGCGCATTGTGCTGTCTCCGTAGCCGTGGAGGAACGAGATGGATCAGGTGAAGGTCAGGGGACTCGGCCGGACTTAAGGCAACGTGCGGACCAAACTTGGGACGAGCTGTCGAAGTAGTTCTGTTGCAACGACTTCGGCTCCATGTTCGGACGGCTGGCACACCTCAAATCCGAGAGTGAATTGCGCCCTGTCTTGCAGTCTGCCATACGTCCAAACCGTGTCGTTCTCCCATTCTGTCCGAACAACGCGCCTGTCCCTTTCCGAGGGCGCATTCGCCTGACGAACAACTCCATGACGCAAGAACGGGCCGAGCGTAACGCTCGGCCCGCTCTTGCTTTACGAGTGGAGTTACTTGGTGCGTGGGGTCACAGGCGGGAACATGTTGTACCTCACGATGTGCCAGAACGCCGCCACACCGTCCTTCCACCCGATCTTCTTCCCTTCCGCGTACGTGCGGCCCGAATACGAGATCGGCACTTCGTAAATGCGCACCTTCGCCTGCGCCAGGCGGGCCGTGACCTCCGGCTCAAACCCGAAACGGTCCGACGTCAGCACCAACCCGCGCGCGATGTCGCCGCGGATGGCCTTGTAGCAGGTCTCCATGTCCGTCAGGTTCAAGTTTGTGAACATGTTGCTGACGGTGGTGAGCAGCCAATTGCCTATCGAGTGCCAGTAGTAGAGCACTCGGTGCGACCCGCTGAGGAATCGTGAGCCGAAGACGGCATCGGCCACCCCCAGGATGATGGGTTCGAGGAGCTGGGGCCAATCGGCGGGATCGTACTCGAGATCGGCGTCCTGCACGATCACCACATTGCCGGTGCTGGCCTGCATGGCCGTGCGGATGGCGGCGCCCTTCCCCTCGTTTTGCGGCTTGTGAATGAGCACGTCGATCAGCCCTTCGGCCTTGAGCACGTCGAGGATGTCCTTCGTGCCGTCGGTCGAACAGTCATTGACGCAGATGACTTCCTTCGTCACCGGGACCGAATGCACCTGGTCGAGGATCAACCGAATGGTGTTTCGTTCGTTGTAGACTGGAATCAGGACCGAGAGTCGCACATCGGCGCGGTCGATTGGTGTCGCGCCACGCAACCGCGGCACTTGCCCTTCGATCATCTGCGATCCAGTTGGCGTCACTGAATTGAAGTCGTTCATCGGGAGGGGGGTGTGTCCACTCGTTCGAAGATCAACGCGTTGGGAATTCCGGAGTAGGGTCGCAACTCAGGCGGGGTTGCCTGCGTTAGGGCCGTAGCCGATCGAATACCTTGCTTGGAAGCGGTGATAAAGAACCGCGGCCGGTACGATGCAAGAATCGCACGCACCGCGGCAAGATCTTCCCCTTCCGTGAGTGGACGAACACGCTCGGAAGCGAGAAACGTAGACGTGGGAAGGGCTTGGCGGCCCGTGTACAGGTAGATGATCAGGTCGTCTTCCGTGGCGAGGACGTCTCCCGGATGGGTGTTGCGCGCGATCCACTCCGCGATTGGCTTGGCCCGTTGCCCGGCATCCCGCTGGATAGAGGTCCACCATTGACCCCGGAACCCGCGTGCGTTGTACGTCCCAAAGCCGACCAGCAGGGCGAGTGCGCCGGCCAGCCCCAGCCCGCGCACAGCACGCGGGGGCGCCCCAACCGGGCGCCACTGCCACAGCCAGCGTACCGGGGTCGCGATCGCCAGAAGAACGAGCGGCCAGATGGCGAGGAAGAAGCGTGTGGGCTCGAACGGCCAGACAAGGGAGATGCCCACGTACACCACCAGGAACCCAGCGGTAACCGGGGCACGCCTAACGAGCATGGCGGTACCGGCGGCCCCCAAGAGCAGGATGGCCACGAACGCCACCCCGCGGGGCGCCACAGCGGCCACTGGCATGAACGCAAAGCTGAACATCCCGTCCAGGCTCTGGAGGTTCGCGGTCAGCACCTCGCGCAGGAATGGCACACCACCCGATCGATAGCCGTCAACGAGCCATGGCGTGTACGCCCCGAATTTCCCGGTGAGCACGGGAGCAACTTCGGACGCGTGGGCGCCCACCCACAGCTGCCACGGTATCAGGCAGACCAAGGCGCCCGCGATCAGTGGGACCATCGGCCGCCAATGGCGTCGGGCGACGAGCGCCAACAGCGCCGCCGGCAACGCCGCAATGCCGATCGTTCGCACCAACGCCAGGATTCCCAGAGCGAGTCCCGCGGAGAAGGCGCGACCGGCGGTCGGCCGCTCCACCACGTCCTCCGTGAACAAGAGCGTCGCCATCAGGAGGGCCATGAACAGCGGTTCCGACAGCACCACCCCGGTGATGAGCAATACAACGATTGACGCAGTCCCCGCCAATGACAGCAGGGCAGCGCCCGGAACCGTCCACGCGAGGCGGCGCCGCGAGAACGTATACGTTGCCAGCGCGGCCCCAGACAGGAACGCCGCATTGGCGAACTTGAAGAGCACGATGTTGTCGGGAAACGAGGGCCACAAACGCCACAACAGCGCCAGCACCATCGGATACCCTGGCGGGTAGTGCGTGGCGTTAGGCTCTCCCGGCAGATTCAACAGTCGGTAACCCTTCCCTGTTGCCAATGACTTGGCCAGTACCGTGTAGATGGCGTCATCCTGGAAGGCCCCCACCGGCCACGGCGTGACCGTCAGGATCGCCGCCAGCAGCACCACGGCGCACAGCGCCACCCGAACGACCCGGTCGTGGTCGTCCCACTGGTGCGCGTTCACGGCCGCGCGTTGGGACGGCCAAGCGCCGTCGGGGCGAACACGGCGCCGGTCTTCAGGACCGCCACGATTCGGATTTCCGGCGGTCGTTCCACAATCAGTCCATTCACCGCGTACGTGCCGTACTCCGTGGATGCCATCACCCAGTCCACCGGGAACGTGTGCAGGATCGTGCGGAGGTTTGCCGACGCGAAAGCCTTGGTCTGGGGGACAACGTGTTCCTGTGCGGTAAAGGCCCCCGTGGGTATGGTGCGACGGCCGGTGTACAGGTGGATCAGGACGTCGTCGTCGGTGGCCAGGATGTCAGTGGGTTTCGTGTTAGCCAACGTCCACTCGGCCAGCGGGTGCGCACGATCAGCGACACTCTGCTGCACCGTGTCCCACCAATGATGGGTCACGCCCTTGACGTTATACCCGATGTAGCCGACCAGCAGGGCCGCCGCCACTCCGGTAAAGGCATAGCGGGCGACGCCAAGCATGCGAAGTTTGAGCTGACCACCGCCTGCGTGCCGGCCGAGCTGCCACACCCATTGCACGGAGAGTGCGTAGCACAGTCCGACCAACGGCCACACGCCCCACGTGAAGCGCGCCGGCGCAAAGGGCCACACCACGACCATCAGAAAGTACCCGGTCACGAACAGTGCGGTCGCCGGCAGGCGGCGAAACATCCGCAGCAGCCCGCCGAGAAAGAAGACCGCGAGCGACATCGTGGTGAGCACCCGCACCGTCAGGGGCATCGACTCACTCGCGGTGGACGCCCATCCCTGTTCGGTCAGCATGCGCAGGTTGTGCATGGCCACGCGACCGACCCACGCCATCCCTTCCGTGGCGATCGCATTGGTCCACCAGCCAAAGTATGAACCGTACTTTCCGAGGTAGATCGACGGGACCTCGTGGGCATGCGCGGCCACCCACCATTGCCACGGCGCGACCGTCATTGCCGTCGCCAGCCCCAATACTGCCGCGGAACGCCAGCGCCGCTGCCACACGAGCACCAGCAACGTGGCGGGCGCGATGAGGATGCCGAGCGATCGGACCATCGACAAGGCGCCAATGGCGAATCCGGCGACGGCCGCATCCCGCCAGGTACCACTCCGGGTCGCGCGTTCGGCCACCACCAGGGTGGGAATCATGAGCGCCAGGAACATCGGCTCGGACAGCACCATGACCGTCAGCAACATCAGCGGTGCGCAGCTGACAAAGGCGACGGTGGTGGCGATCGCCGCCGCTTCACCCAGGCCGCCCCACTGTTTCACGAAGCGATACGTCCCTACCGCGGCGACCGACAGCCACACCGCATTAGCGTACTTGAAGAGCACGACGTTCTCCGGGAACTGCGGCCAGATGCGCCACAGGACCGAGAGGAAGGCGGGATAGAGCGGTGGGTAGTGCGTGGCGTTAGGCGACCCGGGCATCTGCAGGAAGCGATAGCCTTCGCCCGTGGCCAGCGACTTCGCCAGCACCATGTAGATGCCATCGTCCTGGAAGACGCCGACCGGCCACGACCCGATCGACATCACCACACAGAGCGCGGTGAGCGCGGCCAGCGCCATCGGTGCGACGCGCAGGCCGGGCTGACCCGACTCCGCCAGGGGGGCATCGGGTGCCAGCGACCATAGGCGACTGGCGGTGCTGCTGCTCCCCTCCGTCACGTTTCGGCACCGAACCGCGAGAGCTTCCGGTGCAAGGTGGACGGGTCGATCCCCAGGGACTCCGCGGCGCGCGTTTTGTTGCCACCCTCGGCCTGCAGGATCCACATGATGTAGGCTCGCTCGATCACATCCAGCGTCGGGTTTGGCGTGGGCCGATCCTCGACGAGGCGCTCGGGCGTGCGAGAGGTGACTCGCTCTGGGAGGGCGGTGACGTCGATGGTATCGCCCGCCGTCAGGATCCACGCGCGTTCGAGCGCATTCTCCAGTTCTCGCACGTTCCCGGGCCAGTTGTGTTCCTGGATCGCCTCGACCGCCATAGGGGTCAGCAACTTGTTCTCGCCACGCGTCTCGCAGAGCTTCTGCAGGAAGACATCCACAAGGAGCGGGATGTCCTCGCGGCGCTCGCGAAGTGGCGGCAGGTGCAACGCGATCACGTTCAAGCGATAGAAGAGGTCGCGCCGGAAGTGGCCACGTCGAATCTCCTCGTCGAGGTCGCGGTTGGTCGCGGCGATGAGTCGAGTGTCCGTGGGGATCGCCTCGGTGGAACCGACAGGGATGATCTGACGGTTCTGGAGTACCCGCAACAGCTTGACCTGCGTGGCGGGCGTCGTCTCGCCGATTTCGTCGAGGAAGAACGTGCCCTTGGCAGCGGCGGCAAAGAGGCCGGTCTTGTCTTTTACGGCGCCCGTGAAGGCACCCTTGGTGTGACCGAAGAGTTCACTTTCCAGCAGGCTTTCCGGGAGTGCACCGCAGTTGATCGACAGGAACGGACCGTCGGAGCGATTCGACAGGTCGTGAATGTACCGGGAAATGACCTCCTTACCCGTTCCCGACTCACCCTGGATCAGCACCGTTGACTCCGTCGGCGCCACGGTCTCCGCCAGCTGCAGCACCTCCATCCATGCCTTGCTCTTTCCGATTGGCCGGCCGGTGACGCTCTTCTCTCGTCGCTTGATCTCCTGCTTCAGCGACTGGTTCTCCACACGCAGGCGTCGATGCTCGGCGGCACGGCGCAGGATGGCGACCAGCTCGTCGTTGCGGAACGGCTTCTGGATATAGTAGAAGGCACCGTCGTTCACGGCCTGCATGGCCGATTGCAGCGTGGCTTGCGCCGTCATGAGGATCACCGGGGCATTCCCGTCACGCTGGCGGGCCGCGCTGAGGATCTCCAGCCCGGACACGTTGGGCATCCGCACGTCCGTCAGCACGATGTCGGGGGACGTGTTGGCGATCTGCTCCAGACCCTCGCGGCCGCCTAACGCCACGGTCGGCGAGAATCCCTCATTCTTGAGCAGGATGCGCAACGAATCGAGAATCCCAGCTTCGTCGTCGATGACGAGCACGCTGGGTCCTTGCGAAGCACGTTCGGTCACGTGGTACCTCCGGAATCAGTATGGCGCTGCGGCAGCAGAACGGTCACGCGAGTTCCCGTCTCGTCGCTGTCGACAAAGACGAACCCGCGGTGTGCCTCGATGGCGCGATGCACCACCGAGAGCCCCAGCCCGCTGCCGCCGGGCTTGGTCGTAAAGAAGGGATCGAACAATCGGTCGCGAATTTCTGACGGGATGCCGGATCCCTGATCCGTCACCTTCACCATCGCACCGCCACTCTCGAAAGCGACACCGGCCGGTGTCTCATCGGATCGGATGGCCGAGACCTCGACGCGCACCCGGGAGCCGGGTGGCGACGCCTGCACTGCGTTGAGTGTCAGGTTGAACAAGGCACGATGCAGGAGGTCCTCGTCACCTTCAACCACCAGCAGCGACTCGGGAACCACGCACTCCACCGTGAGTCCTTCGGGGACATCGGGATGCGACTCCGCCAAGCGTGCGGCCCCACGGGCCACGGCGCGAATGTCCACCTGCACGACCTTGGCCACGCGTACGCGCGCAAAGTCGAGGAACTCGGTGAGCAAGCGCGCCAGCCGATCGGACTCGCGCACAATGAGCGACGCCAGCGTCTGTTCGTCGGACGTTGCACGCGGCGAGCGCCCCAGCTGCTCGACGGCGCTCCGAATCGACGCCAGCGGATTCTTGATCTCGTGCGCCAAGGAAGCGCTCAATTCCGCCACGGCCTCCAGCCGTTCGGCGCGCATGTGCAGCGTGTCGAGCCGCTTCTGGTCCGAGATGTCCTGGAAGATGGCGGTCGCCGATCCGCCGTCACCGGCGTGGCCATTCCCGTTGCTCGTGAATGTGGTGTTGAGCCCAATGGGAAAACGGCGTCCGTTGGTGAGCACCGTCCCTTCGGCGCGCGTGGTGCGCACGCCTTCGCGCGACGCGCGCTCGAGGGCGCGCGCGAGGGCTGGCGACACCGGCTCGATGGCCGTAAACGCCGGGCGTCCCACGTGGTCTTCGAGTGCGATGCCCAACAAGGCGCTCGCGGTGGGATTGGCGTACAGGAGCTGGCCCCCCGCGTCTACCGTGATGATGCCCGCGCGAATGTTTCGCAGGATGTCGGTCGCTTGCAGGCGCACCTTCACCAACTCGGCGGCCAACTCCTCGCGCATGTGGCGCGACTCGCGAAGACGCGAGGCGATGTAGGCGCTACTCACCGCCACAACGGCGAACACTGCCAGCTGCAACCAGAGCTCGGCGCTGTCTCCGGTCGGTGCATCGTTCCGGAGGATCGTGTCCGCGAAGTACAGGAAGCAGCCAAGCACGGCGATCAGGATCCCTCCCGTCGCGCTCAGGAAGAGCGACGCGAGAGCGATCACCAGGATGTACAGGGCGGCGAACTGCGAAGAACCAGCGCCCGTCAGGTGGACGATGGTGGTGGCGAGCGCCAAGTCGAAGAGCGCCTGCACGGCCAGGAAGCCCGGCGTCAGGGGCTTCTGGTAGAATTCGGAATACGCCGCAGACGCCGCCGTAAAGACCATCGCCACCGTGATCGCGAGCGACGCGAGTAGGGTCGATGATCGATCCGCGTCCTTCCAGACGAGGATGGCGGCTAGGTAAATCGCGGCAGACATCGCCAATCGCCCGACAAATACCCAGCGCAACAAGCGCCGGATGTCGAGGAAGAGCGGTAGCCTAAGTGCAGCCGTGGAATTCACTTCGGCAGTCCGGTACCAGGCTTGCAGTTTGCAATGGGGAGCTTGCAGCGCCAACTGAGGCATTCTGCTACGCCTAGGACGACTTGATCCCCGGCGGGTTTCCGGAATCTCCTGGCAAGCCGTCACATTCCGCTCGTCGGACCCACCCGCACCGGGCGACGGTTATCCTTCCCCCGCCATCCCCAACCATCGCCGGCGAATGGACCCAGACGACCTAATCATCGATGACACCCACACGATTCCTGCGGGGGAGCTCGTCTATCGTGCGACGCGGTCTGGCGGAGCCGGCGGGCAACATGTGAATACGTCGTCGACGCGCGTCGAACTCCTCTGGGACCCCGCCCGCTCCGTGGCACTGAGCGAACCGGAGCGCGCGCTCGTGCTCGAACGCCTGTCCGCGCGGCTCGATGCAACGGGCGCCGTGCGCGTCGTCTCCAGCGAGACGCGGAGTCAACTGCAGAATCGCGAACGCGCCAAATCGCGACTGGGAGAGCTCGTCCGCCAGGCGCTCATTCCCAAGAAGGTCAGGCGACGAACCAAACCGTCGCGTGCGGCGCGCGAGGAGCGACTGGCGGACAAGAAGTTGCGCGCCAAGCGAAAGTCCGAGCGTCGCCGCGGGGACTGGGAGTAGCGGCGCAACGCCGTCGCGTCGACTACGGCTTCCCGTCGTGCTGCTCCTGCTTGAGCCGAGCCAGCGCCTGACGCGCTCCTGCGGCCTCGGGTGTACCCGGGAAGGCGTCGATCAGACGTCGCATTTCCTTCATTGCGCGTCCCTGATCGCCTAACGGGCCAACCAGCAGATCAATCAAGCGCTGGGTCGCGTACATGCGCTGTCGGGCGCTTGCTCCGGGCATGTCGCGCAGTTCGGCAAAGAGCTCGGCCGCCCGACGCGTCTGAGCGTGGGCTGCGCATTGCTCGGCCATCTCGCCGCGCAGGTGTGGGTCGTTGGGATTCGCAATCAGCGCGGCCTCGTACGCGCCAAACGCTTCGTCAAGCTGACCGCGCGCGATGAGTGACTGCTCGTAGGAGTATGCCTTCTGATACGGGACACTCTTCCCGCTGGGCTGGATGAATGCCAGAATCACCGCACCGGCGGTCTCGAAGACGAATGCAGAGAACTTCCACGTGGCGACGCCGGCCAGGATCCCAGTCGCGAGCATAACGAGAAGGACCGCGGGCCCGCGGATTCCGACCAGCTCCGCCAGCGGCATCCCGATTCCGCAGAAGACCAGTCCGATACAGACTCCAGCCACTCGCGCCCGCCATTCGACCACCGCATCGACATGGATCGACGCGGCGACAAGCGAGCTGAGTTGCTTTGGGGCGTTCGTAGAGGGAGCCACGGTGTGAGGGTACGTTTGCTTGCCCAAGGACGCGCCGCCGTCGTCGTACGGCACGCTAGTCGCTGGGAGTATCGGTCGCTTGATTTCAGCGTTCCACAACGAGCCCCATTCTCGCCGGTGTTCCGATGACGTCGTATTGCGAAGTCTCGCGCGGCCATGAGTTCCATGGACCCTACCATGACCGCGAGTACGGTTTCCCGATCCGGGACGACAACCAGCTGTTCGAACGGTTGATGCTGGAGATCAATCAGGCAGGGCTCAGCTGGCTCACGATCCTCAGGAAGCGCGAAGGCTTTCGCGACGCATACCACGGCTTTGACCTTGCGCGCGTGGCGCGTTACGGGGCGCGCGATACCCAGCGTTTGCTCGGCGACGCGCGCATCATACGCAATCGATTGAAGGTGCAAGCGGCGATCGAGAACGCGCGACGTGTGCAGGCCCTGCAGAAGACGCACGGATCGTTTGGCGCGTGGCTGGACGCGCAGGAGGCGTCGACGCTGGACGAATGGCGCCCCGTGTTCAAGAAGACCTTCGTGTTTACCGGCGGAGAGATCGTCCACTCATTTCTCATGAGCACCGGCTACCTGCCCGGCGCCCATGATGCGGATTGCCCCGTCTATCGGAAGATCTTGCGACTCAAACCAGCCTGGGTGCGCCGAGCCTAACGAATTGGCACCGAGATACCCACTCGGTACGTGATCAGGTTGGCTTGACTCTCGATCGGGTTGATCTGGATTCCGCCGTTGGGCAGGTCCACGATGCTTCCCTTGCGCAGGTACTTCACCTGGCCGTTGTTGTGGTATTGCGCGCCGATGTCCAGGTTCACGTCCTGGCGCACGCCGAGGGGGATCAGGACGCCGCCTCCGCCCTTCCATTGGAGCGTCCAGTCGTCGTAGTTGGTGGTGCTGGCGAAGGGTTCGTTGTTGTTGTTGCTCCCTTCTACGGAGGACTCCGTGAAGAAGTAGGCGAAGCCGACGCCACCGTTGATGTATGGCCGAATGGGTCCACCACGGGCCGTGATCTGTGGACCAAAGGACGCGTACACGATGTTGTTGGACGTCGTCAGGTCCACCAGAATCCGTCCGCCGATGGTTCCGGACAGCGGCACCCGCTGCGTCTCTCGTCCATAGGCGAGCCATCCACCGTCCAACCGCAGGCTCAGGAGTCCACGCGAGTCCAGGTTGACCCGGAAGAATCCATCGAGTCCCACGCCTTGGCGGACATAGTCGTGAAAGGCGCCGCTCGGTTGGGCGTAGAAGAAGGACGCGCCGGCTTCGAAGCGGCGATTGCGGCTAAACGGATCGTTCTCGTCGGGGAGGCTGCCAGCGGGCACCACGTCCACACCACGGTCACCGGGAGGAACGCGTCGTTGCGCAGAGAGTGCGGCGGGAATAACGATGAACGCCGCGGCGATCAGGGGGATGAGAGTGCGGGATCGCATAGGAGATTTTCGAATGGGCAGGCCCGCACCGCGCGAGCCTGCCCATCTTACGCCACTCGGTTAACGGTGTTTCATCGCCCCTTCCACTCGCCCTCGTCATCGCCAAACGGATCACCCGGTGGTGGACGGAGGGCCTGTGTGGACGCCGGCACCTGGTGCTCGGTGAACCAGTAATCGATGTCGGCCCCCATAGACGTCCAGTGCGCCCGATGCTCCACGCTTCCCAGGGCCGCGCGCTGCCGAGCAAGCGTTCGCCAGGCGCGGAGCTTGTAGTCGACGATCGCTCGCACGTCCGGGGCGGCTTCCTTGTCCGCCGACAGCAGGATCATCCGGTCGACCAGGGCTCGCTGCGTAACCCGCAGCAGGGCCGCGGTCTTCCGGTCCGTCGGTTCGGCCCTGTTGAGCGTCGCACTCGCCAGCTGGTCGATGGTCTCGGACAGTGTCAGCGGCGTGGAGCCGCGCGCGCCTTGTGCGACGAGCCGGCCGGCGCGATCCCGGTTCAACACGAGGTCGACGATCATTTGTGCCAGCGTTCGGGCCGCCCCCAGTTCGTCGAACACCGGACGCGTCCGGCTCTGGAACAGCTCGACACCCCCAGAATAGCCGGGTGGAGCTGGCGGCAGCAGCGCCAACACGGTATCGGGGATGGCGAGTTCCGCCGGGCTCATGGCGCCAATCAAAGCACCTAACGCTTCCCGTTGGCGCGACGCCTCAACGGGCCGAGTGGCTGGTTGGCCATCGCCCCGCAAGGCGTTGCTGTACTCCATTCCGCCGATGCTCTTGGATGCCGCCGTCAGCGCCCATCGATGGAACAGGTATAACGGCACGAAGCGGTCGTGCAGCAAGGCGATGGGTTCCCCCGGACGGATATTGCGCAGGCCAAAGCGCTGCATGGCGACGCGCCGTACGTCCATCTGGTGCTTGAGGAACTCGGTCCCCGTGGCCGCATCGTCCCAGATGCTGACCCGCGGGTCGGAACCTCCCTCGGGTCGCCCATCCTGGTCGGTGAGGAACAGGAAGCCCTGGCGCAGGCCATCCGCGGCAATCGCACGTAGTGAATCCTGCTCGCTTTCCGGTGGGAAGATGCCGTACGCCCAGTGAATGGCCCACACGTCGTAGGCGCCCGGGCCTAGCGCGTAGGCTTGCGACACGTCGACCTCGCCCCTGGCGTCCAGGCGAATGCGCGGCGCCGGGTAGTCCATCACCGATCCGCGTTCGTACGTCGACGCGATGTAGTTGTGGGCCATGCCCAGGGTATGTCCGATCTCGTGCGCCGTCACCTGCCGTACGCGGCCGAGCACGAAGTGCGTGTCCGCGGGCGACGGATCGGCGCCGAGGAGGGCGGCGTAGATGTTGTACGCCGTGCGGTTCCGGTGCGAATCCATGTGTGCGACGCCCTTGAGGTTCTCCCCCGTGCGCGGATCGCCTAACGATCCGCCAAAGGACCAGCCGCGCTCGTTTCGGTTGATCCACAGCACCAGGTTATACCGCACGTCCATGGGGTCGGCGTCCGCCGGAAGCAGCTTTACCTGGAATCCACCGCGCAAGCCGGCGCGGTCAAAGGCCTGAGTCCAGAACGTCGCTCCCTCGATAGTCGCCGACTTCAGGGGCTCCGGAATTCCCGGGTCCACGTAGTACACGATCGGATTCTTGATGGGCGAACTGGGGTCGCGCGGGTTCTCGCGCTCCAGTCGAAAGCGCGAGATCCATCGCTGCTCCAATCGCCCCTGCACCGGCTGGGCGAAGTCCTTGAACGTGCCGCCAAAGAAGCCTATGCGTGGATCCACCGCCCGGGGCCGATACCGGTTGTCCGGCAACCTAACGAGGCTGATGTGAACCCGGAGCGTGAACGCCCGCCCGTCGGCTGTCACGGCGTTCACCGTGTTGCCCGGCCGACCATTCGCGGTGAAGGTTTGTGAGAGATCGATCTCGGTGTTGTCGGGAAAACCTCGCGTATACGGCCGATACACCGTCGAGCGGTCCCGCGCCAGCGCGTACGCGCCCTGCTGCGTGTCCTGCAGACGCGTACCCACGTCGAGCCAATCCCGCATCAGGAAGTCCGTCGCATCGACCAGCACCCGTCCGCCCTCCTCCATTACCACGGGCAGGGCTCCCATCGTACTCGGAGGAAACGACTCGGCAATCGTCGTTTGCTGCAGCGGATCCGCGGAGGACGTGCGGTATTGCCAGTTCTCGAACACCACCAGCATCCGGTCGCCTCGCCGTTCAAGGCGCGCGACGTTCTCGCTCCCACCGCCGCCGCGATCGAGCCCAATGGGGTTGGAGCCAAGACCGGTGGCTTCCTGGACAAAAAAGAGCAATCGTGTCGAATCGCGCGGAATCTCGAGGAAGACCTTACCCAACTTCTCATCGAGATACACCGGGATGAACCCGTCGCGCTTGTCCATTCCCTGCATACGAGCGGCAATGGTGGTCGGCGCGGGTGGTGTGGCGGGCGCGGTGGGCTGCTGCGCGAGCACCGGCACGGCCGTAACGAGCGCGAAGGTGCCTAACAACTCGGCGAGTCCGCGAGAGACGCGCCGGCTGGTGGACGTCGATTGCCGCATGACGGGAAGGGCCTCAGGGAAGGAAGTGAAGTGCCACCGCGAAGTTCCGGTGCGGTCCAGCGCCCCGCAAGCAGGCCCGGTGAGTTTCCGGAAGTGGGGCCATTCCTGCGAGTCGTCTCGTCACTAACTTGTGTCGACGACGACGTGAGCACGCCCCTCAACCTGTCTGCAACGTGTCATCCACTCCCTGGCCTATCTCCCTGGACGACGTGCGCGCGGCCGAGCGCCGGATTCGGCCCTACCTCGCGCCAACGCCCGCCTACACGTACCCACTGTTGGACGAATTGGTGGGCCACGGCGTCCGCGTTCAGGTGAAGCACGAGAACTTCCAGCCGACCAACTCCTTCAAGATCCGCAACGGCATGTCGTTCATGACGGCCCTTCCGGACGAGCAGCGAGCGCTGGGCGTGGTGGCGGCGTCGCGTGGAAATCACGGACTGGGGCTGGCCTACGCCGCGCGGACCTTTGGTGCACGAGCCACCATCTGTGTGCCCGTCGGCAACAACCCTGACAAGAATGCAGGCATGCGCGCGTTAGGCGCTCGTGTCGTTGAGCAGGGACGCGACTACGATGAGGCGGTCCGCGTCGCCATGGACATCATCCAGGCAGAAGGCGCGACGCTGGCTCACTCCACCAACGACCGGAATGTCATCGCCGGTGCGGCGACCATCACGTTGGAGCTCGTCGACCAGGTGAAGGACCTCGACGCGATAGTAATCAGCGTCGGCGGTGGATCGCAAGCCGTGGGCGCCATGACCGTGCTTCGCGCGCTCCGACCGCAGGCGCGTGTGTACGGCGTGCAAGCTGCGGGCGCGGCCGCCGCCCACGATTCGTTTCACGCACGACGGAGGATTACCTACGAGCAGTGCGACACCTTCGCCGACGGGTTGGCGACGCGAAGCGCGTACGACCTGACGTTTCCGGCGTTACTCGAGGGGCTGGCGGGCTTTGTCACGGTGACGGACGCCGAGATCGCCGATGCAATGCGCATCCTCATGAGCACTACTCACTCCTTGGTTGAGCCGGCGGGGGCGGCGGGCTTGGCAGCGCTGCGAAACCTCGCGCCTACACTCGCGGGGCAGTCGGTGGGTATCATCCTGAGCGGTGGCAACGCAGACGAAGCCACGCTACGCCGGGTGTTGAACCGCGAACTCTGAGCGATCAGGAACCAGCCGTCAGGTTCCCCACGAGAATGGGCGTGCTCGTCGGCTGCGACGAACCGCCGGCGGGCTCCTCGGTCACAGCACCGGTGGCGATCTCCAGTCCCTCGGGGATCTTCACCGTCAGGTGCCCCTCGCCGGCGGCGGTCGTATTGAAGGTTCCGAGCGAGACCGGAGACTTGCCCTTGGCAATGGCCCACAGCTGATAGGTGCGGCCCGACGGCGCGTTTGGCAGGGCGAACGCCACCAGCACCACTTCGCGGGATCCACGATTCCAGAACATGCGCGCCGACGGCGGAGCGCCTGACGCGGACAGCCGGATCGTTTCCACCTGCGGTCCGAGCACCACACCAAGGAGCGAGTCGCGTGCACTCAGCTGTGTGCGCAACTCGGAGTTGGCGGCGGTGAGGTCACGCACTCGGCCGGACTGTTCGCGGTAGCGATTTTGCGCCACCACCACGCCGACGAGTGAGGCGGCAACCGCCACCCAGCCCAGCATCTGCGACAGCTTCCATCCGGGACGCACGGCGTCCCTGGTCACCGCCCGAAGTGGCGCCGGAGGAGAAGGCTCGCGACGTTGTGCCGCTTCGGCCAAGCGTGGAGCGATGGGTCGCACGGCGCGCGCATCGGATACTATACGCTCGCGGAGTGACGCCGGTGGCGCGACTGGCCGCACCGCCAGGGCCACCAACCCGGCAACCTCCCGCAATTCCGCCACCTCGCGCTGCAGTTCCGACGAGCCATGGAGCGCCAGCTCAAACGAGAGCCGCTCCTCGTCTTCCAGTGCACCAAGGACATATGCCGTCGCCTGTTCCATCCGGTCGCTGGAAATCACGAGGGCATCTCCATCAGAGGACGAAGCTGCTGTCGCAGCTTCTCCATCCCGGCCCGCATGCGCGTCTTCACGGTGCCTAACGGCTCATTCAAGCGCTCGGCGATTTCGCTCTGTGACAAACCGCCAAAATACGCCAATTCGAGGACGGTGCGTTGTGCCGCCGGCAGGGAACCCAACGACCGTCGCACCATGACTTGTGCCTCGGATAACTCAACGCCCCGGTCAGCCTCGCTCACCCCGGTGGACATGCCGGGCGCCTCGCTCTCGTCACTCAACGAAACGGCCTCGTCCAACGCGCGGGCGCGGCGCCGCTGCGAACGCACGAGGTCCAACGCGCGTGATCGTACGATCATCGTGAGCCACGCCATCACATTGCCGCGCGACGGATCGAATGAGGTGGCTGACCGCCACATCTGCGCGAACGCCTCGGCAACGACCTCCTCCGCGTCCGCGGCATCCGGCACGATCGCGCACGCCAGTGAATACGCCATGCCACCAAAGCGGTCGTAAAGTTCGCCGAGCGCTCGCTCGTCGCCCGCGATCAGCCGGGATACGAGCGCGTGTTCCGGTGGGGCGGTCGTTGGCGGCGCAGGCGTCATCGCCATCGGTTGCGGTGGTCGAAGAGTGAATGCGCTCCCAACTTGCCTCCGCTGCCGCCGCGACGCAACGATTCCCCGAACGCCCGTGACACGCGAGGGCTCAATCGCGGATGCGCAAGCGTCGCGCTCCCTGCGAGCTCCGAGAATCGAACGGGCGATGTGCATGGGGGGAGTTCATCACTGCGGCGTACTGGATGGATGGTGGTCGTCATCCAAGCTACGTCAGCCGAGCCCCAATGGATTGGAGAGTGACGCTACGGAACCGCGACCTCGGCCGCGAGCACTTCGCGGACTCGGGTGAGCAGCTGCTCCACGGTGAAGGGCTTCTGCAGGAATGGCGTGTCGTCCGCCTGACGCTCGAACAGCGCCCGGAAGTGTGCGTAGCCAGACATCAGCAGCACACGAATTCCCGGACGTTCGTTGGCGATGGTGCGTGCCAGGTCCCGGCCGTTCATGCCGGGCATCACGATGTCGGTCAGCAACAGGTCGAAGGGCGGCAACCCTCCCCGTACCAGGTCGAGCGCCTCCTCCGCACTACGCGCAGTAGTGACGTGGTATCCGACGCGCTCCAGTGTTCGCTGTGCCATGCGGCGGACGAGTTCCTCGTCTTCGACCACAAGCACGCGGGCGCGCACCAGACCGTTGGCGGGCGGCGTCGGACGCTCGGTGCGACGCGCGGCGTCGCTGGCCGAAGCCGCGGGCAAGTACACCGTGAACGCACTCCCCGAACCCGGCACCGAATCTACCCAAATGAACCCACCGGACTGCTTCACGATACCGTAGGCCATCGCCAAGCCGAGCCCCGTCCCCTTGCCTCGCTCTTTCGTTGTGAAGAAGGGCTCGAAGGCACGCGCCCGAGTCGCAGCATCCATCCCGACGCCCGTGTCGGACACCCGCAGCCGGACATACGCACCGGGGGTCATGGGCGCATGGCGCGCGGCCTGTTCCGCAGTCACCGTCAGGGCACCACACTCGATGCGCAAGTGCCCGCCATGGGGCATCGCCTCGCACGCATTCTGG
Source organism: Gemmatimonadaceae bacterium (assembly GCA_044224875.1). Classification (GTDB taxonomy): domain Bacteria; phylum Gemmatimonadota; class Gemmatimonadetes; order Gemmatimonadales; family Gemmatimonadaceae; genus JABAQJ01. The sequence continues at coordinate 27,465 of JBGAJQ010000026.1, read as the reverse complement.
ACGAGGTTGAGGATCACGTATTGCAGCTGTCGGCCGTCGGCAAATACCACGCACCCGCCGGTGTCGACGTCGACAACCAGGTCGATGTCGGCCCCCAGCAGGGCACGGATTCTTGGTTCCAGCTCGCGCAGCTGGGCGTCCAGGGCCACCGGTTCCAACCGGAAAATCTGTTGTCGGCTGAACGCCAGGAGTTGTCGGGTGAGATCCGCCGCCCGACCAGCTGCAACCTCGATGTCTTCGATGGCCCCTCGGCTGTCCTCGTCCAAGCCGCTGGATCCCAGGAGCATCTGCGCGTTTGCCGTAACGACGGTGAGGAGGTTGTTGTAGTCGTGCGCCACTCCACCGGCCAAGCGCGCAATGCCTTCGATGCGCTGCGATTGGTTGAGGCGCTCCAGCACGTCCTCGGCACTGTCGAACGGGCGCGCGGTGAGCACGATCGCGGCGACGTCCGGCTCATCGAGCAGGTTCTGCAAGGTGGCGTCGTGCAGCCGCCAGAACCCGGCTCGCGTCTGACTGCGAAACGCGAGATCCAAGTGGTGTCCGCGTCCGCCCGCCACGACAGAATGAAACGCCGTCGCTAAGGCATCCCGGTCGTCTTCGTGCACATAGGTGAACAGATTGCTGCCAATCAGTTCATCCGACGGATATCCAAGGACATGCCGGCTCGCAGGATTGACATACCGGAGCGTCCCCTCCGGGCCAACCAGCGCAATCGCGTCCGAAGCGTACTCGACCAAGGCACGGAAACGCCGGTCACCGTGAGCGCCAGCAATGGCACTGCGGGGCAACGGAGCGTCGGCAGCCCGAGAGGCAGATTCGGGATGAGGATCGTGAAGCAAAGAGAACTCGGTAGAGTGTTCCCCCGGGGGCGAGGTCGGAGCGCCGACCGTCACCGTCCACCCGTCGCGTCGTCCCGTTGTGCTCGTCAAATTTCGAGCAGAGCAATCGATTACGTGGTGACGTACCTCACGAAAGCGAGCCGACAGATGACTGAGCGTCCTGACTCAATCGCCGCCGAACGGCTGGACAAGTGGTTGTGGGCGGCCCGGTTTTTCAAGACGCGTTCGCTTGCTGCTGAAGCGATTGACGGCGGAAAGGTGGACGTGAACGAGGAGCGGGGCAAGCGCGCGCGACAAGTCCACGTCGGCGACCGGATTGAAGTGCGAAAGCCACCTTTCGCGCACGTGGTCGTGGTCCGCCGGCTCACGGAGCAGCGGGGATCGGGGGCGATCGCCGCCACGATGTACGATGAGCTGCCGGAGAGCCGATCGGCCCGCGAGGCCCTGGCGTTGCAGCTGAAGGCGTTAGGCCCGCCGGCGTTCAGGGGAAAACCCAGCAAGAAGGATCGACGAGAAATCGATCGCTTTCGGAAGCGGGGCGACTAGCTTCGCGCCAAGGTGGCCAAGGTATCGCGATCCAGCCGGTGCCCTCCCCTGAACACGCGTTCCTCCACCTTCAGCCCCGCCATCTCCAACCGCTGGCGCCCACTCTCCTGCTGCACCCACGAACGATGCTCGTCCTCGTCTCCACAGACGAGGGTGACAGGCGCGACCAGTCGGCGATGCAACACACCGGGGTCCACGTCGGGTGGCAACTGACCGGCCCACAGGATCAGGCGATCCACGGATGACTTCCCCAGGACGGCCCATCGCGCCACCGTAGCGGCGCCCTGAGAGAAGCCGAGAGCCGTGACGGACGCTCCGGCGGGCACTACTTGCCGGTGGACCGCATCCAGGAAATCGACGTAGTCAGCGATGTCGGCATCGCGGTCCTCGCGAGTCATCCAGGTGGTGCCGACGCGGGCGGTCGCGTGCGACCCATCGGCATCGGTCGTGAGGTAGAAGCGATTGAGTGCCTCGGGAGCGACGATGCGCCGTTCGGCCGTCGCCACACCGTCGAACGCCTGGACGAAGGTGGCGCCGAGCTGCCCGAATCCGTGGCACACAATCCAGACGCTCGTGACGTGTCCGTCACCACCTAACGAGTAATACCTCGCACGGCGTGTGGTCTCGAGTCGGTGTTCGGTCATTGGGCGGGCCTGACGAGCAGGCGCTTGCCGGACGAGATTCGGTCCGTCGAGAGCTGATTCCACACGCGCAACGAGTCTACCGACGTCCCGTACCGCGTGGCGATCGACGCCAAGGCCTCACCTGGTTGCACCAGATGATAGATGGCGCGGCGTGACGCCGCGGTCGCGGCTTCCACCGCCCGTCGCTCGGCATCCGCGGCAGCCCGAAGTTCACCCAACCGACGTGCTACCACGGACAGTGTGGAGTCCAAGCGTTGCTCGTTCAGGGCCGTCACCCCCAGCACCAGGCTCCGGCTTCCGGACCAGAGACGTACGCCCTGTAGTGCCCCGGCAAACCCTCGGGTGCGGGCGACGTCCATGGCGCGATCGTATGGCAGGAAGAACTGATCCAGCTCCAACGGTTCGTGCTCACGCGGCAGGAGGTCCTCCGGCGGTATCCCCACATAGAGCAGTCGGCGATCGGTTGCCGCCAACACGCCATGCGTCACGCGGAAGTAGTCGTACCAGCGCCGTCGCTGCACCAACACGCGTTGTTCGACGGTCTCGCCGCGCGATAGCAGGAGGTCGAGTTCGCGATTGGCGATTCGTGCTGACCCCTCGGCGTCACCCCGATTCAGGTAGAGGAGGGTTGCTACGCCGGCCAGCGCTCCCAGACCCACGATCGAAATCGCCGAGAGTCTGACCGCCGTCTTGATCCGGCGGACGCGAGGCGGAGTTACACGAGCACGCCGGCGCGGCGCCCGGTCGCCCGGCTCGACAAACGTCGCGGCCATGCCGGGTTCGTCGGCGCTCAGAAGTCTGGTTGTCGCGGCGGGCCGCGCCGATCTCGGCCCCTCCCTTCCCTGTCTTCCTTCACGAGCGAGTCCACTTTCCTTCGCTGGTTATCCGCCAGCATCGCCCACGCCTCGGCTCGTGCGGCATCGTTGTTGACGCGCATGGAATCTGCGATCGGCGCGGAGAGCTTCTGAAATCGTTCGAAGCGCTCGCGCTCCTTGTCGCTGATGCGCCCGGGGGACTCGAGGTCTATCCCCAGTGCGTCGCGGAGGGAGTCGAGCTGGCGCGTCCACGGTTGGTTCTGCACCCGCAGGCGACGGCGGATCGCCATCATGGTGTCCCGCTGGGCGTCCGTCAGCTCAATCTCGCGGCTGTGCTCCAGGAAGAAGGAGATCGGCTCTCCATCGGACATCGCCACACCGCCGCCGCGGCGAATGACGCGGGCGGGCATGATCTGCGCCGGTAGCATGAGGGGAGCCATCAGGGCGACCAGCGCCAACCAACGATACATCATGGTGAGGTTTCCAACGTGATGTGAGCCATACCGGAATGCCGCACCCCTGCCATTTCACCGCCCTGCCCCGCCGGCAGGCCTAGTGCGACTCCGCCTGCGCCGCTGGCGCCATCGTGTCGTTAGGCGAGTGATACGTCGTCTTCTTGATAACACCCGCAAGGGTGAAGGCCCCTACCGCGAGCAGGGTGATGAAGGCCGCGACCCCCCAGCCTTGCGAGAAATTGCCTTCGATCCGACGATCCGCCATTGCGCCCTCTATTCCCGTGGTTTCCCTCGGCCTCGAGCCGAGTTGCCCGTAAAACATAACGGCCGGCTCGCTCGGGGACATCCCCGAATTTCCCTAGGAATGGGCTGCCGGTAACCCGTCTGGGCTCCCCGTCCGCTCCAGCATGCTGACCACTTCGTCGAGAAGGGAGCGCCCGCGATCCCGCGCGTACCACTGCCGCTTCAGCTTGTTTCGTTCATCCTTGGGAAGCTGCAGCCCCTCCTCCAGCATCCAGCGCTGCAGCGCCGCCGGTCGAGGTCCCCACCAGCCAACCTCCTGAAATTGCTCGTCAAGCAGCATGACCACCGGAATCGATCGCGTCCCATTCGTTAGGTGTGCGTCCATGACGTCGGGGTTCTGGTCGCGCGCCAGGATTCGCAGGTCCAGACTCGGCACCAGCTCCACCAGCTTGGCCAGCGACGGAACGCTGTTGAACGCATCGCCACACCAGTCCTCGCTCAACACCAGGAGATGCCAGTGGCCGGGCACCGACGCCGCGCGCGTCACGAACTCGTCGGGTACGGGAAGGGTCCGATACAGTCCCGCCCACAGCTCCGCGTTCTTTTGCGCGGTCGCCACGTAGTCGTGGAACGTCGCCGCTTGCGCGTATCGCTCGGGAGAAATCGAGAAGCTCAATTCGACTTGCCGATGTGTGCCAGCCGTTCGCGCAACGCCTGTTCCATCCGGGCGACGGCGGCAGTGATCTCGCCTTTGGTAACATCCGACGCGCCACCGACTTCGATCTCATCCGTCGCCTTCAACGCGTCCCGATAGTATTGCCCCCACGCCGTGAGGATTGCCACCTCGTCCGTCGCCTTTCCGCCAGCGGCCAAGGCGTCTTGCGACAGCTTCAACTCGCGGTCCAGACGCCGCATGCCGCTGTCCTCCACGTCTCGGACGATCGCCCGTGCCGTGCCTCCGTCCGCTGAAGCGAGCGTCAGTGACGTCACCAAAGCGCACGTCCCCACGTTGGCAAGCTCGGTCGCCGACACCTTGTCCAGTCGGTCCTGGTCCGTGTGATAAAACTCGTCGGTGAAATGCCACATCAGCAATCCGGGCTTTTGAGCGCGCAGGAACGGCACGTGGTCGCTCCCTCCCTCATAGGGATTGGCGTCCACCTTCCAATCGGCGACGCGCCCCTGCTCGCGACAGCGATTGATCACGAAATCATTGTAGTAATGGGGACGAACCTCGCTCAACGCGATTGGTGATCCTCCCCACTCCGTGTGGTGATCTTCACCTCGCGTCCAAACCGCCGAAGGATCTGGCATCTTCTCGATGAGGAACGTGCCACCGGTTACGGCGGTGTTCTCGCCAACCATGTCCAGGCTCATCCCCCACTTCACGTCTCGGGTGCGGGCCGGGTTTTCCGACAAGTATCGCTGCGGGGCCTGGATCTCGTTCCCCCATAACATCGTGATCGTACGCGCCGGATCCACGCGCTTCTCCTGCACCAGTTGGGCGAGAACCCTGGCCATTTCGGCCAGCGCTCCCACGCCCGACGCATTGTCATTGGCTCCGGGCTCCTGCACGTGCGCGCTGAAGACGAACCGCTCGTTAGGTACGCGGCTCCCCTTTGCTTCGGCAATGACGGTACGCTCGATCGAGTTCCAGCTGCGGGTCGCCGCCTTGACCCGGACGCGGACAGGGCCTTTCGCCAGCGCGGCCCGCAACCGATCACGGGCGCTCGCCGAAAGCAGGATGCCGAAGGAGCGCGACAGACTGTCGTACGGGATGCTGGTGAACTGGATCGAGTGGGTGTGTTTCTCCGGATGCGTGTAGGGTGGGAGGCTGTAGGCGATGACGCCGGCCGCATGACGTCTTTGTACCGCGGCCTGAAAGAGCCGGGCGACGGGCATGTCGGCGTACACCAGGTGTCCGCGCAAGTCAGCGGGGGAGCGCGCCGTGTCAGCCAGCGACTTCCACTCGACCACGTCGGCCTCGACGCCACCTGGCGGTGTCGAGAAGGAGTTGATGGTTAGCATGTTGCGGTTGTCGCTGAACGCAAGGAGCGGCGACGACTCGCCAACGATCGTTAGGCTCGCCGAGTCGGGTTCCCACGTCGGGCCCTTCAGCGGGTGCGTCTCGATGCGATACGTCAAGCGGTCATTTGCGGTGGCGCGCGACTCGTCCACATATCCCGCACGACGCAGCGCATCGACCACTCGGTCGATGCTCTCGTCGAAGCCCTTGTTCCCCGGCAGCCTCCACCGTTGCTCGACATAGGCCACCATGGCCTTGGCCGTGTCGCCGTTCAGGCGTGGGCGAACGGCCTCGAACAAGCGCTGCACAGACGGAATCGGAGACTTGGCGTCTGTCTGGGCCAGCACCGGTGCGGGCAACACGAGGGTCGCCAGCGCAAACAGTTGCGAGCGCAAACCGGTTGCTCGCGGTACACCTGACGGTCGAGAGCGAGGGCCAAGGCGCCTCGCACCAAGCCGCGTACGACACGGCCGCAGGGTCTTGCCGATTCCAGGGAAAGGGTGACGCGAGCACGAAATATTCATTGCGGCTTCTTGAGCGAAAAGTTCGTGTACATCGAGAAGATGACGGTGTGGTTGTCTTCCAGTTGCTTGCCGCTCGACTTCAGGCCCAGCTGCTCCATGTAGCCCGCCTCTAGACGCAGGGACTTGTTGAGGCGATACCCGAGCGACAGCGCGGCACGGTTCTGGTCGTACACGTTGTACTGGATATTCGAACCGAAGTTGACGAACAGTTCGTCGGCCACCGTGCCATAGAACTCATGGGCTTCCAACGTGCTTCCCTGGAACGGGATGGTAGCCTTGACCTGGTATCGGAAGCGGCCGGTACGGACCCAATTGGTGACGTCGTCGCTTGGCGGATCCTTGTGCCCTTGCCACCGCTGCTCCAAGCGATAGCGGTGGGCGAACGATACTCGTCCGGCGCCATGCGTGAGTTGCAGCTGCTCCCACAGGCGGCGCTCCGGCGTGCGATAGGCGATCGGGACGTCGCCGTACGGCCACGTTTCCGAGCGGTTCACTCCGGCGGCGATCCTCACGTTGGGGTGAATCGCGTACGTGACCCCAGCGCGCGCAAAGAGCGCCGCGAGTTCGTCCACGGGGCCGGACCGACGCATCGAAAAGTCGTACATCAGGCCCCAACGGCCCTGCAGCCCCAGCTCGCCGTAATACGAGAACCACATGTTGAAGTTGTCCGCCGTCTGTCGCAGCTGGGCCCGGGCAACGGTGGAACTGACACACAACGCGAGCGCAAAGGTCGCGAAACGCACGTGACGATGCACAGCTTCTCCGGCAGAAGTCAGAGGCCTAGCTGCGCGCCAACCGCACAGCCGCCACCACAACGAGTATTGCCACCAGCGTGCCCGCGCGCGCCAACAAGACGAGTCGGCGCCGAACCACGGGCCACCCAGACGTGCCTTCCATCGCCTGCGCCCGTGCCGGCGACAGCAGTACATCGTGCAATGCGCTCAGTGCAAGCATCAAGACGACCCCCGCCAGCTTCCAGCCGAGCGCCGTGCCCGTGGGTGTGCCCCAGAAATTGGTGCTCAAGAGGAGGTCGCCACGCAGCCAGCCACGCTGCCACAGGCCAAAGACGCCTGTCACCACGAGCACCACCACGGACGCCCACCCCACATAACGGAATCGCATCCCGATCGCGTTGAAGAGTTCCGTTCGAAGCGTACTTGGCTCCACAGTCCGCAAGACGGGAGCGCCAACCAGCGCCAGAAAGAGGTTGCCGCCAATCCAGATGGTTGCCGCCAGCACGTGGATCGAGACATTCGCGAAATAGAGCCAACGCACCGGGTGTTCTCCCTCCTGTTCGGGTGGCGACGAAGCGCGTAATCTGTTGCCGTATCACACGGCTCGGCTACGCCCTTCCCCGGTCCTCCCTTCCGCACCGCACTCATGCTCGCACCCGTACGCTCCAAGGACGCGCTCCGCCTGTCCGACGCAGACGCCAAGGCGCCCAAGTCCATCCCGCGCAATGACGAACTCCGCGAGCGGTTGGAAGACGCGGTGGCTGAACTGGGCGAGCTGCAACAGCTACTGTACGCGGACCGCCGATATGCCTTGCTCGTTGTGCTGCAGGGGCGTGATGCCTCGGGAAAGGACAGCACCATCAAGTGCGTATTCGATGCCTGCAATCCACTCGGCTGCACCGTAAAGCCGTTCAAGGTGCCGACCGAGGAGGAGCTGTCGCACGACTACTTGTGGCGGGTGCACAAAGCCATTCCGGAACGCGGGATGATCGGCATCTTCAATCGGTCGCACTATGAGGATGTGCTGGTCGTTCGGGTGAAGGACCTCGTGGCTCGCGACGTCTGGTCTCGTCGCTATGAGCAGATCAACGCGTTCGAGAAACATCTCAGCGAGAACAACGTAGTCATTCTCAAGTTCTACCTGCACATCTCGCGTGAAGAGCAGGCCGAGCGGTTTCGCGATCGGCTGGCGGATCCGACGAAGAACTGGAAGTTCCGGGAAGGCGACTTGAAGGACCGCGCGTTGTGGGATGACTACACGAAGGCGTATCGGGACGCCCTTCGGAAATGTTCGACGGCCTGGGCGCCCTGGTACGTGGTTCCCGCCAACCACAAGTCGACGCGCAACTTGCTCATTACGGAGACGATCAACGCGCGGCTGCGGGCGCTCAAGCTCGCGTACCCGCGCGTGTCACCACAGGTTTTTAAGCTGGCGGAGACCATCCGATAAGCGGCTCAGGTCGCGACCGAGCGCCCCAACCAGCCGCGACGCACCAGGAACTTCTCGATCTCGACTGCGACGAACACGACCGAGGCCACGGCGCAACAGGCTGCCAGCTCACCGAGGGTCAGTGGGGCAGTCTGGAAGATCCGGTTCATGGGAGCGAGGTAGAGGATCGACAGCTGCAATGCCGTCGTAATCCCCACGGTGTACAGCAGCGGCCGATTCGACCAGATTCCCAGCGTCACGAGTGACTCGCGCTCCGAGCGGATGGCCATCACGTGGGCGAGTTGCGACAAGGTCAGCACGGTGAACGTCATGCTTTGCCAATGCGCGTCTCCTACGTGCAGGCTCCACGCCTGAGTACCAAGTGCCAGTGCCGCCATCAGCAACCCCACCCAGACGGCGTGTTGCCAGAGACCTTGCGCGAAGATGCTCTCGCGCGGCGAGCGCGGGGGACGCCGCATGACCTCACGACCCGTCGGCTCCGCCGCCAGCGCCAACCCGGGCAGGCCGTCCGTCACGAGGTTCATCCAAAGGATGTGGATCGGGAGAAGTGGCAGGGGCAAACCGAGCAAAGGCGCCACGAACAGCGTCCAGATCTCGCCGGCGTTCGTGGACACGCTGTAGCGGACGAATCGACGGATGTTGTCGTAGATCCGTCGCCCCTCGCGCACAGCCTTCACGATCGTCGCGAAGTTGTCGTCCAGGAGCACCATGTGCGCGGCCTCCCTCGCCACATCGGTGCCGCCACGACCCATCGCGACGCCAATATCGGCTCGGCGCAGCGCGGGAGCATCGTTCACGCCGTCACCGGTCATCGCCACAAACTCACCCCTCGACTGCAACGCCTCCACCACGCGAATCTTGTCTTCAGGCGCTACCCGCGCATAGACCCGAGTGTCCTGCACTACCCGCTCCAGGTCTTCCGTCGTCATTTGTGTCAGTTGATCGCCGGTGACCAGCTTGTCACGATCATTGGCGATTCCAAGTTGCCTCGCGATGGCGAGTGCAGTCGACGGGTGATCTCCCGTGATCAAGACGACGTGAACCCCTGCCTCCTGACACGCACGAACGGCCGCCATCGCCTCGACACGGGGTGGATCGAGAAGCCCGACCAATCCAAGGAAACGCAGCGACTGCTCAACCTGCGACGCGTCGCTCGGCAACTCATCCAGGGACCGATCAGCGAAAGCCAGGACGCGCAGACCGGACGCCGCCATCCGCGCCGCCGTGATCAGGACGCCCTCCGCATCGAGCGGTGGCTCGCCGGATGTGGAATCAGAGCAAAGAGGGATCACTCGCTCAGGAGCGCCCTTTACGTACGCGATATATCGACCGGACGACGCGTCGCGATGGATGGTCGTCATTCGCGCGCGATCCGATGAGAACGGGAGCTCGCTGACTCGCGGGCGGTGCAACGTCAGACGCGCTCGTGAAAATCCAGCGTCCGCCGCGTGCGAGTGCAGGGCCAGCTCCGTTGGGTCACCCGTCAACGAGCCACCGGGATGCTCGATGGCATCCGTACTCAGGGCCATGGCCGTCAGCATCTCGGTGCGTAGTACTTCTCGAGCCGCCGACGTCTGCGTCGTACCGTCCACCGAGCCCGCCGGTGCCACCGTCTGCACCGTCATGCGATTCTCGGTGAGTGTGCCCGTCTTATCCGAACAGATGTAGGTGACAGATCCTAGCGTTTCCACGGCCGGCAGGCGGCGGATGAGCGCCTGCTTGCGGGCCATCTTTCGCGCGCCAAGGGCCAACGACACGGTGACGACGGCCGGGAGTGACTCGGGAATGGCGGCGACCGCCAGGCTCAACGCCGTCATGAACATGAGCGTGGCGGGTTCACCGCGCAGCAGCCCGGTCACAAACATCACCGCACAAAGGCCGACCACGGCTGCCGCCATCGTTCGGCCAAATCGCGCGAGCCGCCGTTGCAGCGGTGTGGAACTCTCAGCCGCTCCGGTGAGCAGCGACGCGATCCTTCCCAACTCCGTGCGCATCCCGGTCGCGATCACTACGCCCAACCCGCGACCCGACGTCACGACCGTCCCCTTGTAGGCCATGTTGACCTGGTCGGCGAGCGGCAACGGGTCACGGTCGGTGATTGCTCGGACGGACTTGCTCACCACCTGCGACTCGCCGGTGAGTGAGGACTCGTCGACGCCGAGTCGGGCGACGTCAATCAAACGGAGGTCGGCCGGGACCACGTTGCCCGCCTCCAACCGTACGACGTCACCGGGAACCAGTTCTGTCGCGCGATACGTGTCTTCGTTGCCGTCACGACGCACACGCGCCGACGGAGCACCTAACGCCTTCAGCGCCTCGAGCGCTCGCTCAGCGCGATACTCCTGTACAAAGCCGAGGACTGCGTTCAACGTCACGATCGCGACAATCGCCGCGACGTCCTGCGGCTCACCGAGAGCGGCCGCGATCACGGCTGCGCCAAGAAGCGCCAGCACCATCATGTCACTGAGTTGCCGGACAAGGATGCGCAAAGGGTGGCGACGGCGTACGTCGGCCAACGCATTTGGACCGTGCTGCATCAGCCGCAGTTGCACCTCGGCGGACGACAGGCCAGTCGCCACATCGGTGCCCAATGCCGCGACGACCTGGTCGGGCGTCAACGCATACCAGCCATGCGCGGCCTCACGCCCCGATACCGCAGGCGTCAGCGCATGCCCGCTACCATCGGCCTCCGATGGATTCAACTTCGGACCGCGGTGCGGGGGACCCATCACCGAGCGCACGGGTCACTCGTCAGCACCAACAATGAGCACCGAGCAGGGAGCGCCATGCAGCACCGCGCGCACCGTCCGGCCCAGCCGTGTGGGGCGCGTCGGGCCTCGACTATGGCGACCCATCACGATCAGGTCCGCCGACAGCGCGCGAGCGCGATCGATGATCACGTCGCCCACCCGTCCAAATCGTATGTCCGTGGTGACTGCACGCGGATTCGCCTCGGTGGACGCGATCGAGTCGAGCCATCGCGCACCCTCGGTCACCAACGCTTTATCGACCTCGTGCTCCGGCGCGGTGGGATTGCGAGAGGTGGCAGCAGCCAGTGACGCGACATGGGTGATGGCCGCATTGCTCAGCACGTGCAACAACGTCAGTTCCGCGCCAAACCGCTCGGACAGGAACGTTGCCCAGTCCAGCACGGTGTTCGTCACCGGGGCGTTGTCCACCGCAACGAGGATTTTCTTCGGCGTCGTCTCCGGCGCACATCGCGCGACCAACACTGCCGGCGGCGTGCTCCCCGCGAGTCGTTCCGCGGTGCTTCCCGCCCAAGTCCAATCACGACGCGATTTCCCATGCGCGCCGATCACAATGAGTCGCGCGCCCTCCTGCCGCGCAAACCGCGCCAGCTCGTCGCTCGGAGATCCGGCGAGCACGTGTGTCGAGACTGCCCCCCGATACTCGCGTGCGAGGTCACGCAGTCGCGCTCCGCCGGCTTCAACCGCCTCGGCATCGCCGAGATTGGCGAGATTCAGGGGCGGCGCCAGAAGTTTCGGTCCCGTCGCCGGCTCAACCACATGCACCAATAGGTGATGCGCATCGGGAGCCAGGTGTGTTGTCGACCAGCGCAGCGCTTCCACACACGGGTCGCCGAAGTCGACGCCCACGACTATTCGCTGAAGCCTGAACATGCTGCCTCCTGCTCTCCAGTTCCGAGCGCAGCCCAGACGCCCGGCCCTTGAATTGGTGGCATTCGGCGCCCTGCCGCGCCGTCCGTAATTGCCTCGCTGCGCGTCGGGGTTCGGCCCGGGGCTTCGCGACCTCCCGACGATAGACCCACCTGCCGATACTTCCCAAGGAGACACGTCAATTCTCCGCTGCACCGGCCGTCCATGCCGCCTCGACTCGCGACTCTCACTGCCCTTGCTTCGCTCGCCCTGTCCGCCTCGGCCGTGGCCCAACGGCCCGCCCAGGCAGGCCAGCGACCCTTTGCGCTGGGGAGTACCAACGAGGACGTTCGTCGAACGGAGTCGGCCCCTGCCGTAATCGAACGCCTCACCTCACTCGGGGTGGAGATTGGGAGCTGGCGGCAGGCCTCCGTGCGCTTTTCGGCCGCGACACAACGGGTGGTCGGGTGGGACGACCCACAGCACGAACTGCATGCCGTTGCGCTGGGCGGAGGGACCTCGACGGCGACGCGCACGCTCTCCCTCGGGAGTAGTGCCGCCGATGTCTTGCGCCTCCTCGGCCAGCCGCGCGGGGCAGTCGAGCGCGACACGAGGGAACACTGGATATACGGCCGGGCCGTCGTGGTGCTGGATGCTGTCACGCGAACCTTGGTCGGGTGGACGGATCCCGATCGCCGATTGCCGGTCACCGATTCGGACAGGCCGCTGGCCGAGGCGCGTCGCCATGCGGTGGACGGAACGCCGGGCCCGACGGTTGCCGATAGCATGATGGCTCCGGCGCGTCGACCTCCGGCCGACACGATGGCCGCTCCGCGCCTAACGCTGTCTGTAACGCTCAAGGACACGACACTGACGGCGCGGACCGCGGGAGCCGCGAATGTGGCGATCTTCACCCTTCGTAACGACGGCGCAGGAACGGCGTACACGGTGGAGCCGTACCTCCTGATCGCACCCGCTGGGGGTGAAAGTGCGAGTGTGGTATGGGCGCCAACCGTCCCCAGCCTCGCGCCGGGCGCTACGGCCACCCGCGAGGTTGCGGTGCGCTTTCCGCCATCTCTCCTGAGCAATCGGGTCGTGTTGTTAGGCGGCGCGCGCGAGCTGAACGGATTTGGCGTGAGCCCAGAGACTCGTGTGGAGCTGCCGGTGGTGCCCTCCCGTGCGGCGCGCTTGGTCCCGGTCGTCATCGAACAGGACGACCAGTCCGGCGACGGGCGCGCGTCCCCACGGGAACTCGTAGACGTCCGCGTGCGTCTTGCCAACATCGGGGACGCCGACGTGTCCGACGCCAGCGCGTCGCTGACCCTGGGCCGCGACGTGTTCGCGGCGGCGGGCACCCCTCCGCGCTTCCAACTCCCGAGAGTCCGCCCGGGCGACAGTGTGGACGTGAGGTTTTCCGTGTACACGAACGCCCGTGCAGAATCGACCGCCATTCGGCTGGTCGTGCGCGATGCGAGGGGCCGTGAGCAGGCGAACCTGGCCGTGCCACTCCGCCTAACGGGACGACCCACCGCGGCGACGGATGGTACGACCCCGTTGGGTGCCAACACGGGCGCCCGAGAAGGGAGCAACGTGGACGCGCCGTTCGTGTCGCGCGCCGCGATCAATCCCGACGCCGTCGCCGTGATCTTTGGCATCGACTATTACCGTTCGCTGCCACGCGCCCGCTTTGCGGCCCGCGACGCGTCGACCATGCGACGCTACGCCACGTCGGTGTTTGGTGTCCCCGACGACCCCGACCATGTGCTCATGCGCCTGGACGGGGACGCGACCCAGGCCGAGTTCCGAAAAGCGTTCGGAGCGGCGGGCTGGCTGGCGCGACGGGTGACTCCGCAGAGCGATGTGATCGTCTTCTTTGCGGGCCACGGTGCGGCGGATTCGGACCACGCTCCCGTGTTACTCCCATTCGACGGCGATGCCGACTACCCTCGTGAGACAGCTTTGCAGCTGTCGGAGGTCTACGAGGCGCTGGCGAAACTCAAGGCGCGGCGGATCATCGTCGCCATCGACGCGTGCTTTTCCGGCGTCTCGCGTGGCGGCGTCGCCATTGCCGATGGTGCGCGGCCGGTGGTGGTTTCCGTCGAACACCCGGCACTCCTGCGAAACGGCATGGCCGTCTTTGCCGCGGCGCAGGGCGCGCAGGTGGCGAACGACCTCCCCGACCGCCAGCACGGACTCTTCTCGTACGAGTTCTTCCGCGGACTCCGCGGCGCCGCCGACGCGGACCACAATGGCGCCATCACCGTGGAGGAGTTGAATACATTCCTGGTGAAGGAAGTACGCGCGAGCGCCGGCCGTCGCGACCGTGAGCAGCAACCGCTGACGATCGCACGCGAGCGCTCCCTGATCGTATCCCGTGTGCCGGGATCGGGACCCCGACCGTAGATGCGTCGATACTGCCTAACGGCCATAGTGACCGTCGTGAGTCTCGTCGCTCTTGTCGGACGCCTGCAGGCGCAACGCCCCCTCGGGTCCGTCGTCGACACGGTCACCGTCGAGTACCGCGCCCTCCTGACGCCGGAGCTCACACAGGCCGACGTGCGCCGCCGCGCCATCGAGGGAGCGTTGGCTCGGGCCATCCAGCAGGTCGCCGGTGTTCATGTGCAATCCGGATCGATGTCCATCAAGGAAGAGAAGAACGGCGCGCTACGGGACGACTTCTCCTCCGTCGTCCAGCTCGACGCCCGCGGCCGCGTCGTGGACTACGCCGTACTCGCCGAGGAGTGGATGACCACGCAGCACCCGGAGCTCGGGTCTCAGGTGTACCTGCGACTGCGCATCCTCGCGTCCGTGGCGCACGAGATTGGCGAGCGCGATGCCGCCTTCGGTGTCACCCTGACGCTGAATGCCTCCATACTCGAGGTGCGCTCGACTCGCGCCGCCGAAAACGATGAGCTGGTGGCGACTGTGACCGCGACCCGCGACGCCGAGTTGACGTTGGTGCTGCTGGCAGATGACTCGGTGACGGTGCTGTTCCCTAACGAGTACGTATCCAGGACGGCGCTGCTGTCCGGTGTGCCCGGCATCTTTCCCTCGGACGAGTGGCGCCGAAGCGGCCTGAGGCTTCGCGCCGTGCTCCCCGACGGCCGATCATCTCGCCGCGAGTTGGTGCTGGCGATTGCGACACGGGTGCCCGTGGCACCCTTAATGGGCCGCACCGCCATGGACCTGCAACGCTGGCTGGCGTCGATCCCACTGGACCAGCGAGCGATGGCGAGCGCGGTGATCGACGTGCGGAGGTAGAGCAGCACGGCGATTGACGGCCGGAGGTATGGCAACACGGCGGGTGACACGAAGGGGTAGGCCAGGGCGGCCAGTCCCGGGGCGGTGGCAGGCGAGCGCCACTGGCTTTTCCACACCCTCAAGACCGCCAGATACCGGCCGAGACTTCCTAGGGAAATCCCTTCTCTCGGCCGGACCTCGCCATGCGCAGAATCTCACTCGCCTTCCTTGCCGCCTCGGCGGTTGCTTGTAGCCACCCGAAACCCGTGACGGACGGTGCCCCGGTGCCCAGCAAGGAGGTTCTCCGGAACCTGCCGGGATGGTTCGCCAAGCCCCCTACGGACGACAAATACCTCTACGGACCTGCGACGGCGGTCTCCCGAGACCTCCAGATTGCCATCAACAAGGCCGAGGCCGAAGGGCGCAACAACATCGCCCAGCAGCTCGAGGTGAAGTACGCGTCTGTCAACAAGCGATTCGCCGAGGAAGTCGGCCGCGACGCGGGCTCACAGCTGCTCGACCAGTACACGCAGGTCTACAAGTCGACCGTGAGCCAAGTGCTCTACGGGAGCCGCACCAAGCAACAGAGCATGCGGGTGGAAGGCGGAGTGTATCGAGCCTTCGTATTGATGGAGCTACCGACCGGCGAGGTGGCCAAGAAGCTCATGGACCAGATCCGCACGCAGGAGCAGCTTTACACGCGCTTCCGCGCGTCCGAGGCGTTCAAGGAACTGGACGCCGAGATCGAGCGATACGAGGCCTGGAAACGCAGGGGATAAGGGTCCCGAAAGCGACGGCTCGCCGCATCCAAGGACGGGTGGAGATCGCGGGTCTCCCACCAGAACGCACGAGGGATTTAGCACGCGGCGGCAAGGGTCTCCCTCGATGCCTCCGGACTTCTCCGACATCCGTCGTAAACCTTCTGCGCGGGTCCGGCGACTAATCGCACGTATTTGGATTGGTCGTTCACCCCTCATCCGTGCGGCAGCGGTCGCCGTGTCGCATTTCGGAGCTCCTCATGTCCCCCATGTACCGACTGGCGGCGGTGTTCGCCGCTGCAGGCGCCCTTAAGCTTGGCGGAAGCGCCGTGCAGGCAGTGACCAAGACACTCACAAAACCGGACGCCGAATACTCCGAGCCGTTCACGATCCTGGACGGCGTGCGCGAACTGAAGGACGGTCGCGTGGTCACGGTCGACCCGCGCGAAAAGACCGTTCAGGTCATCGATCTCAAGACGGGCCGCGGGACGAAGCTGGGGCGTGAGGGAGGCGGACCGGGCGAGTATGGACTGCCGCAGCGCGCCCTGGCGTTGAGCGGCGATTCGACGGCCATCGCCGACGTCGTGAACAACCGGCTGCTGGTGGTGGAGCCTAACGGGAAGTTGGGCGGGTTCCTGGAAATGCCCGGTGCGGGCGGAGGCGGTCGCGGTGGCATGATGATGCTGGGCGGGCTCCCCCGGCTGGCAGATGGACGTGGCGGTCTGTACTACGCCACGCCAGGCATCACGATGACGGAGAACGGCCCCAAGTCCTCGGACTCGTCGGCCATCGTGCGCTGGCGACCGGCACTGAAGAAGGTCGACACGGTGGCGTTCCTGGCGCTGCCAAAGAACAACTCGCAGGTCACCGGCGGGCGCGGGAACATGAACGTGCGCATCGGGGGCGGCAATCCATTCTCGCCACAGGACACCTACGCAGTTGCCCCTGACGGACGGGTGGCCGTGGTGCGCGCCGCCGACTACCACGTCGAGTGGTACACACCGACCGGCCAGAAGACCACGGGGTCGCCGATTGCCTACCAGAAGCTCAAGGTGACTGCCGCGCATAAGGCCGAGTACAAGGAGTCGCGCAAGAACGCGTTCGGCATGGCCGTGACGATGAACAACGGGCAACGCAGCGCGCAGATGGTACCGATGCGGGACGAGGAGGAGCGCACCGATTGGCCCGATGTCATGCCGCCGTTCCTTCAGGAAGCGGCGCTGATCGCGCCGAATGGGCAGCTGTGGGTCCGTCGCACGACCAACGCCGGCGATCCGCCGTCCTATGACGTCGTCGATGGCGCCGGAGCGCTCGTCCAGAAGGTGATTTGCCCGCCAAAGACGCGCGTCATCGGCTTTGGGAATGGGGTCGTGTACCTGTCACGCCGCGACGACGACGACCTGTTGCACCTGCAGCGATACCGCATGCCGTAGGGGCAAGGGCGGGAGCGAGAAGTGGGGAGCACCGCACCGGTCTCCCCATTTCCCGCAACAGGCGCCGCCCGGTCAGCGTGGAGTGAGTCGCCGGCGAGCCCTCAAGGCGCACATCCTGTGTTGCGTGCCGGCGAGGCCGGCGGTGCCGGTGTCGCTGTAGCCGCCCGTGGCCACACATTGTCGCTCGGATCACGATCCGGGAATCGACATCCTGGGTCCAGGGTGATGCGCATGATCTTGCGACGGCCAACATCGAGGGTGGCCACGTAGGTGCGGTTCCCGCCAAACCAGACGTCGACCGGGTACGTCACCAGCGCCGTTACGCTGTCCAGCATCCGGGCCTGCGGGATCGATCGAATGGCCGGCCCCGTCGGCTCAAACTGCAGGCGCAGGACGACGGGAGCGGGCATCTGGCCATCCTGCCGAACGGTCACGAGTGTTCGTCCACCGTTCGTCTTGACCGATTGGATGGACCCGTCCACGCTCTCCGTCGTGAACAGCCAGTAGTACCAGAACCACCCGAGATCACGCTTGAGCGCGTGATTCATGAAGAACATGTAGTCCCACGGCGAGGGGTGCTTGAACATCCACGTCCTGCCCCACTCGCGATGTGCCCGCTGCACGGCGCTGTCGCCGACGATGCCACCCAGCATCGACAGCATCAGCGGCGTCTTGGTGTAAGTGGTGAAGCCGTAGAAGCCCGGACCGTCGTAGTTCGCGTTCCACATCATCGCCGGTTCGGACTCGTTGCCGCTGGTGCGCCCGTAGGATTGCCCCAGCCCATCGAAGTTGGCGGGTTTGCCGTCCCGGTCGGCCGCGGACAGGATATTCATGTACTGGTTGAATCCCTCGTCCATCCATCCGTACCAGGTCTCGTTGTTACTGACGGTCATCGGCCACCATTGGTGCCCCGTTTCGTGGTCGGCGGCGCCCTGATTGGAGTTGATGACCATCGGGTACTCCATGCCGGCACTCGGTCCATCCTGGAGCGTGAGCTGCGGGAACGGATACGGGAACCAGAGGGTCGAGTAGTACTCGAGCGCATGCCGGGCGAGTCGTCCGGCGTTGGCATAGGCGCTGGCGCGGCCCGGCAGGTGCACGATGTGGACCGGCACCGGCCCGCGCCCGGGAATCGTCGCTCGTGTCGCCTTGTACACGTAGTGGCGTGCTGTGGCCCAGGCAAAGTCATTGACCGTATCGGCAACAAAGTGCCAGACCAACCGTTCGCCGGGCATCGTCGCCTTCCCGGGCCCTTCCTCGTCAGGGCCAACGATCGTCACCACGCTGTCCGACTCGAGCACGTGGCGCAAGCGTTCCCGAGCCGTTGCCGTGAGTACGTCGGCCGGATTCTGCAACACACCGGTCCCGCTCACGATCCAGCCCGCCGGGACGTCGATCTTCACGTCGAACCGGCCGAAGTTGTTGTAGAACTCGGACGGACCCAGGTACACCTCGGGATCCCAGCCGCGCAGATCGTCGTACACCTGCACGCGCGGATACCACTGCGTCGGCTGGTACAGCGTGTCCCCCCACCGCATCGTCATGCGATGCCCCTGGCCTGGCCCGCCCGGGACCTTGAAGCTCCATTCGATGTCGATGGTCGTCGATCCCTTGGGCAGCACCCAGTGGGGAACGTTCACCCGGGCTACCGTGGACCGCGGGTTGGCGAGCGTTGGTGTAGCTGGCGGCGTGGCAGCCGGTGCGCCACCCCCCGGTACACTCAGGTCGGCCGCCAAGCCATCGACCACCAAGCGTGAGATCACCATCCCGTCGGTCTCTTCGGCCGGTATCCAGGGCAACGCGCGTGGACTCGCAAACAGGAAGTGATTGGGATCCAGGCGAAGACCGATCTGCTTGAGCGTGTCGGGACTCCCGTTGTAGATGACGACAGATTCGCGACCGCTGATGCGGGAGGTGGACGGATCCAGCCTCGCCTCGATCGTGTAGTCGGTGCGCAATTGCCAGTAGTTGCGCCCGGGACGACCGGTCGAGTCCCGGGTCCCGGCGGCGAAGGCGCGACGGATGGCGTTGGTGATGGGGATGTCGCGGCGCACCGCTCGATCGGGCCACTGCGGCGCTCGTTGAGCGCCGGCCAGCACTGGTAGGATGACCAAACTCAGACAGACAGATGCGCGAATCATGCGTGGCTCACAGGAAGAAGACGATGAAATAACGCACTCAAGCGCTGGATCGCGGCACTGGCGGCGGCGCGAATGCCATCCTGCCGAAGAGTCGGCGGTTTCGACTCAATGCCCCGACATCGCCCGGCCGTCGAGGGCGGAGCCGCGAGGATCTCCACGGCTCCGCCGCCTCGACCGATCAGTGGCGCTCGGAAGAACCCGATGCGCGCGTCACGTTTCCTTTCAACTCCCGAATTGCCACCACGAACGGATCGGCGCCCTTGGGCTGCGCCTGCACCAGCACTCCCGCGTAGGGACTTCGTCCCACGGGCATGTTCCCCGCGACCCACGCGTTCACGCGGGTCGTCCAGGTGGCGCCGGCAGTGCGTTCCTGTGGTTGATCGGTGACACCAACAAACCCATATGCGGGATTCAGCACGACATCCTCATAGTCGAAGGTCACGCCGCTAGCGCCCGCCGCGGCGGCATCCACCACGACCTTCCACTTCCCTGCCGTCGGGTTCAACACCATGACGGACTCGTCGCCCCGCATGTCGCCATCGGCGCGAGACGCCACGCATTCCTTGCCCGTACAATCGAACAGGTACACATCTATGTCGGCCGCGGCGTCGGATGCGCTCCGGGCCCGCGCCATCAACATCGTCGAACCTGGCGGCACGTCGATGTCATACACCTTCTGCTCCGCCGCCTTCAGGGAGGGGCGATCGCGATACACGCTCCCTGCTGGCGTGCTCATTGACGCGCCGGGAAACGCGCCAAGCCTGTTCGTCAGCTGCACCTCGAACGGGCTGTTCCCATCGCTCGTGACCCCATTCGGGTCTCCGGTGGCAATGGTCGCGTCGGCGCCCAGCGCTGTCACGGTGACCGTCACCGGTGTGGGAGGCACGGGCTCCGTCTTCTTTGCCTGTTCCCAATCGAAGGTGCGCGTGTCCTCGACGTCCTGCAGTCGAATCTCCCAGACACCGGGCATCGGATCCCGAACGGCGTACGTTGCCTTGGCCGGTCCGGTCGGTGGACCAAAACCGCTGCCAAGTCCGGTGACGTTCCGTGTATCTGGGCGCATGACAGCCACCGACACACGCCGCTTCGACGCGTCGATATCGAGTCGCAGGGCGCTCGTCCCGTTAGGCACCCGATAGTACAGGTGTGTCATGCCGGGCCTGGGTACCTCCACCTTTCGCTCGGACTTGTAGCTGTTGCCGAAGGTAAGGGTATCGGCGGCCACGATGGTCGCCATCGTGCGATATTCAACACCCGGATGGTCCGGTGTGTCCAAGGTGATGATGGCGGCATGCACCCCGGTCGTCTTGGGCGCAACGGTCACTGACACCGGTACCGCCGTGTTGAGCGGCAGGGTAACGGACGACGGCGACGCGTAGGTGCCATCGTTTCCGGCCCAGCCTAACGCGAAGGTCAAGGGGCCCTTGGGCCCACTGGTGCGGGTGAACGTCACGGTCCGCTCGCCGCGATCGCCGGCGTTCCATCCCTCGCGTTCGAACAAGCCGACGCCCTGATCGGGCCGCGCCAGCAGGGAGCTGACGGCATGCTTCACGGTGGAACTGCTGGTGATCGTGATCGTGGACGCTGTGTCCATCGCCCGGAGCGCTTCCCAGGCCCCGGCAATACTCACCACGCCATTGCCCTGCTTGTTCGCCTCCAGGTGCGGTACCCACCGGCCGGACGTCATGAGTGCCTGTCGCAGTCGAAACGGGTCGACCTTCACCCCTGCCTGACGAGCCGCGCTCACCAGCAGGGCGACCGCCCCGGCGGTGGTCGGCGTTGCGGTCGACGTCCCTCCCGCGATGTTGTAGCCGGGAGGCAGCTGCATCAATCCCGGGATGGCGGTGCCTTCGAGGAACCCGCGTCCCGTGCTCACGTAATTGGAAGGCGCGATGATGTCCGGCTTCAGGGCGCCGTTCCCCATCGGGCCGTACCCGCCGGTCACCAGCAGGTTGTCGTCGTGCTCCACACGCACGCCGTGATTGGCCATGAAGTTCGCCTTGCTCTCGTGCGCCCCGACGGAAATCGCCCCGGGCGCCAAGGCATAGTCGTCGATCGCCGCCAACACGGCGTAGTTGTGTGTGGGAATCACCAGCGCCTTGCCGTATTTCGCAATCAAGCGTCCATAGATCACCGTTGGCACCAAGCGACCGTCGAAGAGCAGGTAGTTGCGCGCGATGTTCGAACTCTGCTCCATGAAGACGACGTCCACCGCCGGATGCTTCATGGCGCGGATCACCGCTTCCGTCTGCCCGTAGGCGGCGCCCCCCTCGGCCATGTTGACCAGCTGCGCCCCCGGCGCCACACCATTGAATCGGCCGGACGTTCCCTTGCTGGCCACCGCAGCTCCAACCACCAGCGAGGCGTGGCTGGCGACACCGAGGTTGAGCGCCACGAGTCTGCGCGGCTTGTCGATCTGCACGGCAAAGCTCACGCTCTCGCGCACCGGCGTCGCCGGGTTGTCCTTGCCAATGACCCCGAACTCGGGACGCGTCGCGTAGTCGGTGTACGCCTTCTCGTTGCTGAAGTTCTTGTCCTGATCCGTGTCCACCCACACGTCGTTCGTCGCTTCATTCCACAACACCGCGAACAACCGGCTCGATCCCTTCGGGTTGCCGTCACGATTGAGATCCTTCTCGATCCCAGCACGGTTGAGGGAATCGAAGACGGCTTCATCGAGGAGCGCGATGCGGTAGGTGCCCGGTGCCGGTGCGGTATACGCCTGGGCCGCATAGGTGAAGTTTCCGCTGGGCGCGCTCACGGTGTCCTTCATGCGCAGCCACTGCCCATCGTCTTCATCGTCGATGTCCACGGCGGTCTGGTAGCCGATGATCTTGCGTGTCGGCTTTCCGTCAATCGTCGTCGCCACCTGCAACTCGGGAAGCAACGCATCGAGGGACTGATCGATGATGGCAATTGTCGTTCCGCGACCATCGTACGTCGGGTTTGCCTTGCGCCACTCGATCGCGCCCATGTCTGACAGTGGATCGTAGCGCTCCTCCAACGGCGTTTCCGGCAGCCGCGGAGGCCAGGCCTTCCTGGTCGTGTCCGCCCACGGCGCAACACTCGGCAACGTTGCACCGTTAGGCATCTGGGGACTCGAGGCAGCGTCCGCCAACCCGAAGGCACGAGTCGTTCGGCTCATGGAGACGTCCACACTGTGCACCAAGGGATCGCGGACGATGCGCTCGACGCTCTCCACGGGCACCCTGGCACGCAGGTAGTCGACGTCGTCGTCGCGATAGCGAATGGTGCCGCCAAGTTGGGTGACGAGCGCGGCGGCGCGCGCGTTGGCACCGGGCATGGACGCGATGACCAGGGTGACATTCGTGTCGCCGCGCGCCCGAGCCGCGGCGAGTTCTCCACGAGCATCCTTGAACAGGAAGGAACGTCGGGGAGGATCGGATTTCACCTGGGCGTCCATCCCGGACGCGCCTACTACGAGGAGGAGGCCGAAAGCGGTAACCGCGTGGCGCATGGTGTCCTCGCCTGCAGGGGGAGTTGAGGTCCTGCGAATCTTGCGACCCGTTCGAGCCCTGTCGAGATGTCCTTGCTCGCGCTCCGACGCGATGGCGGAGCTGGTGAGCCATGCCTCGCGTCGGCGGCGAGCGGATAGACAACACGCCATCACGCGCGCATTCTGTTCCCGACTCCTAACCCGATGAACATGCGACGGACGTTCTGCCTCGCGCTCTTACTCGCCCCCTGCGCGCTTTCGGCGCAAGCCGCCACTCCCGCCACTCCGCCTGGCGCCATCACCATCGGGCGTGCGGATACGCTCTGGTCCAAGATCCTCAACGAGAAGCGTCGGTACCTGGTGTACACACCGCCCTCATACCAGGACACCACGTATCTGCCGCGCGCGTACCCGGTCCTCTACCTGCTGGACGGCGACGCGCATTTTCACTCCGTCACCGGATTGCTGCAGATCCTCGGCACAGGGGTGAACGGGACGTTTGTGCTGCCCGAGATGCTCGTGGTGGCGATTCCCAACACGAATCGCATGAGGGACCTCACCCCCACACACGCGACGCGCGGTCCGGACAACACCCCAACGCCGGCGTTCGGCGCCAGCGGCGGAATGCCCAACTTCCTCCAATTCCTCAAGACGGAACTGATTCCGCACATCGACTCCGCGTACCGGACCGCCCCGTTCCGGGTCTTCGTGGGACATTCGTTAGGCGGCATCACCGCCATCCAGGCGCTGTACACCATCCCCGAGACGTTCAATGCCTACGTGGCGATCGATCCGAGTCTCTGGTGGGACGACCGGTTGCTGCTGAAGCAGGCGAAAGACGCCTTCTCCCGGCCGGCACCCGCGGGCCGCTCGCTCTTCGTTGGACAGGCGAACACCATCAACGCCGACGACTCGACGGCCAATGTCCACTACGCGTCGATCGTGCAGTTCAACAGCATCCTCGAGGCGTACAATCGCTCCGGGGTTCGCTACGCGTACAAGTATTACGCCGATGACGACCATGGCTCGGTACCGATGATGGCCGAGTACGACGCTTTCCACTTCATTTTCGATGGTTACAAGTCGAGGCTGCTGATGAGCCTGGACCGACCCACATACCTCACCGAGCACTTTGCCAAGGTATCTGCACAGCTCGGGTACCAGGTCAAGCCACCGGAGAGCATGGTGGACATGCTCGGACGAGTTGCCTTGTCGCGGGACTCGACCAAGGCGTTGGCGCTACTGGCGCTCAACGCCGAGCTGTACCCTGCGAGCCCGCACGCGATGGCGTCGTTAGGCGACCTGCAACTCGCTCGCCAGGACACGACGAGCGCGCGAGCATCCTATCAACGCGCCATGGCGCTGAAGCCAGGGTACAAGCAGGCGACTGACGGGTTACGCAAGGCGGAGGGGAGCAAAGGCGTCCATTAGGCGACGGCGGCCGGCTTTGGACGCATGCATGGGTGGTATTGGAACGCACTTGATGATTGCCGCCACAGGACGGGCGTCGCTTCGCCGGGCGAAGCCTCGAACGCCCGCGCGCTGTGTCATGCCGTCCCCGCCGCGAAGCCAAACGACGTATGTCGGTGTGGAGCGACGTAAACCGCCAGCTCCCCTGGTGAGTCTAAGCCGACAGCCAGGCTGCGTTACGACGGTGTGATTGGCGCCGAAGTCGCGACGCGAACTGTCCGCCACTTCAACCGTCAGCGACAGGCGTGTTACATGGCTCTGCGAGAACGATTCTCCGAGATCGCCGAGGACACCAAATACGCCGCGCGAGGACTCCTCAAGCGGCCGGCGTTCACCACGGTCGCCGTGCTCACCCTCGCGGTAGGCATCGGCGCCAACACCGCGATCTTTTCCGCCGTCAACGCCCTCATCCTCCGCCCGCTTCCCTTGCGCGCCCCGGAGCGACTGATGGACATCTACCAGACGGGTCCCGGCGACCAAGGAGGCCCCCCGGATCAGCATGCCCCCTGGTCGTGGCCGAAGTTCATCATCTATCGAGACGCGCAACGCAGTTACACCGACATGGCGCTGTGGGCGGACGACCAGTACACGTTGACGGACGGAGCGTCCGAGCGCGTCTACGGCGAACTCGTCGGCGCACGCTACCTCGCAACACTCGGCGTTAGGCTTGCCAATGGACTGGATTTTCCTGCGGCCACGGACGCCCACGGGGGCGCGCCACGCATGGTCATCATCAGCCACGCGCTCTGGTCGCGGCGCTACAACAGCGACCCAGCGATCGTCGGCCGCACCGTGGACATTCTCGGCAACCCCTACGACATCGTGGGGGTGCTCCCGCCCTCATTTCGGGGGCTCTCCGGTCGCGCCGAGGTGCTCGTACCAATTGCCACACGCGACCCCGAGGACCTGGCCGAGCCGTGGTCACTCCAGTTCTCCCTCGTGGCACGACTCAAACCGGGCGTCACCATAGAGGCTGCGCGCAGTGAGGCCGTCCTCCTTGGCCGGCGCGTCTACGAGGCCACACCGATGGGCGCCAACCAGATCGGTTCCGGGACCAGCGCCCCCTGGGGAGCCGGTGCCCGGGCGCTCGACGCCACACGGGTCGCACCCACGATCCGGCGCTCGCTGTTCATCCTGACGGGAGCGGTCGGCTTCGTCCTGCTCATCGCCTGCGTCAACCTCGCCAACTTGTTGCTCGGACGTTCGGCCAGTCGCCGCCGCGAAATCGCCGTGCGCTTGGCGATCGGCGCCGGACGCGGACGGCTCATCCGATTGCTGCTGACGGAGAGCGTGCTCGTGGCCCTCGTCGGCGGCGTGGCCTCCCTTGCCGTGGCCGCTATCGGCACGCGGGCGCTCGCCGCGGCGAACTCACAGACGACGCTGCAAGCCCAGAACCTCGCGGGACTCGGACTCGTCTCGTTCTCCGACATCCGCTTGGACGTGCCGGCGCTCGCGTTTACCCTTGGCGTCGCCGTCGTCGTCGGCATGCTGTTTGGATTGGCGCCTGCGTTGCAGTCGACGAACGCCCCACTGCAAGGCCAGCTGCGACAGGTCGGCGAAGGGACCGGCGCGCTGGGCGGCTCCCGACAAATCACCAGCCGACGCCTCCTCGTGGTCGCCGAAATCGCCATGGCCCTGGTCCTCCTCGCGGGGGCGGGACTCATGATGCGGAGCCTGAGGAATCGCCTGGAGGTGGACCCTGGCTTTGATCCGAGTCAACTGCTCACCATGCGGCTCTCCATCTCGCCGACGGAGGTACCGCGGGACTCCATGCCGGGATTCTATGCGGTGCTGTTGGAACGACTGAGTGCCATCCCAGGCGTACAGCAGGTCGCACTGGGCGATTGCCCGCCGCTCAATGGCGGCTGCAACGGAACGATCATCACCTTTCCCGATCGTCCGAAGCCAGCACAGGGCACCGAACCCAGCATCGGCGTGCACTTCGTGACCCCCACATGGTTCTCCACCATGCGCGTACCGTTGAAACGCGGACGACTCTTCACCAACGCGGATCGTGTCGGCACGCCGAAGGTGGTGGTGATCAGCGAAGCCGCCGCCAGGAAGTACTGGCCGAACGAGGATCCCATTGGGAGTCGTGTGGCGGTGTACCAGGGCGGCTTTCACGATGGTGCCACCGTGATTGGTGTGGCCGGTGACGTGCGGTATGGAACGGTCGATTCCCTCCCCGTCCCCGATGTCTACATCTCCTATGAGCAGTCGCCGCGCTCCAGCATGATGTTGTTGCTGCGCACGTCCGTGGAGCCCACATCGGTCTCCGCGTCCGCCCAGCGCGTGGTGACGGCAGTCTCGCCGCGATACCCGACTTACGACGTCCGTACCATGGAATCACGGGTTGCCGCCGCCAGCGCCCAGGCTCGCCTGACCGCCATTCTCTTCGCGCTGTTCGGGGCCACGGCGTTGGCGCTTGCCGTGATCGGCATCTACGGCGTGATGTCCTTTGCCGTCCTGCAGCGTACGCGCGAAATCGGCATTCGCATGGCACTCGGCGCCGATCGCTCCGGCGTCCTGCGTCTGGTAGTCGGCGAAGGGTTGTGGCTGACGGTAATCGGCACGGCGTTCGGCTTGGGGGCGGCGCTCCTCCTGACTCGCGTGCTGCGTTCGCTGCTTTTCGACATCGCTCCCACGGATCCGCTCACGTACGGCGGCATCGTGTTGTTGCTGTCGGCGGTGGCCGTCGCCGCAAGCTGGATCCCGGCCCGACGGGCCTCTCGCGTAAACCCCGTGGAGGCGCTGCGAATCGGGTAATGCGCATCGCCCGATGAGCACCTCGACGTAACGGCGGCCCCAGGGAATTACCCCTCGCGCGCTAACGGTGCTGGAGGAGCATCACTCCGACAGGCGTTCCGTCAGGCGTTCCGTGCCGCGGGTGACCTCAGCGACCTGAGGGCGCCGCGTTCACCGCGGCCGCCGCATCTGCGAGCACTCGTCCACGCGCGCACTCATGAATCAATGTCGCTGGCCACGACGCATCATATCGCGTGGCCGCGTGAATGCGATCGAACGTCGTGCGCTTCCCGCTCCCCCATAACATCATCACCGCCTCTCGGGAGGCCGC
>JBGAJQ010000025.1:0-61601 GCA_044224875.1 Gemmatimonadaceae bacterium | reverse complement strand
GGCGGCGACGGCGGCTTCGTTGGCGCGCAGCGGGGTGAGGGCGAAGAAGGGGGCACTGGGAAACTCGCGCGCCATGTCGACGGCGAGCATCACGTCCTCGGCGGGGCCCGCGAGGTCGACAATGGCCGCGTCGACCAGCGACGTGCGGGAAGCCGCGCAGCTCGAACTCCGAATGGTGCGCGCCAGCGTCAGGCGCGCCGGGCGTGGGCATGTCCTTCACGACCGCCTCGCGCCCGGTCGCGCGAGGTGAGCACGACGACGCTGATGAACGGGACCTGCACCTGCAGCCGAGGGCGACATGGCCGTCAGGGCGACGGGGGCGATGACCAGTTCGAGGATCGCGTAGTCCGCTGCCAGGCGTCTGGCTCCCGCCCGCCGCTGCATCCGCCGTGACGTAGCCTGTGCGCGGCTTGAGCACGGCGCGCGCATTCTCGTAGACACCAGTCTGGCTGCCTTGTCGATCGGCTCCCAGCGACAGGCGGTGATCCCCTCGTCGCTTCGTGCGGTGACCGCGGTCGCCGATTCCATCAGGAAGAAGTGGCAGACCTTGTGGATCAGGCGTCCGCGAAAGCGGAAGTACCAGTCGATCGTCTCGATCTCGCCGATCAGCAGGTCGGGGAGGCCGGTCTCCTCGGCCACCTCACGCATCGCGGCGGCGTCTGCCGTCTCGCCCAATTCAAGGTGCCCCTTGGGAAGCCCCAGTTGCGGTAGGAGTCACGAATGATGAGGAAGAGGGGGCGCCTCCTCGAGGCGTACGACCACCCCTCCTGCCGAGACCTCCTCGCGCGCCCGCCCTCCCCCCGCGGCCATGGGGTCAGGGCACCTTGGCCGGATCGCTTCCTCGAGGTCGGCGCCCTCGACGAACTGCCGCACGATGGGATCGGTCGAGTTGCGGATCTCGTCGACCGTCCCGACCTGGCGCACCTTCCCCTCGTAGAGCATGGCGATCTTGCTCCCCACGTGATACGCGCTGCGCATGTCGTGCGTGATGACGATGCTCGTCACCCCCAGCTTCTCGCGCATGCGCACCATCAGCTCGTCGATGACGGCGCTCGTCACGGGATCGAGCCCCGTGGTGGGTTCATCGTACAGGATGTACTTGGGCCGGAGGGCGATGGCGCGCGCGAGTCCGACGCGCTTGCGCATGCCGCCGGAGAGCTCGGCCGGGTACCGGTCCTGCACGTTAGGCAGGTCGACGAGTTCGAGCACTTCCTGCACGCGCTCCCCGACTTCCTTGGGCGCGAGGATTCTCTGCTTGCGCAGCCCCATCGCCACGTTCTCGCCGATGGTGAGCGAGTCGAAGAGCGCGGCGAACTGGAAGACGTAGCCGATCTTCGAAGCGCAGGGCGTAGAGGTCGCGCCGCGAGAGCTTGGGCGACGATGTGCTTGATCGCGACCGACTTCCCGCTCCCCGAGTAGCCGATGATGACCATCGTCTCTCCCTCGGCGACGTCGAGCGTGAAGCCCTGGAGGACCTTCTTGGGACCGAAGGACTTGTAGACGTTCTGGAGGGAAATCACGTGACTGCAGAAGACGAGAAGACGGGAGGACGAGAGGACGAGAGGACGAGCGTGCGGGACTCGCGTCCTCGGTCGCAATCAACAGCATGAATGTGAGGCGCGAAAGGGGATGTTCACCCGGGGGTGAAAGACGAACGGGCGAGCCGGTGAGGGCTCGCCCGTTTGCGTTGCGATGCGATGCGTCGCGCTGCGTTGCCTGGCTTGCGCGCGGCTTAGGCGGCGAAGCTGGAGAGGGCGCGACCGACGTCGCCTTCGCGGAGGCGCTTGAGGGCGCGGTCGCGCAGCTGGCGCACGCGCTCGCGGGTGACGCCGAGCATCGAGCCGATTTCCTCGAGCGTGTGCTCGCGCCCGCCCTCGAGACCGAAGTAGAGACGCAGGACCTTGGCGTCGCGCGGCGGGAGCGTGCCTAACGCGAGTTCGATTTCGTCGGTGAGGAAGCGGTTCATGGCTTCCTCTTCGGTGTCGGGCATCTCATCGGCGACGAATCGTTCGATGAGGGCGCGGTCACCTTCGGGGTCCATGGGTGCGTCCAGGCGGACGTCGCCGGTGTTGAGGGCGGCGAGCGACTGCACGACATCCACCGACAGCCCCGTCAGCTGCGACAGTTCTTCGGGGCTGGGCTCGCGACGCAACTTCTGGCGCAGGATTTCGGACGCCTTGATGATGCGCGAGAGGTCCGCCGTACGGTTGAGCGGCACACGGACCGTGCGTCCCTGGCGAGCCAGGGAGGACAGGATGGCTTGGCGAATCCACCACACGGCGTAGGAGATGAACTTCACGCCCTGGTCCGGATCGAATTTGCGAGCAGCCGTAAGCAGGCCCACGTTGCCCTCACCGATCAGGTCGATCAGCGGGAGCCCGCGGTTCTGGTACTTCTTGGCAACGGAGATGACGAAACGGAGGTTCCGCTTCACCAACTCCTGGAGCGCGTCCTGATCGCCCGCTCGAATCTTCCGTGCGAGTTCGATTTCCTCGACGGCCTTGAGCAGGGGGTAGGTGCTGACCTCATAGAGGTACTGATCGAGGATGTCGCGCTCCGGTTCGCTCGGCGCAATACCCGCAGGGGTAACGCGGCGGCGGCGGCGGCGCTTGACTTCGGTCATTGGGATGGGTCCTTGGGATGATCTATGGCGACGCGGCAAATTGCGCCGCTTGGCCTACGGAAAAGAAACGCGGAAACGAACGACTCGTCAGGCAGAGACCGCGTGCTGCAAGATGGTGGAAGATACTGATTTGCCGGTACTTCGCCAGATCGGTTTTCTTGACATCGACTTTACCCGGGAGTACAATTTTCGGTTCCTATCGGCACCCTTCGTGGGCCGGTTGGTCTTGGGGGCGTAGCTCAGTTGGGAGAGCGCTTGAATGGCATTCAAGAGGTCAGGGGTTCGATTCCCCTCGCCTCCATGCCGCGGGGTGCCGGCTCCCCAAAGCACCCACCGGCTCGTGCATTTAGCCGGTACTGCGGGAATAGCTCAGTTGGTAGAGCACAACCTTGCCAAGGTTGGGGTCGCGGGTTCGAGTCCCGTTTCCCGCTCTCGAAGGCGTCGGACACTCGGCGGCGGTCTTCTTAATAGTTGTAATACGTATTTCCCTTCGATTTTGCTTCGTCGTCGTTTCGAGGCGGGATCTTTGGGTCAGTTCGTCGAGTTGGGGCGGTTAGCTCAGTTGGTTAGAGCGCCACGTTGACATCGTGGAGGTCACAAGTTCGAGTCTTGTACCGCCCATGACTGGAGGCTCCCATTGGGAGCCTCTTTTTTTCTGCCGTGACGCGTTTTGCGTGATCGTCTCACCAAGGGTCCTTCACGGTCGAGGCGAAGCACTCGCCACCGCCAGGGGAGAGCTAAAAGCGCCGACGCACACCGAATTCGTCAACGTTCGGTGCTGGAATGGTTTATCGCAGCGCGACACGGGACCGCCGAGGCTTGACCCTCCTTCAGTGACCGTCTAGGTTGCCCCTGCTCCATGGGAATCGCGTCGCGACCACCAGAAGGTTGGGAGTTCGAGTCTCTCAGGGCGCGTTTCCAAGGTCATTGGAAGTTGTGATTTTTCGGGGCGTAGCGTAGCCCGGTAGCGCGCCTGCTTCGGGAGCAGGAGGTCGCTGGTTCAAATCCAGTCGCCCCGACTGAGATACATGATGAGTGAAGCGCCTCTCTGGGCCTCCGGAGGGGCGCTCTCATTTGCCCGCAGCGAGACGGCGAGTGCCGCTCTGCGACCTAGCATACAGCGCGCTATTCGCGTCCGCCCTAGCCTCTGGGTCCGCGACAACGCCGACCCTGCTGGGAGTACCTCATGTCTCGATTCCGCTGCACGGCCCGATGGTTGTGCCTGCTGGTCGTGGCGGGCTGCACCCGCGACGACGCGATGTCCCGCTCGACAGGCCCGGGCGATGGCCTGCTGCCTAACGCGCAGCGGTTACTTGGCGGACCTCCCGGTTACCAAACCGTAGCCGTTCAGGTCCCGGTGGCGCTCCGCACGCCGCCATTCGACATCACGCGGCTGCTGACCATTCCGACCAGCTACGCGATTGCGGTTGTGGCCCGTGTGCCCGGTGTCCGCTTCCTCGCCGTCACGCCAGACAACCGGCTGCTGGCCAGTGTGAGTGGATCGGGCACGATCGTCCTCATCCGAAACAATGGTTCCGGCCAGGCGATCGTCTCCAACTTTCGAACCGGGCTGCGGAGTCCGCACGACCTGGTGTTCGCCACGATCGCCGGTACCACCTACTTGTATTTCACCGAATCGCATCAGGTGTCCCGCGCGCCGTACCTGAACGGCGACCTCACGATGCGAGCGTCGCAGGTCGTAGTCGGCAACCTGCCGGACGGGCAGACGCCGGGACTGGGTGGATACGGACATCCGCTGAAGAACATCGCGCTCGACGGGAGCGGCCACCTGTATGTCTCCATTGGATCCACCTGCAACGTGTGCTTGTCCGACGCTCAGAGCAGTCCAGTTCGCGCCTCCGTCTACGTGTACGCCGCCGACGGTAGCGGCGGGCGCCTGTACGCGCGCGGACTACGCAACGCCGAGGGCTTGCAGACGCACCCGACGACGCAGGGGCTGTATGTGGTGGTCAACAATCGCGATCAAATCCCGTACCCGTTCAACGACGGTTCGGGAAACTACGGTCGCGTGTTTCCGGGCTACGTAGACGACCACCCGCCTGACGAGTTCATTGGCGTTCGCGATGGCGGGAACTATGGCTGGCCCTTCTGCAATCCCAATCCGAATACGGCGTCGGGGCTGGACGATATGCCCTTTGACGACGACTACAACATGAACCAGGGCGGCGGCGTGGCGTCCTGCGGGCTCATGGACCGCGTGACGCGCGGCATACAAGCTCATTCAGCGCCGTTAGGCATGTCGTTGCTGCAGGGGACGGCCATTGCCACATACTACCGCGAGGGAGCGCTGGTGTCCCTGCACGGTTCGTGGAACCGAAGCGTGCCAACGGGCGCGAAGGTGGCGTACTTCACGTGGGACCCGGTCATGCAGCGTCCTTCACAGCAGTTCGATTTCATTTCTGGCTGGAACACGGGTGCGGGCTACTGGGGCCGTCCCGTGGACGCCATCGTTGATCCGAAGGGTGCGATCCTGGTCTCAGACGACTTGAGTGGGACGATCTATCGGATGCGCCAGACAGGACCGGTGCCATAGCTCGGCGCGCGACCGCGGGATTTCCAAGGCGTTGCTCGTGACTGTCGCCAGCCGAGATCACGGACGGGTGTGAAGAGCGGCCCTGAGACTACTGGCGTTCGCGAGCCGTGGAGGTAGCGTACCATCATCCCTCCACGACGAGTCTTCATGAAACGACGCGACTTTGTCGCCGCCGCTTTGGCCCTCCCCGGTTCCTCCGTGTTGGCCCGCATCGTGCCGCGCGACGCGGGCGTTGCCACGCGTCCGTCCTCTGCACCGTCGCAGCTGGTGGATGCGCATGTCGAAGTACTCCTGGACGAACCGATCGGGACCATCGCGCCGGAGATCTACGGGCACTTTGTCGAGCACCTTGGCGGCGTGGTGTACGACGGCGTGTGGGTCGGCGAGGGATCCCGCGTGCCTAACGTTGGCGGCATCCGCAAGGCCCTGATCGATGCGCTGGCGGCGATTCGGCCCGCGGTGATCCGTTGGCCGGGCGGGTGTTTCGCGGACGGCTACGATTGGCGCGATGGCGTTGGGCCGCGCGAGCGACGCCCTCGGCGCGCAAATCTCTGGGGAGACGACGAGCACCTGAAAGGCCTGGGCAATGTGCCGCAGAAATTCGAACCGAACTGGTTCGGAACGAATGAGTTTGTCCGATTCTGTCGACTGGTTGGCGCGCAGCCCTACTTTGGCGCGAACTTGCGCACGCTGTCCGCCCAGGTATTCCATGAGTGGGTCGATTATTGCAATGCACCAGCTGGCAGCACCACGTGGGCTGACGTGCGCGCGGCTGGCGGCGAACGTGAGCCGTTAGGCGTGCGTTACTGGGGCGTCGGCAACGAATCGTGGGGCTGTGGCGGAAACTTCACGCCTGACGAGTACGCGAGCGAGTTCCGCCGGTTTGCCACGTGGGCCGTGCCGGACTACGGACAACCGCTTTCCTTCATCGGGTCGGGGCCGAGCGGCGCTGACTATGAATGGACGCGTCGATTCCTCAATAAGCTCTCTGAACGACGCGACGTGGAACGCCTGTGGGGGTGGGCGATGCACCACTACTGCAGCTCGACCAACGGTGAGGCGGTAGCCTTCGACACCACCGGGTGGTACGAGCTCCTGGCCTCGGCCGATCGGATGGAGAACCTGATCACGTCGCAATGGCAGGTTATGCGCGAGGTCGATCGCGATCACAAGGTGAAGCTGGTGATCGACGAGTGGGGGGCGTGGCACAAGATGACCACCAACGTGGACCCAACGCATCTGTTTGGCCAACAGTCCACGATGCGCGATGCGATCGTCGCATCGCTGACCCTGGACACCTTCAACCGCCACGCGGACAAGGTGGCCATGGCGAATATTGCCCAGTTGGTGAACTGCATTCAGTCGCTGTTTCTCGCCCATGAAGACCGCTTCGTGGTAACGCCGACCTATCACGTCTTCGCGATGTACGCGCCACACCAGGGAGCGCGCGCCGTGCGCACCGTTGCCACGGCACCCCCGATCACGTGGACGGATCCAGCCGGCAAGAGCCAGTCTTTCTGGGGCGTTGGCGGCTCGGCGTCGGAGAAGCACGGGGTGGTGACACTGACGCTTACCAATCCGCATCACGCCGAACCGCGTGACGTGGAGGTCGTGCTGCGCGGTGGCAGCGCGAAGGGTGTTCGCGCGGTCACCCTTACGGCCGGCTATCTGCACGCGCACAACACCTTTGCGGAACCCACTGCCGTTCAACCGACCGAGCATGTGGTGGCCGGGAGCGGCCGGAGTTTCGTGCACCGGGTGCCGGCAGCCTCGGTGACCCGTCTGGAGGTCACGTTAGGTGGCTGACGAGGGGACCGCTCCAGTGTTAAATATGTTGAGACGTTCCGAGCGCCCTTAGCTCAATTGGATAGAGCATCTGACTTCGGATCAGAAGGTTGGGGGTTCGAGTCCCTCAGGGCGCGTGCGATTGGCAGAGGGCCAGCGTGACACTACGCTGGCCCTCTTGGCATCCTCGACGTCAGTTGCGACAGAACACGACGTCGGCTCGTCCGCCGTCGAGATTCAGCGCCACATGGGCAACGCGCTCGCCGATCCCCTGGAACGCGGCTTCCCATGAGGGATAGCTCTGTGGCGTGGAGAGGTCGAAGACCGGGTTACTCTCCGTGACCTTGGGCAGCAGGTTTCCACAAATGACGTTGGCAAGCTCGCCGAGGGCGTCACGCTGGACGTCGGCTGGCGGTGGTTCGTCCGCCCCGATCATGTTCGCCGCGAAGGTGGGCAGGGTGCCCGTGGCCATGGAGACGAGGAGGCGCCCCTGATAGGGACCAGCGAAATCCACGCCGACGATTCCGTCCCCCGGGTCGACTGGCAACTCGGCGTCGACGGCGGTTGAGCAAAGAAAAGCCATTTGCTCCAGGACCATCGCCGCCGTTTCGTGAAGTGGCGTGGTCAAGGCGTTAGGCATCGGCTACCCCCAGCACCTGAAGTACCGTGGTGCGAATTTGTTCGGGTGAAAAGGGCTTGTGGATGAAGCGCACACCGCGTGACGCGAGCGAGGCGACACGCGCCTGGCTCCCTTCGGTCGAGACCACGATCGTCTGCACGCCAGCAAGCCGCGGGTCACCCTGCATGACGTCGATGAGGCGGTCGCCATTCATCACCGGCATGTTGATGTCGACGAGTGCCAGGTCGATATGTGTGGTCGTCAGGCGGTCGATCGCTTCCGCGCCGTTACCGGCTTCATGCACATCGCCGAGTGGGATCGCACTCATTCGCAAGGTGCGAATGAGCATCGAGCGCATCACGGCGCTGTCGTCAACGACGAGGACGTTGATAGCCATAGGTTTCCTGCAGCGGTCAGAGGGCGGACTCGCGCCCGTTGGACTTCACCACGACCTCACCCGTTGCCAGGTGAAGCGATACCGTGCGCGATACGCGCTGTCCTCCAACATCTTCGGCGCGGAGGATGACGCCGTTCTTCCACAGGAGTTTCTTGAGCGTGAGCAGGTTGCGCTTGCCCACCTGAAACGGATCGGACTGGTCGTCCTCGCCTACGAACGCGCCGCCGGCCACCTTTACAACCAGGCGCTCCTTGGTTGCCCCGGCGCGATAGCAGGCGCGGAAGAGCTCAGGCACCCCGGTATCGACGAAGAGACAGGGATTGTGCTGCGCCTTTTCCGGGTCGATCTCCGACAGCGGCAACATGACGTGCAACAATCCACCGACATGGGCAACAGGATCGTGCACCACGACGCCCAGGCAGCTCCCCAAGGCGTAGGTGATGAGGCGTTCGGCGGGGTCGCGGGACACACACATTTCGGCGATGCCGACAACGCGATCGACCAGGGTCTCGGTAGTCATTCCCTATTTCCCGTACGCCGCAGGTTGAACGTATCGCAACGCGTGCCGTATGCCGGTGAGGCTTTCCGAGTGACCGAGCAGTAGCATGCCGCCCGCGGAGAGCCGCTCCGTGAAACGATCCACGAGTTGTTGCTGCGCCTGACGGTTGAAGTAGATCATCACGTTGCGGCAGAAGATGACGTCGAACGACCCCTTCATCGGCCAGTCCGCCATGAGGTTCAAGCTTGCAAAACGGACGAGGCGACGAACGTCGTCGGAAACATGATAGACCGTCCCTTCGGCGTCCTCCGGATCGAGATCGAAGAACCGGTCGCGCGCCGGGACAGGGACGTTCTTGAGGGAGGCCGCGCTGTACCGCCCGCGCCGAGCGGCCTCCAGCGCGCGACCGGAGATATCGGTGGCTAGCACGCGAAGGCGAGCGACGTCGCGGCCTAACGACATGTGCGCCGACATGGCGACCGAGTCTTCGAGCAGGTCAAAGTGCGCCCGTTCGCGAAAGAACTCGGTCTTGTTGGTCGTGAGCGCATCGACCATTTGCGCCAGTTCCTGGTTTGCCGGCTCCCGTTCCACGCGATCGAGGTACTCCCCGACGCTGTGCAGGTGCAACGCCCGGAGACGCCGTGACAGGCGCGACCGAACCAGGCCTTCCTTGCCAGGCTTCAGCTCGATGCCTGCGACCGAACGCATCAGGTGCGAGACACGGGCAAAGTCCGACGACGTCAACTCCACGCCAGACGAGATCCCCATGGCCAGCATGGCTCGCTGGGTCGTCATGCGGCAACCGGCTCCTTCCCCGGCAGCACGTCGACCGGAATGGCGCGTTCGAGATCGAGGAGGAGTCGGACGCGCGTCCCGCGTCTGGCGATCCCGCGCAGGCACTGCGTGTTCACGCTGGCGCCGAGCGCTGGCAGTTCGATTTCCTCCGTGGCGATCGTAGCGACTTCGCCGACCCGGTCTATCACCACACCGACGAGTGATTCACGAAATTCCACGACGACAATGCACGTTTCCCCACGCCCCTCCGGGAGCTCCAACACCGTGCGAAGGTCGAGGACAGGCAGCACCTTACCCCGAAGGTTGATCACACCACGAATGCTGGCAGCCGTCCGGGGCACGCGAGTGATTGGCTGCACGCCAATGATCTCGCGCACCTGGAAGATGTCGATGCCGTACTCTTCTTCTCCCATGAAGAAAGTCAGGTATTTCACTGTGGCTTGAGACACGGGGCGTTTGCTGGTTTGGTGGGGAGTTTCAAATCCCTAATCGTGGTATCGTCCCCTCGGGTCTGAACCTTAAGAATGGTTCACGGTCCGGTGGCAATTGCGACGGCGGTCACACGCAGGAAGGTCATGAGCGCGGCCACGTCGAGGATGAGCCCCACCTTCCCGTCCCCCAGGATGGCCCCACCGGCAATGCCTTCCGCCGGAGGGAGGCCTTCTCCCAGGGACTTCACCGGCAATGCCTTCCGCCGGAGGGAGCCCTTCGCCCAAGGACTTCACCACCACCTGTTGTTGACCGAGCAGTTCGTCGACGAGCAATGCGGAGCGAGTCCCGTCGTCACCAACGACGACAAGGATGCCTTCGGCGGGGTCTTCGAGGGCGTTGGAGATTCCCAGCATGTGGTTCAGGCGCAACACGGGAAGCACCTCGTCACGAAGCACGACGACCTCGCCGCGTCCCACCACGGTATTGAGCTGGGATGGGTTGGGCCGGAACGACAAGTGGATGTGCGAGGTTGGGATGACATAGCGTTCGCTTCCGACGCGCACGAGCATGCCATCCGTGACGGACAGCGTGAGTGGAAGCCGGATGGTAAAGCGCGATCCCTGCCCCGCGGTGGACTCGATGTCGACGATGCCGCGCATCGACTCGATGTTGTTCCTAACGACATCCATCCCAACCCCACGCCCGGAGACGTCGGTAAGCTGGTCGGCGGTGGAAAACCCCGGCGTGAAGATCAACTGCCAGACGCTGGAATCACTCAGCTGGGCGTTCGGCGCGACGAGACCCAGGTGGACGGCCTTGGCGAGAATTCGTGCGCGATTGAGTCCCCTGCCATCGTCCGTCAGCTCAACGACGACGTTACCGCCAGCCTGGGAGGCTCGAAGCGTGATGCGGCCGACTTCGGGCTTGTGGGCACTGAGGCGTTCGACCGGCGTTTCGATGCCATGGTCGATCGCGTTGCGGAGCATGTGGACGAGGGGGTCGGCGATGACCTCCACCAGGTTCCGGTCTACCTCGGTTTCTTCGCCATGACACTCGAGGGTAACCAGCTTGCCGGTTCGGTGGGCGACATCGCGCGCGAGACGCTTCAGCTTTTGGAAGGTGCCGCGGAGCGGCACCATTCGCATGGACATCGCGAGGGTCTGGAGCTCGCGAACGATCTTCGTGGCTTGGGCGAGTTTGTGCGTGACGGGACCGGCCGAGGAAGGAATGCGGCGGATCGACTCATCCTGCGCGACGAGCGTCTGGGCGATCACGAGTTCGCCGACCATTTCGATGAGCCGGTCGAGGCGATCGGTGCGCACCCGCACGGTCGAGTCGGCGCCGCGCGCCCCGCGCCCGCGTCCCTCGGCTTCCCGGTCGAGGTCGGCCTGCACGCGCCAAGCGGCGCGGCGCTCGACAGCGGAGATCCCGAAGTTCTCGGGTGACTTGAGTCGGGCGAGCAGCGGCTCGAGGTCGGGGAGCGGCTCCGGGGCTTCGCCGGCAGCTTCGCGTTGCACCCGACGAATGAGATCGGTGAGAACGTCGATGGCCTGCAGGGCGAGCCCGGCATAGCCACCGACGCAGCGAATTTCCCTGTCGCGCATGCGGACCAGCAGCGTTTCGGCGCTGTGGGCGAAGGCCCCGATGGCGGCAAGGGCCAGGTACGTCGACGTGCCCTTGATGGTGTGCACGGCGCGGAAGACCGTGTTCACCGACTCCATGTCGTCGGGCTCGCCCTCGAGCTGCAACAGTGCCGATTCTGCGCCATCGAGGAGATCCAGGCACTCGGTGATGTAGTCGGCGACGAGTCCCGCGTCGGCGTCAGCCGGTAGCATGCCGCTTGACGCCTCGGTCGGCGGCGGATTGGTTCGCGCCTCACCAACTGCTGTCGCGGTTGCCGCTGGCGGAGTTATTGGCGGGTCGGATTTCTCGGCAGTGGCGGCGAGCGTCCGTCGCATCTCCAGTCGCGTGACGATCGACCTGAAGACCGCGAGTGCCGTCTGGAGCGCGCGTGGATCGGTACCACTGGCCTGGACGTGGGCTGCCAGGCTGGTCCCCAGGGCACGAACGGGCGGCGGGAGGGTGTTGTCAGCGAGGAGTGCGTCGGCAACCGCCGTTAGGCGTGCGGGCAGATCCGCGTCGAGCGGATCGACGCACTGTGCCGCCCGAATGGCGTCGTCGAGCGAGAAGTCAGCCACGGACCCGCCGGCGGGTTAGTGGCGACGGTGAGACGCGGCGATGATTTCGTCCGCGGTCGCCTGTCGCTCCTCGCGGCCGGCGGTCGTGGCATTCGGGTCGAACGTCTGTGGCGTGGCCGGTGCCTCCAGTCCTTCGGCGGGCTTGCTGGCGTGCGGCACTTCGAACGCGTGGGCGATGGCCGCCAGCCGCGCTTCGACTTCGTCGAGCACCGCCGAGGCATACGCGAGCTGCTGCGCCGTGATGTCCTGGAACTGCATGTGCCCCATCACCGCGAACAATTCGTCACGCAGGTTGGCGCGTAGCGCGGCGGCTTGCTCGCGATCGTCGGTTTCGGCGCAGGCGTCGAGGCCGTCGACCAAGGCGTTTGCGCGATCGATGCCATTGAGGATGTCAGTGGCCGCGGTTTCCGTGGCACTCGAGACCTCGCGCAACTTGGAGCCGGTGTGCGAGAGCTTGTCGAGCGTCGCTCGCTCGAGGAGGGAGCGACTTTGGCGGAGCGAATCGAGCACCGCCGTGATTTCCCGATAGCCGCGCTCGAGGATCTGTGCGGCGGCGCTCAGACCGGCGCCGGGACGCGCGGTCGATACGTCCGTGGCTGGCGTCGCGGAGTCGCCCATGTCCTGAATGGCGGAATCGACGAGTCGGAGGGCCGCCTCCGAATCGTACAGGAGTTCGCCCGGCGTCTTGGACGTCATGGTCGTTAGGCGGCCTGACTCGAACCGGCGAGAATGGCGTCGATCTTGTCCTTCAGGACCTGCGGCGTGAACGGCTTCACCACATAGTTGTTCACGCCCGCCTGCACCGCTGCCACGATGTCCTCCTTGACCGACCGCGTGGTGACCATGAGGAGCGGCACCTTGCCACCGTCGGGTCGCGCGCGGAGGGCGCGTGCAAACTCCAGCCCGGACATATTCGGCATGTTCCAGTCGGTGATGATGAAGCCAACACTGGCGTCGAATTTCTCCAGGGCTTCGCGCCCGTCACCCGCCTCCACGCACTCCTGATAACCGATACGCTGCAGCGAATTCACGAGGATTCGGCGCATGGTCACGGAGTCGTCCACCACCAGGAACTTCATGATGCCTCTTGCTCCCGAACAGGGTTGAAGCTAGACGTCGCCGCGCTTGAGAATGCGTTGCGCGACTTCGGAAACGACCTGATCGATGTCGTAGGCGCCGCTGAGCACGCGCTGTCGCACCTGAGCCAGACGATCCTTGGCGTCGGCAGGCAGGGCGCTGATCACGTCCTTGGCGAGCTTCCGCGCGGCATCTGAGATCTCGACTTTGTCGGAACGTCCATTGTCGACCGGGAGAATGCCGGGAGCGCGGTCCTTCTGCACACCCTCCTTCTCGCGATTGTCAGCTGGCCGGTCCGGCCGAATCGGGCCGTAGTTGCGGTCGTAAATCTTCATGTGGTGCCTCCTTACCTATGGTTATCGGCAGCAGCCCACTGGTTCTTTAGGCGTCAGATGTTACCTGCGCTCGTCGAGTGCGTCATGCGGCGGCACGGCGACCACCTTGGCGAGGTCATGTCGTTGGCGTATCAGGCCTTGCAACACCCCATTGCCAAGGACGGGGGCCACGCCGCCCCGCAGCTCATAGGGAGTGGCGACGCGCTGGATTTCGCTCACGGCGGCGGCGATGAGCTGCCGTACGTCGGGTGATCGCGGAGCCTCGGCCTGGTCCTCGCCTTCCACCTGATGCAGCTGCTCGCCGAGCGTGTCGAGGACGGCCGCAATCAGGGCCGCGTCACGCCGGCGGGGAGGCAGGGAGGTTGGGGAGGACGCCATGGCATTCGCTCAACGCCGGACGTCGACCCGGGCGGTGCGCGGAGCCGAGCCGGCATAGGCCGCGACGGCGGACTCGTCATGCGCGATACGTTCTAGCTGACGGCGAATGTCGTCACGCGCCGTGAGGACGCGCGCTTCCAGTTCGCCATTGCGCTGTGTCGCCTCGTCCACCAAGCGTCGCGTTGCTGCGGGCAACGGCTGACGGGCCGCGCCCGATCGCGTGAATTCACCCAAGGCACGGGTGGCCAGAGCTCGGGCGTCGAGCGCACCGGCGAGCGCGGTACCGTCGCCGGCTTGCACGGCACGCAGCGCGATCTCGGTGAGGGCGAGATAGCGCTGGAGCAAGTCGTCGAGGGTGGGGGCGGCCGCCTTCATGATCAGGCCTGTTGAGCCGTCGCCAGCGCCGGAGCGACCTGCGATGCGGCCTGGGCGAAGGCGTCGCGCAACTCTCGCACGATGCGAATCACCCGTTCATACCGTTTGGCATCGGGACGAAGCCCCAGTGTCGTCAGCTCACCCAGCAAGAAGGAGTAGATGGCGGCGAGTTGCGTGCCGAGCGGCCCACCCTTCTCCTGGTCCAGCGTGACCAGCAACTCACAGAGCGCGGCTCGAGACTTCTCGAGGGCATCGGAGCGCGCCGGAAGATTGGCAGCGCCGGGAAGGGCTTGCGCGCGATGGAGCTGGGAAAGCAAGTGGTCGTAGACCATGACGATCAGCTCGCCGGGCGACGCGGCCATCACCTGCATCTCGCGATAGCGCGTCGCCTGCTTTCCTGCGGCACTGTATGACATGAACCTTCCTCACAAGGTGGAGGCCCGGCTCACGTCGTCAGTTCGAGTTCGAGTTCGAGCTGAGCTGCGAAATGAAACCGGAAAGTGCGGTAGCCTGCTGCTGAATGATGCTGAGCGCGCGCTCCATCTCGACAAACTGTGCGGTGAGAGATTCGCGACGACGCTCAAGCGCCTGCGTCACAGTATCGGCACGAGACTGCAGACTGTTGATGCGGCTGGTGAGTGCGTCCTGCTGGGTCGCCACGGTACCGCCGGCCCGTGAGATGACATCGGCCGCGTTGAAGAGCATCCCGCTGACGCCTAACACAAACGTGACATCGCCCTGATTCCCGGTCGCCGTCCCGTTGTAGCGGATGCTCAGGCCTTCGGTGGCTCCGCCCGCAACGCCGGTGAGGATCTGGCCGCTGCCGGTCGCCACCAAACCTCCGATGGTACCGGCGACATCGGTTCCGCTCACGGCGCCCGCGGCAATACCCAGCTGGGCCGACCCATCCGTCCCGCCGGCGGTGAACGCCGTGGTGATCTTCGCCGCCGTGCCATATTGCCCACTCGTCATCACCAGGTCGTTGCCATTCTTCGACGCGGTGATGTTCATTTTGTTGGCCGCGAATTCAGCGTTCAGCTTGGAAATGATCGTGTCGATGGTATCGCCATTCGCGAGCTGTACGGTGGCCGTCGCCCCTGTTCCAGAGTCGGTCACCGCCATGGTGTCGGCCGCCGCGTCATCGGCATAGGTGCCGCTGAATCCAGCACCGGTGACGACGGGAGTCGTGGCGGCGGCGGTGATGTCGATGGCGTAGGTCCCGGGAACACTCTTGTCGGTGGACAGGAAGTACGACACCGCGCCGTTCGTGGCCGTCCCTGTGGTGGCGAAGAGCGACGTGAGACCTGACGGGTTGGTGGCGAGCGCTTGCTTGAATTTGTCGGAGTCCAGGGTGAGGGTTCCGTCCTTCTGCAGGGAAAGCCCACCAAAGGCCGCTGACGTAAACGGACTGGGTGAGCCCACCACGGTCGAGAGGATGGAGCTGGTGAACGTCGACATGTTCGCCCGCAGCGTCGAGTTGTTGAAGAGCGGCGCATCCGTCTTGGACTGCTCGGTGCGGAACTTCAACATGTCGTTGTAGGCCGTGGTGAGGTCCGTCATGGACTTCACGATCGCGTCCTGGTCGCGGGCGATCGTGAGGGAACTCACCGTGCCGACCTCGCTCTGCTGCAGGTTCAACGTCACCCCTGCGATAGCGTCGGAGACCGTGTTGGTGGCTCGCCGCATGACGACGCCGTCGACCGACAGACGCGCATCGGTCCCGGTGACGACTTCCCGCAGGCGACCCACCGTGCTGGCATTCACTCGGCCGAGGGCCACCGTGCCACCACTGGCCTGTGCGACGGACATCGAGAGCGACAGCTGCGAGTCGCCCGCGGTCCCGTCAGTGACAACCAGCTGTCCATTGACGATGCTGGCGGTGGCGCTTCGGCTGCCGCCTCCGTATCCGGAGTTGGCGTTCAGCTTGGTCACCAGCGTCTGCAAGGTATCCGTGGCACCCACGGTGAATGAGAGGTTGACGACGGAACAGTCGCCGCGCGCTCCCTGCACAGTGAATGTGTCCCCAACGGCGATGCCGAGCGGATTTCCGTTCACGCTCAGGTCGGTGAGGCGTGTGGCCGTGGTTGCGGTGGCATTGCCGGCGTCCGTGAAGGTGTTGTCGCTCTGCAGCACCTGCGCGATGCCGCTGCGGCCTGCCTTCATGAAGCCGAGGATGTCGAGGACGCGCTGGCCATCGCTGGTGGAGGCGGTGACGGTATCGTTGGTCTGGAGACGGTACTTCGTCACGCCTTCCACGGTTTCGGAACCGACGCTGGCGTTCCCGCCAGCCGCCATGATCTTCGCGGTAATGGTGGCAAGCGAGTCGACCGTCAGGTCAACCGTTATGGTACGCCCGCCGACGGTGATCGTGGAGGGCGGCGGCATGGTGACGCCCAGCATGGCGGCGATGGCCGCCGTTGAGGATGACACCTTGTAGGACTGGGCGCCGCCAGTGGCGTCCAGGTTCAA
Organism: Gemmatimonadaceae bacterium; assembly: GCA_044224875.1. Classification (GTDB taxonomy): domain Bacteria; phylum Gemmatimonadota; class Gemmatimonadetes; order Gemmatimonadales; family Gemmatimonadaceae; genus JABAQJ01. The sequence goes on along the minus strand of JBGAJQ010000025.1, from coordinate 45,065 downwards.
CGTTCGGGTGCTGTCGACCAGCCCAAGGGTCTGCAGGGTGCCGGTCGGGTCGTCAACGAGCTCGATGCCGGATGACCCCGTGCTGGTGGCCGTGAGCACCAACCGATGTTGCGAGGTGCCGGTCGACAACACACTGGCCGTCACGCCGCTGGGTGTCGTTCCACTATTGAGCGCGTTGATCTTGTCGCGAACGTTGGCGAGGGTGTCGGTGACCGCGACGGTGACCTTTTTTCCGTTGACCGTGAACTCGCCGGTGATGCCGAGGGCGGTGCTGGCACTCGCCTGCACGCTACCACTCAGCTTGTTGGCCCTGGCGAGATCAAGCACTTCGACGCCAAAGGTGCCTGGTGAGGCACTGGCGTTGGCGGTGGCGGTGAGCAGCGTGCGTCCGCTGGAGTCACTGGTCCCGCCGGTGACCTGAAATTGTGAGAACGCGGTGGCATCCCGTAGCGCCTTGGTGGCGTCACGAAACTTCGAGACGAGCGTTTGCCACGTGGTCCAGGCGTCGTAGCGTTTTTGCTCGGTCGTCTTGGCGGTCGTGAGGGGATCGAGACGGCGTTGTTGCTCCAGTTGCATGATCTGGTCGATCATGTCACGCCACTGGATGCCGCTGGAGAGCCCGCTGAAACTGCCGATTGGAGAAGTCATCTAGCCACCTGCGTTCTTGTGCGAAGTCCCGGGACCGGCGAGATCGCCGGCCCCGGGGTCATTCGCGTCAGAGGTTTGCTTAGCCGCGGAGCAGCGTCAGGACGCTCTGGCCGTTCGAATTCGCCTGCGCGAGCATTGCCGTACCGGCCTGCACGAGGATCTGGTTCTTCGTGAAGGTCGTCATTTCCTCGGCCATATCGAGGTCGCGGATCGTCGACTGCGCAGCGCTGAAGTTCTGCGCCGTGATGCGGACGTTTTCCGTGGCGGTGTCGATGCGGCTCTGGAGTGAACCGATAGTACCGATCGCGCTGTTGACCGTCGTGATGGCCACGTCGATCTGCGCCAAGGCCGACTGCGCATTGGCCAGCGTGTCCGGGTCCGTGGTGACCGTCAGCGCGGTGGAGCGGAGGTCGAGGTTCGACCCGTTGATCGTGATCGAGTCGTTGCCGGAGTACTGGCCCGAGGAGCTGACCAGGAAGGTACCGGAACCGGCGCCCACCGTGAGGTTACCTGCCACGGTCGCGGCACCGACCGCGTTCGTGGTGTCGACCGAGATACCTAACGCTGTGAAGTTCAGCGTCTGCTTCGAACCGGCGGTCACGCCGAGGGTCTGCGAGACCGAACCGTTGGTGAGGGTCACGACGCTCGAGCCGGAGCTGAACGTGTACGCGCCGGCGCCAGCGCCGCTGAGCCGGGCCGCATAGACGCCCGTACCAGAAGCCAAGACTGTCGACGACGAGTTCACGGTCGCGCCGAACGAACCGTTGAGCAGCGCGTTCCCCTGGAACTTCACCGTGGCGACCGTACGGTCAATTTCCGCGCGGAGCGCCTGGTACTCGGACGTGATGCGCGCGCGACCCGCTGAGTCGACGCTGTCCGACGCGGCCTGCGCCGCCAGTTCCTTCATACGTTCGAGCATCTTCTGCACCGTGCCTGACGCACCGTCGGCGATGTTCAGAACGGCACCAGCCTGCTCGGCGTTACGCGACGCTTGGTTCAGGGCGCGAATGTCGGCACGAAGCACGTTCGCGATACCCAGACCAGCGGCGTCGTCAGCGGCACGGGTGATCCGGAAACCAGACGACAATTTCGCCATCGACCGAGACAGCTCGTTGTTGACCCGCGTCAGGTTACCGTGAGCCTGAATCGCGCTGACGTTCGTGTTGATACGCATTGCTACAACTCCTTGGGTAGTGAGTAGGGGAATCCGTTCCCCTCTGGGGCGTCGGCCCTATGCCGTTCCCTCCAAAGAGCCGTATCGGTCACCCCGCGCAGAAACTTGAGAGTCACTAAGAAACTCGCCGTTACGCGGCCAACGCCGGCGCCATCGGGTGCCGAAAGAGGAGATTGAACACATAGTTTGTGTCCGGCGTCTCATCCGGGCCGAGGCGTTGCAGCCAGGTCTGACCGGGCTGGAAGAGGTATGTTTCATAGCCCAATTCGCCGATGGCGTTGCGTAAGTGCCCCTCCGAGGCGCCCATGGACTCGAGGCCGAAGCGGTTGATCTCAGCCACGATGAACGGCACCGGGTGCCGCGCGATCAGGTTTCGCGACCCAATGAGGATGGCGAATTCAGCTCCTTCGGCGTCGATCTTGATCGCCTTGAGAGACTTGAGGTCCGTGTTGGCGAAGTAGTAGTCGAGCGAGGTGACGGGGACCTTGCGCGTCGTCGGCGCCTGACGCGTGCGCTCGTTGAACGGATGGCGTCCGACTTCCCACAAGGCGTGGCCGCCGTCGTTGTCGGCGTTGACGAAGAAGTCGGCGACTGCTGGTACAGCTCCAACCGCCATATGGACGGGGGTCACATTGCCGGCGTTGTTGAGACCCATGTGCTCGACCAGATGATCGTAATTCGAGCGCTCGGGTTCGAACGCGTACACCCGGCCGGTATCGCCCACCAAGGCAGAGGCCAGCATGGAGAAGTAGCCGACGTGCGCCCCGATGTCGATGAAGGTGTCACCGGGCGCGAGGATGTTGCCGAGGAAGTTGCTGGTCTCTGCCTCGTAGAGTTGGCCACGATTGAAATCGTTCAGCATGAACTGCTGGCTCATCTGCGCCGGATCGAGCGACAGGTTGACGGTGCGCGGTCCGGAGCGCGAGGAGAGGTTGATGGCGATGTCGTTGCGAGGCATGGGTGGAGGCCAGGGACTGAGGATTGAGGGAAGTGAGAAATGCTAGTGGAGGAGTGGCGAGAGCACGTCCACGAGGCGATTGGTTTGCGCACGCCAGCTCCAACCCTGCATGGCGGTGGCGCCTCGTTGGGCGACGGCGTGTACGGTCCCCGTGTAGGCCGTCTCCAGTGCCTGGACGATCTCGTCGACCTCCGACTCGCCCCAGCCGTCGCAGGCGCGGAAGAATCGCGTGGGAGGTCGCACGGCGCCCTGCCGCTGCAAGGGGATGCACCCGCCAGTGGCGACGAGGTCCGTGTGCCCAGTATTGTTGGAGACGACGGTGGGAATCCCGACGGCCATGCATTCCATGGCGACGAGGTTGGTCCCGCCTTCGCAGCGATTGGGGAATACCGCGACGTTGGCTTCACGAATCACGCGCCCCATCGCCTCGTTAGGTACCCGACCGATGTCGATGACTGCGTCGCGCGGGATCCCGTTGGCGGCGAGCCAGGACGTCACGTCCATCACCCCATCGCGTGCCGCGGGAACGCCGCTGACGTGGCCCGCGCGATCGAGATCGGTGATGAGATGTGGCCACGGGTTGTGCCAGGCGGTCACGAGGACGGACTCGGGGTGGCGCTCGCGGAAGCGTCGGAAGGCGGCGACCACAAGATCCTGCCCCTTCCGGTATTCGAGTTTGCCGCCGGAGAAGACGACGAACCGGTCGGCCATGCGGCCCGATGCCGGCGCCGGGTGAAAGATCGTGGCGTCCACGCCTTGCTGAATCACCTGTACATTGGAGACGCCGAGCGCCCGCAGGACTTCGCCATTCCAGTTGGAGCCGGCGACAATCAGGTCCAGGGCTCGGGCGGTATCGCGCGCCGCATCATCGAAGGACGTGTCTTCGAAAAAGATCACGCCCACATTGCGCTGCCCCCGTAGCCGATCCCACAGCGGGCCGTGCGCGAGGTTGTTCCCGAGGGCGTGGAGCATGAGCCCTTCGAACTGCCTGGAGGGCGGAAGGTGGCTGACGATCAAACGTTGCAGCTGCCAGCGATCGAACGCCGCCGCGTCACTCAAGTCGGCGGCAAACACCCACGGCGCCACATCGCCGCGCCGACTCAACTCGACCGCGAGATTGGTCCCGTACACACCCCAGCCGGTATCGGGGCGCAACTCCCAGTCTATCCCGATCGCTGGCGATGCCCCCGACCCATGAACCGCCGCCACCGCACCGCTGGCATCGTGTGGACGCGCGACATGGCGCTGGCTCGCTCGCCGCGTAAGGGTATTGAGCGCATCGGCGGAAAGCACCGCGAGGTCCTGCTGGCCCTCCCAGTCCACGACGGGGTCCAGCGACACCTCGCCATCGGGCCGCGTGACCTGAAAGGCTGTGTATCCATGCGCTGCCCACGCGCAGAGTGCCTCGCGAATTTCATTGGGGGCAACCCCGGTCACCGTGACGATCGACAGTCGATCGCGTGCGCCTTCGCGCTCGCATTCGGTGAATAGCTCGCGCAGTCTACTGGCGGATGCGCAACGGACGCCCAATTGCCGCGTCGCGGTCGACGGATTGAAGGCGGCGACCACCTGAAGCCGCTCACCGATCCCGCGCGCCCTCGCCAGCTGCCTCAATCGCTCGGCCGCCCGTTCATCCGGCTCAACGGCGATCGCCGCGGCCGGGGCTGACGCCGTGAGGGCGGAAAAAAGCGAGAGGCCCAAGCCAGGGGCAAGGTCCACGAACGTATCGACCACGCCTAACGCATCGTCCCAGAAGTCGCGCAGTGCGCGATCGTAGCCACCGCCCACGAGCTCGGCTTCGTACGCCGCGAAGGCCGTCGGTTCGTTCAGCGCGGCGATGGGCACCCACAGGTCGAATCGCGGCCGTCCATCTTCCAGGCGCGTCGCGCTCTCCAGCAGGGTGGTCGGTTCGTCCGATGGTGCGATGCCGGACGGTCGCGCGATCGGCACGTCGACGCCGACTTCAGTGTCAGCATGGACGTCCTGGTGTTGCGACGTGCCGGCATGGCTGGTGGCGCGCGTCTTGACCAGCTCGCGGAGTTCGGACTCAACCGCAGCGAGCACGGGCGCCCAAGCGTGCGGTTCTGGCTGACGGAAGAGCCGCATGGTAGGATACCACGGCGTGTCTTGACGATCGAGCATCCAGCGAAAGTCCGGCACGTGCGTGAGCAACGTCCATGTCGGGCGTCCAAGCGCCCCGGCAAGATGCGCCACCGAGGTATCCACCGAGATCACCAAATCCAAGCGCTCGAGCACCGCCGCGGTATCGCGGAAATCGTTCAGGTGCGGGCCGAGATCGGTCACCCGGGCACCAGGGATCGCGCCGGCATGTGCCAGGGACGCGTCACCCTTCTGCAGTGCGTACCACGCGGTGCCCGGTATGGCGAACAGCGGCGCAAAGGCTTGCAGCGGGATTGAGCGCAGTCGATCCCGATGGTGCATCGGGTTGCCGGCCCATACCACGCCGATCCTGAGGATCGAGGGAGGCGCATCTACCAGGGACGCGACCGGGCGACGTTCCACGGGAATGTACGGTACGCGAGCCGGGATCGTGTCCAGTCGGAGGCCTAACAAGTACGGAAGGCTCATGAGCAGCACGTGCGCGTCATAGGGTGGCCGCTGTTCGCCGCGAGCGATCACCTGGTCCACCCCCTCCACGCCAGACAACAGTGGAGCGATCGGGAAGGGGCACTCGAGCACGACCTTTCCTGCGCCCTTGTCGCGCAACTGTCGCACGAGTCGAATGAACTGGATCGCGTCCCCGGCGCCCTGCTCGGTGTGCACCAGGAGCGTCCCGCCGTTGAGCTGTGACCCATCCCATTCCGGTGCGTTGTAGCTCGAGCCGTCGATCACCGCCGCGTGCAACGCTTTCCGCGACTCGAACTGGCGCCACCCACGCCCAAAGTCGCCCCGCAACAGCTGGAGAATCGCCAGGTTCCAGTTGGCGTTGCGGTTATCCGGATCCATCGCCAGACATTCGCGCAAGAGACTCAGCGATTCGTCGTATTTCCCTTCCTCGAGCGCGCAGTTCGCCAGCAACACGAGGGGCTCGGCAAAACCCGGGTCCAGGGCACGAGCACGTTCGGCCAGTTCACGCACGCGCGCGTGGTCGCCCATCAGCTCGTACACCGACGCAAAGTTGGCGAGCGTGGGCGCATGGTGCGGGGCCGCGGCCGTTGCACGCTCGAAGACCGCGATCGCCTCGGGGAGGCGTCGTTCCTCGCGCAACATGACACCAAGGTTGGAGAGCGCGTTGGTGCCCTGCGGATTGAGCGCGAGGGATTCTTCAAGCGACGCCAAGGCCTCGACGGTGCGCCCCAAGCCGCGTAGTGCGAGCGATCGATTGTTCCAGAACTCCGCTTCGTTCGGCGCCAGTGTGACGGCGCGATCGAAGGCCACGAGTCCCTCCGCAAAACGCGACAGCTCCACACAGTTGTTGCCGAGACTATTCGCCCAATCGGCGCGCGACGGGTCCGCCTGGCAGGCGGCGATGAACGCGGGAAAGGCGTCGCCGTGGCGACCGAGTCGCGTGAGCAACAGGCCGACATTGTGGTGGGCCTCACCGTAGTCCGGCTTGATTCGCGTTGCCCGTTCTGCGAGCGAAAGTGCCCGGGCGGTTTCACCGCGTTCGCCGAGGATCGCGCCCAGGTTGTTGCAGGCCTCGGCAAAGTCGGGCGCCATCGCGATCGCTTCGCGGTAGAGCTGAGCGGCTTCGTCCAGTCGACCGGCAACGTGGTGACGCACGGCGCGCTCGAAGACGCGTTTCGGCGTGGAGGCGGGATCGATCGTGGTTGACATGCGGCGACACATCCGGGTCCGTCCGTGGGCGCGGCTCGTCGTCGCGCGCCCGCGCGTTCATGCGCGGACAGGAAACCAAAGGCATCCCGCGTGCCACGAGCGAAGTGCTTGTGTGTTCACGGCTTGCGCGTTAGGCGACGTGTGATCCAACGCGTAGCCCGGAATCTCTGACCGGGACTCGTCAGGCAAGAGTTGCCGGGAGTCAGCGCCCTGACTTGGAGCCGGCCGCCAGCAGCTGATCGATGTCGAACGCCTCGCGAACGCTGAATCCATCGTCCGGCCGGAGGCACTGATAGGCCTGGCGCGCGCGCAGGTTGAACAGGAGCGGCGCCTGCAGGTTGGCCGTGTACGCGTCGGCCGAATGCGCCGGCATCGTCACGATCGCCAGGACGAGCGTGTCTTCGGGAGATGGCGTACCCAGACGGGCCAGCTCGGCGCCCGCCAGGTCAATCTGGTATCGCCCTGCGAAGAAGAGAAAGGGATCGGCGAGCAGAAACGCGAGGGCTGCGTGATCGGCCGACTGCAGCCAATAGATGCCTTCGCGCGGGGTTGGGAGAAGTGCGAAGGTGCGTGCCTCGGGGAACCCGAACACACCGACGGGAAACGTGATGAGATCCTGCGCCGGCACCTGCAACGTGCCGAGGACTTGCGATGCGACCTGCACCTGACCGGCGGATGGTGCGACGGCAGTACTCATCTCATGTAGTCCGCGAGAGAGAGCGTAAGGACCCGAGAGGTGGCAAGGAGGGCCGACTGATATGCATTCTGCTTGCTCACCAGCGTGGTCACAGCCGCCTCGAGATCGATATCCTGCAAGTTGGACTTGAAGGTCTTGAGCGTTCCCGTGAGCGCCGTGATGTTCTGCGTGGTGGTTTCCAACTGATTCGACTGCGCCCCCACATCGCCAAGCAGGTTCTGTACGGACCCGATGGCCGTGTCGATCGTGTTGATCGCGTTCATGATGCCCGTCTGGTCGTTCGCCGCGAGCGCGGTAGACAGCTCATCGATCGACGCCAGCACGCTGGAGTTGAGGAACACCTGCGAGGCATTGTGATTCACGTTGATGACCAGCCCTTCCGAGATCTGGGCGCCACGCTGACCGGTCGGCGGCGCTGCCGTAAACGGCGGCGACGACGACGTGATGGGCATGGTCTGTGACTGGTCACCGCCAAACAGGTACTCGCCTTCGAACTTGGTGTTGGCCTGCTGGATGGCGAACGCCATGATCTGGTCAACTTCCGCCTTGGCGACGAGTCGCGTCTGCGCACTGGCCGAACCGTTCCCTTCCTGAATCCCGAGGTGCTTTGCCCGTTCAAGACTGGTCGACAACTGGTTCAGGACTTCCTCTTCGGTATTGCTTCGCGAGGTAGCGGAGTTGATGTTGCGCTGGTATTGATCGAGGGCACGTAGTGAACCCGCGGACGACATGATGGACGACGCGGCATTCGGGTCGTCGGATGCCAGTTCAACTCGAAGTCCGGTCTGCGTGCGGCGCTGCGCCTCCTCGACCTCGCGTGAAGCATGCTGGAGGCCAAGGATGGCGTTGGTACTGATTCCGATGTTCGTAACTCGCATGACTGGGGGCAGCCTGGAGATTAGATCCGGACAAGGTTGCGACGGGTCTGGGCAAAGCGTCTGTGGGTCAGTATCGGCCGCTCGCGGCCGGGACTTTAGCGGACTTCGGGTCCCGAAGTCGCTGCCGTACCCGCATCGCTGACATGGCCACCATTCTTTACGTCGACGACGAACCTTCCGTCGGCTTAATCCTCGAAGACACGCTGACGCGCGCCGGCCACCGGGCCTTGGGCGCGCGCAATGTCGTTGAGGCACTGCAGGTTCTTTCAAAGGAAAGCATCGACCTGATCATCTCCGACTATAGGATGCCGGGGCTGACTGGGCTCGAGTTCCTTGCCCTGCTGCAGCGAGAAGGGTACGACATCCCGTTGATCATGGTGACGGGGTACGCGAGCATCGAGCACGCGGTCGCGGCCATCAAGGCCGGGGCGATCGACTACATCACCAAGCCGGTTCGCACGCAGCAGCTTGAACTCGCCGTCGAACAGGCGCTGGAGTTCGTTCGACTGCGTCGGGAGAACGCGGTGCTGCGACGCGAGGTGATGGAGTTCCGGAATGAGCGGCAGATCGTGGGGGACAGCGCCGCCATTCGACGGATCCAGCAGACGGTTTCTATGGTTGCGCCGACACGCGCGACGGTCCTGCTGCAGGGCGAAAGCGGAACGGGCAAGGAGCTCTTCGCACGCGCCATCCATGATCAAAGCGATCGGCGCGATCGGCCGTTCATCAAGTTGAACTGCGCCGCGCTCCCCGAAGGCCTGATCGAGAGTGCGCTCTTCGGTCACGAGCGAGGCGCCTTCACGGGCGCGATCAAGCGCGTGGAAGGAGCGTTCGAGCGCGCGCACGGCGGCACGTTGCTACTCGACGAAATCTCCGAAATGAAGCTGGAGCTGCAGGCAAAGTTGCTTCGGGTGCTCCAGGAGCAGGAATTCGAGCGAGTAGGCGGCACGTCGCCAATCCGCGTCGACGTGCGTGTGATCGCCACCACGAACCGCAACCTCGCTGGCGAGGCGGCCGCCGGCCGCTTCCGACAGGACCTGTACTACCGACTGGCGGTGGTGCCGATTGAGATCCCGCCCCTGCGCGAACGCCCGGAAGATGTCCCCATGCTGGCGTACCGGTTCGCCATGCGTACAGCCGCCGAAGTCCAGAAGGAAGTCGCGGGGCTGGCGCCGGAGACGATTCGCTTGCTACAGGACTACGCGTGGCCGGGAAACGTCCGTGAGCTACAACACGCCGTTGAGCGAGCGGTCATCCTGAGTCACGAACCGATGCTCCCGCCGCGTGTGTTTGACGCGCAGCGCGCCGGCATGGCGTCGCCGCTTGCCCAACAGGCGATGATGCGGACAAGCACTCCGCGTTCCGTCGACGCGGTTGGAGCGAGTGGTTCCGGGGCTGGGAATGCGGGAGCGATCGTGCTGAATACGCTGAACGTCGAGGAGGCTGAGCGGGCGCTCATACGACGCGCCTTGGAGCTCACCAAGAACAACCGCACCAAGACGGCCGAACTTCTGGGGATTAGCGTGCGCACCCTTCGAAACAAGCTGAATGGCGCGCGGGTTTTGGACGAAGCCGCAGCAACCACGGCCTCAGGCGACGAGTAAGCTCAACGGCAACTCCGTCCGGGAGCGACCGGGCAAGAGTTGCCCCCCCACCCTTCTTTTCCGCTCAGGGATTGGGCACGGTCGCGTCGATTCTGTCCTGCACAGAGCGAAGCGGCACGCACGCTAAGGCGCTCACCGACAACACGTTAGACTTTGCGGGCATGGGGTCGCGTTGTCGCGTATCGCGCCCTCTTTTCGAGCGTAGTCGCGTGGTCCGCGCATTGCCCTAGCATGCGCCGGGATGCGCAATGGAGCGCGTCCAGCTACGCGGATCGTTCGCATGCTCTTCGGCTTCTTTGGACGAGTCTCCGGTGCACCGCAATTGCGCGACGCCCTCGATGTGGGGAGTCAGCGCGTGCGTGGCATTGCCCAGCGCGTATCCGGTGCGACGATCGCAAACCAGTCGGGCTTTTCGATCAACGGCGCCGCGCCGAGTGAGGCGACGAGCGTGGACATCGAAAAGGAAATGACCAACCTGGCGGATGCACAGCTTCGCTACGAAGCCACGGCCAAGTTGCTGGAAAAGGCCTACGCGCAGATTCGCCTCAGCGTTACGGAGCGCTAATGATCCGTCCTCTCGGCTTGCTTCCCCTGCTCACCAACAGCGGGACTGAAAGCTCCCGCAATCCGATGTTCCGACCGCTGGACATCGCGTCGTCGGGACTGTCGGCGCAACGGCTTCGCATGGAAGTGATCGCCACCAACATCGCCAATGCGGAGACCACTCGCGCTGGCGAAGGCGGTCCCTACAAGCGCCGCGTGGTGCAGCTGGAAGAGGCGATTCGTGAAGGTGCGCCGCCGAGCTTCCCGCCGCTGCCAAGCGAGCAGATGTCGGGTGCGGCACCCGCCGCGGATCCCACCGAGGCATTCGGTGGTGTGCGCCCCCTGGAGATTGTGGAAGACAGCTCCGAGGGCGAGCTGCGTTACGACCCCGGACATCCCGACGCCAACGCGCAGGGTTACGTCCGGATGCCCAACGTCCGTGTCACTGATGAAATGGTGGATTTGATGGAATCGCGTCGCGTGTACGAAGCAAACGCCACGGTGTTCCAGGCCGCCAAGCAACTTCTTCGCCGCGCCCTCGACATCTAGGCCGACGCCCTAACGACTTCACATGAGCATTTACGGAATACGCGGACCCATCATCGGCACGACGCCGGGCACCAATGCGCCGGGAGCTCCGGGCACCCAGGTCCCGAACGGCCCTGGTCGCACGGATCGGCGGACAGGCGTTGCGCCTGGTGCCGTCAAGGCGCCGGTCGCCGCGGAGCGCCCAGGCGCGAGTTCAGCCGCCGTACCCGCCCAGCCGCCACCAGGAACAGATCCCGAATTGTGGAGCGTGCTGTCCAGCGACGAGCGCACCTACTTCGCCAAACTGGGCGCGATGGGTCCCCTCACGTACGGCCGCGTCCTGAGCGGTCAGGTACAACCGCAGCAGGTGGTCTCGCGCGGCGCGCGACTGGACGTGAAGGCCTAGCCATGGCAGCGGACCCCTTTGCGTCAGCTGCCATCCGTGGCACGATCGGCGCCACTGGCGTTGGCGATGCCATGGATCGTTTTGCGAAGCTCGAACAAGCGCTGCAACAACGCGGCGGCGCCTCCGGAATCGGCGGGGACGCGGCCAAGGGCTACACGATCGACATCGGGAAGTCGGATGAGACGTCGTTTGGGGACACGTTGAAGAAGGTCATCAATCAGGTCTCCGACACGCAGGACGCTGCCCAGGACTACATGCAGCGCTTCATCAATGGCGAGCCCGTGGAAATCCACCAGGTGATGGCCAAGGCGGAAGAAGCGGGTCTCTCGTTGCAGCTCCTGGTAGAACTGCGCAACAAGTTCACGGATGCCTACCGCACCGTGATGTCGATGCAGAGCTAGTCTCACCCAACGGCGATGGCAGACGGAATCGACGGACTCATTGAACGGATTGGTGGCTGGCGACGGCTGGCCACGCTTGGTGTTGGGATTGGCGCCGTCGCGCTGATCATTGGCGTGTCACGCTGGGCGGGAGCGCCGACCTGGGTACCGGTGGTGAGCGGCGCTCCCCTGGACCAGGTCAGCGCTGTCTCGGACCGCCTAACGCAGGCTGGCATTCCGAACCGGCTGGATCGCGGTGGTGCCGACGTGACCGTGGCGGTGACCGACTTGCCACGGGCGCGTGTGGCCCTGGCCAAGGACGGGCTTCCCACCTCCGGACGACCGGGATGGGACCTGTTCGACAAGCCGGCCTACGCGATGACCAACTTTACTGAAAAAGTGAACTACCGGCGTGGGGGCGCCGAGGGTGAGCTCGAGCGCACGATCGGGAAGATGCGTGGGGTCCGATCGGCCCAGGTGCACCTGGCGCTTCACGAAACCTCGAGCTTCCGGGCGGCCAACACGCCCTCGGAGGCTTCGGTCGTGTTGAGCCTGCGGAGCGGTGAGGAGCCCGCGCCGGCCGTGGTGCAAGGAATCACGCATCTCGTGGCGAGCTCGGTGGACGGCCTCGTGAGCGATCAAGTGACGGTCGTGGATGATGGCGGTCGCCTGCTCTCCATACCTAATGAAGAGGGTTCCCTGTTGGGCCTGACCAGCCGTCAACTCGCCAACCAGCGAGAGGTGGAGCAAGACCTCCGCGAAAAGGCCGAGCTGCTGTTGTCGCAGATGGTGGGACAGGGCAACGCCCGCGTGCAGGTGTCGGCAGCGCTCAATTTCGACCGGATGGAACGGACGACGCAGACGCTGGACCCGGACAAGCAAGTGGCCGCCACGGAGCAAAAGGCAGAGATCACGCCGGGCGCCCAAGGTGGCGCGGCGTCGTCCAATTCGGCCACTACCTACGAGAATTCGAAGAGTACCGAGGTATTCGCCAATGCGTTAGGCACCGTCCGGCGCCTAACGGTCGCGGTACTGGTGAATGACAAGATGACCGGTGCTGGCGATAGCGCGACGTTCACGCCGCGCACGGCCCAGGAGCTTTCCCGCATCGAGACGCTGGTGAAGAGTGCCGTTGGGTATGACTCGACACGTGGCGACTTCATGTCGATCGTCAGCGTGCCCTTCTCCGTGCCGGCCGCTCCCGCCGCCGTGGCGGAAACGCCGCCCACGCTCGTGCAGAAGGTCCAGCAGAACCAAGCGCTGGTCATGAACGCCGTCGCTCTGATCTTCGCCTTCGTGATCGGCTTTATGGCGCTCAAGTCCGTGCGCGGTCCCAAGCAAGTTGCCCGTCCGGCAGCAGCGACGGCACAGTTTGCTCCGCCGGCGGCGACGGCGGCCCTCCCCGCCCCGATTTCTCATCACCATCCGATAGAAGACGCGCCGCTGGCACCGAAGATGGTGCCGGAATTGGCGGCCATGCAGGCGAATGCCGAGACGCGTAACCGCGTGACGGCGACGGTGGACCAGCAGCCCGAAGTGGCAGCAAAGCTGGTTCGTGCCTGGATGAAGGAGGCATAGGTTGGGCACGACCGCCGTGGCGACCCGACCCTCGGCCGCGCTCGCAGACAGCGAGACCGGCATTCTCGAGGCCCTTTCCGGCCGGCAGAAGGTCGCCGTCCTGTGCCTGGCGTTAGGCAGTGACGCCGCGGCGCAGATCACGCAACGCCTCTCGTCCGATGAGGTGGATGCGATCTCATTCGAGATCGCTCGCATGGAGAGCATCAGTCCGTCGGTCGTGGACATGGTGCTCGAGGAGTGGCTCACCCGCATCACCGTGGCCGATTCACTGGCTTCCGGCGGGCTCGAGGCAGCACGCGAGATCCTCGAGAAGGCCTTTGGCGCGCGCAAGGCGTCGCAGGTGCTCGAGCGCATCCAGGGACAGCTGCACAACACCATCGGGCTCCAGCGCCTCCGCAACGCGGATCCGCAACAGCTTGGGACGATGCTTCGTGGCGAGCACCCCCAAACGATCGCCCTCATCCTGGCCCATCTCGATCCACAACAGACGGCGGCCATCCTGAAGGACTTCGACAGTGAGATCGGGTCCGAAGTCGTCTACCGGATGGCGAAGATGGAGAAGGTGCAACCCGAGATGTTGCTGCTGGTGGAACGCTCGTTGAGCGCCGACACCGACCTGACGATGTCGCAAGGCATGAACACGGCCGGCGGCCCATCGTCCGTGGCGTCTATCCTCAACTACGTCACCTCATCGTTGGAGAAGGTGCTGTTGGACAGCGTGGCGTCGAAGGATCAGGCGCTCTGCGACCAGATCAAGAACCTGATGTTCGTGTTCGAGGACATCGGCACGCTGGACAGCCGCGCCTTGCAACGGTTGCTGCGTGACGTCGACTCGAAGGAACTCGCGCTGGCCCTCAAGGCGGCGAGCGCTGACCTGCGCGCCAAGATCACAGGCGCCATGTCGCAACGCGCCGTGCAGGCGTTGAACGACGAGATGGAGATGATGGGCCCAGTGCGCATGCGCGACGTGGAAACCGCGCAGACGAACATTGTGGCCATGGTACGGAAGCTCGAGGAAGCCGGTGAAATCGTCCTGAGCGGTGGCGATGATGACCTCGTCGTCTAATCGCCCCCGAGGTCGCGCTCCCTTGGCGACGGAAGTCATCGCCTGGGCACCGGACGAACTGCCGGTGGGCGACCATCACGTGCCGGCCGCCGGCTCCGATGCAGCTGCCGAAGAGCTGCTGCCGGCTCACGTCCTGGAAGACGCGCGACGGCAGGCGTTCGAAGAAGGCTTCCGGGCGGGCGAAGAGGCGGAGCGGACGCGGCTCTTTCATGTGGCGCGCGCGCTCCGGGACGGGCTGGTCTCTGTCCAGGACGGTGTGGATCGCTGGGTGGCCAACGCCGAGGAAAATGTCGCCGCACTCTCCGTGGCGATCGCCCGTCATATTCTGTCTCGCGAAGTCGCCGTGGATCGGGATGACGTGATCGATGTCGTCCGCCAGGCCATCGCCGACTTTCCGATTGACCATCCGGTGATCGTCCGGTTGAACCCGGCGGACCACACGGTGATCCTCGGCATGCTGTCCACCATGGACGGCGAACTGGCACACCGCAAGGAAACGGAGTGGGTGGCCGACAGTCGCATCGCTCCCGGCGGATGTGTGGTTGAAGGACGTGAACGCATCGTGGACGGTCGCGTGGATGCCGCGCTCGAACGCGTGTATCGCCGACTGACGTATACCGGTGCCTGAGACCCTCGTCCGGCGCATCGCCGATGTCCCGCGGCTCGTCCGCCATGGACGCGTGACCCGCGTCGTCGGCCTGGTCATCGAAGCGACCGGGTTGGATGTGGCGTTAGGCGAATTGTGCCGCGTGTCGTCGTTCAGCGACGATCACTCGGTGCTCGCCGAGGTCGTGGGCTTCCACGAGCGCGGCGTGCTACTGATGCCATTGGGCGACCTGGCAGGATTGCACCCCGGCAGCTTCGTGCAACCACTCGGTCGTTCGTTTGGCGTGGATGTCGGCCCGGCCATGCTCGGTCGCGTCCTGAATGGTCTGGGCCATCCTATCGATGGACTGGGCCGGTTGGATGCCAAGGAGCGCGTCCCACTGGCTGGCGAGCCGCCACATCCGCTCGAACGCCAACGCATCGGGCAGCCGATGGAGACGAGTGTTCGAGCCATCGATGGCATGCTCACCATCGGTCGCGGCCAACGTATCGGCATCTTCTCCGGTTCCGGCGTGGGCAAGAGCACGCTCCTCGGCATGATCGCGCGCAACGCCAAGGCCGACGTCAACGTGATTGCCCTGTTGGGTGAACGAGGACGCGAGGTGCGCGAGTTCATCGAGCATTCGTTAGGTCCTGAAGGCTTGGCGCGGTCCGTCGTGATCGTGGCCACCGGTGACCAGGCGGCGCTGGTACGCGCCCGCGGCGCCCTGGTGGCCACCAGTATCGCCGAGTACTTCCGCGACCAGGGCAAGCAGGTCCTGTTGATGGTCGATAGCGTCACACGAGTCGCCATGGCGTGGCGCGAGATCGGCCTCGCGGTCGGCGAGCCCCCGACGACCAAGGGCTACCCACCCTCCGTGTTTGCGGCCCTGCCCCGGTTGCTGGAGCGGGCTGGCAATGGCACCACGGGTGGCATCACCGGCATCTACACGGTGCTGGTGGATGGTGACGACTTCAACGAACCCGTCGCTGACGCCGCCAGGTCAATCCTCGATGGGCACATCGTGCTCACACGAAAGTTGGCCAGCGCCGGCCACTTCCCGGCGATTGACGTGCTGGAAAGCAAGAGCCGGGTGCGCGACCAGATCATCTCGCCAACGCAGCGCCAGTCGGCAAACCTGCTGATGCGACTCGAGGCTGCATTCCGAGAAAAGGAAGACCTGATCATGGTTGGCGCCTACCAGAAGGGGAGCGACCCGCTTGTCGACGCCTCGCTGCGACTCCGCGAGCAAGTCCTGAGCTTCCTGCAACAACGCCCGGACGAAATCTCTGCGACGACCGCGACGACAAGCACCCTCGCGTCGATCGCCCAGCAGGTTGGCCCCATCAGTCGGATGAACTGACATGTTCAAGTTCCCACTACAACGACTCCTGGAACTACGGGAGCAACGCGAACAAGAGATGGCGTTGGAGCTGGCACGCGCCCGAGACACCGCCGACTTCCATCACCAGCAATTCGCTGCCCTCAACTCGGTGCGCGATCTTGCGCACGCCAGCGTGTCGCGGGCGACCGGTGATTCGCCAACCGTTGGGCAGATCGTCAGCCTGAGCTTTGTGGTTGCCCAGCTCGGCGAACGCGCCAGCGCGGCGTTGGAGCAGGCCACTGCAGCCGATGAACACGTGAATGAACGACGCGAAGCCCTCACCTCCGCAGCGCAGGATCGACAGATCCTGGATCGCCTGCGCACGCGTCGTCTGGACGAATACCGCGCCGATGCCGCCCAGATCGAGCGCGCGACTATGGACGCGATCGCCCTCACCCGTCACGTGCATAACGGGACCGACGATCGCAAGGAGAACAAGGCATGATTCGCTTGATCCTGTTTGTGGTGGTGGGGCTGCTGGCCGGCCTCGGCGCCGGTACCGGCTTTGCAGTCCTGAAGGCGAAGTCCGCGTTTGCCGCCGAGACTGCCCGCCGCGCCAAGGTCGTCGCGGACAGCCTGGCCGAACACGCCGAAAAGCACCCGGAGAAGAAGGCAGAACCGGCAGCTGAAGGCACCGCCACGCCGACCGATTCCGCGAGCGCGGAAGAGCATGTTGCGGCCGCCACCGAGTCAGCTTCAACACACGAGGCACCAAAGGGCGACGTTGCGGCGAAGCCCGCGACCCACGATCCCCACACCGCCGCAACGGCCAGGCCCACGGGAGAGAAGCCGGCGACGGCGGCGGCGACCAAGCCAGCCGCGCGGAAGCCGGCCGAGCCTGCGCCAGCGCACCCAACTTCGACCGGCGCCGCCGACCGCCCGCCAGTAACAACAGCCGCTACCAAGACGGACGATGCTGCGCAGCCAAAGCGGATCTCCAAGATCTTCGCCTCCATGCCGCCCAAGGACGCTGCGAAGGTGTTGCTGCAAATGGACGACGCCGACATCCAGCTGATCCTGCAGTCGCTGCAGGAGAAGCAGGCCGCCGCGATCCTTGTGAACTTCCCAGCGGAACGCGCCGCGACCATCAGCAAGAAGTCCATTGGTGGAGGTAAGGTCCCATGACCATGCCGATTCTTCCCTTCGCGGGCCCGCTGGAATCGTTGGCCGCGCCGGCCGGGGCCGACACCCCGATCACTGGGTTGCCGTTCGCGTCCGTGCTGGGGAATGCCCTCGGCGCCGGAGGTACCGGCGCACCGTTGCAGCTGCCAGCGTTGCTGGCACAACTGCTGGGACGCTCGACCTCGCGCAACGCCCTGTCGGTCTTGCCCGATCGCCCGTCGAATCCCGCGGCCCCGGGTGAAGGTGGGCTGACCCTGGACCAGCTGGGACCAGAACAGCTCCAACTCCTGATCGACGCCCTGACAGCTGATCGGCAAGCGCCGACGGCGCGTCTGCCCATTGCGCCAGGCACTGCCAGAACCGAGGGGTCGCCGAATGGCGCGTTGGACATCGGCGCGCTACCCGAAGCGACTCGGCAGGCGCTGCTGGAGGCGTTAACCGCCCAGGTGCCGCTCCTCGTGGAACGCTACGCACGCCGAACCAAGGACAACGGAGAGGCTCTAGTCGATGCGACAAACGCCCCCATGACCGCTCCAGACATGCGGCTGATGCCGACTGTTGCCCCTGGCGGGTTACCGGTGCTCGGCAGTGTGACCACTCCGGCGGCACTCGGGCTCGCCGCCGGTGCGCTGGACCCATCCATCGCCGGCAACGCCTCCGCGGTTGCTCGCACACTCCGCACCGCCTTTGCCAACACGGACCCGACCGCCATCCGACGAGAACTCACGTCTCTACGACCCGAGTTCCGCGATCGGCTGGAGCAGTTGATCGATCGCATGCAACGCGAGTTTGGTTACACCGTCGAGGTGGTGGAAACCGTGCGTTCGCAAACGAGGCAGGACGCGCTCTTTGCGCAAGGACGCACCGCGCCCGGACCCGTCGTGACGTGGACGCGTACGTCTCCACATCAAGAGGCCCGTGCGGCAGACGTCATGATCGACGGTGGTTACGACAATAGTGAGGCGTTTGCACGACTGGCGCGGATCGCGAAGGAGGCCGGGTTGCGCACCCTCTGGCCGCGCGACCCGGGACATATCGAGATGCCGGTGTCACTCCCGTTGCAGACGGCGCGCGCGATTCCGTCGTCGACGGTGACACCCGCGGTCGAAGCGCCCACCGCACCCACACCACCGCGAGGTCCCGTCGTTGCCGGCACGCGTGCCGGCATCCAGCGGTTGGCCATGCCCCAGCCTACCAGCGTGCTGGCGCTTCCTTTTGGGGAAATCGACACGTCGATGGGACGCCGTCCGCTCGCGCCGACGGTCCTCATGCCTACAGAGGATGCAGCTGTTCCGCCAGCTCGCACGTTTGCACCTCGGAGCCATTCTGCGGTGGCTCAGGTAGCGTCAGTGGCGCAGGTGGCAGCCGTTGCCGGGGTGGCCCAGCCAGCGCGTGTGGCCGATGTTGCCACGGTGGCCGCACTCGAGGGTTCGCCCGTGAGCCGGCCCGACATGCGGCCCCTCGCTCGCGCACCGCGTCCAACGACCATCGCGCCAGCGAATGCCACGGCGGTCACGACTCCGCGCGATGGCAAGATTGCGGAATCGGCGCCGTCGCTCGACGGCATGGTCGACCGAGTCATCGCCGCGGTGAACGATCACCTGGCCCGGGACGAGCAACGCGGTGGAGCGCGCGACGAACGTGGCGCCGAGCGAGACTTGGTGGCGGCCGTTCGTGAACGGGTTGAAGCCGGCGGCGGGCGAGAAGCGATGCGGACGGTCGATCCCTTGGCCAGTCGCGGTGACGGCGTTACGCGCACCGAGGCTCCCACGCCTGTGAACATGACTGACCGCGTGGCTCGCGCCATGGAGATCCGTGACGCCGCAGCTGAACGACCGCTCTCCTCGGTGCTGCTACGACTGGACCATCCCGAGGGCGGAGAGGATCGGATCCGCATCGACTTGCGTGGACATTCGGTGTCCACCGTGATGGACGTGCGCGACCCCGTCGCCGCCGATCGTCTGGCGACGCACGCGCCCGAACTCTCGCGCGCACTCGCGCAGCATGGGCTCGAGCCCGAGGCCGTGACCATTCGCGCGATCCGACCTGACACGGCGCTAACCGGCGCCGCGAACGTGGCGACGGAGCGTGACGGTGGACGCGTCGCCTCCTCCTCCAATACGTCAGACAGCAGTACGACCGGACAGGACCGGCATCCCCGCGATCCGAACCGCGCGTACGATCACCAGAATGGAGATGGCCGTTCGCGCCATCGCCGCGACCCCAAAGGATCCCGCTAATGCCGACCACCATTCCCTCGACGACGTCGGTTCCCACGACGGCAGGCACGACCGGTACCACCGCGCAGCGTGACGCCAGTGCCGTTGGCCCTGGCGGGCGGCTGGGCAAGAACGAATTCCTGCAGCTGCTCACCACGCAGATGCGCTATCAGGACCCGATGAACCCGATGGATGGCAGCAAGATGGCGGCCGACCTCGCGCAATTCTCGGGACTCGAGCAACTCGTGAACATCAACGACGCGCTCGCGACGCAGCAAGCGCAGTACAACACCATGCTCCTCGCCATCAACAACTCGGTGGCATTGAGCACGATAGGCAAGACCGTCATGGCGGAGGGCAACCAGATGATGATTGCCAAGGATGCCAATGGCGTGAAGCAGGGCAAGGTCGTGGCCGATATCGCCACGGAAGGCGACGCGACCCTCAAGATTCTGAATGCGGCCGGCAAGGAGATCGCCAGCCGCCCGTTAGGTCACTTGGCCGCCGGCGACAAGATGGAATTTGATGTCGGCAGTGCCGCGCAGAAGCTCTCGGAGGGCATGTACACCTATACCATCGAAGTGAAGGACGCCAAGGGCGTGACCACCAACCAGAAGACGTACTCGGTTGGCAAGGTCGACGGCATCTCGTACAACAGCACGGGCGCCGTGCTGACCGCCGGGCCCATGACGTTCAACATCGGAAGCGTCGTCAAAATCTTCTCGTAGACCTTACCCTCACTCGAGGATCTCGCACACATGATGCGATCACTCTTTTCCGGTGTCTCCGGCCTGCGCAACCATCAGGTGCGCATGGACGTCATCGGAAACAACATCTCCAACGTCAACACGGTCGCGTTCAAGGCGGGCCGTGTGACCTTCAAGGAAGGCTTCGCCCAGTTGCTGCAAGGCGCGTCGCGCCCACCCGGCGATCACGGCGGTATCAACCCGATCCAGGTCGGACTCGGCATGCAGATCGGTTCGATCGACACGATCTTCAACCAGGGCAACCTGGAAACCACCGGCCTGAACACCGACCTCGCGATCCAAGGCGACTCGTTCTTCACCGTCGCCAAGGGTAACCAGCATTACTACACGCGCGCCGGCAACTTCCAGCTGGACGCCGATGGCAAGCTGGTCTCGCCGACCAACGGCTTCGTCGTGCAGGGACGCATGGCGGACAACGGCGTGTTCCTCGATGGCATTCGCGACGTGACCCTGCCCTTCGGGCAGAAGACGGCCGCCAAGCCCACGGACTCCGTGGCCCTCGCCGGCAACCTCAATGCGTCGGCGCCGGTCTTCGACACCAGCGCGTCGCCCACCAACGCGTTCGACGCGGCCTCACGGGCCGACCCAGCGAACAAGGACTCGTGGACGGAATCGTCCGTGACGGTCTATGATTCGTTAGGCAACCAGTGGGACCTGAAGCTCCAGTTCTGGAAGACTGCCGCCGACACGTGGACGTGGCAGGTGGATGGGACCAACCTCCCCGCCGGCTTCACCCCGCCGAACTCCACGCCCCAGACCCTACAGTTTGACCCGACGGGCGTGCTGCTGACCGCCGCCCCGACCGATCCGCCCATCGTCACGTTCGATCCGCCGGGCGCGAATCAAGTGTCGGTCACGCTGGACCTGGGCACGGGCATCAACGGCATCACGTCGTTCGCCGGCACCAACACGGCGGTGCTGCGTGACCAGAACGGCTATGCCGCCGGTCAGCTGCAAAGCTTCTCGATCGACCGCACGGGCACGATCACCGGCGCGTTCACTAACGGAACCAACGTGGTGCTGGCCCAGATCGTCCTGGCCGACTTCAACAACCCGGCCGGTTTGCTCCGCGTGGGTGACAACATGTACGGCGTATCTGGTAACTCCGGCGGCGCCGTCAACGGTTATGCGCTCGAAGGCAGTCAGTCGACGCTCACGAGTGGCGCACTCGAAATGTCGAACGTGGACCTGGCCGCCGAGTTCACATCCATGATCGTCGCGCAACGCGGGTTCCAGGCGAACAGCCGCGTGATCACCAACAGCGACGAAATGCTCCAGGAAGTGGTGAACCTCAAGCGGTAGTAGTCGACCAAGTCGGCGGAAGGGGCTGGCTCTGATCGTCAGCCCCTTTCGTCGACTCCTTTCGCGCGTCGGCCCAATTGCGACACGGCGGAAAAACGGACCTGCGGGTACCGGCACTTCCTGCCGACGCGGCCGAAGTCTCCCCGTGAGCCCACACCCCGCCACGGCTTGAGCACAAGCGCGTAACTCATTCTTGTCAAAACAGTTACGACGGCATGTGAGGCGTCAAATCCGACCTCAATCGGGTGGTATGCGCCCTGCTTTTCCGTGTGATCGCTCACTACACCTCTCGCGATCCAAACGGACATGTCTGAAGAAACCGCGACCCCAGCCGAAGGCGAAGCAAAGCCCGCTTCGAAAGGCCCGAAGGGCATCGTTCTCATTGGGGCACTGGTCGGCGGCCTGCTCCTTGGAGCGGCCGGGGGCCTGTTCGCGCTCGGGCCGATGCTGGCGAAGAAGTCGGGCTACGTGGTGCACCCCGATTCCCTCGCTGCCGATTCGACCGAAGCCGAGGCGGAAGGTGGCGGCGGGCACGAAGGGGGAAAGGAGGGCGAGGGCGCAGCAAGCACCGTGTACCTCATCGACAACGTGATCCTGAACCCGGCCGGATCGGGAGGCACCCGCTTCTTGATGCTGGCGACCGCGGTCGACGCCAAGGACGCGACCGTCGTGGAACAGATGAAGGCCCGCGACGCCGAGACCCGCGATGTGCTGCTTCGCGTGATGGGCTCGAAGACGGTGGAGCAACTCGCCGACATGCGGTTCCGCGAGGAGATCAAGAAGGAACTGACCGATTCGTTAGGCGCGCTCTTCAAGAAGGGAGCGATTCGCCGCATCTACTTCCCGCAGTACGTCATCCAGTAGCCGTGGCGTCCGAATCCCTTTCACAGAATGAGATTGACGCGCTGCTGGGAAGCAGCCGTCCTGCGGATGCCCCGGTCCCGGACGACACCATCGCCGGCCCGGCGTCGGATGCGCAGCTGTACGACTTTCGGCGTCCGCACCGCATCTCCACCGACAAGCTGCGCAGCCTGGAAGCGATGTACGAGCGCTTCACGAAGGGGCTCGAAGGCTGGCTGATGTCGCGCGTGCGCGGCGCCGTCCAGCTCCAGCTTCAGAGCGTGGAGCAGTTCTCCTTCGGCGAGTTCACGCTCTCGCTGCCCACGCCCTGCGCGTCATACACGTTCGAAATCCTGAAGACGGGAGGCCAACAAGGCGTCCTCGACTTCGGGCACGAGTTCGCCTACTTCCTCGTCGATCGGCTGTTCGGCGGCAGCACGGCCTCGCCGTCGCCCGAACGTTCGCTGACGCCGCTCGAGCGGATGGCGGTGCGGACCGTGGCCGAGCGCGTCCTCACGCTGACGGGCGAAGTCTGGCAGGACTACGTCGAGATGGACTTGCAGCTCACGGGCTTCGAGTCCGTCCCCGAAATCCTGCGTGTGGCCAATCGTGAGGATCCGGTGCTGGTCGCCAACATCGAGGTGACGGCCGACGAAACGCGCAGCTTGCTGCTGGTCTGTCTTCCCTTCGCCGTATTGGAAAAGTTCTTCGCCGGCAGCAGCGAGCGACGCATTTCGCTCCTTGGCTCGCCCGAAGAGCAGGCGATGAATCGCCTCGTCACCGAACACTCGTTGCGCGGAACCCGGGTGCGGATCGCCGCGCGACTGCCGGAGTTTCGCATGCCCATTCGGCAGCTCTTCTCGCTCAGCGCGGGGAGCGTGGTGCCGACGGGGTTGTCGCGGACGGCCGAGATCGACGTGATCGTCGGCAACCAGCCGCGCTTTCGTGCCAGTCCAGGTCGTGTGGGGCCGTCGTTGGCCGTCAGGCTCAACGAAGGAATCCTTCCGGCGCCCGAAGTCGTGACCATTCCGTTCACTCGTTCGTAACCGAGGCCCTCGCATGGGGACCAACCAAATGCCCGACCCGACCACCGACATCAACTTCGACGAACTGGGCGAAGCCATCATCGGCCAGACCGAGGTCCCGTTGTCACTCCTGATGGACCTGACGCTCCCGATCTCGATCGAGCTTGGGCGCACGACCATGGCCGTCCAGGAGATCCTGCGGCTGGGGCGTGGCTCGGTGGTTCAGCTCGAACGACTGGCGGGCGAACCGATCGACATCTTCATCGGCGACCGCCGCTTTGCCGAGGGCGAAGTGGTGGTGCTCGGTGAGCACTTCGGTGTCCGCATCACCCGCATCCTGTCGCGCAAGAAGACGTCCGAGGCCGCGGCGTGACGTTTTCGGCGTTGGTCGGCGTCGCCATGACGTTGGCCCTCGTGTTGTCGCTGGTGGCGATCACGATGCGGTTGTTGCGTCGCGTGACGGCCGCGGCGTCCACGTCGCGCGGCGGCGTGCCAATGGTCGTGGTCCAGCGGATTGCGCTGGGTCCACGTCAGGGCATTGCGGTCGTGCGCATCGGTGAGCAGCTGCTGGCCGTGAGCGTGGGAGAGGGTGGCGTGCGCACGCTCGCCGAGCTAGAGGCCGTGCCGGAAGCCGTCGCGGTCGCCGATCCCAATCAGGGGCGGCCGGCGTTCGACTTCAAGGCGGCCGTTCGCGCCGGCCTGAAGAACGCCGGGTTGCCCGTGACGGCGTTGTTGCTGACGACGCTCGTTTCTCCGGTACAGGCGCATGCGCAGGCCACCGACACCACACGTCGCGCGTCCCCGCCGCGCGCGGCATCGACGGCCCCTGCCAATGCACCATCCACTGGTCGCACCCCAGCGTCCGCGGGCGGCAACGCGACCCGTGCCGCGACGCCAGCGAAGCCCGGTCCCACGAGCCCGGCGCAGGTGGCGCAGCCTGCCGGATCGCTCGACGCCGTCGCGCGGGCGCTGCCAACACTGGACTTGAAGGTGGGCGAGAACGGGAATGGCGGATTGCGGTTGAGCGGAACGGTGGGTGTGGTGGTGATGATGGGCGCGCTGACGATGCTGCCGGCCCTGCTACTGCTCATGACGAGCTTCACCCGCATCCTGGTGGTCCTGCACTTCCTGAAGCAGGCGTTAGGCACGCAAACGACGCCGCCGGCCCAATTGCTGGCGGCGATGTCGCTGCTGCTGACGGGCTTCGTGATGTCGCCGACGCTGGCCGAGGTGAACCGCACGGCACTGACGCCCTGGATGAACGGGGCGATCGACCAGTCGGCGATGATGTCGGCAGCGATCGTGCCACTCCGCGGCTTCATGATCCGCCAGACGAGGGAACAGGACATCGCCGCCTTCATTGACATGAGCGGTTCCCCGGCGCCGGCGCGCGTCGAGGACACGCCCACGATCGTGCTGATGTCGGCGTTCGTCACCTCGGAACTGCGCACGGCCTTTCAGCTCGGCTTCGTGCTGTTTCTTCCCTTCATCATCATCGACATCGTGGTGTCGTCGGTGCTGATGAGCATGGGCATGTTCATGCTGCCGCCCGCCATGATCGCCTTGCCGTTCAAGCTGCTGCTGTTTGTGCTGGTGGACGGATGGTCCCTGCTCATGCAGAGCCTCGTGGCCGGTTTCCGATGAACTTCGCCACCGTCTCGGACCTCGCGCGCAACGCGATGATGGTCGCCATGCTGGTGGCGGCCCCGATGCTCATCGTGGCCCTGCTGGTGGGCCTCGTGGTGAGCATCCTGCAGACCGTCACGCAGATCCAGGAGCAGACGCTGTCGTTCGTGCCGAAGCTGGTGGCCGTGGCGCTGACGTTCCTAGTGGCCCTGCCATGGATGCTGCAGCTGCTCGTGGAATACACGGGCAACCTGTTCCGTTCCTTGCCAGGACTTGTCTCATGAATGCGACCACCGGCTTCGACTTGCTGGCGCCCGGCGCGGCGACGGCGTTCGTGCTGACGATGGCGCGCATTGGCGGCCTGGTATTGGTCGCACCCATGTATTCGGCGCGCACCGTTCCCGGAACGCTTCGCACCGCCGTGGTGATCGTGCTGGCCGTGCTGTTGCAGCCGGCAGCGCGCGCTCACGCCCCCGCCGCGCTGGCGCTCACGCCGGCCGCGATCATTGGCGAGACGCTCATCGGGTTCATCGTCGGGTTCGGCGCCGCGATCCTGATCGCCGGCGCCGAAGCGGCGGGCGAACTCCTCTCCGCGCAGATTGGACTGTCGGGCGCGGCATTGATGGATCCGCTGTCCCTGCAGCAGTCCACAGCGCTGGGCCAGTTCATGAACCTCCTGGCGCTGACGCTTCTCCTCGCGGGCAACGGGCACCTGGTGATGCTCGATGCCTTGGCGGGTACCCTACAGCACCTTCCGATCGGTGGCGCATTGCAACTGCCGGAGGGCATGCAGGGCACCGTGCTGATGGGGTCCGAGCTCTTCGCGCTCGGATTCAAGTTCGCATCGCCCGTGATCGCCGTCATCATGGTGACCAACGTGGCCCTGGCCGTGCTCAGCCGCGCCGCCCCGCAGCTGAACATCCTGCAGCTGGCATTCCCCGTCCAGATCGCGGTGGGACTGTTCGCGTTCACCGCGTCCGTGCCGATGATCGTCAGCTGGTTCGTGGGGTGGGACGTCACCTATGCCGGCATGCTGACGCAGCTCGTGTCTGTCTTCTCCGGCGCGGGGGGCCGCTGACATGGCACTCCACGACCAGGAAAAGACCGAGGCCCCAACCCCGAGGCGCCGCGACGAGGCACGCAAGGAAGGACGCGTTCCACGCAGTGCCGAACTGACGACTTCATTCGTGCTGTTAGGCGCGGCCATCCTGCTGAATGTCGCGGGACCGTCGCTGGGCGCCCAGTTTCCCTGTTGCGATCCCTCGGCCTGCGGACACTCGCCGTGCTCGGCGTATGGGGCGGATCGCTGATGGCCGTGGCCATCGCTATCGCCGGCCCACAGGCCCGCGGCATCGTGAGCGCCAAGCCCCTGATGCCCGATCCGTCACGCCTGAACCC
This sequence comes from Gemmatimonadaceae bacterium, assembly GCA_044224875.1. GTDB lineage: Bacteria > Gemmatimonadota > Gemmatimonadetes > Gemmatimonadales > Gemmatimonadaceae > JABAQJ01. The sequence goes on along the minus strand of JBGAJQ010000025.1, from coordinate 18,538 downwards.
CGCGAACAACATCAAGCGCGTGGTCGGGTTGCAGTCGATCGCGGAGCTGCTGAAGTCGATTGCGAAGTTGCTGCTGGTGGCGTGGGTGGTGCGTGGAGCGCTGGGCGCGGCATGGACGGACATGATGTCCCTGTCCCAGATGTCGGCACTGGGCTTCCTGGTGGTCGTGAAGAAGTACGCCGTCAAGTTGTTGATGACGGCCGGTCTCGCCTACCTGGGCCTGGCGGCGCTCGACTATGCCTGGCAGGTGTGGCAGTACGAGCAGTCGCTGAAGATGAGCCGCGACGAGATCAAGCAGGAGTTGAAGCAGACGGAAGGCGACCCGCTCATCAAGCAGCGCTTGCGCAGCTTTGGCCGGGCCCTGGCACGCCGACAGATGTTCCGCAGTGTGCCGAGTGCCGATGTCGTCATCACGAACCCGACGCACATTGCCATCGCCCTGTCGTACGACCCAGACAAGGCCCCTGCTCCGATCGTGTTGGCCATGGGGCAGCGCAAGGTAGCCGAACGCATCAAGGCCATCGCCCGCGAGCACGGCGTTCCCTGCATCGAGAACAAGCCGCTGGCACGTGCACTGCTCGCCACCTCGCGCGTCGGCAGCATCATCCCGGCGGAGTTGTACGTGGCGGTGGCCGAGATCCTCGCCTTCGTCATCCGGCGCCGGCTCAGTCGTAGCACACGCCTGCAGGAGGTGGTCGCATGAGTAGCCCCGCGGTCGCCCTGCAGCTCGAAGGACCCGCCAAACGCAACGCCGAGATGGGCCTGGCAGTGGCGGTGGTGTTCGTCATTGCCCTGCTGATCATTCCGCTGCCCCCGTTCGCGCTGGACCTGTTCCTGGCCACCAGCATTGGACTGTCACTCGTGGTGCTCTTGACCACGATGCAGACCTCCGATCCGCTGGAGTTCAGTTCGTTCCCCGCCCTGTTGCTGCTGCTGACGCTGTTCCGCCTTTCGCTGAACGTGAGCAGCACCCGGTTGATCCTGGCCGAGGGGCACGCGGGGCAAGTCATTCAGGCCTTCGGGCAATTCGTCATTGGCGGCAACTATGCGGTCGGGTTGGTGCTGTTCCTGATCCTGATCGGCATCAACTTCATCGTCATCACGAAGGGTGCGGGTCGTGTCGCGGAGGTCGCGGCGCGATTCACGTTGGATGCCATGCCCGGGAAACAGATGGCGATCGACGCCGACCTGTCGGCGGGGTTGATCGACGAGACCGAGGCACGGCGCCGCCGCGAGGAGATCGCGCGTCAGGCGGACTTCTACGGCGCGATGGACGGTGCCTCGAAATTCGTGAAGGGCGATGCGATCGCCGCGCTCCTCATCACGTTCATCAACATCATTGGCGGCATCTTCATCGCCGTCATCCAGCGCGGCCTACCGCTGTCGCAGGCGGCGTCGCAATACACGATTCTGACAGTCGGCGAAGGGCTGGTGGCCCAGGTCCCGGCGCTGATCGTCTCGACGGCCGCGGGTATCATGGTCACTCGCGCGTCGGGTCAAACGCGAATGGGGACGCAGGTCGCCGGCCAGCTCGCGGCATATCCGCGAGCCCTTTGGCTGGCCGCGGCCGTCCTGGGTGCCTTTGGGCTGGTCCCTGGCCTGCCGAAGGTTCCCTTCCTGACGTTAGGCGCGGTATTGGCCTTCATCGCCCGGACCGCGACAGACGCCGAACAGCGCCGGGCCAAGGCCGCCCGCACCGCCGCCGAACAGACGGAGAAGGGACCAGAAAAGCCCGCCGATCCCATGCGCGACCTGCTCCAGATCGATCCGATCGAGCTGGAGGTCGGATACGCGCTCATCCCACTGGTGGACGAGAAGCAGGGCGGCGACTTGCTGGAACGCATTCAGTTGTTGCGCAAGCAGGCGGCGCTCGAGGTCGGGATCCTCATCCCACCGATTCGCGTGCGCGACGACCTGCGGATTCCCCCCAATGAGTACGTCATCAAGCTGCGTGGTGCGGAGATCGCGCGGGCCGAAGTGATGCCGCGCTTCCAGCTCGCCTTGGATACCGGTGGCGTGGCGTATCCGATCGAGGGTATCGAGACGATCGACCCCGCGTTCGGCCTGACGGCCCGCTGGATCGCGGCCACGCGCCGCGTCGAGGCGGAGTCCCTCGGTTATGTGGTGGTGGAGCCGACGACCGTCATCGCCACGCACCTCATGGAAGCACTCAAGGCCAACGCCGCGGAGTTGCTGGGCCGGCAGGACGTGCAGGAAATGGTGGACACGCTCAAGAAGTCACACCCGGCACTGGTGGAAGAACTGATCCCCAACCGTGTGTCCCTGGGCTTGCTGCACCGCGTGCTCCAGCGCCTGCTCCGTGAACGGCTCCCGATTCGTGACCTGGTGACGGTACTCGAGGCGTTAGGCGACTCCGTGGACCAGAGCAAGGACGCGGAGATCCTGGTGGAGCACGTCCGGCGCGCCATGTCGAACGTGATCGCCCGCCAGCACGCGGACGATACCGGCGCGGTACGCGGCATCACCATGGGGCCGCGGCTGGAAGGGGCGCTGATGGGGCTCTTCTCGCCGCGTTCGGCTCCATCGGGGTTGCCAACCCTGACGCCCGATGTCCTCGCCGACCTGCTGCGTGACCTCAACCTGCTGGCCACCACGCACGCCGCCGATGGCCGCATGCCACCGCTCATTACACCGCCCAGCCTGCGCATTGGCGTGCGCCGGCTGGTGGAACCCGTACTACCGGCCCTGCCGGTGGTGTCCCTCGCCGAGCTGCCGCCTTCAGTGAAGCTCAATACCGTCGCCACCTGGGAGCTGACGCATGCTGTTTGAGTCCTTTCACGGATCCGACCTCCGCCAAGTCTTCGAGGACGCACGCCGCGCGTTAGGCGATGATGTCCTCATCGTCCGCAGCGATGTCCAGCGCCACGGGCAGCGCACGCGCGTGCAGGTCTTGGCCGCGAGTGCCGAGAGCCTTGGCGTGCTGCGCCGACGGCTGGAACCACCACCGCCGACCTTGCCGCGCGCCAGCGGCGGACGGGGACGCAGTGGACCGTTTGTGCTGGCGCTCGTGGGCCCAACGGGCGCCGGCAAGACGACGGCGCTCGCCAAGCTGGCGTTGAGTCCACAGACCTTCCCCGGCGCCAAGGTCGGCATCCTGTCGCTGGACACCTTTCGCGTCGCCGCGATTGAACAGCTCCAACAATACGCGGAGATCGCGGCGTTGCCACTGGAAGTCGCCTACGACGCCCGCGACCTCACCGCGTCGCTGCGCCGACTGGACAAGTGCGACGTCGTGCTTATCGACACACCGGGGCGCAGCCCGCGAGCCAAGGAAGCCAACACCCAGTGGCAGTCGATGCTCAAGTCGGCCGCGCCGGACGAGACACACCTCGTGATCCCAGCCACGATGCGTCCCGACCTCCTGCATGGCGCCGCACAGCACTATGCGTCGTGCCGGCTCACGCACCTGCTGCTCACCAAGACGGATGAAGTCTCCGAAGACGCCATGCTCGCCGACGCCTGCGCCGCGCTCGACCTGCCCATGCGTTGGTTGTGCGATGGACAAGCGGTGCCGGCCGATGTTCGCCCGGCGCGCGCCCGCGTGCTCACCGCGCTCGGCATCACGCCGAGCCAACTGTCGGTGCGCGCCGCGTGACGTCCCAACTCGAGGCTGCCCGCATGGCCGCAACGCCCCAGCGCGGATTGGCGCGTGGAGTGCACATGATCGCCGTTGCCAGTGGCAAGGGTGGCGTGGGTACGTCCACCGTATCGGCGTTGCTGGGCGCGGCGATCTCTGCACAGGGCCGTCGCGTGTTGCTGGTCGACGGGGTGGGACGCCTGGGCACCTTGCACGAACTCCTGCGCATTCGGCCTGCCTATTCGTTAGGCGCCCTGCGTCATGGCATCGACCCGTCGGCGTTGCTCTCGCCCGTGTCCCCGTCGCTCTCACTGCTGGTGGCGGCCCCGGATGAGCATCCGCTGCCGGACGCGGAACAGCGCGTGCTTCGGGACCGGCTGACGTCGCTGTACGACGGCTTCGACTGTGTCGTGGCCGACGTGGGATCGAGCGCCGCATCCATCCTGCAGGGATGCCGCGACGGCGCCACTCGGTTGCTCGCCGTGTGCGGGGCAGACCGCGTGGGACTGGCCGCCACGTTTGCACTGTTCAAGCTGGTCACCCAGCAGTACCCCCAGGTGCCGATCGACGTGGTCGCGAACCGCGTGACGGACGACGTCGCTGAGACGCTCCACGGTCACCTGAACGCCGCCGCGATCCGCTTTCTCTCGCGGACCGTGACGTTTGCCGGCGCCATCCCCGAGGATGCCGACTTTGGCCACGCCCTCGCCGCTGGACTGGGGGCGATCGACGCGGCCGTCGGCTCAAACGCGGTCGCCGCCATGCACCCGATTGGCGAACGCCTCCTCACCGATCCGTCGGCGTCGTCTCGCGCCGGCTCACTGACTCGCCCTTTCAGGAAGAGGTAAGCTCATGTCGTCCGATAAGATCTGGCGTGCCTACGCCAGCGGAGACGCCAAGGCGCGCGATACCCTGCTCCAGGAGAACCTGAACCTCGTCCATCATGTGGCGCGGCAGCTCTCCCGGGCCTTGGCGGCGCCCGCCGACTTCGACGAACTCGTCAGCTGCGGCACCATCGGACTGATGAATGCGCTCGATGCCTTCGAACCCGCGCGCGGACTGGCCTTCTCGACGTTCGCCGTCCCGCGGATTCGTGGCGCCATCCTCGACGAACTCCGGCGACAGGATCACGTGCCGCGTTCCGTCCGCCGCAAGACGCGCGACATCTCGCATGCCCGAGAAACCTTGACCCGCATCTTCGGTCGACCCGCGTCGGACCGTGAGCTGGCCGAGCACCTCGGCGTTGACCTCGAGACGTTCTGGCGGTGGCAGTCGGAGACTGAAAGCGCCGTGCAGATCTCGCTCGACCAGTCGGCCACCGACCACGACGGCAACCCGGGGTTGCCACCGGAAGCCATGATCTTCGATTCCGAATCGAATATCGAGGATGAGGTCAATCGGGAGCAGGAGCGCGAAATCCTGAAGGACGCCCTGCGCCGGCTGAAGGAGCAGGAGCGCGTCGTGCTCACGCTGTACTACTTCGAGGAGTTGAAGCTGCACGAGATCGCTGAAGTGCTCGACCTCACGGAATCCCGCGTCTCCCAGATCCGGGCCAAGGCGCTGGGCAAGCTGCGCACCGAACTCTCACACTTTCGCACCACGGCGGCCTAACGATGAAGACGATCTACGATCTCTGGTCCACCGTCGCGTCGGACCCCGTGACCCTCGCCGCAGCCCTTATGATGGCGGCGGCCGTCCTGGCGCTCGTGCTCATCGCCACGCCGACACGCGGCGCCTCGACCCAGACGCCCCAACGCCGGCCAGCCCAGGCCCGCTCACTCGCTGCCCATGGAACCAAGCCGGACGAAATCGCCCGTCGCACCGGCCTTTCCCGCGACGCCGTCGCCTTGGTCCTGGGGGCCAGTTCGCCCGCTGCCGCTCGGAAAGGAAAGCCGGGAGCGGCACGAATTTCCCTGCGTCCCGCCGGCAATACTGGGTCAGACGCTCGGCGGGATGTGCGTTAAGTAGTTCCAGTACAAGGATTTACAGGATGTGATCGCAGCGACGCGTGTTGGGCATGTGGGTTGCCTTCTTCAATAGATGAGAAACCACGATCGAGCCCAAACCGCGATGATCAAGACCGATGGAATCGCCAGCGCCGCCAGCGCCCTCCGCTACTGGGAGCGGCGTCAGGAGGTCGCTTCGAACAACCTCGCCAACGCCAGCACCGACGGGTTCAAGGCGGAGCGCGTGTTTGCCCGCTTGATGGGCGAATCCCTCCCCACGCCGGACGCGCGGACAGACGTCCGTGGCGGGACCCTCCGGACGACGGGTCAGCCCCTCGACCTGGCGATGCAGGGGGACGGCTTCCTGGTCGTCACCGGCCCTCAGGGCGAGCAATGGTCGCGCGGCGGCTCGTTCCGCTTGAACGCGGACGGGGTGTTGGTGGATGCCGACGGCAACGCGGCGTTAGGCGAACGCGGACCCATTCGTCTGACGCGCGACGCCAAGGGCCGCGAGATACTCCCCGAGCACGTGGAGGTTGACCGCACGGGCCTGGTGTCCGTGAATGGCGTGGGAATCGACCGACTGCGCGTCGAGCGAACCAAGGCGCCTACGCTGACCCACGCCGAGGGCACGCACTTCCTGCCCGACGCATCGCGTGAATCCGTGGCCATGACCGACCGCAGCGTGCGCCAAGGCGTGCTGGAAGAGAGCAACGTGAACACGGTGTCGGCGTTGGTGGACATGATCGAGGTGCAACGCAATTACGCCTTCGCCCAGAAGGTCCTGACGACGCTCGACGGTATTCGCTCCACGATCGCGAACGACATCGGCAAAGTCCCTGCCTGACCCCTTTCTCCGGCCCTTTCATGGATCCCGCGCTCCGCACCGCCGCCACTGGCATGATGGCTCAGCAGCTTCGCACCGAGGTCATCGCCAACAATCTCGCCAACGTGAACACGACCGCGTTCAAGCGATCGCGCGCACACTTCGAGGACCTGTTGTACCAGACGGTCCAGGGGCCGGCGATCCTCGGCGCCACCGACACCAACACCACTCCCGCCATCCAGATCGGTCGTGGGACGCACCTCTCCGCGGTTCAGCGCCTGCACTCGCAAGGCAACGTCGAAGAGACGTCCAACCCACTCGACCTGGCCATTGAAGGAGACGGCTTCTTCCAGGTGCAGATGGCGAACGGACAGGTCGCGTACACGCGTGACGGGTCGTTCGGGATCTCCGACACCGGCACGCTCGTCACCTCCAACGGGTACACCGTGCTGCCAGGCATCAAGATTCCAACCGATGCGAGTTCCGTGACCGTCTCGCCGACCGGCGTCGTCTCGGTGACCACCGGCAGCGACAAGGCCAACGTGCAGGAGATCGGACGGATCGAACTCGCCCGCTTCCTGAATCCTGAAGGCCTCGAGTCGTTAGGTGAGAACTTGCTGGCCGAGACACCGGCCTCGGGTCAGGCCATCACCGGATTTGCACAGGATGAAGGCTTTGGCCGAATCCTCAAGGGACACCTGGAAGGCAGCAATGTCGAGATCGTCCAGGAAATGGTGGACATGATCACGGCGATGCGCGCCTACGAGCTCAACTCCAAGGCCATCAAGAACGCCGACGAGATGATGCAGGTGGCCAACGGCCTGGTGCGATAGATGAACACGTCCTGGCTTCGGCGCCTCGTTCGCTGGCTGATCGTGGGATCGCTTCCCATGGGTCTGCTGGCCGGTGCGCGCGCGCAGGCACAACAGGACACCCTGCTCGTGCTCGTGGCAACGCGAACGCTGCCGCGTGGCACGGTACTGACCGACACCGACATGACGCTCGAGTCGCGTCGCACCATGGCACGCCGCACGAGCGCTACCGAATCCAGGCCGGAACCGGGTTGGATCACCCGGCGCGTCATACGCGCGGGCGAGGTACTCGCTTCCCCGGCCGTGACCCCCGCACCGACGATTGCCAGCGGTGCAGCTGTGAAGTACGTGGTGACACGCGGTGGACTAGAGCTCGCGGTACCCGCCGTGGCGCTGACCTCGGCGTCGGACGGGCAGACCATCACGGTACGCCTGACCGCACCACCCCAACGACGGGCGACAGGGATCGTCGCCGGACCCGCGCGCGTTGTCGCGCCTTCCGAGTGAGTGTAGCGATGATCCACTATTGCCAGATTGCCATCGACCGTCCGTCCGCCACTCGCGTGGCGACGTCTCCAGCGCACCCGCGCGCACCCTGGGCGCGGGCCATGATCGGAACGTTCTCGGCTGTCGTGCTGTTGGCGACACTCGCCGCGTCGTTAGGTGCGCAGGCCCCCGCCGCGGCGGCGGGCGCGCGCGCCGCGACGGATTCGGCGGCCACCGCCACCCCGACGCGTCGGAACTTGAACTGGCTGAGCGATCGACGCGCCTTTTCCGTGGGCGACATCCTGCGGGTGAAGGTGGATGAATACGCGCTCGCCAGCGCCAACAAGGGCACGACCGCCGAATCCTCCCGCTCACGTAACATGGACCTCGGGATCAACCCGCCGTCCACGGGCGCCTCCAGCGCCGCCATGGGACCCATCGACGGCAGCGTGGCAACCGGGGACGCCGGCAAGAGCCGACAGACCGGCGAGGCCACCCGGGGGACCCGATATGTGGGTGAACTCCCCGTGCGCGTTGTGGCCGTGACCAAGGAAGGCTTGTTACAGGTGAAAGGCACCAAGCTGATCGACGTCGACAAGAACAAGCAGGAGATGACGCTCACCGGGTTCATCCGCCCGCAGGACGTCACCTCGCAGGACATCGTCGAGTCGACGGCCATCGCCGACGTGCAGCTCGCTTACAAGTCCAAGGGCGGGTTAGGCAAACCGAAGAACGGCATCATCACCAAGTTGGTGGGTATCCTGTGGCCATGACGCGAAGTGCTCCGCCGTGGGCCCGCCGCCTCTCGTTAGGCTCGGCGGTTGCCACCGCGTTCCTCCTGCTCCCTGCGCCGGCCTCCCTGCTGGCGCAGGGCGTTCCCATTCACGACCTCGTCATCGCCGACCAGAACGTACCCGTGCGCCTGGTGGGGTACGGGCTCGTCACCGGCCTCTCAGGGACGGGCGACCAGACCAGTACGGGCCGCAACTCCGGCCACACCGTGCAATCCGTCGCCAACCTGCTCAAGCGGTTCGACATCACGGTGCCGCCGGAACTCCTGCGCACGCGCAACGTCGCGGCCGTGCTGGTGACGGCGGAAGTTTCACCGTACCTGCGGGCTGGCGGCCGGTTCGAGGTGCAGGTCGCCTCGGTGGGTGACGCGCGCAGCCTGCGCGGCGGCGTACTGTGGATGACGCCATTGATCGCCGAAGCTGGCGGACAGCCCGTGGCCACGGCGCAAGGCACCGTCATCGTGGACGACCAGCCGATGTCCACCCGACGGCGCTATGCGTACATCGAAGGAAGCGCGCGCATCGCATCGGGCGGCATTGTCGAGGACGACCTCCCGCACCCGAAGCAAAGCTCGTCCACGCGTCTCTTGCTGCGAGAGCCCGACATTGGCACCGCCTCGCGTATCGCGGCGGTCATCGACAGCGTGGTGGGCAAGGGAGCGGCCACGGTCGAGGATCCCGGGAGCGTGGCCCTCACGCTCAAGGACGGCGAGGCCGCCGCGCAGTTGGCCACCATCAATGCACTCCGAGTGGAGCCGACACGCGTCGGACGCATCGTTATTGATACCCGGCAAGGAACCGTTGTTGCTGGCGGCGACCTCACGCTCGGCCCTGGTGTGGTATCGGTCGGCGGCATCACGCTGACGATCGGCCGTAGCACGCCATCGGACTCCACGCGGAAGGAACCCGGCGCGTTGCGCCTGCAGACCGGCGCCACCGTGCAGGACCTGGCCGCGGCGCTCCAGGCCGTGCGGACCCCCGCCGCCCAGGTCGCACAGATCTTCGAGGCCCTGAGACAGGCGGGCGCGATCGCCGCCGAGGTGGTGGCACGATGACCGGCATCGGACGCATCGGGACCCGCGACGCCACCATGCCCTCGAACGATGAGGCGGGCCTGCGGCGCGTCGGCCGTCAGCTCGAAGGCGTCTTTGTCCAGCAGATCTTCAAGGCCATGCGCGAAACCGTCTCACACGACGGCGCCATCGATGGCGGCGCTGGCGAGGACATGTTTACGAGCATGATGGACGAACACATGGCGGAATTGGCGCCCAATCAGTGGAAGCACGGCATTGGCGAATCGCTCGTCCGTCAGCTACGCGCGGCGCTCGCGTCCCCTTCCTCCACGACGGAGCCACGGTGATGGCGAACCAACTCGTGCCAGCCGGCCAGGCGGCCCAGGGCAACGCCCTCGTGAATAGCCTGGTTGACTCCTTGCAGACGGAACTTCGCCTGGTTGAGGAGCTGACCGCCATCATGCTGCGCCAACGAGCGTCGGTGGCCGCTGAGGACCTGCAAGGCGTCGAGGATTCGGTGTACGCCCTGCAACGCGTGCTTTCCACGCTAGGCGAATCGCGCAAGCGCCGCCGTACCATCAACGTCTGCCTCGGATTCGCTGAGGACATTCCCTTGCGGGACCTGCTCGAGGTGATGGGAGATGCCGCCCCGGCGGCGCTCCGTACCGCCAGCCGAAAGTTGTCCGACCACGCGCGGCAGCTGGCCAACGAAGTGAACGTCAACCGTCAGGTGCTCCGCGAGTCCCTCACCGCTGGCGACGCGTACGTTCGCGCGCTGACGGGAACGGTGCCGCCCACCATCGGTTATGGCGAAAGCCTGGGCGCTCCGCAGCACGGCCCGGCTCGCATCGTCAACCGGAGAGTCTGATGTCGACCTTCGGGAATGTCCTCAGCGTTGCCCGCAACGCCATCGCCGCCCAACAGGCGGCCATGCAGGTCGTCTCGCACAACATCGCGAACGCGCAAACCGAAGGCTATTCGCGACAACGCGTGGAAATGCAGCCGAACTACCCGCTGGTGCTGCCCTTCGGTTCACTCGGCACCGGCGTCAGCATTGCGGACGTCACGCGCGCCCGAGACGCCTTGCTCGATGGCTCATTCAGGCGCGACACGTCGAGCACCGAAGGTTTCGGCATGCGGCACGACCTGTTGTCGGAAATTGAGGGGATCTTCAATGAACCCTCGGAAGGATCGCTCGCCGCCTCTCTGGACGCCTTCTGGAATTCGTGGTCGGACCTGTCCAACAATCCCGGCAATCCGGTGATGCAGGGCGTGGTCAAGCAGCGTGGCGCGCAAGTCGCTTACACTTTCAACTCGTATACCACGCGCCTGAACGAACTGGTCAGTCGTACACGCGACCGACTCGCGTCTGCCGTCGACGAGGTGAATTCACTGGCCACGCGCATCGCCACGCTGAATGGCGAGATCAACGCCGCCGAGGCCTCGGGCAACCAGGCCCCAGACCTGCGCGATGCCCGCGACAAGCTGGCCGACCAGATGGCAGCGTTAGGGGTTTCGCGCGCGGAACCGCAAGCCGATGGCAGCCTGTCGATTTACATCGGCGGCATGGCCATCGTCTCAGGGAATGCATCGAAACCGGTCGAAGTGCGCCCCGGGTCGACGCTCACGATCGGGCTGGTGGGCGATGCGGACCCGCTGATCAATGTGACCGGGCCGCTGGCGTCGATGTTGGACTTCATCAACGTGGACGCGGCGGGGATCCAGGGCAAGCTGGACGAACTGGCACGCGGCTTGGTGAACGGCGTCAACGAGTACCACGCCGCTGGCTGGACAGCGGCCGGCGACGCGTTAGGCAACTCGAATTGGAACCCGGCCAACGGACCGACGGGTTCGCGGGTCAACTTCTTCGATGCCGCATCACTCACGGCGGGCACCATGCGGCTTTCGGATGAGGTGCTGGCCGACGCCACCGTGATTGCATCTGGCGACGTGCAAAACGCACCCGGCAACAACTCCATCGCGCTGGCGATAGGCGCTCTGCGCGACGACAGCGGGATGGATGCGCTGCGTGTGCGAATGGGCGCCAACTTCGCGACGCAAATCGGGTTTGCGGTTGGCACCACCTACGGCGAACACTATCGCGAGACCGTATCGGACCTTGGCGTGCAAGTCGCCGACGCCGACCGACAGCACACCGTTTTCGACACCTTGGCCACGCAGTCCGACCATCGACGGACGGCGGTGTCCGGCGTTTCCATCGACGAAGAGCTGACGCGAATGATGCAGTATCAGCAGGCGTATGTGGCGGCGACGCGCATCGTGAATGCGGTGGACGAGATGATGCAGTCACTCATTGAGATGGTGTGAGTACATGCTGATTCTGAGCCGTCGCCCTGGAGACGCCATCGTCATCGAAGGTGGCATTCGCGTGGTGGTGCTTGCCTGCGACCGTCGCGGCGTGCGACTCGGAATCGAGGCGCCGAATCACGTCAGTATCGTCCGCGAGGAGATTGTGGCTCAAATCGCGGCCGAAAATCGGCGCGCGGGCGCCCCAGCGCGGGCCCCCGAGTGGCTGGGCGTGGCAAAGCAGGAGTCGGAGCCCGTCTAAACCGTGACCGCGCCGCGAATTGCGCGCTTTTCAGTCCGGTCCGTCACCCGTCGATACTTATGATGTGGCCGGCCCATAGGCCACTTCACTTCCTGCCTCAACTCATCGACGCGTGTTCCAGCTCATTGGTCTAGTCGTAGTTCTCGCCAGCGTGGTGGTCGGCTACACGGCCCACCATGGCCGGCTGGAAGTACTGTGGCAGCCGACCGAGTTCCTGATCATCGGTGGCGCGGGCCTGGGATCGTTCATCATTGCCAACCCGCCGACGGTCCTGAAGGGCGCCGTGAGCGGATTGCTCGGACTGCTGAAGCCGAACCCGTTCAACAAGAAGGCATATGGCGAGTTGTTGCAGGTGCTGTATGAAGTCTTTCAGACGGCTCGAAAGGACGGCCTGATCGCGCTCGAGGCGCACATCGAAGAACCGCACAAGAGCGCCATCTTCACGAAGTATCCGACCTTCACACATCACCATCACGCGTTGGTGTTCCTGTGCGACACGCTAAAGGTGCTGCTGACGGGCGCGGTGGAGGATCACCACTTGGCCGAGATTCTCGACGTTGACCTCGAGCGTCAGCACGAGGAAGAACACCAGATCCCGAACGCGCTCACCAAGGTGGGCGACGCCATGCCGGGATTCGGGATCGTGGCGGCCGTGCTCGGCGTCGTGATCACCATGGGCGCCATCGGCGGCGCCGCTTCGGAAATCGGTGAGAAGGTTGGCGCGGCGCTCGTTGGAACGTTCCTCGGCATCCTGCTTTCCTACGGGATGATCGGCCCGCTGGCTGGGGCCATCGAGGTGCGACAGCGCGCCGAGGGAGCCTACATGTCCGTCATTCGCACGGCGCTGTTGTCGTTTGCCCGGGGCGATGCGCCAATGACCTGTGTGGAATTCGCACGTCGCAGCATCGAACCGGCCGATCGGCCGTCGTTCGCCGAACTGGAAGGATTGACCAGAAGGAAGGCAGCCTAACGTCGGGCCTGACCGTGGCGCCGGGGAGCGTGGCGCGATGCCGCGGTCGCGCGTGATGGAAACGATCAAGAACGGGTGGGGGTAGCGGGAATGCGGGTGCACCAGCGCTCAGGATGAACCTAACGATACAAGGAATACGTCGTGGCCAAAGGTGGCGGCAGCAAGATCATCATCGTGAAGAAGAAGGCCAAGGGAGGCCATGGACACCATGGGGGCTCCTGGAAGGTTGCCTACGCCGACTTCGTCACGGCCATGATGGCGTTCTTCATGGTCATGTGGATCCTTGGCATGGACGAAAACCTGCGCAAGGCGATCGAGGGCTACTTCTCCAATCCGGTCGGCTTCAAGAAAGGCTACTCGGCCGGGGCATCGCCCCTGTCCGCCGGCGCATCGCCGGCGTCCATCAAGCGCGACGCGATCGAGCTGGCATCCCGCAAGCTGCAGCAGCAACAGTTCTCGGCCGCCAGCGTCCACATCAAGGAGCGGGTGGATTCGCTGACGCTCGCCGGCGGCCTGAAGGCGCGCGTCGAGGTCACCATCACTGCCGAGGGACTGCGGATTGAACTGATCGAGGACGAACATGGCGATACGTTCTTCCCGTTTGGCTCGGCCGACATGAAGTCGGCGGGCAAGACGGCCCTCGAGATCATCACGGACGAGCTGCAAATGCTCGAGAACCCGGTGATCATCGAGGGGCATACCGACGCCGCTCCGTACTCGCGAACGAACTACACCAACTGGGAGTTATCGGCGGACCGTGCCAACGCGGCGCGACGGATCATGATCGCCGACGGCTTCCCGGACAAGCGCATCGTCGAGGTCAATGGGCTCGCCGATCGTCAGCTCAAGTATCCGGCCGATCCGCTGAATCCCTCGAACCGCCGCATCTCCATCCGGCTGCCGTTCGTGACACCGCCCGAGACCCCGTCCATCGAGCAACTCGAGGACCGCCTCTCGACGAAAGGCTCGCCCGCGGGCGCTGACTGAACGCCGCGAGCCGGACCGGCCCCCGCTAGGGGAAGCGCGAAGACCCGCGCCGCCCCTGCCCGCCGTGCGGCGGCGAGCGTTCACTCCTCGCCGGCCCTTTGGATCTGCTGCCGGGCCCACGCCAGCGAGGCGATGTACAGGTCAGACACGACCTGCGCCGGGATCCCGAGTAACGACGCCTCGCCAGTCGCAACATCCCAGGCCCCGCGCTCGTACGCTTCCACCAACGCCAGCGTCGGGGCAAAGGGCCCGCTCCGGACCAGCAGTGCGCGTCGTACTTCGGTGGCCAGGTCGATGCGGTCGAGCAGCTCCGACATCGGCATCTTGAGGATGGCGTCGAGGAGCGAGAAGAGCCCCACCATGAACAGCGCCTCCGCTCCACGCTTGTCGCCGCGATCCATGGCGATCAGTTCACACATCCGCGCGCGGCGGATGGCGGTGTGCACGAGTTCCTCGCCCGTCCCCCCCGCCCCAGACACTGATGACACCAGGAGCAACGCCAGCCACTTGTGCAGTTCGGCACGCCCCACCAGCCGCACCGCATGGCGAATGGATTCGATCCCCCGCCCCCCAGATGCCGCCGAGTTCACGGCGCGGAGCAGCTTGTAGGTGAGCGACACGTCCGTCTTGAAGGATTCCTCAAGCTTCGTGTCCGACGACTCCACGTCGCGCAGCTGGTTCATGAGTCGCAAGATCGTCATTTGGCCCGCGGACAGGTCGCGCTTGGCCAGGACTTCCGGCTTGGAGAAGTAGTACCCTTGATACAGTGTGTACCCTAACGAGGCACACAGCTTCTGCACTTCGGCCGTCTCGACACGTTCCGCCAGGACTTGCAGGCCGCGCGACTTGAACTGGGTCGCCAGTCGTCCCAGCTCCTCCGGCGACTTGTTGAGCACATCGAGCTTTACGATCTTCGCGAGCTTCAGGAGCGGCTCGTGCGCCGGTGAGTACTCGAAGTCGTCGAGCGCCAGGGTGTAGCCCGCCTTCACCAGTGCCTCTGCCGCGGCGTTGACCTCGGCGTCCGGATGCACCGACTCCAGCAGCTCAATCACGACCTCTTTCGGATTGAACAACTGGTACACTCCGTGGACCAACATCTCTCGGGTGAAATTCAGGAACGCCCTCGTTCCCCCGGTGAGCCGGTCGACGCCGATATTCAGGAAGGAGTGAACCAGCACCTCGGCGGCCATCGCCTCCGCGGTTTCGCCTTCCGCGTGCGTAGCCGCGCTGTTTCGCCGATAGAGCAGCTCATACGCATAGACGTTGCCATTCGCGTCGAAGATCGGCTGCCGGGCGACGAAGATGTCGACAAGGGCCGTGGGAGTCGCAGTCGTTGGCGAGGACACGCTGTGGAATTCCGTAGTCAGGGGTCGAGAGGCACAGGCGTGCCCCGGGGAGGAGTCCTCCCACTGGATGAGTATCGGCACATGCCGCGCCTTGTCTCAAACTCTGGAGGCCGTTAACCTACGGCTCTGTAGGTAGGCCCCCCCGGCCCCGGCGCCCGTCGGAACCCGGTAGCCCTCCGCGCGAGTAGCTCAGCTGGATAGAGCGTCGGCCTCCGGAGCCGAAGGTCGTGGGTTCGAATCCCGCCTCGCGCATGCGATCCCCGCCCCCGCCGCGACTCGTTCGACCACCGTCGCGTGCGCGGGCATATCCCCTCGGTCGCCAGACCCCCACGCGTGGAAATCGTAGAACTCAAACGGCGCTCGATCGGCGAGCTCATGGCGCTCGCCGACTCGTACCAGCTCCCCGAAATCTCCGGGCTCAGAAAGCAGGATCTGATCCTTCGGATCGAACAGCGCCTGCTCGAGCAAGGCGAAGTCCTGCGAGCCGAGGGCGTGCTCGAGCTTCTTTCGGAGGGATATGGATTCCTGCGTACGCAGGATTGGGACTATTTGCCCGGTCCTGACGACATCTATGTGTCACCGTCTCAGATCAAACGTTTTGACCTGCGCACCGGTGACACGATCACGGGGCAGGTCCGGCCGCCAAAGCCGTGGGAGAAGTATCTGGCTCTCCTGCGATTGGAGACGTTGAACGGAGATGCCCCCGTCGCTGACGTCAAGCGTCCCGCCTTCGACAACCTGCGGCCCGTATACCCGGACCAGCGTCTGCGGCTTGAAGACGGCGATGTGAGCATGCGCATCGTTGACCTCATCGCCCCGATCGGCAAGGGACAGCGCGGGCTGATTGTTGCGCCACCGCGCGCGGGAAAGACCATCCTGCTCCAAAAGATGGCCAACGCCGTCGCGGCGAATCACCCCGAGGTGTACCTCATCGTGCTGTTGATCGATGAGCGCCCCGAGGAGGTCACGGACTTCCGAGAAAACGTTCCCGGCGCCGAAGTCATTGGCTCCACCTTCGATGAGACCGCGGAGCGACATGTGCAGGTCGCCGAAATGGTGATCGAGAAGGCACGTCGACTCGTCGAGGCAAACAAGGATGTGGTGATCCTGCTGGACTCCATCACTCGGCTCGCTCGTGCGCACAACAACGTGATACCGCAGTCCGGCAAGATCCTGTCGGGCGGTCTCGATGCCAGCGCCATGCAGAAGCCAAAGAAGTTCTTCGGCGCCGCGCGCAAGATCGCCGGCGGTGGCTCACTGACGATCGTTGCGACGGCATTGATCGAGACGGGCTCGCGCATGGACGAGGTGATCTTCGAGGAGTTCAAGGGCACGGGCAACATGGAACTCGTGCTCAGCCGCGACATCGGGAACCGGCGCATCTATCCCGCCATCGACATCAACAAGTCCGGCACGCGCCGCGAGGAGTTGTTGCTGAACCAGGAAGAACAGAACCGCGTGTTCCTGCTGCGCACCTTCCTCGCCGACATGCCACCGGAGGATTCGATCGCCTTCCTGATCAAGCAGATCCAGCGCTCGAAGACCAATCGTGAGTTCTTCACGCTCATGACGCAGGGTTAGCGCCCGCATGTCACGCATCCTCGCGATCGACTACGGGGACAAACGGATCGGGTTGGCCGTGAGTGATCCACTGCGGATGATTGCATCTCCCGCTGGACACATCGTGCGTCGCCCGGGAAAGCGTCCGCCCATCGCCAAGTTGATCGAACACGCGACGGAGCTGGATGCAACAGCCTTCGTGTTGGGATTGCCGTTGGATGGTGACGGCAACGAAACGCCACGTTGCGTAGAAGTGCGCGCGGTGGCGAGCGAGCTGACGAAGCGTACCGGATATCCCGTGGAACTCGTTGACGAACGATTCACCACGGCCGCGGCGTTGCGGGCAGTTCAGGCGATGGGTGGTTCAACAGCAGGCAGGAAAGGAGACGTCGACGCCCTGGCGGCCACGGTGCTGCTGCAACATGCCCTGCGCCATGCGAAGTAGCCTTCAACGGGCGACCGTCGCGATCGCTGCCTTGGTGGCAGCGTCGAGTGTCGCCTGCTGGGGCGGCAACGGCTCGGGACCACCGGTGCGCGTGACGATTCCGGCGGGAGCTCCATTCAGCTGGGCGGCCGAATCCCTGGCGGCGAAGGGCCTGGTATCCATGCCGCGTGTGTTCAGCACCTATGCGTCCCTGCGCGGGCGCGACCGCAACGTGAAGGCCGGCACCTATCTCCTTCGACGTGGGGCGTCTTGGAATCGCATTCTCGACGCCATTGCCAACGGCCGCGGCATGGTGCGCGGCATGACGATCCCCGAAGGATGGTCGCTGGTCCAGATCGTCCCGCAGTTGGCGCGTGTGTTGAACCTGCCGGTGGAGTCCGTAGAGGTGGCGGTGCGTGACACGGCACTCCGGCACCGGCTGAACGTTCCGACACCTACCATCGAGGGATATCTCTTCCCCGAGACCTACTTGTTCCCCGTCGGGACCACGGCGCGCGGCGCCGTGCGGATCATGGTGAACGAATTCGAGAAGCGGTGGAAGCCCGAGTGGGACGATCGCGCGCGAGCGCTGGCCATGACCCGCAACGACATTCTCGCGCTCGCGGCCATCATCGAGAAGGAAGCCAAGGTTCCCGAGGAACGCCCGGTGATCTCGGCGGTGTACCACAATCGCCTCAAGAAGGGCATGCTGCTGCAGGCGGATCCCACGGTGCAATACGCGCTGGGCCGGCACGTGTCCCGCGTGCTGTTCAAGGATCTGGAAGTCGACTCCAGGTACAACACCTACAAGTACAAGGGACTGCCGCCGGGCCCCATCGCTTCACCCGGCACGCCAAGTATCGACGCCGCCCTTCACCCAGCCGACGTTCCCTACCTGTACTTCGTTGCGGCCGCCGACGGGCATCATGAGTTTCGGAAGACCTTTGCCGAGCACGCGCGTGCCATCGCCGAAATCAAGGCGGCCGCGCGCGCTGCACGGTTGCGCGCGGTGGCAGAGAGCACCGGAAAGTCCTTGCGCGCCGGCTCCGCGCCGACCGGACCACGAACCAGACGCTAGCCGTGTATCCGACGACGGTCGTGAGCGCCAAGGGCGCTGCGCGCTGGGAGGGTGGCCATCCGTGGATCTTCAAGAGCGACGTTCGCACACCACCGGCGGCGCCACCTGGCGCCACACGAGTGGTCGACGAAC
>JBGAJQ010000024.1:0-61740 GCA_044224875.1 Gemmatimonadaceae bacterium | reverse complement strand
ATTTCTGGAAACGCAAGCGACCCGGCGATCCCAAGGGCCGTTCGCTTCAAGTCCTGCTCTCCGAGCGCGAGTCGGGCTGGTGAAGTTCTGGGACTCTTCGGCCGTCGTACCGGTGCTACTCAACCAGCCTCGCACCGCGCATTGTCGGCAACTGCTGCAGGATGACCCAGAAATCGTGGTCTGGTGGGGCACCACGAGCGAGTGCGGATCAGCGATTGCCCGACTACATCGCGACGGGCACCTGGAGGCAGCAGGCGAGCGGGATGCTCGGGCGTTGCTTGACGCCCTTCGCGCGAGCTGGTACGAGGTGCAACCCGGTGACGTGGTGCGCGAGCACGCCCTCCGCCTCATTCGTCTGCATCCCCTTCGAGCCGCCGACGCATTGCAGCTGGCGGCAGCCCTCGAATGGGCGGGAACGCCCGCGACCGGAGCGTTCGTCACCTTCGACGAACGACTGCAGGACGCGGCTCGGCGCGAGGGCTTCGAAACGCCGTGACGCCTCGACCGTGCGGTCGAGGTCGTGGAACAGGCACAAGGAATGTGGCAAGGGCGGCTCTAACTGGAGCCGCCCTCGTCTTTCAGCCCGCGACCACGCCAATGCGGGTATCACCACTCCACCGACGGTGTGTGGCGCACGACCGACGTCCTGACCCGAGAAACGTCACCGGTCATTCCAAGGCAAAATCCAACCAGACAACTCCCACGGACACCGGTGGGGTGACTACGGAGTTTTCCAGGGGCCGTGTGCGGCGCCCGTCGTCCCGGATGCCGCGCCGCTGCCGATCGTCGTGTGTGGTGTTACCACACGTGGTGCGAATGTCCCGTCCACTGCGCAGGACCCATTTGCTGCTATTCCACCTTGGATGCGACGACGTCGAACACCCCTGTCAGCCTGTCGCAGCGATACGAAGTCGATGTTGCAGACGCCACTCTGAGTGTCACGATCGAGGATGCGAAGTTCGGATCCATCCTCGGCAATTCCGAGCCAGTCGACCTTTGTCAGGGAGTAGTTGAGGGGCAAGGTGCTGTACGTTCCGCCGGCCATGTCCAACTCGAAGATCGGTTTCGCGGGATCCGCGAGCGGCGCAAAGAACGCGCGTGGACGCGAGAGGTCGTACGTCTGCATATGCGCGCCGTTCATGGCTCCGAGTGGCACGGTCACTGATGTCGAGTTGAGCGCATTGCCGAGGGAGTCCGTCAGGTAGTACTTGATATGCGTGCGGTTGCTGACCGGCACAGGGACGAAGAACAGGGCGGTGTCCCGGTCATGCGAAATGCCGCCTAGAGCAGACAAGAACGGGCTCTTGCTCTCATCTCCGGAGCCGACCTGTTGTACCCACGAGGTGCCGTTAAAGACGAAGTGGACATTCGATCCAGTCATGAAGCCGTTCGAGATGCTCTTCCCGCCATGTTCGACGTACATAACGGGCCAGCCGGTGCTCCATGTCCCGATCACATCGTCCGAGGTCGGGTCGTCCAGACGCCGCTCCACAGTCAACTGGGACCCGTTCTTGATGAAGACGCGGTTGCCGCAGACGGGCGCCCCAGGCCGTTGAGCGACGATCCGAAGGGCCTCGTACGCGTCAACAACCGGATACAATCCAGCTCGTCTGCCTCGGTTTGTGGCGGCTTGGACAATAGCGTCTCGGACTTCCGACGCACTCAGCGATGAGTCGAAGGAGAACAACAAAGCGGCGATTCCGGACACAAGCGGGGCGGCGAAAGACGTTCCTGTAAGCGAGGCACCGCCTGACTGCGTATACGTCGGAACGTCTTTCCCGGGAGCTGCAACATCCGGACGAACTCGCGAACCTCCGGGAGGACTAAAGACGGCTATGCCGGAATCGCGCGAGCTTGCCGTAACAACAAGTGTCGTGGCTGGAAGGGAGTCTCGCAGAACAGGAAAATAGGAGAAGACCGGATCGGCTCCTATGTTGTTTCCCGCAGCGACAACAAAGAGCGGGTCATGAGCCGGAGCGGCCTGCCGCAGCACGGCCCTCACAGCAATACTGAACTGGTCATACCGTGACTGGAGACTCGCGGGGGCAATACCGCTAGCCGCCGTGTCTCTCCCGAGGGAGAGGTTGATCACGCGAGCGTTGTTAGCAGCGGCGAGCTCGATCATCCGCAGCACGTCTGTATTCAGGGCGGCTGGTTTGCCGTGAACATACTTTGGCGCACCGTTCACAAACTGCGAGGACTCACGGAGGTCCAAGTGCGCGCGCCAAACCACTCCAGCCATTTGGCTGGAGTCGTTTCCTCTTGCAGCAAGCACCGGTCTGGCATGAGCGCGTAGTGAAATCCCTGATCGACCACGGCTACTCTCGTGAGAGAATCCCCCGTGCTGCAACCCCACGCCAGTGGTGCTCGAATGGCGTCCAACGCCCACGTGCTTCGGTATGGGTGCGGGACGTACGCACTCTCGGCATAGACGTGGTAGTCGGTTCTCTGCCACGCCAATCCGTCGATGGGCTTCTGCCACGCACCCGGGCCCTCGAATCGAATCTGTACGATGGCCGCCGCGACCGCCGGAAGTGCGTTCAATGCGTCGCTAGCCGTGAAGGGGCGCTGATTCGTTGAATCAGGAGGCAGAAGTACGAAGTAGGCTCCGTCCCCAAGGACTCGTTGGCCGCCTACGACGGCTCCGCCGACCAGCGCAATGGCGGAAGCTCTCTCAGTCGGCGAGGTGTTTGGGTTGAAGTACACAATTACCGCGTCGCGGCGAAACGGAAGAGAAGCCAACGCAGGATGAGAAACAAAATTTGAGTCGTCTTCAAACCAAGACGGAATGGTGTCAGGTGCAACAGGGGGTACCACGTCATACCTTGCCGTCGTAAACAGCTTGATCTTCACTGTCCGGTTCCAATCCGTCCCCTGCAGCTCCAACCATCGTCGTCCCGACGTCTGGCCCGAGAACAACACCTGGAACTGCCCCGCCGGCGCCAACAGCTGGTTGTATGCCCAATACGCCACCCGCCCATTGTTCAGCGTGGAGTCGCCCAGCCCCACGATCGTCGTCGGGCCCGCCACCGGATTCCCGTTCGTGTCGAACAGCTGCACCGAGTCGGCATCATACCGGAGCTTGAGCAGCCCGCGCACCGCCCGCGTCCCCACGTTCTTCACCACGATCGGCACCCGGAGCTTCCCCGTGGCCGCATCAAACACGGCCGCCGAGTCCTGGATCAGCTTCAACTCGTCGGTCTGGCAATACTGCGTGCCGTAGATCGAATCGATCGTGACGGTCTGGCCCGGATTGGCGTGGATCTGGAAGCGGGCGCACCCGTCGGGGATGGCCTGCTCCACCTGCACGTCGACGGGCCGGCCCCGCGGTTGGACCGGACCTTGGTCCATACAGCTCAAACACAGCGTGCCCGTCAACCCCAGCAGTGTGATCATGTGTCGCCCCCGCAACGCCTGAGTCTGTAGCGAAGCCCCTGTCATATGACGCCCAAGCCTCCCCCCGTGAAACCTCGCCACCAAGACGAACCGTTCGGTAGGTGCGAGGCGCTTGAGCGAACCTACCGCGACGTGGGGGGGGGGGGCGCAAGGGGATGAACCCGCACGCGAGCATCGGGGATCCACCTGCAGCTGAATGCGCGCGCACGCGCTCGACCTCGCGCCCCTGGACGGCGTCGAAACGATCCAAGCGGCGACAATTCGATGCAGCGCTCGGATGATGCTCGCACTACCCTCGGCGTATGTTCGCTTGCTCCACACGTCTCGCCGAGCGTACCCTATGGCCATGCCGCAGCCGCACACTGAGTGGACGCTGGAAATGCTCCACGCCCTCCCGGACGACGGGAACCGCTACGAACTCATCGACGGCGAACTGCTCGTGAGCCCGTCACCGTCGCCACACCACCAACGCGTTCTGGCGCGGCTGTATGAACTGGTGCGTCGCTACGTGCAGACGCTCAGCGGCTACGAAACCTTCTTTGCACCCGCCGCCATCACCTTCTCCGAGCATCGCGAGCTGCAACCAGATCTGCTCGTCGTGCCGCTCCGCGACGATGGCATGCCAGTTGAGCGCTTTCAGGAGGTCAGTCGGCTGCTCCTGGCCGTGGAAGTGCTCTCGCCATCCACCAGCCGCAATGATCGGTACAAGAAGCGACCGGTCTACCAGCAAGAGCGCGTGCCGGAGTACTGGATCGTGGATCCAGATGCGCGGTTGGTGGAGCGCTGGCGCCCGACGGATCGTGAGCCGGAGGTGCTGACGGACAAGCTTGAATGGCAGCCGGATCCTGGGAGAGCGCCCCTGTCGATCGAGTTGGAGAAGGTCTTTGAAGGACGCTGATTGCGGCGGGGATTCCCCGTGAGTCCGTCGATGGCGTCTCCAACGTATGAGGGCATCCCGTGCTGGCGGGTTGTGAAGGTAGCTTCCAGAAGCTACCTTGGAGCATGCGCTCGGTCGGACTGAAGGTCCTCAAGAACAAGCTCAGCGAGTACATTCGCATCGCGAGTGGAGGCGAGACGGTTCTGGTCACGGATCGCGATCGTGTCGTTGCCGAGCTGCGTCCTCCTGAGGGCCGCAGCCCCCTCTGGGCCGATGCGGCACTGGCGGAAGCGATGCGCCGTGGATGGTTGTCCGCACCGCTCGTGGTCCGAGAGGGACCGCCCCCACGCGCACCCGTGGCGAAACTCGCTTCGCTGCTCCAGGAACTCGATGCCGATCGCGAGGATCGGTGATCTATCTCGACACGTCGGTTGCGCTGGCCCAACTGCTCGCCGAAGATCGACTGCCGCCCGCGTCGCTGTGGCGGGAATCGCTGGTGAGCAGTCGACTGTTGGAATACGAA
This sequence comes from Gemmatimonadaceae bacterium, assembly GCA_044224875.1. Lineage (GTDB taxonomy): Bacteria > Gemmatimonadota > Gemmatimonadetes > Gemmatimonadales > Gemmatimonadaceae > JABAQJ01. The sequence continues at coordinate 56,944 of JBGAJQ010000024.1, read as the reverse complement.
CTCTGGAATCGGCTGAACGCTCGCGGCCTCACCAGATCCCATTCGGACTTTGCGCGCGAGTTGCTCCAGCGGATCGCGCTCATCGAGCTCGCCCCACCGGTGCTCGCTCGGGCCCTCGCGCCCTTTCCTGTCACCGTTCGAACCCTTGATGGGTTGCATCTGGCGTCCATCGAATTTCTGCGCGAGCAGGGAGTGGACATAGCGCTGGCTACATATGATACCCGGATGCGAGAGGCGGCACGCAAGATGCGAATCGCTCTCCACAAGCTGTAACCCAGAGGGGAGCCGGCCGCATCGCTCCCCACGCAACGCGGCGTCAAAAAAGAAGGCGGCCAAGTCGGCCGCCTTCATTAATCCAAGCACCACCCACCGGGTCCTACTTCATCCACTTCGCCATCAGGAACAACAGCGCAAACAGCGTGGCGATGGCAATGATGAGCGGGCCAGTGAACAGTGCCCGGAAGAGCCGGTGATCGTACTTGAGGTGCATGTAGAACATCACCACGATCGCGAACTTCACCGCCGACATCAGTAGCAACGTCGGGACAAAGGCCGACGATGCCACGAACGACGGGATGTAGTACGCCCACACCTCGACCACGGTGATCAGCGTCAGGATCAGCGCCACCCACTTGTACTGCTTCCACGTCGGGTGCTCGTGCGCGTGATCGGGAGAAGCGTGCTCGGTCGCCATGTCGGGGGCCCCTACTTGATCAGGTAGACGAGAGTGAAGATCGCGATCCAGACCACGTCAACGAAGTGCCAGTACAGTGCGGCGATATCGACCAGCAACGCGTCCTTGGGTTCGAGCCCGCGCTTGTAGTCGATGGCCAGCAACGTGCCTAACCAGATCACGCCCGCGGTGACGTGTGCGCCGTGGAAGCCGGTGAGGGTGAAGAACGACGAGCCGAACAGGTTGCGACGGATCGTCAGACCTTCATGCACGAACGACGTGAACTCGAACGCCTGGAAGCCCAGGAAGGTGGCGCCGAGGATGCAGGTGACCCACAGCCAGAGCTTGGATGATGCGAGCTGGCGGTCCCACCAGCCGGCGCCGGCGGGGAGTGGCTTGCCCTTGTTCTCGACCGCTGCCAGCGCCAGCACCATGGCCAGGGACGACATCAGCAGCACGAACGTGGACATGGACGTGACGGGAATGTTCAGGATCGGCTTGAACACCTGCCCAGTCGATGGATCCTTCCAGATCTCGTGAGGGAGCGGGCCCACGATCGAGCGTCCCTTGTAGATCAGGTACGTCGAGATGAGCGAGGCAAAGAGCATGCACTCCGAGCCAATGAACGACCAGATCGCAACCTTGCGGTTGTCGAGTCCAGTGCTCGTGTAGTGGCCCGTGGCGTGAGCGTCTGCGGTGGCGGCTTGAGACATGTCGGCCGAATGTGAGTGAGTTGGGGGCGGTGGAGTCAGAAGCCTAGTGGTGGTCTTCCAGCGGTGTCGTCAGCCAGTCATACAGCGAGTAGACCATGGTGCCGGCGCCAATGACGAGGAGCACGACGAACGCCCCCGTCTTCTGCGCGTAGAACGGCAGCAAGCTGGTCATGGTGACCACCAAGCCTAACGCGACGAACAACGGCTTGATCGATGGGTTCGGCATGGCGATGCCGAGCTCCTTCGCGCTCTTGCGTTCGGACTCGATGTGCGCGGGGGCCATATCGGCCATGTGTGCGCCACCCGGGAGTTCGTGCTCGCCGGTCTGCCGCTTGGCCTCTTCCCATCCGGTCGCCGAGTGCGGGATCTCCGCGGTGCGTTCCGGGTGCGTCAGGTCCCACAGCGGATAACGGGACGTCACCATCGGGATTTGCGCGAAGTTGTATTCGGGCGGCGGCGACGGGATCGACCATTCGAGCGTGGCCGCATCCCACGGGTTATCGCCGACCTTCTCACCCTGCGTCTTCGACTTGAAGAAGTTGTAGAGGAAGACGAGCATCGCCGGCACCATGAGGAAGGCGCCGATCGATGAGATCATGTTGAACGTGTCCCACCCCTGGCCCGCATCGTAGGTGTAGATGCGGCGCGGCATGCCGAGCATGCCCGAGAAGTGCATCGGGAAGAACGTCAGGTTCATCGCGATGAAGTTGAGCCAGAAGTGCACGTTGCCCAGACCCTCGTCCATCTTCCGGCCGTACATCTTGGGGAAGTAGTGGTAGATGCCGGCAAAGATCCCCATGATCGCGCCGCCAAACAGCACGTAGTGGAAGTGCGCGACGATGTAGTACGTGTCCGTCTGCTGGAGGTCCGAAGGGGGCGACGAGTGCGAAATACCGGAGATGCCGCCGATGGTGAACAGCGCGATGAGAGCGATGGCATACTTCATCGCCACGGTGAAGCGGATGGAGCCGCCCCACATGGTGAAGATCCAGTTGAAGATTTTCACGCCCGTGGGAAGGGCGATGAGCATGGTCGTCAGCCCAAACACCGTATCCGGGATCGGACCCATTCCGGTGGCGAACATGTGGTGTGCCCACACACCAAAGCCCAGGAAGCCGATGAGGATGCCGGAGTACGCCATCACCGGATACCCGAACAGCGGCTTCTTGGAGTTCGTGGGAAGCACTTCGGAGACGAGGCCGAAGGCCGGCAGGATGAGGATGTAGACTTCGGGGTGCCCGAAGACCCAGAAGAGGTGCTGCCAGAGGAGTGGGTCGGCGCCAGCGCTGATGGTGTAGAAGTTCGTGCCGAAGAAGCGGTCGAACTGCATGAAGAAGAGCGCGACGGTGATCACCGGGAAGGCGAGGATGATCAGCCACTGCACCACGAACGACATCCACGTGAACATCGGCATGCGCATCAGGTTCATCCCTGGGGCACGCATGTTCATGACCGTCGTCGCAAAGTTGAACGCGGCCGCCAGCGACGAGATACCGAGGATCTGAATGCCTAGGACCCAGAAGTTCATGTTCTGGGCTGGCGAGTAGGCGCGGGTCGTGAGCGGCGTGTACGCGAACCAGCCACCGTCCGGCGCGATCCCAAAGAAGATCGGCAGGGTGATGAAGATGCCGCCTAACAAGTACACCCAGTAACTGAAGGCATTCAACCGGGGGAAGGCGACGTCACGGGCGCCGATCTGCAGCGGGATCAGGTAGTTGAAGAACGCGGCCGACAACGGCATGATCACGAGGAAGACCATCGTGGTGCCGTGCATCGTGAACAGCTGGTTGAACGTCTCCGCCGAGACGGCCTGCATGTTCGGCTTCATCAGCTGGTAGCGCATGATGACCGCCTCCAGCCCGCCGACGAGGAAGAAGAAGAGCGAGGTGTGGAGGTACAAAATCCCGATGCGCTTGTGGTCGACGGTGGTAAGCCAACTCATCAAACCCGTGGGTTCGTGGCTCGTGGCACCGGAGTACGCGGGAGCGGTTGCGGCTGTGGCCATGGACGTGGATTCAGGAATCGGGTGGCGGGAGGATCGTTGGGTGGGGGGCCGGAGGCGAACTCGCGACTATTTCAGGGCCTGGAGGTACGCGACAATGTCCGCGATCTCCTGGTCCGTGAGCCCTCCCGTGGTGACCGTCATCTTCATGATCGGATCGTATTCACCCTTGCCTAACGTGTTCATGGTCACGCCCGGCTTCATCTTGCGGGCGTTCTTGATCCACAGCGCCAGGTGGCGCGCGTCGTTCGGGAACAGGCCGCCGGCGATGGTCGCGCGATTGGCGACGTGGGTGAGGTTCGGACCGATCACACCGACCGACATCCGATTCCCATCGATCTTGTGGCAGCCGATGCAGGCCGAGCGCGAGTAGATCGCCAACCCACGGGCGGCGTCGCCGGCGAGTCCATCGGCAAAGGTCAGTCCCGCTGGAACAGGCGTGCTCGGCGTGACGTGGCTCGGAAGCTTGTCCTTCGGAAAAACGTACCCCTCGCTCACCGGAACCACGGGCGCGGCCGAAGCTTGGGCCGCAGCCGACACCTTTCCCTGGGCCGTGGTGTCGGCAGCCGGCGGAGCCGGCGGCGGATACACAGCCGCTGTCTTCATGTGATTGGCCCACGAGTCAAAGTCCGACGGGCTCACCGTGAAGACTCGGAAGCGCATGTTGGCGTGCGACGATCCGCAGTATTCGTTGCAGCTCCCGACCCATCCGTTGACCCCCGCCGAGTCAGGCGTGAACCACAGGTGGTTGGTCTTGTTGGAGATCGCGTCGCGCTTCCCACCCAGGCCCGGGATCCAGAAGGAGTGGATCACGTCCGCCGTGCGAAGCGCGAAGTTCACGGTCCGGCCAACGGGGAGATAAATCTCGTTTGCCGTGGTGATTCCGAGTTCAGGATACTTGAACTCCCACCACCACTGGTGCCCGGTGACTTCGATCTGCAAGGCGCCCTGAGGGGCTGGCGCTTCATACTTCCAGATCGCCTTCACGGTCGGTACGGCGATGAACGCGAGTACAACCGCCGGCGTGACCGTCCACGAAATCTCCATGATCGTGTTGCCGTGCACGTGCTTCGGTTCAGGCGAGTCCGGTCGTCGTCGGTACTTGATCATCACCACGATCAACAGGATCTCCACGATCACGAACACCACAAACGCCCACCCCATCATGGTGTTCCAGATGGAGGTGAGATCCCGGTTGAACTCGGTGGTGTGCTGGAACGTGGAGTTGGGATAGTTGCCGGAACAAGCGGCAAGAATCAGTGGCAATGCGGCCAACGTGCATGCCGTGACGAGCTGACGCGGGCGGAAAATCCGTGTCATTCGCTTTCCTTGGGGAAAAGCCAGAAGTGGGGGATGGGCCCGAGGTCGAGCCGCAAGGACCGGCACAAACTACGAGTAGACGGGCAAGTGAGGCAAGGCTATGCGACGAAAAAACTTGCCCCCGCCGGTACCGCGTTGAATGGCCTCGCGTCAGAGGTCACTCGCTGCTCGCTTTTTCCTCGCCAATCGTGTGCTTTTCCTTAACCTTGTTCATGGCGATTTCGATCTGCATGCGCACCGAAGCGACCCCTTCACGCAAGGCGCGCAACTTCATTTGTTCGGCGCCGCCACGCGACATGATCAACACCAAACCGGTCACCTGATCGGCCAACATCCCGAAGCTCGGCTTCAGCAGCGACGCCAACGGCACCGCCGTCCGCTGGATCTGCATGCGGAAGCTCCCGATGTCCTGCTGGGTGCGAACGGCGATTGCCAGTTTCTCCACGATGCCATGGAGGCGCTGCAGTCGAATGGTGGCATCTTCCAGCGCCGCCATCTTTGTTTGTCCAGGGCCGTCCAGCGTTGACGCCATTCTCTCTTGAGTGAGCAGACACCCGTGGCTGGTCCACCGGGGACAGGGTGGACGCGTGGAACATACCATCCGCGCTCATGACCTGCCTTGTGAGCCAAGAGGGCGACGGCAAAGACGTACTGAATTCTCGGGAATCCTCATCCACACCGATAGGGCGCAGTCGTCGCCTGACGACCGAAGCTCAGCAAGTCGTCTTCGTTTTCGGCACTGTGACTCCTACTCTGCGAGTCGCGTGCGTTTCGGCCTCACGCGCCCCTTCGTCCTTCCTTCATGGAACGGGGACCAGTGGGTTCTGTTGCGAACGGGGACACTGCCATGCGCCATGCCTTCACCACGAGCGAGGAAGGCTGGTGACGGCGCGCGTCGGGTCGGGCCTGCGGTCGCAGATCCTGCGTTTCGTCGCACAGGCATTGGCCGCTGTTTGGCTGGCAGCGAGCGTCAATGCCCATCTTCGCGCGGTGGTCCTCTCGTCCCTCCCGTGGTACCGCATCGATTGGTTGAGCAACCCGAAATCGGTTCAGGGATGGGACGCGACGGGGCTCAACGTTGAGAATGCGGGTCGCATCCCGCTCCCCGTCAGCTCAATGGACGACCTGGCGCCACGCGCCTTGGAGGCGATCACGGCGCACGGCATCGAATACGAGGTTCCCGGCCGCGCGTACGGGTTGGTGCAGATCCATCGTTGGTGCGGTAATGACATCGTGGGCTATCAACTTTCCCGCGTGAATCTCCAGCACTTCGTAACCTACCTGTCGGTGCTGGCGGAAGCTCGCCGAGATGGGCGCATCAGTGAGGAATGGGACCGATCGGACTGGAGGTCGCGAATGTTCAGCGAGCACGGCTGGCGCGCCGAGGTCTATGGCGATTTCAAGAATTGGGAGCGCCAAGGCTACAGCTTCTTTGTGCGGCCTCCGGCGGCGGTAGGCCGGTCCCGGTCGTAAGGGCTTCAACATCGATCTGGCGAGCGCTTCCCCGAGAAACGGCACTCGACGACTTGCGTCAGCGCATCGGAGTCACGGCGCGCTCAGCGATGCCTAACAAGAGGTCGACGGCCAACGCTAGCACGGCGGCCGGAATCGCGCCCGAGAGGATCATGTGGGTGTCGGAGAGAGCTAGCCCGGCCACGATTGGGTCGCCCAGCCCACCGGCGCCGACAAACGCCGCCAAGGTCGCCGTGCCCACGTTGATGACTGCCGCCGTGCGCACGCCAGCCATGATGATCGGCGCTGCCAGGGGCAAGCGCACATGGCGCAGGACCTGACGGTCCGTCATGCCTAACGCGGACGCGGCATTCACGGCGGATGGCGACGCGTCGCGCACACCGGTATAGGTGTTTCGTAGGATCGGCAGGATTGCATAGAGAACCAGCGCCGCCAACGCTGGCCCCACACCAATGCCGAATAGCGGGATCATGAAGGCGAGCAGCGCGATTCCTGGAATGGTCTGCAACAGGCCGACGGCGCGAATGGTTCCCTCGGCCATGCGCCGGCGTCGCTCCAACGCCAAGCCCAACGGAACGCCCAACAGGATCGCCGCCAACAGCGACACCCCGGCCAGCAGCAGGTGACGCGCGGTCATGCGTGCGAGGTCCGATCGGCGCTCCCACAAGTAGGCCAGCAATGACGGCTTGCCAGTCGATCGTTGGGTCACGCTGTCACGCGCCACAGTCGCAACCAGACCTAACGAGCGCAGCGCGTCGCGGGCCACCGACGGAATCGGTTCGCCGGCAACTTCCACACGCTCGTTCAGCTGACGCATCGTGCCAACCTCCAGCCGGCCGCTCAGCTCGGTGAGCGCGGCGATGGCGGCGGGATTCGTTCGTGCGAAGTTGCCGTTGACGAGCGCCGCTGCCTCGTACGGCGGAAAGAAGTGACGGTCGTCCGTGAGCACGGCCAGGTGATAGCGCTCGATCAGGCCATCTGTGGAGTAGCCGTCGATGACGTCCACCTCACCCGCCGCGAGCGCGCGGTACTTCACCGCCGGCAGGAGTGACCGCACCTCCTTCAATTGCAGGCCGTAGGCGCGTTGCAACCCGACAAGGCCGTCGGGACGGCCAATGAAGTCCGGTGTGAGCCCGCCGCGCAACCGCGACCCCTCGCGCGCCAAGTCGCTCAGCGTACGCAACCCTAACGAATCGGCCGTTGGGCGACGCACGGCGATCGCGTAGGTGTTCTCGAAGCCGAGTGGCGGCAGCCAGCGGGTATCGAAGCGTTCGGCGAAGGCGCGGGAGACGCGGTCGTACACCGCCGCGCGATCTCCAAGGGCCTGCTCGCCGAGGATGGCAAAGAGACCCGTGCCGGTGTACTCCGGGTAGACGTCGATCGCGCCGGTCTTCAAGGCCCCGAACGCAATCTCCGTCGCGCCGAGTCCCGGTCGCCGTTCCACAGCCATGCCGCGCGACTCCAGTAGCTGGGAGAACATCTCGCCCAACAGGTAGGACTCGCCGAACGGCTTGGTCGCGACGACGACGCGTGGAGAGGGTACCGCCTGCGCCAGCACGAATTGCACCGGCAGCAGCAACGCCCCGAGTACCCAGCTCACGAAGCGAATCGTCACGAAACCCTCCCCCCGCCATCGGCGCGTCGGAGGAGTTCGGCGACGTACGGTGTCGATGGGGACGCAAACAACTCCGTTGGGGGTGCGACCTGCTCGATCTGTCCGGCCCGCATGACGGCGATCTGATCGCCCAGGCGCGCCGCCTCGCGCAGGTCGTGTGTCACCAGGAGCATCGTCACCGTGACGCGGCGTCGCAGTTCGACGATGGCGTCCTGCAAGTCACCGCGCGAGATGGCGTCCAGTGCGCCCAGTGGTTCGTCCAGGAGCAACACTCTGGGATTCGCGGCCAGCGCGCGCGCGATCGCCACACGTTGGCGCTGTCCGCCAGAGAGTTCGTGCGGCCAACGACTGCCAAATCGGTCGGGATCCAGGCCCACCAGGTCGAGGGCCTCACGCGCGAGCGTGGCGCGGTCCGGCAGTGCGCGAAGCCAGGGGACCAGTTCCACATTGCGCTGGACGGTCCAATGCGGCATCAGACCGCCGTCCTGCGGAACGTACCCGGTGCGCCGCCGCAGTTGCACCTGGTCCATCGGAGCCACGTCCTGCCCGTCCACCGTCACCACCCCGCCGTCAGGGATGACCATCTTGTTGAAGCAGCGCAGGAGGGTGGTCTTGCCAGAGCCACTCTCACCGACGAGGGCCACGCACTCGCCGGCCGCCACCTGCAACGATACGCCTGCAAGGGCCGTGACGTCCCCGAACCGGCGGACGATGCCCGAGGCGCCGAGCGCGGCGGCGCGTTCGGTCACGCCACGGCGGGGGTCAATACGTCGTGCGCCGGCGACCGCCGCCGCCGGGTGTAGTGCTCCACATAGTCGGCCGCGGCCTGAAGGATCTGTGGCGACACAAAGTCATGCCCCAGCCTCGCACACTCGCTGATACCCAGTTCCGCCAGCTCCAAACAGCTCGCCGCCAGGTTGGGATCGTCGAGTCCGCACCGGCCTGCACGCGACAACAACGCGGCGTCTGGCGCACCAGCGATCTCCATCGCCTGTCGACCGTCGTCGGGTCCGTAGACGAGTCCAGTCAAGATCACGAGTGGGGCGGGGTACCAGGACGGGGGAAGCGCGTCGCAACTGCGCACCTCGAAGTAGCCACGTGGGCGCACTTCGGGGAAGAGCGTGGTGAGGTGGGTTCTCCAGTCGTCGAGCGTCGTCGCGAGGTCCTGCAGCCGTTCGCCGAAGGCAGGGAAGGGCGGTTCTGGGCGGGGCGAAAAGAGCGACGCGGCCCCCAGCGCGAAGTCCGTGTACGCTTCGACGGGGTTGTCGCTGGATGCGCCGACCGGAAGCCCCGTTCGGGCCGGGTCCACGGCGCCCCAGATGCCGCGACGGGTGCTCTGGTGCCCGGTGGCGGCGCCGTCGTAGATGGGCGAGTTGGCGAACGTGGCGACGAGGTACGGTGTGAGCGCGTTCAGCAGGTGCCAGCGCGCGAGGGGTCGCGGCCCGCGGTCGACACAGAGCTGGATGGACGCAGTCTGCCGCATCATGCGTGCCCCGTGTGGGCCGATGCTGGCAAAGTGGGCGTCCATGCGGCGATATCGATCGCCCGACAGTTGCAACGGGATGTCGTCGATGGGATTCAGGGGTTCCACGCCAACGGTGAGCGTGTCGATCCCGGCGTCGGCGAGCGAGTCACGAATCAAGCCAACTGTATACCCTAACGAGGCAAGGAGCTCTGTGAGCGAGCCAGCCGGTGCCGCGCTGTACTCGATCTGACCGCCGGGCTCGAAGGTCACACGCCCGCCATCCGGCGCATGGAATTCCGGCACCCCGGCCTTGGGCGAAAACACCTCCTCCCACCCCAGACGCCGACCCAACGCCTGCAACACGGGAAGCGAACCTGGTGCGTTGTCACCGCTCGGAGCACGAATGAGCGCTGGGCGCCTCGTTGCCGCGTCCACCGGGATGAGTTCGACCTCAGCACCCACACGTCGAGTACCTTCGCCGGAGGCGGCGAAGGCGTGGCGTTGCAGGTCGTCGATGAGGACCTGTCGAGTCAGTGTCATCCGCTCACGGACGCGGGTTCAACCAGCAACAACGCATACTGGTCTTGAGCATCAACCCGCATGGTGGCCACGCGCAAGTCCGCCGCGGCGAGCATGGATTCCAGCGTGGCGCGATCGTACTTGTTGCAAATCTCCGTGCGTATGGACTCGCCATTCTTCACCGATACGACGCCCATTCCGGGAATCGTGACTTCCTGGTCCCCTTTGGCCACCAGGTGCATTTCCACACGGTGCTGTGCCGGGGAGTAGAAGGCGCGGTGTTGAAAGGCATCGGCAGCGAAGTCGGCGCCCAGCTCGCGATTCAAGACGCGCAGCATGTTGCGGTTGAACTCTGCCGTCACGCCCGCTGCATCGTCGTACGCGGCCTCGATCCGCCGAACGTCCTTGGTATTGAGGTCGGCGCCCAACAGCAGTCGGTCGTCGGGACGCATGGCACGTCGCACTGCGCGCAACAGACGAGTGGCATCACGCGTGGTGAAGTTGCCGATTGTGCTCCCGAGGAAGGCGAAGAGAGATCGGCCGGCAGGGTTCGCTGGCACCGGCAGCTCCACCGTGAAGTCGGCCACGACCGGCTCAACGTCCAGCCACGGGAATTCGTCGCGCAGCCGGCGTGCCGCGTCGTCGAGGAACTCGGCGCTCACGTCCAACGGCACATAGGTGCACGATCCACGGGCCAGGTGCATGGCGCGCAGGATGATGCGCGTCTTTTCGCCACTTCCCGCGCCCAGCTCCACCAATGTCGCGGGCCGCAGCTCCTGCATGAGCGGTGGCATCCACGCGGCTAACAACCGCCGTTCTGCGCGTGTGAGATAGTACTCGGGGAGGCGTGTGATCTCCTCGAACAGTTCGGAACCCACGCGATCGTAGAAGTATTTGGGCGGCACTTCCTTCGGCGACCGAGCCAGTCCGGTGCGGACGTCGGCAAGGACGACGTCATGCGGCGTCGCCAGGGGGAGTGGGGGCAGGATGCTAGTCATCGCGGGCGCACCGGAAGCCACTGAAGATCTGTCGGCGGATGGGATAATCCCAATTGCGAAACGTGTTGCGGATGGCGCCGGAGCGAGTGGCCCACGATCCCCCGCGCAGCACCTTGTACTCAGAGCCGAAGAACACCTCGGAATACTCGGGATACGGGAACGACTGATAGCCGGGCCAGCCGTCGAAGTCACTCGACGTCCACTCCCACACGTTGCCGATCATGTCCAAGCAGCCTAACGCGGAGAGGTTTTCGGCATAGGCCCCGATGGGGCTCGTGCCAAAGCCCAGCTGGTCGATGTTCGCCCGTTCCGGCGTTGGAGCTTCCGATCCCCAGGGATAATCTCGCGCGCGTCCGGATGCCGGGTCCCAGGACGCTGCCACTTCCCACTCGATTTCGGTCGGCAAGCGCTTGCCGGCCCACTTGGCATACGCCGTCGCTTCGTGATACGAGACGTGACACACGGGATGATCGACGTCCACCGCACCAAAGCGATCCATGGTGCGCGCGTACCAACCATCGGAGTGCTCCACCCAGTACTTCGGCGCCACGGCTTGCTCAGCTTCAACCCACGCCCAGCCGTCGGGGGTCCACAGCTCGCGACGCCGATAGCCGCCGTCGCGAATGAAGCGGAGGTAGTCGCTGTTGGATACGGGCGCGACATCTATATGAAAGGGGCGCACGACCATTCGAAAGCGCGGTCGCTCGTTGTCGTACGCCACCCGTCGGTCACTCGTGCCGATCGTCACTTCACCGCCTCGAAAGGCGACCATGCCATCGGTGGCGCGGATCGCGGCTGAGGGAAGCTGCCGACGCGTACTGGATGGGTAGGGCGTACCGCGCTTCAGCTGCAACGTCTGGAGGATCGTCTCGTTGTGCTGGTACTCGTGCTGCAGGACCATGTGTACCACGTAGCCGGCACGTAGCAGTGGCGATGTGCCCGTCCAGTCGAGCGTGTCCAGCTTGTCCATGACGCGATGGCGAATCTCTCCCATCAGCCGCTCGCATTCGCCCAACGATGGATACTCGAGTGCGCCACGAACGCGCCGAGGGTGCTCGAACGGGTTGTACATACCTGGCATCTCGGAGAACCGAATCTCCCCGTCCAGGTTCTGTGTCAACCACAATTCTTCGAAGTGAGCGATGTGCCCCAGGTCCCACAGGATGGGGCTCATCAACGGATCATGTTGGATGCGGAGGTCTTCGTCGGAAAGCGGCGCGACCAGGGCCAAGGTGCGCGAGCGCGCTTCATCCAGGAGCGCGACGAGAGATTCGACGAAGGCAGAACGCGAAGGCGCGGTCCCGCCGGCGGGGGCCAAGTGACGTAGGAGCAGTAATTCCAAAAGACGGAAAAGGGTTCCAACGGGAACCGAACCCGGAAGTCTGGACTTTTACGCGCCAGAACGAACACGTAGTTACCGAACCGCTACGCGCAGGGTCCCATGCCAGACACGACCGTGACAACACCATGGATGACAACAGGCGTCGTCAGTCCCCCAGCACTCGTCGCCGCCCGCCTTCAACTGCACCACGCCGCACAACTCGTCGTCGCGGCCGGCATCTCCTACCTGCCCGCCCAGCCGGACGACAGTCACACCAACCTGGAGTGGCTCCTAGGGCCCGGGGCGCTGGCGGGCCACGCGCTGGGGGTGGGGGCAACGTCGCCCATTCGTTTCGCCATCCGGGTGTCTGACCTCTCGCTTCTCACGCTCGGGGCAACTGACGAGGTGCGCGACTCCATGAGCCTTCTCGGGCGCGCGGTGGCCATTGGAGACTTGTGGATGCGCGACGCGCTGGGCGCGGCCGGGTTCGATCCCGATCGCCTGACCCAGCGCAAGCACTACGCGATTCCGCATCATCCGGTGGCCGACGGTGCTCCATTCGACGCGCCGCTCGATCACCTGGCCGAGTTGTCCCGGTACTTTCACGATGCGTGGCTTCTGACGAGCCGGATCGCGTCGGAGCGGAAGGAGGCCAGTGCTCCTCGCTGCTGGCCGCATCACTTCGACCTGGCGACGCTGCTGACACTCCCTGCCGCGCTGGACGGTGCACGCCGAACGATCGGCGTTGGCGTGTCTCCCGGCGACGGCTACTACGCGGAGCCCTACGTGTACATCGGTCCGTTTCCGTATCCTCCGAAGGAAAAGTTGGGGGCGTTGCCATCTGGTCGCTGGCACACCACCGAGTGGACTGGTGCGGTGTTGACCGCTTCAGAGTTCGCGACCGCCGACGGTGGCGACCGCGTGCTCGAGTTTGCCCACGCGGCCATTGCGGGCTGCGAGCAGGCCTTCGCCGCCTGACGCGGCGACTGCACCACGTTCAGGTGCGTCACGCCTGACGCAATCACGCCGAAGGCAAGATTGCCTACCACCTCGCCTTCGGCGTGCAGATATAAACGACTGGACCGGTGAAAGCCTACTGCATGACCTTCGGCTTCTCGCCTAACGTGTACTTGGTGATCCACGCGTACTCGCGGCGCACCTTGTCCAGCTGGTGATAGTACTCACCCAGCCCATGTCCCTCGCGCGGATAGAACACGAGCTCCACCGTCTTCCCGCGATCCTTCAGGTTGCGGAAGTATTCCATCGGCTGGCCAATCGGCACGCGTTCGTCACTGCCACCATGCAACATTAGGAGCGGCGTGGTCACGTGGTCTGCGTACGTGATCGCCGAGCGTTGACGATAGAACTCCAGCGACTTGTTGGTGAGCGTTCCGTCCAGCTGCGGCATGCCATCGTAGAAGGTGCCGATGTAGCCCGGGATGTCCGTGGTGCCGTACATGCTCACCATGTCCACCAGGCCAGCGCCCATCATCGCTGCCTTGAAACGGCCAGTCTGTGAGACGACCCACCCGGTCATGTAGCCGCCGTAGCTCCAACCGGTGACCGCCAGGCGCGACGAGTCGGCGATGCCACGCTTCACGAGTTCATCCACACCCGCCATGATGTCGCGGTAGTCGCCACCGCCCCAGTCCTTGATGTTGCCACGCATGAACTTCTCGCCGTACCCGGTGCTGCCACGCGGGTTGGGATAGAGCACTGCCCATCCGTTGCCGGCGTAGATCTGTCCCGGGGTTCCCCAGTTGGCCTTGAATCCCATGGAGTGAGCGCCCGTTGGGCCGCCGTGGATGTCGACGAGGAGCGGCACGCGCTGCCCCGGTTGATACCCCACCGGCTTCAACAGCACGCCTTCCACCGGCCAGCCATCGGGGCTCTTCCATTGGATCACTTCGCTTTCGCCTAACGCCAAAGACGCCAGCTGGGGATTGGTGTTCGTGAGCTTGCGCTGGCTGGCGAAGCTGGGGTCGCTGACGTAGACCTCGGCCGGTGCCTTGGGGGAGTCCATGGCGAACGCCACCACCGACTCGTCCTTCGAGAATGAGGGCATGCGGACCAACAGTTCGTGCGTCAGCTGGCGGTACGTGCCGGCGCTGAGGTCATAAGTGAAGATCGATCCAAAGACGCGGTCCTGCGCCGAGATGTAGAGCCGCGAGCCAACGGCAGACCACTTCATCTGCCCCACCGAGTTATCGAACTGGGCGCTTGAGCGGTCTCGCGGTGCCTTGGTGCTGATGTCGTACGTGTACAGGTTGGCATTGCGCAGTGAGCGCGGGTAAATGCCGTCCGCGTTAGGCTTGAACGTCTCGATGAGGGCCGAGTACGCGAGGGAGCGTCCGTCTGGCGACCAGATGGGAGTGCTCTGCACCGTCACGTTCGTTCCCGGTTCGACGCGTTCGGCAGCCTTGGTGGCGACAGTGACAATCCAGGCGTCACGACGCTCGTCACGGATGAGCGTGGTGGGGGAGGTGAGCACGGCCAGACGGGTTCCGTCGGGTGACCAGGTGGGAGCTCCACGGACGGTGTAGGCGCCGTCCGTGACCTTCGTGGCCTGCTTGGTGCCCACGTCGATCACCCACGCATGGCTCATGCGCATGTCTTCTTCGAATGGCTTCGGATCGTCGCGGCGCCGCACCTTTGCTTCCGCTTCGCGAGAGAGCGAATCGGTCGTGAGGTAGGCAATGCGCGACCCATCCGGCGACCAGGTGTAGCCAGAGACGCCGTCGCGCGCGCTCGTCAGCTGCCACGCCTCGCCGCCGGCGGTGGGCAGGATCCAGATCTGCGGGCGCGGTCCGTCCTCACCCGTTGCCGTGCCGCGCGCTGAGACGAAGGAGATCCAGTTGCCGTCCGGCGACCACTGCGCGCCACTTTCCCCACGCTCGGCAAAGGTCAGCTGGCGCGCATCGCCACCACTCGCGGCCACCATCCATACGTGGGACCGCATGTCGTGCTTGTCGCCCTTGCTGGTGTCCTTGGCGGCCGGATGTTCCCAGGCCGACACCGTGTACAGGATTGACTTGCCGTTAGGCGAGATAGCGACGGTGCCGACGTTCCTGAGATCGGCGATGTCGTCGACCCGCATGGGGCGGCCTTGTCCTGCCAATGGCAGGGCGAGGAGCAGTGCGGCGATCGATGACGCGGATACGAGTCGGATGCGGACCAGCACGAGGACCTCGGAGAGAGTTCAGGGCAAAAGATGCGTCCTGAGGTCCTCGCACAACAGGGTGTTCGCGTTGGCCATGCGGGTGTTAGCTCACCGGTGCTGGTTCAGCGAGGAGCAGGTTCAGCATGTCGAGCACCGCCGCGCGGGCGTTCGCGTTCTTGAGGGCGCCAAAGGAAATGCGCAGACGATCGCCTTCCGCCAACACGTCGCGTGTGTGGGCGTTGATCGTTTCCCTGACCATGAGTCGCTGTGCATCGGCGAGCGCGCGTCCCGTCGGGGGATAAATCTCGAGGCGGGCACCGACACCACGCGTAAGGCGGATCGCCCAGAAGACGACATTGCGCTTCTTGTGTTCAAAGCTGATCACCGGCCCCACGCCATCCGAGGAGCGAAAGACGAGGTCCTGGGGGCGAGCGGTGGCCCAGGCAATCAAGGCGTCGAGCACCGCGACGTGCTGGCGGCGATCCATGCCTGCCGTGTCATGTTCAATCGCGGTGACGAGGGCGCCGCGTGCGTCCGGGAGTGTGCGAGTCATAGCATCATCCTTGGGCGCGCGTGACGCGGCGCCAGCGGTAGTTCGTCGCCAGCTCACGAAGGAGAGTCGGCGCTGCGGCCTCCGACGGAGCGAGGGGCCGCGGTGTGCGTCGGCGATCAGAGCAGGGCGACCGGCTCACTGGAGGCCCCGTTGTCGCCATCGCCTAGCATGACGAGTGGTCCATCGATGACCTGCGGGACCGGCGGCGTATCGGCAGCTGCAACCACGGGGGGCGTGGCGGCAGCTGGGCGTCCTCGGCCCCGGTTGCCCCATCGACTCACCACCGGGGCGGCACGCTGCACCAGTAGATCATCGTAGTAACGCACCACGCGCTCCCGGACATTTTCCTGGGTGTCCGTGGGTGCGGCCCGGAACGGTGCGAAGCGTTGCGGCTGCCGTTCGCTGGAGACGCGAAACCACCACCACGTGTCGGCGCTGTCGGCACGGCACGCCTCGGTGGTGCAGGTGAAGGTGCGTCCCAGGTCCGTGAACTCGAATCCGTCCGTAAGCTTCCTGGGCATCAGCCCTCCAAGAGCGAGTAGTGTCGCGTCAAGGACGAAGGACGAGTTCAACAAAAAAGGCCCAGCCGAAGCCGGGCCTATCGTCGTGTCTTCACCGGTGACACAGTGCGCGTTCGACGTGCACCGTGAACGTAAGATAACCGGCGTCAGGATCGAATCACAGCCCCAACGGTGGCACGGAAATCCCGTCCTTTCTCACAATCTGCCTTGGAGGGAGTCGGCTTCCGTGAACGGATCCATCGGCGACTCGCTCGCCTGAATCGGGTTCAGCCGGGAACCTCGTCGAGTGCCAGAGCGTGTGCCTTGCGCCCTCCGCGATCAACCACATGCGGCGCTTTCTCGTGGTCCAGCAGTAGATGTGCCATGTCGACGGCTCGCGCGACCAGTCCGCGCGCCCCTTGTCGCAGGTCATCACTCTTCATGACGTAGTCGATGTTGTGCTCCATGTCTTCCGCCGACCAACCGCGGGAGTGAGCGATGAACGGGAATTGTGGGAACTGACATCCGATCTCGCCGAAGAACGTGAGCATCTGACCCACGACGGCCTGCACGTTGTCCTGTCCGCCCGTGATGATGAATGACGCCACCTTGTTTCGAATGAGCACGCGGTTGGCGATGGTCACCTGGTTCTGCACGCAGTTGAGCCGCTCGACCATCTTGTAGTACAACGCACTGGCGTTGCCCCAACGGATTGGCGTGGCCACCAACACCACGTCTGCCCAGTGCACGATGGCCTCGTACACCTCGGTCATTTCATCTGCCGGGTCCATCTGCGTGATGGAGCAGGGCCAGGTGCAGGCGTGGGCGCTCTTGGAGTAGTAGCCCTCGCACTGCCGGAACTTGAGCGCGGACAGCCGAATGGTCTTCGTCTCGGCGTCGAGCGTGCTCGCGGCGTGTTGCAGGGCAACGTCGAGCAACGCGTCCGATGTGGAATAGCGCGGATTGGCGAGGTCCATGTTGGTACAGGAGATTCCCGCCACACGCACCCTGCCGGGCGCCCGTTCCACGCGCCGAGCGAGCGCGTGCGGCTCGTGGTGGCCCCGCGTGCGCTTGGTACCGGAGGCCACGTCGACGAGCAACCGGCCAGCTTCAACACGGACCGGATACGCCGGTGCGGCATCGTCCTCGAACCCTGGTTCGCCTTTGCCCGTCTGGCGGTGGTACTTCCAGTTGTGCCACGGGCACTTCACGTAGTCCCCGTCCAGCGTGCCCTCGCCTAACGGGCCACCGGCGTGGTTGCACACGCCGCTGATGGCGCCGAACTCACCGTTCGTGTGGGTGATGGCGAGTTTGATGCGACCAACGAGGGCCGGGGTGATTGGGGCTTTGGCGAACTGCTCGGCGGGACCTAGGTCTTGCCAGTCTGCGCTCATGCGTGCTCCGGGTCGGCGGCTGTGCCAAAGATGTGGATGCGATCCGCATTCTGACCAGACGCGGGCATCCGGATCGGTCTGGTAGATGAGGGTGAGGGCGCTACACGGCCCTCTACGACCGGGGCCTCAAGCGTCGACGCTATCAGCGCGCGCACGCCCGAGTACTGGGTGCGGATATCGACGTGCGGCTTGTTGAGCGCTGGCGACCGGAGGACAGCCGGCCGGAGGTCGCGCACACGGAACTCGAGTGGCGGGCGCCGGCGGGGGTTGTTCCCGTGGTGATTGACCTGGCGGAGAGGTGGAGGGAGGCGGAGGGGAAGGTAAGAGGGAAGTGGCCCTTGCAATTCAGGGCGGCAGCGACAATCCTTCGCGTTGCGTTGTATGTGACGGGGCAAACGGGGAGGGGGATGATGATCGAGCTGCCGAGTCCAACATGGGGAGGGGTACTGGCATGGGCGGAGGATCTAAGGCTGCGGCTTACCGAGTACGCGCGTACTCTCTCTCTCTCTCTCTCTCTCTCTCTCTCGTTGTAGCTGGGTGCTGGTCACCGCAGGCTAGCTCGTCGGCGGCGCTCGGCGTACGTGCCGCAGGGGGCGACTGGCGGCGTCACATGGAGCGATTCGCCCCGCAGCCTCTCGTGGACATCAGCCACGGGCTGACGAGGATACCCACCCGCTCTGGATCTGTCTTCGCGTGCCAGAACAACGCGTCAAAGCTCATCCCATGCACCGCTACGACGTCTGCAATTGTGAACGCTCAGCGGACGAAAGGGATCACGCTCCAGAACATCTCCACGAACCCACAAGTACAGCAGTACACGCTGTCGTGTAGCCGATCAGCCGGAATTGCAAGCTGCTCGGTGCCCACGGGGATCATTCAACTCTCGCAGGGGCAGCAGTACAACTTCAATTTGACCTATGTGGTTGGCGGTTCGCCGAGCATCGATACGATTCTCGTCCAGGCGGGTGAGAACGGATCGGTGGTCGAGGACACGCTATTCGTCAACGTGGTGAATCTTGCCCTCACACCAGACGGCATTGACACGCTGGTTGCACCCGGGGCGTCGCCAGCCGTGACTTTCAAGCTGTCGAACCAGGATACGCAGCATTCACTGGCCCTTGACCTCGCGACGCAGTGCGGCGTGAAGTTCCCAGCCGGAGCGTGCACGCCGTCGCCTACGCCAGTCACGCTGGCCCCATCGGGGCAACCGGGCTCCCAGCAAACTGCAACGGTGACGCTGAATGCACTTGCAGGCACCGACACGGGCACGGTGAAATTGCGAGCCAAAGCGGCTAACACGACGGACGTGTTGGACACGGGATGGGTGAGAGTGGGGAAGGCTCAGGGCACTGCAGGACCGTATGGCGGTTCCGTGATTGTTGCACCGAACCAACTCGGCCAGCAGCTCACGTTCACGTTCCAGAACGGCGCGCCGCTTGGCGGTCGCTACGACTACACCGTCGGCTGCAGCTACACCGGGACCAATCCAGGGTGCGCGCCGACGGCGGGACAAACGTCGATCCTTGCCGGCACGCTCTCCGGCCAGCCCGGACAGTTCACGCGCTTCGTCACCTACACCTCGGGCAGTCCTGGCGACACGGTGGGTGCGGCGGCGCGCTTCTACTACGGCGGGGTGTACATCGACAGCGGGTATCAGGCAGTCTACGTTGCCGGAACGACCGTCACGACCGCATCGGCGACCGCCGTCGAGCCACCCGGCACCTCGCGCACGCTCACCTTCAGCGTCCAAAATCGCGCCAAGGTTGGCGTCACATACGATCTCCTCGCCAGCTGCTACAACGCAGCGAGCGGCGGTGTGTGCTCTGTGGCCCCAACCCTGACGCTTGGAGCCGCGCCAGCGAATGCGAACGTGACGGTGACGTACCAAACGGCGACAGCCGGAGATTCAGGAACGGTGCGGCTCCTCACCCGCTATGCGGGCGTGGACCTCGACGCAGGCAAGGTCAGCGTTCGGCTAGCAAAGGCCACAGTGACCCCCACGGGCACTCCCATCAGTCTGGCGGTCAATACGGCGGCGACGCAGAACTTCACCATCAATAACACCGGACTGGACACCACCACCTTCGACCTTTCGGCGTCCTGCAACGGTCAAGCGATGGGTGCGACGTGCGCGTTTCCGAGCAATCCGGAGCATATCTTCCTCAGTCCAAATACGAACGCGGTGCGCACGCTCAACTTCTCCACGAGCGCGACACCGAGTGTCTCGGGCAGCGGCGCTGGCGTGGCCAGATACAAGACGGTGTACATTGACTCCGGCTGGATCAGGGTCACCACCTTGGCGCAGGCTAACATCGTCGTCACGCCGGCGGCCCAGGCGGTCCAGCGCGCCGTGAACACCGCGATCGTCGACACGTTCCACGTCAAGAACAACCTGAGTGTGGCGCGCACCATCGCGTTGACGGCATCATGCGCCCCTGGAGGTAGCTTCGCGTCCTGCGCGTCGAACGGGAGCACGTCGTTCGCGCCGCTCGAGGACAAGGTCGTCACGATTTCGTACGTCGCGACGGCGACGGGTGGCGGCAAGACGGTCACGCTCACGGCGACGTCCGGGACCGACACCGGCAACGGACACTACGACGTCACGGTGAACTCACAGTATGTCACGCTGGCCCGCGCTGGACTCACCGACAGCAACTACATCGCGGCGCGCTGTGCAGTGTCGTGCTACACGGCCAGGCAGGCACTCAGTACGGTCCCATACGTGTCACAGGGACAGCCGCGCAGCATCACCCTCGTGTACGACGGCGATCAACTGGCGGTCCGACCAATCGTGCAGCTGACGGCGAGCGTCGGCACGGGTGGTCCGGCGACGGCGGGATATCAGGTCAGCGCGAAGGACAGTGCGGGCGCGACCATCACCTTCGTTAACGGAGAAACCACGCTCCGATTTGCCGGCGGGCTGTCCGCGGGAGCCGCGGCGACCTTGGGGCGCAATTCGATGGAGTCGCCCGGAACTGGCCGACGGGGCAACATCGGATCACGGCGTTCGTGCGCACTGACTATGGACTCGGCTACTTCGAGGTGGACACAATCAGCGTCCGGGTGCTCGTGGTGAATGAGCGCAACTCGCCCGTAGCGAAGGGATGGAGCATCGCCGGGTTGCAACGCATCACGCGCGTCGGCTCCACGGGACAGCATGCGATCATCACGGCCGGCGACGGCAGCCTCGCGTTCTTCGCATCGACCGGTGCGTCGACGTTTGCCACGCCTGCGGGCGATTTCTCTCGGCTCGCCGTCTTCGGGAGCGGGCCGAGCACCACCTACCGGCGCGATTACCCCGATTCGTCGTACGCCATCTTCGACAACCTCGGCCGCATCACGAAGTTCACCGGACCGAGGCGGACACCGTGCAGTTCGAATACGATCCCACCGTCGACCGCCTCGTCAAGGTGTACGATCCATACCGGACTGACCCGAACGGGACCGTGCATCTCTACACGCAGCTGACGTACGGTGCAAACGGCCTGCAATCCATCACTGAGCCCGGGAAGGTGAAGACACAGGCCGGTGGGCGGGTCACAAGCCTGAACGTGGCGGCCGATCGTACCCTTCAGTTGTGGACCGACCCGGATGCACTTTCCACACAGTTCCGATACGATGCCAGCGCTCGGCTCGAGAAGGTGATCAACCGCCGAGGGGACACCTCGTTCTTCGCGTATGATGCTGCAACGTGGAAGCTGACGAGCACGTCGGCGCCGTCCTACGCCGTCGATCCCGCCGTCTACGGCGCGAACCAGACGCGACGCCTAACGACAACGGTGCGACCGTGGCAGACGATTGCCGTCCCAACTTCCGTCACGTCGGTGACACCATTCGCGCTGGTGCGGGCGGACACGGCCCGTGGCACCGCGACGGCGCCGGGGAGTCTCACGACGGCGTTCCTCCCGGACGTTTGGGGGCAGCCGGTGGTCAGCGTGGTTCGGCCCGGTTTTACCGACTCGCTGCGGACGACGATCTCGCGGGACGGCAATGGCCTACCAAATTTCGTGACAAGCCCCACAGGCGCCACGGACCAGTACGAGTTTTACCCAGAGACTGGCCTGCTGAAGAAGCAGGTCCTCGCCGCTCAGAACGCCATCGACATTACCTATCACGCGTTCGGCCAAGTCGCGAGCGTGACGTCGACCGGACAGCCAGCCACCACCTATGCGCTCCAATCGGGGTCACGCGGTCTCGTGCAGTCGATGACGATCGGTGGGTCGTACACCACCAACTATTTCTATGACGCACGAAGGAGGCTCGAACGTATCGTAGATCCGCTTTCACACCCGGACACGCTCCTGTATGACCTCACTTACGGATCGGTAGTGCACAGTGGTCGCGATGGCTTTCATTTCACGGACGTCGATCTGGACGGGTACGGGCGAGATTCCGTGGTGCGCACCAACCCGCTGCCGGCCGCGCGGACGTTCTACGATGCCGTCAATCGTGACACGCTGCGCGTGCGCGATGGGACGCCGACGACCAAGGACTCCATCACGTATAGCTACGATCGGATGTACCTGACCAATGTGCGACCGGCGACGAGCAGCTCCACGACGCAAAGCAATCCCATGGGCCGGAACGCGAACGGTGCTTTGACCACCGAGGCGGACCCGGCCGGTTCGCAGCGGCAGTACTTCTACGACGATCGCGGACTCGTCAGGCGCTGGGTGAACGCGCGTGGCGACTCGCTCGTCACGCAGTACGATGCGTTCCTGCGACCCTCTGTGGTGGCGGCGTGGCGCGGCAACACGAAGGTGCGCGCGGACACGTTCACATACTCGATCTCGACATCGGCGACGTCCCGGTTCACGGCGGCGAGGAACAACCACAGCATCGATACCGTCTGGACGGACGCGACCGGCTGGGTAGACTCGGTCGTGACCATATTCCGCACGGACGTCAACAAGAAATACCGGATCTCGTATCGGAAGGATGCGAACGGGCGGTTGGACCAGGTGCGCGTGGTCCCCGCCGTGCCCTTGGATTCGACCGTGCGCGGCTTCACGTGGAGCGCGGCGAACGGGACCCTGACGGGAGCGACGGTGAATGCGTTCAGCTTTACCATGCAGCCCGACGGGGAGTTGTTGCCGCAGGTGTTCAGCCAACCTGGAGGGGTGCAGCGAACCGACGAGCAAACAACCACGCACAGCGACTTTTCCCGACGGTTCTCTCCGATCAGAATCGACACCTCGCTGAGTCGTGGGACGCTACTTGACACATTGAGTCGGATCACGTCCGTGATGCGTCCCAACGGGACCGATAACTACTACGTCACCTCGTACCAGTACGACGACCGCGGGCGGCTCGTGGTGGCGGCGGATACGTTCTTTGCGTATCAACCGACGGCTCGCTGCAACCCGTCGCCCGGCGATCCGAACTTCGGGGTGAAGCGTTGCACTTCGCCAGCCCCAACACAAAGCGTACAACAGTACAAGGACATCTTGGCGTACGATCGCGTTGATAACATTGTGTCGAACACCGGGCACGGTGGAACGGGAACCCCAACGTACACCAACAACCGGATCGTCTCTTGGCCGAACAACACCTTCACGACGGATGCGGACGGCAACGTGACGTCGAAGACGTCGGGTGGCACCACCACGAACTACTACTGGAGTCCTGACGGGCTGCTGGACAGCGTGACGACGCCCACGCAGTACGTGCGGTACGACTACAACGCATTTGGCTTGCTGGTGCGGAAGTGGACGAGCCGAACAGGGTCACCGGATCGACACTTCCTGTGGGACCAGGGGCACCTGGCGTTGGAGCTGGATGGCGCGCTGAATACGCGCATCGGCGAATACGCGTACCTGCCGGGCACAGATCGGCCCTTGGCCTTTATCACCAATTCGATCACCGGCCGTGGTGTCCGCGTGATCTATCAGGACGCACAGGGGAGTGTGATGGGGCTGGTGGGGACGGATGGAGCCCTGCTGGCGTCGCAGAAGTCGTCGGATCCGTGGGGCGTGACGAGCACGTGGTCGGTCGGGTTGGTGATGCCGGACACGATGCGGCTGGGGTGGCAGGGGCTGATGGCGGAGCGGGCGCCGGTGAACCTGTACTACGCGCGGGCGCGGTGGTATGACCCGCTGACGAAGCGGTTCCTGAGCCCAGACCCGTTAGGCGTCAGTGCAGGGGTGAATCGGTATCTGTTTGCAGGTGGGGATCCGATGAATATGGACGATGCGTTCGGACTGTGTTATGAAGACGACAAACCGCTTCGACAGTGGACGAATCCCGACGGTAGTCGGAGCGAACTCTGCTCGGATAAGGACGGCAACACCTATGGCATTTTCACACCGCCGATCCGGATCGAGGGCCGCCACGAGTCGCGTGGGGGGTTCTCTTGGGGAACCATGGGCAACTTCACGGCAGGCCTCGTAGACAACGTACTGCTTGGTTTCGGCGATGAAGCGCGGGAGCTGGTCGGCCTTGATCTTCCGATAGACCGCTGCTCTGTCGCGTACCGAGTCGGTGGTTCTGTCGCCCTGGGAGTCGGAGCAGGTCGCCTTGCCTAT
The DNA here is from genome assembly GCA_044224875.1 of Gemmatimonadaceae bacterium. Classification (GTDB taxonomy): domain Bacteria; phylum Gemmatimonadota; class Gemmatimonadetes; order Gemmatimonadales; family Gemmatimonadaceae; genus JABAQJ01. The sequence continues at coordinate 32,714 of JBGAJQ010000024.1, read as the reverse complement.
GCTGGTCTGGCGAAGGGAGCGTCGCTGCTGAGCGCATCCGGACGCGCTGCGAACGCCGCGAGGAATTCTCTAAAGGTTGCTTTCAGAGGCGGCCTCTTCCCCGGATACCGCTATCTCAGCTATGAAGCAGCTCTCGTGAAGTACCGAGGGTCGGATGAACTCGTGCGAGCTGCGGCGGGTCGCACAAGCGGGCTATGGAACTCAGCTGGTGTATCCGCTCTCGTCGGAGCACTTACAAATTCCGAGGGCTGTCCATGAGCGACCAGTCCGATCTCATCACTCTATGGGACTACCGCAACCCGACCTGCCAGCTGCAATTGAACTTGCGCACGGGTCACTGGGTGACGAACGAAATGTCATCGGTCGATGAGGCTCGCCAAGGGGCAAAAGGGCTCGGGGCAGAATGGCGCATTGGACTCAGTCATCGCCGAACCGTTCTCATCGCGCTAGTGCTGCGGAGAACGCGCTGGAGTCTCCGAATCGACGATGTCTGGGCGGAATTGTCCGAGGGTAACGTGCGCCGGCGCACGCTTTTCCCTTGCATCAAGAGTTTCGCTGTGCGCGACGAGTCCGGTTTGACGCACCAGTACTGCTATTGGTGGACCGACCTGCTTGAGGACGGGCAGGTGGAACGCGACTTCCATCTGTATGTCGCACGCGTCGCGCGCAGCCCCTTAGAGCAGCAGGCAATGGCGGACTATTGGGGTGATCGGGAGGGCCCAAGTTGAAACAGCCCACACTGGCGACGCAGTGGAGAACGTCGTCCAGAGTCGGGGCACGGTCGAACGGGAGGGCCGACATACAGTTACCTCGGAGTTCATCTGTAGCCGAGTTCCACGCTCACGGCGGACGCGGACGCTAACGCGACGTCAAGAACACCGGTGAGGCGACGACGAGCCACCACTGGAGCCCCGACGGGCTCCTAGACAGCGTGACGACACCCACGGCATTTGTGCGGTACGACTACAACGCATTCGGCTTGCTGGTGCGGAAATGGACGAGCCGCACGGCGCCAACCCCGGATCGGCACTTCCTCTGGGATCAGGGGCACTTAGCATTGGAGCTGGATGGCGCGCTGAATACACGGATCGGCGAGTACGCGTACCTGCCGGGCACGGATCGGCCGCTGGCGTTCATTACCAATTCGATCACCGGCCGTGGTGTGCGCGTGCTCTACCAGGATTCACAGGGGAGTGTGATGGGGCTGGTGGGGACGGATGGAGCCCTGCTGGCGTCGCAGAAGTCGTCGGATCCGTGGGGCGTGACGAGCACGTGGTCGGTCGGGTTGGTGATGCCGGACACGATGCGGCTGGGGTGGCAGGGGCTGATGGCGGAGCGGGCGCCGGTGAACCTGTACTACGCGCGGGCGCGGTGGTATGACCCGCTGACGAAGCGGTTCCTGAGCCCAGACCCGTTAGGCGTCAGTGCAGGGGTGAATCGGTATCTGTTTGCGGGCGGGGATCCGATGAACATGGCGGACCCATTCGGTCTCGATGACGACCGGCCAGCTTGCCGCTGGGTTGAAACTACCGTCACGTCATGGCTTGGTGGCTTCTCGTACAAGTCTATTGAAACGGCATGGGTATGCGATACCGGTGGGCGAAGCATTCCAGAGTTGCCGACTGGAAGCTATTGGACGGGTAAGCTGGGGACTCTGCCACCCCCGGCCAGCAGCCTGCCACGTACCTGCTTGGAATCTGCGTCTCCTGAGGTCGGAGCGTACTTTGGGGCCGGAGGGCTAGTTGGAGGAGGCGCGGTGATTGGAAGCCTCTTCGGCGGACTTGACCTGTACGGTGGTTATACAAACAACGGGACGCTCTTCGCTACTGTTCAGGGCAGCGCATCTGTGGGTGTCGGTCCGTTCTATGTGGGAGGAGGCCGTGAAGCCGGCGCGATCATGAATCGCACACCGATAGTTCAACCTGGCGCATGGTGGAGCGTCACGTCTTCGACGGGGGCTATGTTCACAGCAAACTTCGGGTAGGGCGCCGGTACTGTAGGGGCACAAGTCACGGTCAATCGTGAAGGGGGATCGATGTCCTCGGGAGGGCGAGTTGGGAACGGACTCGGCGCTCAAGCGAGTGCTGGCGCGTACGCCTCCAAGACCGTCGCACTCCGAAATGCGTGGGTTGCAAGAACGTTCTTCGGCCGGTGCTCCTAATCGGCGCCCGCGACAAAAAATACTACTGCCTCCCCCATGTGGCGATCACTACGTCCAATAATCCTCGCATTCGGCCTTTTGGGGGCTGGAATGCTCCTCACGGCAGCGTCCCATCTGAAGGGACTTCGATGGATCGAGCCCATCGGAGGGGTGGCAGGAATCTTAGGCGTTATCGTGGGCATAGCGGCGTTCGGTGGCGCATTTGGACGAATGCTCGCTGGTCATAGGGACGAACCACGAAAGTCTTCGGGCTCCGATCATAGAGGACGAGTCGTCGACCAAACGAAGCCTGAGTAGGCACTCGGCGAGTGCGAGAATTGCGGCTTTGTCCTAGTGGTCGTCGTTAGGCCTACCGAGGCGATCCGTCGACGGGGAAGGTCGACTTGAACGCTGCTCGCAGCACTTCGGATGGCCGCAGGAGAAGGAGGACCTAGTCAATTCATCGCGCGTCGAGCCAACAACGCCAACGGTGTCTACAACCTGACGGTGGCGCCCCAGTTCGTCACGCTGGCCCGCGCTGGACTCACCGACAGCAACTACATCGCCGCACGCTGCGCGGCGGCCTGCTTCACGGCGAGGCAGGCACTGAGTACGGTCCCCTACGTGTCCCAGGGACAACCGCGCAGCATCACCCTGGTGTATGATGGGGATCAGCTGGCCGTCCGACCCGTGGCGCAGCTGACGGCGAGTGTAGGCGCGGGTGGTCCAGCAACCGCCGGATATCAGGTCAGCGCCAAGGACAGCGCGGGCGCGACCATCACCTTCGTCAACGGAGAAACCACGCTCCGATTTGCCGGCGGGCTGTCCGCGGGAGCCGCGGCGACCTTCGGCGCACAATTCGATGCAGTCGCCCGAAACTGGCCCACGGGGCAACATCGGATCACGGCGTTCGTGCGCACTGACTATGGACTCGGCTACTTCGAGGTGGACACAATCAGCGTCCGGGTGCTCGTGGTGAATGAGCGCAACTCGCCCGTAGCGAAGGGATGGAGCATCGCCGGGTTGCAACGCATCACGCGCGTCGGCTCCACGGGACAGCATGCGATCATCACGGCCGGCGACGGCAGCCTCGCGTTCTTCGCATCGAGCGGCGCTTCGACGTTTGCCACGCCTTCTGGTGACTTCACGCGTCTGGAAGTCGTGACAGGCGGCGGCGCGGTCGCGTATCGCCGCAACTACCCGGACTCGACACGCGCCGAGTTTGACGCACAGGGCCGGCTAATTTCGATCGTCAGTCCGACGTTCGCCGACACCGTGCAATTTGCGTACGACGGGAGTGGACGGCTCATTCGTGTGTATGACCCATTCAGGACTGATCCTGGTGGGCTGGTGCACCTATACAGCGAGTTGTCGTATGGAACGAACGGACTGCAGTCGATCACCGAGCCGGGGCAGGTAAAGACCCAAACCGGCGGGCGCGTGACAAGCGTTTCCGTCGCGGGGGATCGGACACTGCAATCGTGGACGGACCCCGATGGCGTGAACACCAGACTTCGTTATGACGCGAGCGGTCGCCTCGGTACGCTGATCAATCGTCGTGGCGACACATCCTTCTTCGCCTATGACGCCGCGACGTGGAAGCTGACGAGCGTAGCCGCACCCTCGTTTGCGGTAGATCCGAATGTCTATGGGGCGGGCCAGACACGGCGACTGAGCACTACGTTTCGGCCCTGGCAGACGATTGCGGTTCCCGTCGTGTCGACAGCCACAACACCGTTTCCCTTGGTTCGGGCCGATACCGCCCGCGGTTCGGCAACGGCCCCCGGCAACCTAACGACGGCGCTGAAGCCAGATATCTGGGGGCAGCCATTGGCCAGTGTCGTGCGGCCAGGCTTCTCCGACTCGCTGGTGACGCAAGTAACGAGGGATCGGAATGGAATGCCTTTCACCGTGACGAGTCCGACAGGCGCTGCCGATCACTACATCTTTAGTGACACGACGGGATTGCTGACCAAGCAGGCGCTGCAGGGGCAGAACGCCGTCGACATCGGGTATCAGGCGTTCGGCCAAGTCGCGAGCGTGACGTCGACCGGACAACCAGCCACCACCTATGCGCTCCAATCGGGGTCACGCGGCCTGGTGCAGTCGATGACGATCGGTGGGTCGTACACCACCAACTATTTCTACGACGCGCGCAAGCGCATTCAGCAAGTCGTCGATCCACTGCTGCATACCACGGACTTGGGATATGACCTCACGTATGGGACGCTGGTGCACACCGCGCGTCAGGGAGATCACATCACCGACGTTGACCTTGACGGATACGGGCGCGACTCTGTCGCTCGTTCGGCGCCGCTACCGGCGCAGCGGTCGTTCTACGACCTCATGAATCGCGACACGTTGCGGGTGCGGGACGGAACGCTCACGACCAAGGACTCGGTGACGTACAACTACGATTCGCTGTACCTCACGAATGTCCGTCCGGCGACCAGCAGCGGTTCGACCCAGAGCAATGCGATCGGGCGCAACGCGTACGGCGCGGTGACGACTGAGGCAGACCCGGCCGGCTCACAGCGGCAGTACTTCTACGACGATCGCGGACTCGTCAGGCGGTGGGTGAACGCGCGCGGCGACTCGGTCGTCACGCAGTATGACGCGTTCCTTCGACCCTCTGTGGTGGCGGCGTGGCGCGGCAGCACGAAGGTGCGCGCGGATACGTTCGCCTATTCGATTTCGACGCTCCCAGGGCAGCGGTTCACGGCGGCGAAGAACAACCACAGTGTGGACACGGTCTGGACGGACGCGACCGGCTGGGTAGACTCGGTCGTGACGGTATTCCGGACGGACGTGAACAAGAAGTACCGGATCTCGTACCGCAAGGATGCGAATGGACGTCTGGATCAGGTCCGCGTAGTGCCCGCCGCCGGGATCGATTCGACGGTACGCGGGTTCACGTGGAGTGCGGCGAATGGCACCCTCACCGGCGCGACGGTGAAAGGGTTCAGCTTCACCTTGCAACCCGATGGCGAACTGCTGCCGCAGCTGTTCAGCCAACCGGGGGGCGTGCAACGGACAGACAACCAGACGACCACGCATCGCGACTTCGCCAACCAGTTCTCGCCAACGGGTATCGGCAATGCCCTCAGTCGCGGCATGCTCCTGGACTCGTTGAGCCGAATCACCTCGGCGATGCGCCCGGACGGGGCCCTGAACTACTATGTCACCTCGTATCGGTACGACAGTCGCGGGCGGTTGGTCGCCGCGGCGGACACGTTCTTCGCGTACCCACAGAATAGCCCGTGCAATCCACCCCCCAACGGCGACTTCGGTGTCAAGCGGTGTACTTCGCCAGCTCCGACGCAGGTGTCCCAGCAGTTCAAGGACTCGGTGGCGTTCGACCGCGTCGATAACATCGTGTCGAACACCGGCCATGGCGGTACCGGGACGCCGACGTACAGCAACAATCGGATAGTGACGTGGCCCGGCTTCTCGTACGCGACGGACGCCGACGGCAACGTGATCACCAAGTCCGTGAGCCCCAGTGGTGCGGTCGTCGCGAACTACTACTGGAGCCCCGACGGGCTCCTGGACAGCGTGGTGACGCCGACGCAGTACGTGCGGTACGACTACAACGCATTCGGTTTGCTGGTGCGGAAATGGACGAGCCGCACGGCGCCGACCCCGGATCGGCACTTCCTGTGGGATCAGGGGCACCTGGCGTTGGAGCTGAACGGCGCGCTCAATACACGGATCGGCGAGTACGCCTACCTGCCGGGCACGGATCGGCCGCTGGCGTTCATTACCAATTCGATCACCGGCCGTGGGGTGCGCGTGCTCTACCAGGATGCACAGGGGAGTGTGATGGGGCTGGTGGGGACGGATGGGACCTTGCTGGCGTCGCAGAAGTCGTCGGATCCGTGGGGCGTGACGAGCACGTGGTCGGTCGGGCTGGTGATGCCGGATACGATGCGGCTGGGGTGGCAGGGGCTGATGGCGGAGCGGGCGCCGGCGAACCTGTACTACGCGCGGGCGCGGTGGTATGACCCGGTGACGAAGCGGTTCCTGAGTCCGGACCCGTTAGGCGTGGCGGCGGGAGTGAATCGGTACCTGTTCGCCAGTGGTGATCCGATGAATCAGAAGGATCCGTCCGGCCTAGAAAGCGATTGCATCCGGGCGCTTGTGAACTACGGTACGGTCGTCGGTTCGTTTGGTCGCCAAGAAGAGGAACCGCCTCAATACGTTACCGTATGTTGGAACACTCGCACGAGTCGTTTCGAACCGGGTGGCGGTCCGGCCGCTCCAGGCGGTCCATCGATTGGCCCGGCGGCGCCTCTTCCTCCTCCTCCAACGACAAACCGCCGTTACGCGTGTGCGGCTGCGGTATTCGACGTCACGTTAAGCGCAGCTACCGACATCGCTTTCTTTGCTGGCGTCGGCTTGGTGGCGAAGGCGGCCCGAGGCGCTGGGGGGCTCGATGTGCTGCGGCGTGTTGGCGGGCTTTGGGCATACGACTACCTCGGATTGGCTCCGGGCAAAACGAAGGGCAGCTACAACAAACTCGGACTATCTCGGGAAGCCAGCGGAAGGCCACGAAGTAATATTGCCAACGTAGCAGGAGTGTCGGGAACGGCCGCGTTCAATCTCGGCGTTGCCCCGATTCTCTCGGACGGGTTCTGGGACTTCGTTGGCGGCTTCGTACCTGGCATCGCAACCCTGGACGCAGGGCGTGACGCGTATCAGTCATGTTTCAAGTAGTGCGAACGGGCTTTCGGAGGGCGACCCTAGCTGCGATGAAGACCTGGACTTCGGTCCGAGAGGGTATTCGACTCGGAGTAACGTTCGCAATCGCATACTCCGCCGTTGCGACGGCAGTGTACGTAGTCAGCGCTGGCGCAGCGTTCCGGCAACAGGGACTCAGCTACTGGGCGACCATGGCCGCATATTTTCTGGGGGGCGCTACAACAGGCGCGGTCGGGGGCCTCTTGCGGCCGCTCGGGAAGACAGGCGTGCGGGCGTTCGTCATCGGTGTGATCGCCAGCGTTCCAACGTGTGGGCTGTTGACGCTCGCTCTGGTCGGATTGGGAGATCGCGAGGCACTCCTGGTCGTAACGATGATCGGTTCCTTCCTCTTGGGTGGACCATGCGGGATCGTTGTGCGAGAAATCTTCAAGGAGGATCCTCCCTCACCGTCCGAGGGTGCAGATACGTGAAGGCTGCACTGGCCGATTGCGGCTTCACGAACTTGGCGGAGTAGTGGGCAACGACCGGACTGCGTCTTGGTAGAGCGGCTCGCCCCCTGAACGACGCCGACGGCTACTTGTGGTGGCGGAGGACGTGCGAAACCACGACGAAGAAGTACTACTGGAGTCCGGACGGGCTCTGGACGGTGTGGACACCCGCCCAGTACGTGCGCTACGATTACAACGCATTCGGGCTGCTGGTGCGGAAATGGACGAGCCGGACGGGCGCGCCGGACCGGCACTTCCTGTGGGACCAGGGGCACTTCGCGTTGGAGCTGAATGGGGCCCTGAATGCTCGGATCGGCGAGTACGCGTACCTGCCGGGGACGGATCGACCGCTGGCGTTCATTACCAATTCGATCACGGGCCGAGGGGTGCGGGTGCTCTATCAGGATGCGCAGGGCAGCGTGATGGGGCTGGTGGGGACGGATGGCGCATTGCTGGCGTCGCAGAAGTCGTCGGATCCGTGGGGGCTGACGAGCACCTGGTCGGTGAACCTGGTGATGCCGGACACGATGCGGCTGCGCTGGCAGGGTCTCCTGGGCGAGGGGCCGCCGGTGAACCTGTACTACGCGCGGGCGCGATGGTATGACCCGCTGACGAAACGCTTCCTGAGTCCGGACCCGTTAGGCGTGAGTGCGGGGGTGAATCGGTATCTGTTTGCGGGCGGGGATCCGATGAACTCAGATGATCCTGACGGGTTAGATCCGTGCACACCTGATCAACGCGATCACGGATACGTGGACACACCGGCCGCAGACGGATCGGCGCAGTGCGTGAAGAAGGTACAGCTGCATAACTATGTAATCTGGGGAGCGCAGAGCATTCCGCCTTGGATCTGGGACCTCCTCGTTTCGTGTGCGAGGGGAGTTGTCTGCGGTTCGGACATTCGACCGATGAGTTCCGGTCCGGCGATGCCGGCTTCCTTTTCGCAGCAGGACTTCCCATGGACGACGTTCTTTGTCGGTAGGCTCCCCGTTCTCAATGGGTGTCCTTCAGGCACCAGAGCATGGGAAGCACCGGGTTGGTTCCGGGGACTGCGCGCTAACTACCAAGGCACGGCGAAGAGAAGGGCTTACTACGGCGCGCAGCTTGGCTTCCAGGAGCTTGGCGTCTACAGCATGCTCATCGTGCCAACGACAGCTGAGGGAACACAGCGATATGTCGGACTGGCTCAAGTGGAGTGTGCAGACGCGTCGTTTGCCGCGCTCGCGAGGCGGACCGTCTTTGGTCAGTGAGGATACAGCATGATGGAATCAACGGACGAGGATCTGAGCACTGACGAGGGCAGCCTGCGCATAGCAGAGGCTGCGTTGATCCTCGCGCACTCCGCTTTGATTGGAGGCCCACCATCGAGGAACGAAATCGTCTTGCTCCCGTCACGCGCGCCCCTGTCTAGGGCGCGCGCGCGCCTCAGGCTTGCCCTCGTCGAAAAGCCGGTGCTAATAGTAGCTATAGGTGCCCTCGACATGGTTCACGTTGCACTGTGGTCCATAACAAGCGAGGCCGCAGACATTGGCCTCTCCGGATTTCTCGGCGAGGAAGTTGCAGAAGTGGCTTCGGCCGCGGGCGTCAATGAGGACCAGGTGCGTGTGATAGTCCGAGGATCGTCGGGATCAGTGAGTCTTACCCCGGCGGAGGCAACGCGGCTGTCGCAAGAATTTCAGTTCGGCCTCAGCAACCTGACAATAGCTCCGGCTGACGCGTCCGAGTTCGAAGGACCCACTCTGCTTTTCACCGCGAACCGAGCGATGGGGGGATTTATCAGCGATCTGCGATCCGAGTAGGTGCTTTGCGCACAGATGGCAGCGATCGACAGAAACACGTCTCCGCCCGCGATGCTTTGGTGGCCTGACCGATGCCGCCGCGCGGCACGCCGAGTGGGTGGTGATTTCTCCAAGCCGATGCCCCGACCAGCGCGGCAGCAGTGCACGACGCTCGTCACACGTCCCGACGGACCGAACATGGGCTCGTTCACACGGTGCGTGGCCTGAAACCGAGCAGCGATCGGGTCAGCCGGAGTGAACCATGAGTTCTCCGGTCGACGCGACGGCCGAGCAAAGCACAATCGCGACTCCAATCGCCCGTACCGTGGCCTAGGCGAATCGTCGATCCACCACGAAGGCGCGCACGGAGGCTGGACGACGCGCGTCGGTCATCGGAACGGAGCCAATGGCGCCGTCGACGACGGCGACGCCGGCCGCAACGCGGCGCACGCGCGCCACGCGGGCGACGACTCACGTTGCGCGACGCAATGCGTTGACCGGCGAGGTGACACAAGGCATCGAAACACCGCATCGATGCGTCGGATAGTGTGCGTCGGGTTCTTCGATCGCGCCGTCGACGGGTCGCACACGCGCAAAGGCCACCTGCACACGCGCATCGGCCACGCCGACAGTTCGAACGCCGACCGCGCACGGCGCAACGGCGATCGCGCACAGGGCAACGGCGACCTCGCCGCGCACATCGACAACCTCGCCGGGCGCACCGACGACCTCGACGGGCGCATCGTAGACTTCGACGGGCGCACCGACGACCTCGCCGCACGCATCTTCGACCTTGCCGGGCGCATCGACGACCTCGCACAACGCACCGTCGACTGCGAAGGCCGCACGGGCGGCTTCGCCGGCCGCGCCGACGGGTCAACCAGCCGTGCCGCCAGCTCGATCACCGACAACGTCAGGTGCGTCGCGCGCCACAGCGGCTGCGCACGTTGCACCGCCGGCAAGACGAGCGCAGCCGCCGACAGCGCTGGTTCCGCCGCCACCTCGAACACGCGCGCCGCTGGCTCGCTTCAGGCGACCGGCGGCTTGGTAGTTCGCATCGGCGGCTCGGTAGTTCGCATCGGCAGCTCGGTCGTTCGCATCGGCGGCTCGGCCGTTCGCATCGACGGCTCGGTAGTACGCATCGGCAGCTCGGCCGTTCGCACCGCCGGCTCGGTGGTTCACACCGCCGGCTCGGTGGTTCACACCGCCGGCTCGGTTGTTCGCACCGTCGGCTCGGTGGTTCACACCGTCGGCTCAATCACCGCCGTCGTCGATGATAACATGTGAAACGCCGGCATCGTCAGCTCCGCCGCCGGCTCGGTAGTCCGCATCAGCGGCAACGCAGATTTGCCGGGCGACCGCAAGACGCGCACCGGCAACAGCGCGGCCCGTGCTGTTGGCTTGCACAAGGGCGCCGTCGGCTCGTCCGGCTGCGCCGGGGGCAACGCGGAGCGAAGCGACACCTGTGCACGCTGCAACCTGAGCCGCGGAGACTGCGATGACGGCTGCGTTACCTCACTCGACGACACGGCAGCACGCGCCGTCGGTCAGGCGGAGAACTCCGCCGCCACTGCAAGCGAGTTTGACTGCCCGGCAATCGACTTCGGGGCACCGCAAACAACCGCGGCGGCAAAGTGTTCGACGTCTGCGTCACCACCATCGAGTCTGGGTCACACCACAGCTCACAATGTTCGAAGAAACGCGAGCAATGCTCGGCGGTCACCCTCGGACAGGTCCAGGCCAAAACGGTGACCCGGCACGGACCGCGTGGTCACTCCCACGCCGCGATAGCCGGTTGGGATGTAGTCATCGCGCGTGCGGGCCGGGTTGAACCAGTCCTCCAATGTGGCAACGGAGCCGTTGTGCTCGAAGGGGCCACGATACCACACCCCCCGCAGTGATGGCACCTTGTAGTACCCGGTGCCACGGCGGGTGCGTGTCGTGAGGGCCGGGTCCGTCCCGACGGACAACGGCACGATGTCCAGTGCCTCGAAGTGTTCGTTAGGCACCACGAAGCCCGCGGCCGGCGTCAGCTTGTTGTTGGTGTAGAGCGGTGGTGTGTGGCAACGACCGCACTCCATCCGCTCGAACACCCCACGTCCCCTTCGCGCCAGTGAGTCGAAGGGATTCGGGTTCGCTGGCGGTCGCAACGAGTACACATAGCGCGCCAACGCATAGAGCTGCTCGTCGCTGTATCGCACCAGCGTCGAAGGGTCGGGCAATTCGTTGGTAAGCACCTCGATCGGGCGAAAGGTGCCGTAGCGCGACAACAGGTCGGCATCCTGGTTCAGCGCCGCATATCGCATGACGTCACCCGCGTCGCGATGCCGTACGAGGCCGCTGCGGTCCAGGTAACGCCGGTCGGCGACGCCAGGGGGCCGCGAACAGCATGCGCTGCGCGGCGCGTTCCTCATTCAGTACCGCCAGTGTATCGCGCGTCCGCGCCACTCGGCCCCTCAGTAGCGCGGCGATGGCGCGGTCGAAGGGGAAGTTGCCCTGCGCTCCCTTGATCATCGATCCATCCGGCATGATGCGCGTGTGGCACATGGAGCACGCCAGGCTGCCGACTTCGACGACTCCCGTCTTCCTGATCACGTAGCGCGCGTACGGCATGATGCCATCGCGCGTCACCGAAACACCGGTCTGCCGGTACCACGCCGTGTCACGCACCAGGTCGAACCGAGCGATCTCCAGCGGCTCATTGTCGAAGGCAATCGGCGCGTCGAACACCAGCTCGCCAGCTCGAACCCAGTCTGCGTCTGTCCGGAGTGCGCCCGCGTCAAAGACGACTTCTGGGAGCTTTTGCCGGAGGGACTCGAGGTATCCCGGCGGTTCACGTCCCGGGGCGTAGATCGGGTAACTCCGATAGATGCGCCGCACCGGCATGCGATAGTAGTAGTCTGACGAGACGGGTACAGGTGATGCCGATCGATCCGCCAGCGGCAACATCACGCCGGCGATGGCGTTCGAATCCCACGTTCGCGGAATCGAGACGCGCCGAGACCCTACTGCGCGCGGACGCGCACCGACTTGGGCGTTGAGCGCGACCGAATCAACGGTCCCTCCCAACACGCACAGGCCAGCCAAACAGACGACGCTGCGTTGCATCACACCCTCCCCGTCGCTCGACGTCCCACATCAACCCTAACTACTGCCGGTCGGCTATTTCTTCGCCGCCGTCGAATCAGCCGATCGCAAGAACGACCGCGTGACTTTGAGCAACTCCTGGGGCGCGTCCCACGGCGTCAGGTGCGCCGACCCCGGCATCACCGCGTATTGCGCACCCGGCACCTTGTCGGCAAAGCTCTTGATCAACTCTGGCCCAACCTCATCGAATTCCCCAACTGTGAAAAGCGTCGGCACTGTGATCGACGGCAAGAACTCCCGAACGTTGTAGTCCTTGAACGTGCCGGTGATCGTGAACTCGCTCGGGCCCTGCATGTAGTTGTAGATCGCCTCGTTCACGGTCGACATGGTGCTGTCCAGGTCCGCCTGCACCGGATGACGCCACACATACATCCCGTAAAACGCGCCAATGGCGCGTTGGTACTCGGGGGAGTCGAACTTCCCCGCCTTTTCGGCAGCTGCAACGGCCTTCTGGTCGGAGTCGGCCAGCGTCTTGAGCAGATCCCGCGCCCTCGCCGCATAAGCCGGCACATCGAACACGGCACTCGCAAAGTGGAGCGACGCCACGTGCTCCGGGTGCGCACGGTAGTACTCCAACCCGAGCATGGTGCCCCATGAGTGGCCGAGAATGTGCACCTTGTCGACACCGAGGTAGGCCCGCAGCGAATCCAGCTCGTTCACGAAGTGGGCAAAGTTGAACATGGCGGTGTCGGAAATGCGGTCCGACTTTCCCCCGCCTAACTGGTCATAGCGGACGACGACACGGTCATCGCCGAGTGACTCGAAGGGCTTCAAGTAGAAGGACGAGAATCCTGGGCCACCGTGGAGGAGGATCACCGGAGTGCCCGTCCCCGCGCCGCTGACCTTGTACCAGATGTTCCCGCCCGGTACGGCCAACTTGTATTCACCGGCGGCGAGCCGCGGATTGCTCTCGGCCTTCTTCTCACCGGCACAGGCAGCGAGCGAAGTGAACGCAGCAACTGCACAGAGCTCGAGAACGCGTTGATGACGATGCATGGTCGGAATCCCCCGAGTGTGGTTCGCGGCAACGACGCTCCACCGGTCAAGCGAGCCAGGACAACATACACGTCAACGTGTCATGGGGCGATGAGCCACGAATCTGGGTACCCCACCTCGACGCCTTGTGCGGTCGGACGCCGCCGTCGCCGACCTAGGGGTTCACCCAGAGATTCATCCGCCCGCCGGCTTAAGGATTCACCCAGAAGTTCATTTTCACGACGAAAATGTTGTCTGGGCGAGTTCGGAACAGTGCCATGCGATCGCGGCCGAAGTCGAAATCGCCCAACGGCGCCAGGTCCGACCGGCTCTGCTGCCAGGCCACATAGATCGTTGACCCCTGACGCCACTCCCAACGCAGCACCGCGTTGCCGCGCAGCGAACGCAGATTGAAGTCGAGGTCGGGCACCTGGCCCACGAACGGCGTGAACTGATAGGTCTGCGGCGCCACGAACTTCTTGGCGTCGCCATAGTCCTGGCTGGACAGCAGGGGCTGTACATACGTCTCCAACGACAGATTCGGCGTGAAGGTCGCGTTGAACCTGGTTTCCAGCGACACGCTCGTCTGGTGCAACGGTGCAAAGACATAGTCGCGACCATACGTCGCCGTGTTGGCCGTGTTCACCACCGACGTCACGAATTGCGCCGGCGTGTACAACTTCCCCACGGTGGGACCCACCGACAGGTTCCAGCGCGACGACGTCTTGATGCCGATCGCCGAGGAGGCCGTCCAGCTCCAACCGCCGAACTCGTAGTCGTTCGATTGCAGAATCGTGCTCGTGGTCACGGGTTTACGCACATCCGAGTTCACGACCAGCAGGTATTGCCACCACGCGGGTCGGATCGCCAACGGACCGCCGCGGGTCAGCCGATCGTCGCGCGCCTGAAAGTATCGTTGCGCCTGCGCGGTCACGTTCCAGTAGTTCAGCGTGGTGGCGGTCAGGCGACCGCCTCCAAACGTCAGAATCGGCTGCCAGGCGTAGTTGTGCTCCGACCGACCAACGCCTTGTAGCGACCAACGACGAAGGAACGGTCCCGGCCGATTCTCGACGTACGTGAGACTGGCCTGCGCGTCCTTGCGGTCCGTGCGTACGGCGAAGCCGAGGTCGTTGACTTCGTAGGCGGTGCTGGTGAGCGCGCCACCCACTTGACCACGCCAATGCGTGCCTGCCTGACGACTCACCGCCAGGTTCATCGAATAGCCGTTCAACGACGTGGCGTTGGAGTCGACCTCCAGGTGCGTGGCGTCGGGACGCTGGAAGAAATGATTGGACCGTCGCTGCGTCGCGATGATCGCACTCGTCGAACCCTCCACTCGGCTGAACTCGACGTCGCCAAAGGCCACCCACGTGCGCTTGCCCCACTCGTGGCGGAAGTCCAGCCCACCGGAGTACGCGGCCTTGTGCAGTGCCGCCTCCAACTCTGGAGTGGAGAGATCGCGGTGCACGCCCGTCAAGATGCCGCCGACGAATGTTTGCCCCCCTCGCACCTCGCGCCGGGCGCGGGCCACGAAGTAGTTCGACAGTGGCTCCACGACAAAGTCGTCCCTGTTGTTTGAGCTGGTGAGGTAGCGCGACGTCTCCCTGGCCGTGACGGCTTCCAGCACGCCCACGGACCACTTGCCGACCTTGCCGGACAGCTTACCGGAGCCGAGGATCGTGGTGGCGTCGGGCAGGTCGCTGGCTTGCGATGGCGCGCGCAGCGTGGGGGCGCGCCCGATGCGTCGCGAGTAGAACAGCTGGCCGCCGCTCGTGCTGTTGGCGCCAAAGTCGAAGATGTCGCTCCCTTCAATGAAGAGGGGGCGCTTCTCCTCGAAGAAGGTCTCGTACACGCCCAGGTTCACGACGGCGGGATCCACCTCCACTTGTCCGAAGTCCGGGTTGAAGGCGGCGTTGAGCGTGAGGTTGGACGACACCTTGAGCACCGCGTCCAGGCCGCCGGTGGTGGTGAAGTCGGGGTTCTTCCTGAATGGGTTGAGCCCGGGATCCACATACGCGCCGCGTTGCACTACATATGGAAGGAGTTCCACGCGCTTGCCGGCCTTGAGGTCGCGCAGCCCTTCCAGGTGTCCGTACTTGGGCACGCCACCGACTTCGGCCTTGGGCATCGGCGTGGAGGTGGCATACTCATGCCGGCGGCCGATCACCCGCTCGAACAGCACGCCCCACGTCTGCTCCGTGCTTCCCGAAAAGCGCAGCTGACTGAACGGAATCCGATACTCGGCGGTCCAGCCGCCAGCATCAACGGTGGTGGCGACCTCCCACACCGGGTCCCACGAGTTGTCGTCGGCATTGATGATCTTGACCTCATCCCGCCTAACGCCGAGTGGGTTGACGTCGAAGCCGAAGGCCGTGCGGTGGTCGTGGTAGCTGTCGAGCATGACGCCAAACCAATCGGAGTCGCCCAGGTCCATGTCGCCGGCGACCCAATCGGCCGATGACCTGTCGATCGTCATGTCCAGAACACCGACGTAGAGGTTCTCGTCGTCGTAGAGGACGCGGACCTCGGTCTTCTGGGATGCCGGGCGTCCCTCGTCCGGGTCGACTTGCGTGAAGGCGCTGGTCACCGGCGCGTTTTGCCAGGCGGCGTCGTCCAGTTTTCCGTCGATGTGGATTGGGCCGCTGGCGCGGACGGCATTCGAGACCGGCAGGGGCGTTCAATCGCCGGTGCGGCGGCCGGCGTTTGTGCAGCGGCGCGCTCGGCGAGGAAGATCAAACAGGCAGCGAGTGAACGAAAACGCATGAGGCGGTGAAGCGTCGAGGGGATGGGACGGGTGGCTGGGCGAGGCCACGAGCGACCGGCAGCGGCCTACAGAAAGGTTTGACACATGGAACGCCGAGTCCCCACAACCACGCGCCCGTGGACGATGTGCGACCGGGCTGGCGATCCGACCACGATGAGGACGACTCGTGGCCTCGCCACATCGTCGGCGGGGTTGCCCTAGGACGAGAATGCGACGCAAACTAGCGCGCGCGCTCGTCCTCTCCCTCCAACCCCGCTTTCCATGTCGATAACCCGTCGTGATTTCATCGCCACTGGTGCCACCGCCGCCGCTGGCCTTGCCGTGGGTGGGGCGCACTCCGCGGAGGCCGCGACCGTGCTGCCGACGGCCGCGTCCGCGCCGGCGGCGGGTGCCGGCCGAACCGTGGTCATCTCGTCGGCCAACGGCATTCGTGGCGTGAAGCGGGCGTATGACATGATCCAGCAGGGGAGTGACACGCTCGACGCGATCATGGCCGGCGTGAACATCCAGGAACTGGACCCCGACGATCAATCGGTGGGGCTGGGGGGCTTACCTAACGAGAATGGCGTAGTGCAGCTGGACGCCTCGTGCATGCACGGCCCCACCAAGCGGGCGGGTGCCGTCGGATGTCTGGAAGACATCGCCACTCCGTCGCTGGTGGCCAAGGCGGTGATGGACTACACCAACCACATCATGCTGGTGGGGCAGGATGCGAGGAAGTTCGCCATCGACATGGGGTTCAAGCCGCAGAACCTGCTGACGGAGAAGAGTCGTCAGGACTGGTTGCGGTGGAAGTCCCGCCAGAACAAGAACGACAACTGGCTGGACCATGACGACGACGTGAAGATCAAGTTCACTACCGGCACCATCAACATGAATGCCATCAACGCTGCTGGCGACATCAGCTCGGTGACGACGACGAGTGGCATTGCGTGGAAGGTGCCCGGCCGAGTGGGGGATTCGCCGATCGTCGGGGCCGGGGAGTACACGGACAATGACGTTGGAGCTGCCGGGAGCACCGGGCGTGGTGAGTCGAACATCATGGTGTGCGGGGCGTTCCTGGCCGTGGAGTACATGCGTCAGGGCAAGTCGCCGGAGGAGGCGTTGATGCTGGTGATCAAGCGGGTGATCGAGCATACGGAGAAGCGATTGCTGGATGCCAACGGCCGACCGTACTTCGACCTGGTGTTCTACGCGCTCAACAAGAAGGGGGAGTACGCGGGCGCCAGCGCGTACGAGGGGTTCAACTTCGCGGTGTGCGATGAGAAGGGGCCGCGACTGGAGAACACGGTGTATCTCTACAAGAAGGACGAGCGGCCGCGCATGCCGAGTGACGCGTAGGGGCGCGATGCCGTACTCGTCGTCCGGTCACCGAAGGGTCTTACCGCATGGCGATGGATGCTCGTGCCGGCGAGGTTACCAACCAGCACACTAGCACAATTCTCCGTCTCCGTCACGCGGACAAAGCCTCACCGTGTCATTTGATCTCGGTCCAGATGACCACGGTGCCGCAGGCCGCACTCATGACATTCAACTCAATTGGTGTCTCGCTCGCACTCCGATAGAACTCAAGGGCAGTGATACTGTGAATCTCAAAGTCCTCAACGCGTGGCGGGTCCTGGCGCACCGGACTTACGTAGTAAATGAGCTGGCCGTTCACCCAAATATTCGAGTAGCACTCGTTCGGCCCTTGTCGCAGGATGGATCGCGGGGCTGCGGCTCGGCGAGACGCGAATGCGGTTCCGATGCCTGACGGATGGCGCACAAGATCAAACCCTCCGATATGGCCCCGAACCACGTTCGCAAGACTCTGTGCGCCAATCTTCTCCAGCTCGTCTGCCGTTAGGAAACGACCGTTCGCAGATTCCCGCCGCCGCCGGAAGTCTGCAAGCAGTGGGCTAGCCAGGCGCTCGGCAGCTCCACTGACGCGCACACCAGGAAGAGGCTGTGCGGTTGGCAGCAACCGAATTCGGAGCGTAGTGTCTTTGACGATCGTCAGGGAGTCGGACCATGCTTGGAAACGCGGATGACGTACGCGCACATGGATGACACCAACACGTACACCCGTCAGCTCAAACTCACCCGTCGTTGTGGAAGAGACCGCGATTCCGCGTTCGAGGACGATCACCTCGGCACCTGGAACAGGAGACCCGAGGGAATCGCCCACCACGACTCCTCGCAGAATCCGCGTGGTATCCTGAGCAGGCACGCGGTGGGTTGCTGCGATGAGAAACAAGGCGGCGACCCTAAGCGCGCGCCTTCTCGCCTTTCCATCCAGCCGCGAGGCCTGACGCACTACCTGTCGCTCATTGAGCTGAGTCTCGGTCTGGAAACGGTGGCCAAACTTGGCGAGTCTTGCGCTAGCGGAGTTACGCGGGCCCTCGGCGTTCGAACACCATCTTTCACTTTCACTTCTTGATCGCGATATTCGCGTCAATGTCGCCATATCGCGACTGGAGCGGAGCCAGAGGAAAATGACCTAGCACTGAAGCGGCTCAGCAATCGTTCACTTCGAGGGCCGCGGTTTCGCGTACAAGACATCGCATCAGCCCTTTCGCTCAGTACCCTAGCCTCTCTTCTGCTCGCGAGCGATGGCCACTATTGCAGCGCCAGATGTCATTGTCAAGCGCGCTCAAGCTGAACGCTCTGGACCCCATGCAGTGCGTCAATACGTGTTCCTTGGTGGTTTGCGCGGTCAACAAGAGGGGGAGTACACCGGCACCTGTGCCGACGACGGGGTCTCCTTCTCTTTGTGTGACGGCCATGGCAAAGCGCGAGAACATCGTGTGCACGTACAAGCACCGGAACGGCTATGTACGGCAAAGTGACGCCTAACGTGTCCGTCTCTTCGATGCCGCGAGTTGTTGCGCTCGTTTGGTGATCACTCGCAATCAAACTTCGACGTTGCAGCGCTGGTCCGAAACACTCACCCGCCGTTCGACTCGTAGACACCCCCTGAACGTCCAACCGATCTTCCACTGCCCCGACCCATGACCGAACGACGCGAGTTTCTCAGGCAGGCGGGCGCCACCGTTGCCGCCGCCACTCTTGGTGAAGGGCTCGCCCCGTCAGACGCAACCGCGCAGGGCCGCGAGATCCCCATGTCGCGGCAGGGGCCCAAGGAGGTCGTGCGTGGGAAACGGGCCGTGGCCAGCAGCCAGAGCCCGATCGTCACGCAGACGATGATCGACGTGATGAATGCCGGGGGAAACGCCGTGGACGCGTGCGTGGCGGGAGCGATCACCCAGGCCACCGTGCAGATCGAGATGACGAACCACACCGGCACGGTGTCGTTCCTCTATTGGGATGCCAAGACGGGGAAGTCGTACTACCTGAACAGCATGGGGACGATGCCGGCGAACCTGCCGCTGTTCACGACCTACCCGCCCGGACTCGGAGGCGTCGCGGTGGGACCGCCGGCGGCGTGCCTTCCCGGGTTCATGCCTGGGGTCAGCGAGATGCACCGCCGCTTCGGGAGCAAGCCGTGGAAGTCACTCGTTGAGCCGGCGATCCCGTGGGCAGAGGACGGTTTTCCTATCGATGAGTTCCAGCGCTCGGTCATGGAGTTTGAGCTGGACGGCGGCACGTACTTCCCGGCGATGCGCGCACTCTTTGCGCCGAATGGCTTCACGCCGTCCATCGGGGAGAAGCTGCGGAATCCGGCGCTGGCCAAGACGCTGCGACGGTTGGCCGATGAGGGGCCGGGCTACTTCATCACCGGGGAGTGGGCGCAGCACTTCGTGCAGCTGGCGAACGACCTCGGGTGGAAGATCACCATCGAACAGCTGAGCGAGAACCCGCCGCGCTGGGTGGATCCGTACCGTTTCAGCTACAACGGTTACGAGATTGTGCAACCCGCGCCCCCCGAGCGACAGGGGGTGTTCTGTCATCTGGTGCTGGGGATCCTCAAGCACCTGGACGTGGCGTCCATGGGGCACTGGAGTGAGTCCGCCGACAGCTTGTACTACATGGGCCAGGCGCTCCGCCGAGCGGAGTTTGAGCTGGGGTTGCTGAACGACCCCGAGCATTTTGGCGTGCCCACGGAGGTGTGGGGGAGCGATGAGTTCCATCGCAGTCTGGCGACCATCCTGCGGGCATCGCGGCCCAAGGCCGGCGTAGACCTGACGAAGCATGTTGAGCTGACGACGGCCAAGGCGCAGCTGCAGGCCTTTGGCTGGGCAACCGAGGGCCCGAACCCTAAGCCTAAGCCGCCCTCCGGCAGCTGCGAGCTGGCCTGCGTGGACAAGGATGGGAACTGGGTGCAGATGATGGACACGTTGCAGTCGGGCGGCATCCCCGGGATGGTGTGTGACGGCGTGCCAATGATCGGGAGCCACGTGCAGTTCAGCATGGGGGCCGCCATTGCCGGCTGGTTAGGCGTGCCCAAGCTGCGGATGCGGTCGGTGATGGGCAGCACCCTCGTGCTCAAGGATGGGAAGCCCATGTTGTCCATGGGTACGCCGGGAAATGTGCACTGCACCATGCCGCAGATGCTGGTGACGGTACTCGACTTCATGAAGGACCCGTACGACGCGACGGTGTTGCCGCGGATGTTGCCGATGCGGGACGACTACACGGTGGAGATCGAGAATCGGATTCCGGAGCGTGTGCTCAGGGACCTGGTGAAGCTGGGGGCGAAGTTGAAGCCGCTGCCGCCGTATGACTTCCACATGGGGTCATTCCAGCAGGCGTGGCGGGATCCGGCGACTGGGTTGTTGTCGGCATCGACGGACCCGCGGCGGGCGGGGAAGGCGATGGGGGTGTGACCGCCGCAGTGCCTACCACCGGCGGCTCCAGCTCACCCCGAGTGATGGTAGGATGCTGAACCACGCCTCGGGGTCGCGCACGACCGCAAATCCACCGGCTTGGTTGCGTTGTGAAAAGACGTCGTAACCCAGCACGTTCTCGTGGTTCGTCAGGTTGATCACCTCGAAGAAGAAGCGCCACTCGCCATTTGCCGTCTGGCGACGTCGGGTGAAGCGCACATCGAGACGCTGGTAGGAGGGCAACCGCGCGCCGTATAGCGAGTCGGGCCGTATTGCGATGTCGGCGGCGCCGTTTCGGCGGACGATCGGGATCCCGCTCTCGTGCGTGTAGGGCCAGCCTGTGTGGTACGTGAGCGCGCCGGTCACGCTCCACGTGGGCGACAGGCGATAGCTCACATCCAGGTTAAGTGCGTGCCGCTGGTCCTGCGGCCAGGCGTGCGTCGAGTCGAAAACCAGCTTCAACGGATCGTTCACGTTATCTACGCGCGTGACGTGCTCTGTCACCTTTGCCAAGGCATAGCCAATCCGAAGATCGGCTCGGGATCCAAGTCGTCGTTCGTGATACAACTCCAGTCCCTTGCTGCTCGACACATCGGGATACACGAGAATCCGATCCTCGGCGGACTCGGGGAACACGTTGAGCCCACCCTTCCAGTTGCGCAGGATCGGACGCAGGCGAGAGCCGGACTTGGTGTAGGCTTCCACGCGGAATGCCCCGCCACCGGTGTACTGATGCTCGAACCCGAGCGTCCACTGCTTCGACAGCTCGGAGGGGAAGTAGCGATTGAGTTTGTCGAACGCGTTCTCGTCCGCGATGCCTTGGCGTTGCCGATACACTCCCCATCCGCCCCGCAGCATGCTGCGGTCGGACAAGCGCCACAAGGCGTGCAGCCGCGGACTCCAGTCACGGTCATGCGTGTAGCTTGCTGCGTCGTACCGCAGACCGGTTTCCACCGCCAACGGTCCCGCCAGCTGAAACCGGCCACTGGCATAGAGCCCCGCGGTCGTTCCATCGGTCACCTTCGTGCGGCGCGTGATGCGCGGGTAGAAGCCGGTGGTGTCAGGCGTCGGGTTATCCGGATCCTTCGTCACCCGGTTCTCCCAGTCGAAGTTCGCGTGCATGCGACGCAGGTCGTAGCCCCAGTCGAGGATCGCTCGTTCGGAGCCCTGAAACGAGAAGTCCTGCTTGAGGCCGTACACCGAGAAGTTCCGGTGTCCCTTCACGCCGTACAGCTCGATCGGCAGGTTCAATTGGTGCTCGTCGCCCTGGCGCGTCTGCGTGACCAGGCCGGCGGAGACGAGCGATCGAATCGTCAGGTGCGGTCCGGCCTGTGAGCGAAGAGTGGCCCACACGTAGCCGTTGCCATACTGGTTGTTGGCGGCCTCCCGGGTCGGGATGGTGTCCCTGAACCCCGTGGTCCCGTTGATGCTGAACCGATAACGGTCGTGTGCGTACAGCACGTTCAGCGCCAAGGCGTTGTTCGGCGTGAGTGCATAGTGTACGGTGCCGAGCAGGTCTTGATACGTGGGGGCCTTCGTCTCCTTCTTGTTGATGAGACGGAGCAGGGCATCCACGTAGCCGCTTCGCGCTGAGAACAGCCAGCTGCCTCGCTTGTCGGCAAACGTTCCCTCGGCGAGCGCGTTCGCATTCGTCAGGCTGGCGCCGAGCGTGAGCCGCGTGCCATCGGCCTTGGGTGTTCGCGACGTGATGTTCATGACGCCGCTGCGCTTGTCGCCGTACTTGGCGGGAAAGCCACCAGTCAGCAATTCCACGCCGTCGATCGCCTCGACATCGATCACGCTCAGTGCGCCCTCGGCGAAGTCCTTCAAGTGATACGGCTCGTAGATCTCGAGGCCGTCCAGCATGATGAGCGTTTCGTCGTGACGGCCGCCGCGAATGGAGAACGACGCACCATAGTCGCCTGACGAGAGGCCGGGGAGCCGGTTGAGGGCCCGGAACAAGTCCTCGCCGAACGGCGCCGATTGAATCTGTTCGCGCGTGATCGTTTGGCGAACGGAGGGCCCCTGCTCGAGGAATGAGAACGCTCCGGGGACCACGGTGACAGCGGCCAGCTGAAACGCCGATGGCGACAGCACCAACTCGACGTGCACGGAGCCCGAGTCTGGGACGAACACATCGCGCGATATGGGTTCGTAACCGAGGCGTCGCACGCTCAGTCGATGGCTTCCGCCCGGCAGCGCAACAAACGCAAAGTGCCCGTCCAGGTCGGTCGCTGTCTGTCGAACCGACTCGTCGAGCACGAGCACAGCGCCCGAGAGTCCGCGCCCCGTGATGCTGTCACGCACGGACCCCGTCATGCGCGCCTTGGACGCTGGTGCCATGACAGGCTGCTGACCGTGCAGCTGAGAAGGGCTGGTGGAGAAGCCAACGAGGGCTGCGAACGCGGCGACGGCACTGACCGATCGGAGCACGATACACCTCGGCTGATGTCGCCAAGGAACACGCGGGATCGGGTCTTGTGACAACAACTGCAAATCTCCTTCGCGCCTTCACCTTACGCGGGAGAACGGCTGTCGCCGGTCATACCCTCGGCAAGACGCGCATAGTGGATTCGGGCGACGGAGGGTATCCTAGAGCATGATCGGCTCCCCACTCGTCTTGGCGCTGGTGGCCACCGCCCAGCTCGTCGGGCCCTCCATGGGGAACGTGTTGGGCATCATCCGCGATGCCGAGAGTGGACTCCCGCTGCAACGGGCCACTGTTGCGGCTCTCGACGATGGTCGAACGGCGCAGACGGGCTTGGATGGTCGATATGAGATTCGGGGACTCGCCGGCGGGCCCCACCGTGTGCTCGTGCGTGCGCTGGGACATGCCCCGTGTACCATTCGGGTGGACGTCCCGTCGTCAGGCGTACTTGTGCTCAATGTCTCCTTGCAGGCACTGCCGACTCAGCTCCCCGTCGTGGAGGTCCGACGTGTTCGCGACACCGGGGTTGCAGCTACCGGAGAGGTGGGGACGCGGGAGTTGGCAACCGGCGATCTCGCCCTCCATCCGCAGCTGGCGGAACCAGACGTGATGCGCGGCATCGTCGGCGGCGACGTGACGATTCCCGCGGAGGCTCCCGGTGGTCTCCTCGTTCGGGGGGGATCCAGCGACCAGACTGGGTATCTCCTCGACGGGGTGCCGGTGTTCAATCCCTTCCACGTGTCGGACCTGATGGGCGCCTGGAATACCGATGCCCTGCAATCGGCACGCCTGTCACCGACCGGCGCGGAGGCAAGCGCGTCGTCGACCCTGTCCGGCGCGTTGAGTCTGACGACGAGAGCACCCGGTGACGTGGTGCGCACCCGAGGCGGCATCAGCACCTCTCACGCGAGGTTCGAGGCTGACGGACCGTTGGGTTTTAGTCGCGCCGGATTTCTCATCAGCGGGCGGACGGCGTTCCCCGCGGGGGTGGCACCAGCGGCTGATCCGACGTTCGTTCGTGGGGAGAGTCGCGACTGGTTGTCCAAGGTGGAGGTGCCACTGCGATCCGGGACTCTCAGCCTGCTGGCGACACAGGCCTGGGACCAGCTCGACGTCGGGTCGGCCCCGCCCGACACTCTAGGTGTGCCAGCCGTCAGACGCAACATGTTCGATTGGGGGAGTCACGCGACGTCCTTGAGATGGCGACGCCAGGCCGGCTCGCGAGACTCCCTTGTGGCCGCGGTCTGGCAGAGTGGGTCCACCGCCAACGCCTCGTGGGGGTCAAGCATCATGCGCTCGCGACGATCGGACCTTGGGGGCGAGTGGTCGCTGAACGGCCGCACCAGCCGCGGTGCCTGGACCCTCGGTGTGCGGAGCGAGCGCTCGCTGATCACGTATTCTGCTGACGATTCCGCTGGGCAGCGCGTGGACCAGTCGTCGGTTGCAACCCGGGTGAACGGGTTTGCACAGGTGCGTTATGCGCCATCCTCGTGGATGCGTATGGCGACGCACATGGCGCTGCAGCGATATCGTGGGCGCATGTACGCGACCCCTGGCGCGTCCGCACAGTGGACCATCCACAATCGCCTGACCGTCGTGGCGTCGGCCGATCGGACGGCGCAGTTCGTTCAATCCATGCGCAATCCGGAATCCGTGGTGGGATTTGTGTTCCCCGCCGAGCCTTTCGCGAGTGCGGGATCGGGTGGCATACCTGTGGCCGTGAGCTCAAACATGTCGTTGTCGGCGTCGTGGCGTCTGGCGCCCGGGTGGCAGGTGGAGGGCGGCGGCTACGTGCGACGTATGGAGGGCGTGGTAGTCGCCGGGGCGAGCGCGGAGGGGCCATTCCTGCTGCGATCTCCCGCGGTGGGGTCAGCCGGCGTCTGGGGTGCGCACGCCAGCCTATCGGGGTCGGGGGAGCAGTATCGGGCGATGCTGCGACTCGGCGAGCAGCAGGTGCGATACGAGGCGAATGGGCGAGCGTTCACGCCGTCGTTCGCGCCACGCTGGTCACTCGATGGCGGGCTCACGGTTCTTCCCACGTCCGCCACGAGCGTGCGCGTCGGTCTGGCGGCGGGCGGAGGGCGCCGCGCGACTCCTGCGTTAGGCGCCATCGAGTGGGAATCGTGCAACCTGAAGGATCGTGGTTGCGAGTTCTCTGGCCAGCCCCGCGCCGATACCGCGCGAGTGGGTGGCACGCGATTGCCGGACTACGTGCGGGTAGACGTTGGGCTGCGGCAGAGCCGCGCGCTGACCGTCGGCTCGCGTCGCGCCTCCGTCGCCTGGTTCGCCACGTACTCAAACGTGCTCAGTCGATTCAATGTGCTCACCTATACCGAGACTGGAGGTCGCACACTTCCGATTGAGATGCGTCCGCAGTCGCCATTCGTGGTGGGCCTGGATTGGCGTTTCTAGGGCGTCTGGCGCGGAGCGCGTCACAAACCGCCGACTCGATTGCTCCTCCACCACAGGCGAAGGAGACAGGCGGTGAGATGGTGTCGTCGGCGGTGATTGGATCTCTGTCGCGAGGGCGGGAAGACGGCGACGCGACCTTTGACGCGCAGTTCGCCTCGTTCTTTCGGCTTCACGTGTCTCGGGTGACGCGCGTCCTTGATCGGCTCTCGGGGGAGCCTGACCTGGCGGCGGACCTGGTGCAGGATGCGTTCGTGCGACTGTATCACCGTGGGGCGATGCCCGAGGCGCCGGAGGCGTGGCTGATCTCCGTCGCCTTGAACTTGCTGCGGAATGCACGGACGACCGTGCGTCGTCGCGCCAGGTTGTTGGAAGGCGCCGAGGTGGAGGTGCAACCGGGGGCGGCATTGTCACCGGATGCCGGTGCGACCGGCGTGGAGACGCGTCAACTGGTGCAGGCGGCGCTGTCGCTATTGCCGGAGCGCGACCGTCAGCTCCTCCTGCTGCGCGCGGAAGGGTATAGCTATCGGGACGTGGCACACGCGTTGGGCCTGCACGAGGCTAGCGTCGGCACTCTGCTGGCGCGTGCCAAGGAACAATTTCGCACTCATTATCGGGGCGGCCTCGATGCACCTTGAACGCGAGCAGGTCCAGCGTGTGCTCCACGGTGAGCTTGGACGTTCCGCGATGGAGGTGGAGCGTCACCTGGGCGAGTGTGGCTCGTGCCGGGACGCCCTGGCAGCGGCCCGAGCCGAGGAGCGTGAGATCCACGGGCTCCTTGGCGCATTGGATCACGAGGTACGGGTGGTGCAACTGTCGGAGGTGCGGCGACATGCCGGGCGCCGCGGCGAGTGGCTATCGTGGCGCTGGGCCGCGGGCCTGATCGCCGCGGTAGGTTTGGCGGGAGTTGCCTATGCTATCCCGGCGTCGCCGTTGCGAGGGTGGGTTGAGCGGCTTCGGCACCGACCCACGCGGACCGAGCGTGTCGCCACACCGCCAGCGTTAACACCGGCGCCAGTCACGACCGAGGAGCGGAGCACCGTCTCGGTGATGCCGGGTGCGTCCCTGGTCATAGTGTTCGCTCGACAGCAACCAGGGATGGTGCTCCATGTGGCATTGGGTGACGCGCACGAGGTGTCCGTGTCGGGCCCCGTAGGAGCGGCAACGTTTTCTGTTGCACCTGGCCGGGTGCTGGTGGACAACTCGGGAGATGGCGGCGAGTACCGAGTGCTCGTGCCACGCTCAGCGCCGCACGTGGAGGTGGTGGCTGGTGGCCGGCGGGTCTGGGAGAAGGATGGGGAGCGGGTGGAGGGTGTGAAGATGCAGGAGCGTTAGGCCAACGACGCGTTCATGATGTGCGTCGGCTTGCCAGCCCACTCCCGTGCCCGTTGCCTTCGTTCTTGATCTCACCGCAGGTGCTTGCTTTCACCCTCCGCGCGCGCGTTGCCGCGCGTGTCTACGGTGTCACGCGAAATCCCGCCACCGCGAAGTGACGGTCCAGGGTGAGGGCTTCCTTGATCCGGCGCGTTGACATCGTCGCGAAGCTCACCGCGTCGCATAACGAGAGCGGCTGATCGGCGTAGGGCTCCAGCCACCGGGTGATCGCCGCCTCCTCCAGCTCCGCGTCGCAGTAGATCACCACGTTAGGAGACTGGCGCACCATGGTGAGGAAGGCATGCGCCGCGTGGCGGTGCACGCGGTGGAGCAACAACGCGTGCGTCTCACCAATCACCAGGTTCGTCGTTACCACGCGTTGACGGCCCCGCACTCGGTCGGTGAGGGCGGCGGCGACGCGACGATGATCGGCATGGCTGGACACCACCGCGGGGTACCAGGCCGACGTGTCGACGAAGAATTCACCCGCCACGCTTCTTCTTCCGGCCAGGACGGGACTCCGCATGCTCCGCGAGGTACCGGTCGTGCTCGACCGCCGGATCGTACGACAACGGCGGCGCTGTTTCCGCCGATGCCAGACCCACGACGCGCAGCGCCGGATGCCCTTCATTCGCAAAGGTCGCGCGCTCGAGCGCATTCAGCGCGCGACGAATAACGTCCGACTTGGAGAGGTCGAGGTGGCGAGCGAGTTGTTCCAGCGCGCCACGGTCCTGGGTGTCCAGGTACACCTGCACGGGCTCAGCGACGCGACTTCGACGATCATGAGCTTTGGTCATGATTCATGATACAATGATGCTCTGCCGGATGGAAGGCGGCATTGCCGGCTGGTTGGGCGTGCCGAAGCTGCGCATGCGTTCCGTGTTGGGCAGCACGATCACCGTGAAGGCAGCCGCATGATTTCCACATGGGGTCATTTCAGCAGGCGTGGCGGGATCCGGGGACGGGGTTGTTGTCAGCTTCAACTGATCCGCGGCGGGCGGGGAAGGCGATGGGGGTGTAGGTGGTACGCTCGGCCGTCAGTGTAGGAGGAGGGGCGCCCAGTCGATGTCGTTAGGTACGCCGCGCCTGATGCGGACTGGTCCGACGAGGATCCGTGTTCGGTAGGAATTTCCACCGATCTCCAGATGCACATATGGATGCCAAGGACCTGGTCCTTGCGTGACAGCAAGCGGCTGGCCGTCGAATGCAACACCGCACCGTCCGTCGGGGAAGAGTTGAAGTCGGAAGTGCAGCCACCGCCCACTGACGTGGCGCGACTGAATCGGCACGTTGGCTCCGCCGTTCCCGTTATTCAGTGTCAACGTCCGGGCTTCGCCAGTGGCCACGGCGCTCTCGACGGGCCACCCGGCATCGCACACGACGTCGGCCGGGTTTGGGTACGGAGGGGCGTTGTGTCCAGCTGCCATTTCATACGTGACGGTGTCGCGGATGTTGCGCAGAAAGAGCTCGAGTAGCTGCCACTGGCTGAGCGTCGCCGGCGTGGAGACGTCCATGTCGATCGCCAGCCCTTGGGATGTTTCGAACCTCGCACGCGAAACCACGCCGCTGTGGTACGAGCCGTCGCCGTTAGTGAAAAGGGCATGCGAGGCACCGGGGCGGTCAGCGACTCGAGACGATGGCCAACCGATGTGATACCAGCGCGCCAGTGAAGAGTCGGTCCAGTCCTCCGTCCATAGCAGTGCGTTCGAATCGGATACCGCGGTGACTCGAATCCTTGCTCGTATTCTTGCATCGGCTGTGGCGACAACCTCGAGTGGTCCCGCACGCGGTGTGACGAGCACACCAGTGGCCGAATCGATCGACGCTTCCCGTCCAATAACGGACCAACGGACGGCGCTGGAGGTCATTGCGCGTCCTAACGAGTCTTGGACCACGGCGGTGAATGTATGTGGTGCGCCGACGATGACACTCCTCCAACCCGAGTCGATGGCGACTGAGTTGGACAGGGCGGCGCGGGAATACGTCAGCCACGTCGGGAACATGGATGCCGTAGCGGGCGTCGTTTGAACGGTTCGGAAGCGCCTTGGCCGGTCGGAAGGGAACACCACGGGCACCACGGGGTCGCCTTGACGTACGGCACACCGACAAAACACCCACCGACCGTCCGGGCTCACGGTTGCCATGTCCACCTGCCAGTCCATGTCGAAGGGGCGCAGCTCACCAGTCTGAACGTTCACCACATTCAGCCGCCTTCGCCCCGATGAATCGGTGCGCACGAGCGCGTGAGTGGCGTCGAGCCAGCCGCTGAACTGACTGACGAGCGGGGTGTCTCGGCAGGAGAGTTGTCGTCCAGAGAGGTGGAGCACGCAAAGCTGCGTCGAGCCTCGCCCCCATCGTCTTCGTGTAAAGGCGACACTGGTTGCATCGAGACTCCAGCGGGGGCCGTCGTCGCTCTCATCACCGCTGGTCAGCTGAGACACCTGGCCCGTTTGGACATCGAGTAACGCGAGGTCATAGCGGCTGAACTCGCTCCATCGGGCGGTGGAGAACACAAGCGAGTGCCCATCGGGGCTGAGATCAGGCGTCAAATCGTCTCCGCGCGACCACGTTAGCCGCCGGAGCGGCTGACCAGGCTCGGCGCGGAATAGATCGATCACTCCCGAGTCGTCAACCGCCAGCGAGAGAATGACCCCGCGACCCGTAGGCGATGCGGTTCCACCGACGCTCGTCAGGTCAAACCCGGGCACCACGAAGTCTGTTGTTGTCGTCCGGTCCGATAGCGGCTTCGAGTCCGGCCAATCATCCTCCCGCAGTTCGAACTGACGAACGAGGAGCGTGCCGGCCTCCGGCGCCAACGCCGCGAGTACGGCGTCCGGCGGTGGTGATGCGCCCGCGCGCCACAGCGCCATGGTGGTCAGGAGGGCAGCGACGCCGATGGCCACGGCTGCCGCCGAGACGGCTCTCGCACGCGAGACGAGGCCCAGGCGCCAGCGCAGGGGAACGGATGCGGCCAGCGTCTGCGCGACGGCGTCGTCAGCACCAACACCGAGCAAGTCCGCTGCCAGCAGCGATGGCCGGCGTCGATCCCCACGCGCATACGCGCGGGCGGCGATGCGTCCAAACAGCGACCGGAGTTCGTCGGTCGCCTGTGCCGATGTGAGCATTTGCGCCGCGAGCTGGCCATCGCGGTCGGGAAACCCCGACGTGGCTGTGAGCGCGCGGCCGGTGGCCACCAGCGCCGCGCGTCGTGCCTCGTCGCCCACCACGTCCAGTGCAGCGTCGGCGATTTCGTCGTGTGTGATCTGCCATCGATCACCTTCACGCCTTAGGAGGCCACGCCGTTCCAGCTCAATCAAGGCTCGTCGGACCGTGTCCGTCGAACGGTCGTCGGCGCGTGCAAAGAAGTCGAGTGACAGCGGACGCCGCACACAGGCGGCTACCGTCAGCAGCCAGCGCTCCGGTCGGTCGAGGGCGGCGAGTCGTGTGCGGATCGGACTGCCGCTCGTCAGGATCGTGGAGAGTTCTCCGGGGCGCGCGTAGTGCCAGACGTCGTCGATGCGCGTCAGGACCCCGCGGTCCATCAGGTGCTGCAGGGTCTCGAGTACCAGGAGTGGCGATCCGTCGGCGCTTCGGCAGAGCTGCACCGGCAGTTCACGGGCCCAGGAGTCGTCCGGAAGCGCCGCCACGCTCTCGATCATTTGCGCTACGTGCTTCGGTTCGAGCGCGGGCAAGTCGATGAGGTCCTCGAAGGCGCCGCCGTGGTGCTGGGCCAGCCGTCCGTCGGGACGCGACGAGAACACGAGTAGCAGCCGCGGCGTCACCAGCTCACTCGCGACGTTCATCAGTAGGCGATGCGAGGCGTCGTCACTCCAGTGCAGGTCATCGATGAACAACGCCACCGCATGTTCGTCGGCCACCGCGTCGATCAGTTCCCGCAGGGCAAGCACGAGCTGACGGAGGCCCTCGTCACCAGTCACGCTTCGTGGCGGTGCGCTGAAGTGTGTGGAAAGGGTTGGGTTGAGCCCGACGAGAATGGCTGCGGATTGTGTCGAGATGGCACGAGCGCCCGGCAACGCGGCGAGCGCTGCGGCTACTTCGCTGGCGAGCGCATAGACGAGGTCACGCTGCGTGAGGCTGGCACGTGCGGTCACGACGCGCGCGCGCGAGGCGCGCAGTCGAACGGCGAGGTCTCGAATCAGGCGAGTCTTGCCCAGCCCAGAGCGTGCAACGATGACAAACCGCCAGCTTCGACCTCGTTGGACCGCGTCCCATGCGCTGAGCACGCGAGAAAACGCCGCTTCGCGGCCGACGAGTACCGTTTCCAACGATGAGGAGTCGGGTTCGTCTGGAGTCGATGCGGGTTCCGTGAGCCTTCGGCGCCCGCTCCGCACTGTCCGGATGAGGGCGCGCGTGCTGGCCTCCAGCTCCAACTCCTCGTGCGCGGCCATATTCTCCAGCGCGTCGGCATCGAGGACGGCTCCCAGTTGATCTCCGGCCGAGAGGTGCGCCTCCAGCACCAACCGCCACGCCGCCTCTGAGTGCGGGACGCTGTCCCGCAGCCGGCGTGCGAGCGCCTGCGCCTCACGGAACTTGGCTTCGTTAAGCAATCGACGAACGAGGTCATCGCACGAGGAGGCGAAAATCTGCGCCAGCCGGCGACGCTCGGCGTCCGCCCAATGTTCGAATTCGAGACAACCCGGGGCGGCGAAGTCTGGGAAGAACGGACCGCGATAGAGGGCGACGACGCGCTCATGCTGGCCGGCTGCAGAAGCGGCGAGCAATTCCGTCCGATCCGATGGCAGGTTGAAGCCGAGAGCCACCGCATCGGACGTTGCTGCGAGCAGTTGGGCACCACCACGTCGGCGGATGTACCAGATTGTCTGACGGAGCGCGTGTTTTGCGGCGTCTGGGTCCAGGTCGGACCACAAGAGGTCGATGAGCCGAGCGCGGGACGCGTGACCGGCTGGTGTGGCGGCGAGATAAGTGATTAGCGCGAGGGGCTTTCCGACGCCGAACACCTCGGCAGGTTCGGCACCCTCAGACAGCGAGAGCAGCGATGCGTTGCCTAACGTCCTCAGCGTCAGATTCGCGTCAGACGTGTCGGGGGTAGGTCGCTTGGCTGGCATCTGACGGTTGGAAGACGGGGCGAGTTCACTGTGGGCACAGTGAAGAGTGAACAGACCCTTCGGTCACCGCTCGTCAGGGTACTTCTCGGCTGGCGCTGAGAAGGTAGGGAGGGGGCTCCTTGTGAAGCAAGGAGGGGCGGTGGCTGAGAGGGGGGTATCCTTGACACCATCGTGGGCGTATGCGACGTCGATCCCTTCTGCTCCTGCCGATCCTGGTCACCGGCGCCTCCTGCTCCGATGCGGCAGGTCCAAACCAGCTGCAAGGCCGATGGGATGCATTCCGCGCAGCCCAAGTAGAGGCCACGAGCTACACGGTCGCGCTCCTCCCTGCGCCTGCCGGTGGGACTTCACCGCGGGCGCTGTCGATCAACCGGAATGGCGACATCGCAGGGGCAAGTACGTTCGGTGTGGTTGAGCACCCGACGATTTGGACCACCTCGGGTGCCGTGGACCTCGGCTTACCCGCCGGCACCACCGAGGGTTGGGCCAACGCAATCAACGACGCCGGAACGGTCGTCGGAACGTTAGGCACGGCATCGGGCCACGTCGGCTTCGTCTGGACGGCGTTGTCCGGCTATGCGCTACACAGCTCACCCGGAGCGCTCTCCACTGGCTTTAACAAAATCAACAACAGTGGGACCGTTGTCGGCGATGCAT
>JBGAJQ010000104.1:0-8351 GCA_044224875.1 Gemmatimonadaceae bacterium | reverse complement strand
CGCGGACACCGTACCGACGCCAGTGTCGGATACCGTCAGTCGGAGTATTCCATCGTGGCGCGACGCCGAGAGTCGGACCTCAGTGGGTTCCATGTTCGGCATGGCACCGTGCCGCACGGCATTCTCCACGAGCGTTTGAAGGACGAACGACGGCACCGCGGCCTCCCGCGCGGCCGTGGGGACGTCGACCCGAACCTGAAGTCGGTCGCCGAACCGAAGTCGCTCCAACTCCAGGTAGCGGTCCACGAAGTCCAGCTCTTCGGCGACTGTGATCACATCGCGGTCATCGTCCAGTGACATGCGCAGGAGCGCCGCGAGCTGTTCGGCGGCCTGCGCCGCCTCCCTCGGCCGCTGGGGGATGAGCTGGACCACGGTGTGCAGTGCGTTGAAGAGGAAGTGGGGTTGCAGCTGGGAACGGAGGGCCGCCAGCTGCGCGCGAGCACTCATCGCCTCGGCGAGGGCGGCTCGCTGGCTGGCCTGTGTTGCGTATGAGACGCCGGCCACCATCACGTACAGCCAAACGCCGAGCGTCACGAATGGCATGACCCCCGCTGGGGCCACAAGGACAAGGCGCCCGGCGAGCAGGCTTTCCATGGCGGCGATCGAGGCGACCCAGGACACCGAAAAGAGCAGCGATGCCACGAGATGCACCGCGAGGAATCCCACGCGAAAGGGGTGCGGCCAGGCCACGCGGAGCGTGAGGCGACGAACCACAAGGCCAAGGACGGCCGCAGCGGAGATTGCGCGCAATCCGCTCAGGGCTGCGTTGACGACACCCGTGCCCGGATGTGCCGTCGCAATGAGCGTGACATAGAGCGCCCAGACCGGCAGCCACCCGATCAACAGCTGCAACCAGATCCACGCCGGCGTGGCCCTGGCATCCGGTGGATGACCGGGGAGGCCGGCTCGCGGACTTTGCGCCTCCGACGCCGTCATCGTGCGGCGGTCGCCGACACCCGTTTGGCCTCGATACGCAGCACGCCCTCGTCCCACGTCTTGCCTTCGTCGTGCGACCGATCGGTCACGAAGCGAAACGACGTCCCCGTGATCGCGTAGAAACGTGTCCGTGAGAGCACGGGCTTTCCCTCTTGATCCTGTCCTCGACCATTCACGCGCATTTCGCCGTTGACCCACTGTGCCGTAGACGCGGCATAACGTGCGCGGTAGACGTCGAGGTTGGTCTGCGACCACTGCGCGGCCCCCGCATCATACACCCGAAGGGACTGGTTCAGCGACTGGGGATTGCCGGACCGGTCGAGGATGCGCAGCTCGTCCTCGATGCCCCACCCATCGAACGCGCGCCAGGCCTTCCAGGTACCGAGCATCTTCGGCGCCCCGTGGATCTTCGCCGCGAGTGTCGACACCTTCGGCGTCACCGTCAGCTCCCACTGTCCAATCAGGAAGTCAAACTGCGCCGCTTCGGGCGGGGCGGTGAGCGAGGCGCGTGGCTGTTGCGCCCCGTTGTGTTGCGCCCCGGTTACGATGGGGGCGAGCAGGGCGACGACCAGGCAGACGGATCGAATGCGCATGGGTGACTCCAAGAGGACGAAAAGGCCCGCGACGACCCATGGAGCATACCGCGCAGTGGGCCTCTGCCGGCCAGCAAATCGCCGAATGGCAATGCGGAACCGCTCAATGGGGACACCGTTGAGCGGCGAGGTCGTATGCTCCACGAGCGGACACCGTGTCTGCCCAACACTCCATGCCTCTTCCTGAATGTCGAATACTTCTTCGGACTCATCACGCGGTCGCGGACTTTCCCCGGTCATCGACCTTCGGCACGTGTCGAAGTCCTTTCC
Source organism: Gemmatimonadaceae bacterium (assembly GCA_044224875.1). Taxonomy (GTDB): domain Bacteria; phylum Gemmatimonadota; class Gemmatimonadetes; order Gemmatimonadales; family Gemmatimonadaceae; genus JABAQJ01. Next base: position 6,552 of record JBGAJQ010000104.1, on the reverse strand, counting down.
GGTCGCCGGTGGGTCATTCACCGCGCTGTCGGACGTGAGCCTGACCGTGGCATCTGGCGAGTTCACGGCGATCGTGGGGCAGTCTGGGAGCGGAAAATCGACGCTGCTCGGCCTGGTCTCGGGGATCGATCGACCGACGTCGGGCGAGGTGTGGGTGGGGGGCACGGCGGTGCATCAGATGTCGGAGCATGCCATGTCCGCGTGGCGGGGCCGAACCGTTGGCATCGTCTTCCAGTTCTTTCAGCTACTCCCGACGTTGACGGCGGCGGAGAACGTGATGCTGCCGATGGACTTCTGCGCCATGTATCGACCGCGAGACCGGCGTGAGCGCGCGGTGGCACTGCTTGAACGGCTCGGAGTGGGCGATCAGGCGGACAAGCTTCCGTCGCGGCTGTCCGGGGGGCAGCAGCAACGCGTGGCGATCGCGCGCGCCCTTGCCAACGAGCCAAAGTTGTTGCTGGCGGATGAGCCCACCGGCAACCTGGACTCACGCACGGCGGGCGCCATGCTGGACATGTTGGCGAGGTTGGGGCAGGACGGCCAGACGGTGGTGCTGGTGACGCACGAACGGAACGCCCTGTCGGTTGCCACACGTTCGATCGAGCTGGCGGATGGGCGGATCGTACGGGACGGGGGGATCGCGTAATGTCCTCGCGCTGGCGCAAGGTCGCCCGCGACCTCTGGTTGCATGCGCCACGTACGGTGCTGGTCGTACTGGCGATCGCCGTCGGCCTCGCTGGAGCCGGCACCGTCCTGAATGCCTGGGCGCTGGTCGACGTCGCGACCAGCCGTGGATACCTGGCCAGCAACCCCGCGTCCGCCACCCTGCGATTGGACAGCGTCGATGCCGGCCTGCTGACACAGGTGCGCGCGTTGCCGTCGGTACGCGAGGTCCAGGCGCGACGAACGATCGGAGCCAGAGTTCGGGCTGGCGGTGCGTGGCAGGCGGCCGTGCTCTTTGCCATGGACGATTTTTCCACGATGCGAATTGGCACGATCCGCGGCGAAATTGGCACGTGGCCGCCGACGGACGGTTCCATCGTCATCGAGCGATCCTCCCTCGAGTACTCTGGGGCAGCCGTCGGCGAGTCGCTCCAGGTCGTGCTTCCCGGCCAAGCGGCGGCCACCGCCCGAATCGCCGGCATCGCGCGGGATGTGGGACTGGCACCCGGCTGGATGGAGCACGTCGTGTACGGTTTCGTGACCACGCGCGGGCTGGCGCAATGGGGTGTGCCGGCGGCACCTAACGAGCTGCAGATCGTGGTGCGCCCAGATGGCCTCGATCAGGACGGCGTGCGTCGGATCGCATACGAGGTGAAGGGGATCGCGGAACGCGCAGGGCACCGTGTGAGCGACGTGACCGTGCCCGTGCCGGGCGAGCATGTCCATGCGGCCCAGATGGATTCCCTGCTGATGACGCAGGGTGCGTTCGGTGTGCTGGCGCTGCTGCTCAGTGCCTTCCTGGTGGTCAACCTCATGTCCGCGATGCTTCAGGGGCAGGTCCGCGAGATCGGCATCATGAAGGCGATTGGCGCGCAGGGATCGCAATTGGCGGCGATGTACCTCGTCATGGCCCTGTTCCTCGGCTTGGCGGCAACGCTGATCGCCCTTCCGGTCGCGGTGATCGCCGGCCGCTCCTACGCGCATCTCAAGGCGGAGTTGCTCAACTTTCCGCTCGACGGATACGGCATCCCGTCGTGGGTGCTGATGAGCCAGGTGGTCGTGGGCCTCCTGCTGCCGGTTGTGTCCGCGGCCGTTCCTGTTCGTCGGGGAAGTCGGATCACGGTGGGAGAGGCGCTACGGGATGTTGGCGTTCCGCCGTGGCACGGAGGACTCGAAGAGTCGTGGCTCGTGCGCGTCGCCCCGCGGATGTCGCGGCCGTTGGCGCTCTCATTGCGAAACGCGTTCCGGAAGCGGCAACGCCTCATCCTGACGTTGCTTGCGCTATCTGGCGGTGGCGCCGTCTTTCTTGGCGCGCGCAACCTGCGCGCGTCGGTGGTGGCGTCTGTCGATGCCTTGTTTGCCCCGCAGCAGTTCGATCTCGTGGTACGGTTGGCTGAGGCGCCAGACCTAGCACAGGTTGAAGCCGCGGTGCGTGGCGTGTCTGGTGTCGCGACGGCGGACGCCTGGGTAGGCTTGCAGGGAGCACGCCAGCACGCCGACGGCACGTTAGGCAATGTGTTCTCCGTGACTGCGCTGCCGGCCAAGTCCCCGCTCTTTGCGCCATCCATGAGGAGCGGGCGATGGCTGTCGGCGGACGACACCGTCGCGATCGTCATCAACGGCAGTCTGCAGAAGGTGGACCCGGTGTTGCAGCTAGGCGCGAACGTGCCACTTGTGGTTGGTGGACGCACACGCGCTTGGCGGGTGGTCGGCATCATCGAGTCAGGTCCGCAACCGGTCGCCTACGTCGCGCGTGACCCACTCGCACGCTTTCCCGTCACCGGGTCGGTCAACGCGGTGGTGCGTTCGCGCCTCTCTGGGGATGCCGCGCAAGTCGACTTGATCATGCGGCTGCGAAACGCGCTATCTGCGGCCGATCTCCCCGTGTCGTCCAGCACGCTCATGGCCGAAAGCAAGCGCGTGATGCAGGATCATCTGTTGATGGTGACTGACTTTCTCGCCGCGATGGCTTGGCTGATGATCGTGGTCGGCGGGTTGGGGCTGGCGTCCGCCATGGGTCTCGCCGTGCTCGAGCGGACTCGTGAGATCGGTGTGTTGCGCGCGATTGGTGCCAACCATCGGGCGGTTTTCAACCTCATCCAGGTGGAAGGACTCGTCATCGGCATCCTCAGCTGGGCGGTGGCACTCCCCCTCTCGATTCCCATGAGCGTGGTCCTGGCGCGTGCCTTCGGACGCATCATGATCCCCGTGCCAGTGGCCTACTTGCCAGAGGGCAGGGGAGTCCTGGCCTGGCTGTGCCTGGTGGTGGTCGTTTCGGTCCTCGCCTGCGCTTGGCCAGCTACCAGCGCGCTCAGGATGACAACCGCCAACGCGTTGTCCTACGAGTAGGTCCTCAAAGACCGTACCCGGTCGGCGTCATTCCCTCACAGGCTCCAGTGTTACCGGACTCCATACATACATGGGGCGGGTCAGGGCCCGATGTGGGTGCCGCGCGCCCTGGATGGATCGACTCCTGAGGCCACAACATGCCGGCGACAAAGACTACGGCCATGCGGCGCGCGCCGAGTGCCGATACAGCTACAACGGAAGGTACGCTCCTCGATCGTCTTCTGCCACGATGGGATGCCACGCGCATCGAACGACGCGTCATTCAGGCGCCTGTTGACGTCGTGTATGGCGAGACCCTGCACGTGGATTTTCTGGATGCCGCACGACAGCACCGTCTCGTGCGAGTGCTGTTCGCACTGCGAGCGATGGCCGAGCGCGTCCTCGCCGCCGTTCGCTTTCGCGGCTCCGACTCGCCGGCACCGGTCACCGCCCTGCGCCTGATCGACCTACCGCGCTCCGGCGAGTGGGTATGGCTGGCCGAAGCCCCGCCCAAGGAGATCGCATTTGGCGCGATCGGGCGTTTCTGGGCTGGAGAGACGCGCTGGTCCCAGACCGACGGCGCACAGTTCTCGTCGTTTGACGTGCCGGGATTTGCAAAGATCGGGTGCAACTTTGTCGTCCGCCGCCTCGACCCAAATCGTTCCCAGTTGACCTACGAGGCGCGTACGTCGGCAACGAGCGCGGAGGCGCGGCGCGCCTTTCGCCGGTACTGGCTGGCGGTGTCGCCTTTTGTCGGGATCATCATGCGAGCGACACTGTCGGTCATCGCACGAAACGCCGAGGAACGCATCCGCCAGCAGAGCTGACTCGATTTGATCGCTGTCTACTCGAAGCAACGGCGGTTGCCGTGGCACGCGCAACCGCCGAGTGCCTGACGCTGCCGACGACATCCGCCGGTTGCTACATAGCGAACGGCACGCCAACGTTGCTACCCGCGGGGGCGTACGGAAACCGAACGGCTCGGATGCCTCCGGCCTATCACCCAGAGCGTCAACCTCGAGATCGCGTATGCAATCGTTGCGCCCGTTGATCGCGTTGTCACTTCCATTCGCGGCGTTCAGTGAGTTCGGTGCCACGGTACCCCGGCCTGCCGCCCCCCCTAGTGAAGTTCCCGCGGTGAGTTACGTGCCGACGACGTCGCTCCTCGACTCGACGTTGTTGAGGGCGTACAAGTGGCGCAACATCGGCCCCGACCGTGGCGGTCGATCCATCGCTGTCGCCGGCGTGCGCGCGCGTCCGAAGGAGGCGTACTTCGGCGCGACCGGCGGCGGACTATGGAAGACAACGGATGGCGGCGAGACGTGGGCGCCGGTGACAGATGGGCAGATCAAGTCGGCCTCGGTCGGCGCCGTCGCCGTCAGCGAATCGAACCCAGACGAAGTGTTCATCGGGATGGGTGAGACGTGCATTCGCGGCAACATCATGCCCGGCGATGGCGTCTACAAATCCATGGACGGCGGCAAGACGTGGACACACGTGGGATTTTCCGAATCGTTCGGCATCTCGAAGATTCGCATCCATCCCACGAATCCCGACATCATCTTCGTTGCCGCCTTCGGCAAGTACTCGGTACCTAACGAGGAACGCGGCGTGTACAAGAGCACCGATGGAGGAAAGACCTGGCGCAAGGTGCTCTATCGCGACGACAAGACGGCGGCCATCGACGTCTCCATCGACCGCAACAATCCCAACGTCGTGTACGCCTCACTGTGGGAGGCGTATCGCAGGGAATTCCAGATGTCGAGTGGTGGACCGGGGAGTGGGCTGTTCAAGAGCACCGATGGCGGCGAGACGTGGAAGGAAATCACGCGCAACCCGGGCATGCCGTCAGGCATGGTCGGTCGCATTGGCGTGGCGGTGTCTGGTGCCAACTCGAATCGTGTGTTTGCCCTGGTCGAAAACGACAAGGGCGGCCTGTTCAAGTCGGACGATGCCGGCGACACGTGGACCCTGGTGAATGAGAATCGGGCCATTCGCCAGCGTGCCTTCTATTACACGCACGTGTATGCGGATCCCAAGGACGCCGACGTAGTCTATATGCAGAATACGTCCATGTTCCGCTCCGCGGACGGCGGCAAGACCACGACGACGATCGACAACGGCACGCACGGCGACTTTCACGACTTGTGGATCGATCCCGACGACGCGACGCATCTGGTGGTCGGGAACGATGGCGGTGGCGCAGTTTCCACGAACACCGGTGGAAGGTGGACGGCGCAAGACTTCCCGACCGAGCAGTTCTATCACGTGATCACGACCAAGCACATACCGTATCACGTGTGCGGCTCGCAGCAGGACAACAGCACCCTGTGCGTCCCGTTCAACTGGAACGTGGGCGCGTTCAACGCGCCGCCAAACGCACCGCGCCGCGGAGGTGCGCCGGCCGGCGACCTCACAGCGGGGGGCATGGCGGTGTCCTACGTTGCAGGTGGCGGCGAGCCCGGTTACATCGGTGCGGACCCGCGCGATCCAGACCAGTTCTACTCCGGCACCAACAACGGCGGGTACCTGGACAAGTTCAACCGCCGTACCGGCGCCTCCCGAGAGGTGAATCCATACCCGTGGTTCTACTCTGGCGAGCCATCGAAGGAGATCAAGGAGCGGTGGCAGTGGACCTACCCGATCATCTTCTCTCCCCTCGATCCCAAGACGCTGTATGTCTCATCCCAACGCCTCTGGCGCACGATGGATGGCGGACAGACGTGGACCGCGTTGAGCGGTGACCTCACCCGGCACGATCCCAGCACCCAGGAAAAGTCAGGCGGCCCCATTACGGGTGACATGAACGGGCCGGAGGTCTACGCGGTCATCTTCTCCATCGGACCGAGCAAGCGCGACATCAACGTGATCTGGACCGGCTCGGACGATGGGCTGGTACACGTCACGCGCGACGGTGGAAAGACGTGGAAGAACGTCACACCGCGCGACATGCCGGACTTCGGCCGCGTCTCGCAGATCGATGCGTCCAACTTCAGCGCGGGGACGGCATACATCAGCGTTAGGCGCCCCCTGCTGAACGACCTCGCCCCCTACATCTTCAAGACCACGGATTTCGGCGCCACGTGGACGAAGATCACCAATGGCATTCGCGCCGACGCCTACGTCCACGCCGTTCGGGAAGACCCAGCACGTCGCGGGTTGCTTTACGCGGCAACACAACACGGTGTGTACCTCTCGTACGATGACGGGGCGTCCTGGGAATCGTTGATGCTGAACATGCCGGACGTCCCGATTTCCGACCTCATCGTCGAGGGTAATGAGCTCGTCATCTCCTCGCACGGTCGCGGCTTCTGGGTCCTCGATAACATCGCGCCGCTTCGCCAGGCCTCACCCCAGACGATGGCCTCCGTTGCCCACTTTTTCACACCACCAACCGGGGTGCGCTCGGGGCCAGGCGTGGTGCTGTCCTGGTACTTAAAGGAGGAGCCGCGGCGCGCCACGCTCGAGATTCTCGACTCCACGGGGACGGTGCTCCGCACGTTTGAGCCAGACACGGCCAAGCCGGATACCACACGCCAAGGTGGCGGCGGGCGTCGAGGC
>JBGAJQ010000103.1:0-8646 GCA_044224875.1 Gemmatimonadaceae bacterium | reverse complement strand
GCGTCCTCTACCGATCACCGTTGTTACAGGCGGACGTCCTTGGGTGGAATGGGGCGCGCCATCGATTAGCATTCGGCGGACATGAGCGACCTCGCCACCCACGACGACGAAATACTCGGCAAGGCCTACGATGCGCGACTGGCCCGGCGTCTCCTGGACTATGCCAAGCCGTATGGAGGCCTGGTCGCGGCCTCGCTCGGACTGCTGCTGATCGACGGCGCCCTGCAACTCGTCGGGCCGATGCTCACGCGGCGCGTGATCGACATCGCCATTCCACAGGGCGACACCGGTGCGATCACCTCGGCGGCCGCCTTGTTCATCGCCGCACTGGTGGCGCAGTTCTTTTGCTCCTATGGCGAAACCCTGCTTACGGCGCGCCTGGGGCAGGGGATCATGCATGACCTCCGGATGCAGCTGTATGCGCACATGCAGCGCCTTCCGATCGCGTATTTCGATCGGACTCCCGTAGGACGGCTCGTCACCCGCGTGACGTCCGATATCGAGTCGTTGAACGAGCTCTTCACGTCAGGCGTGGTCGCCGGGCTCGGCGACCTGTTCACCCTTCTCGCCATCAGCGTGTTGATGCTCGTCGTGGATTGGCAGCTCGCCCTTGCGGCGTTCGCCGTCATCCCCTTCATCGTCATCGCCTCCAACGTCTTTCGTGTACACGTCCGGAGCGCCTACCGTGACATTCGGGTGCGATTGGCCCGAATCAACGCTTACCTGCAGGAGCGCCTAACGGGAATACGTGTGGTACAGCTTTTCGGGGAAGAAGCCCAGGAGGCGAAGCGCTTCGATGCCTTGAACCAGCATCACCTGGTCGCTCACCTGCGCTCCATTACCGTCTACGCCCTGTACTTCCCCGTCATCGAGATCCTCACGACCACCGCGATTGCCTCGCTGCTCGTCGTCGGCGCTCAACGCGCAGGGGCGGGGGCCCTTACCGTGGGAACCGTCGCGGCGTTCCTCCAGCTGGTGCGGCGCTTCTTTGATCCACTGCAGGATCTCTCGGACAAGTACAACACGCTGCAACAGGCGATGGCGTCGTCGGAGCGGATCTTCAAGGTGATGGATGAGGCCGAGGCCTTTCCGTCGACCGGGCCGTCGCGCCCAGAAGTCCACCGGGACGTTCGCGAACAACCGTCGAAGGTGACGATTGAATTCGACGACGTGTGGTTTGCCTACGACCTCGCGCATATGGCGCGCGATGGCGAACTGCCCGCCGAACCGGAGTGGGTCCTTCGTGGTGTTTCCTTTCGTGTGGCGCCTGGTGAAACACTCGCCCTTGTCGGACACACGGGAGCGGGAAAAACCACCATCATCAGCCTGATTCTGCGGTTCTACGACCCGCAGAGGGGCCGAATCCTGCTGAATGGCAAGGACCTGCGAGCGTGGGATGTGCACGAGCTCAGGTCCCTGATTGGTTACGTGCAACAGGACATTTTTCTGTTCGCAGGCGACATCGCCTCGAATATTCGGTTGTCGAATCCACTGACCGACCAGGAAGTCGAAACGGCACTCCGGCTGGGCGGCGCCGACCGAGTTATCGACCGTCTGCCGGGTGGCCTCACCTACCAGCTCGGAGAGCGCGGTGCGTCGATCAGTGTCGGCGAGCGGCAACTGCTGTCGTTTGGTCGTGCGATCGCAGCGAATCCGTCGCTGCTGGTACTGGACGAGGCTACGAGCGCGGTCGACTCGGAGATCGAGGGAGAGATTCAGAAGGCCATCGACGTCCTTATGCGCGGACGCACGACGATCGCCATCGCGCATCGCCTGAGCACGATCGTGCGTTCAACGGAGATTCTTGTCCTGCACCACGGGGAAGTCCGGGAGCGTGGTACCCATCGGACGCTGCTCAACAAGAAGGGTCTGTACGAGCGACTATATCGGCTGCAGATAGGCCATTAGACGGCGCCGACGGAGTCAGGTAGGTGCTTGCGGTACCTACGGATGCGAGAATACCTTCCCTCGCCCAGACCGGACGCGTACGGGGGCCAAGTGTCGTCTTCGGCCACCGGACACAAGGGCGTTTCTCGCCTCCCTCTCGACATGCCGCATCTCCAGCTCAACGAGTCGCAATTCCCGCTATTTGTTGGGGAGACGCACGTTGGGAGAGGTGTCGGCGCGGACGTTCCGCTTCCCGGTTCGGAGCGTGATCCCACGTCATTGATTGCGGTCGTCACGCTTGGCGACGATCACGTCGCTACCATCGCGTGTGCGAGCGACGCCGACTTGGTGCTGCTCAACGGCATGCCGGTTGGGCGCGACGGATCCATGCTCCGTCATGGGGACCGAATCGAAATCGCCGACTGCGAGCTTCGGTTTGCCGATGAGTTGCAGGGCGTGGTCACGCATCCCGTGGCGGCGGCGCCCGCTTCGGCAGCACCCTGGAAAAACGCAAGCGAGCGCGCGCTAACGGGTGGTCGGCTGGTGTCGCTGATCGATGGGCGTGAGTACCTCGTGTCGGGGGGGTCAATCACCATCGGACGGGATGCGGGCTGTGACGTGGTGGTTGCAGTCACCGAGGTCTCCAGACGGCACGCGCGCATCGAGTCCACAGCGGACGGCTATGTGCTCGTGGATACCAGCACCAACGGTGTGATGCTGAATGGCGAACGGATCAAGGGCAGGGCTTCGTTAGGCAGGGGGGATACCCTGCGAGTTGGGCCAGAAGAGTTCCGGTTCCACGCCGACATTGTGCCGGCTGGAGCCGTTTCGTCCGCTGCGTCGCACGCGCCCCCTGAGCCGTTGGTTGCGTCGGTACCCGTCGCGACGTCCCAGCCACCTGTGCCACCCGTGATGGCTCCGCTGCCTGCGACACCACCGGCCGATGACCTCATACTGAGCTCGGCCAGCACGCGTCCACGCCGCACCGCCCTGGCCACGTTGGAAGTGCTGAACGAGGGGCCGTCGAAAGGGAGCCGGATCGAGCTTACGACGCCCCTTTCGCACGTAGGACGCGGGGCGCACAACGACGTGGTGGTGCCGGACGAGAGTGTTTCCGACCTGCATGCCAAGATCCAACTGCGCGAAACCGGGTGGTACGTGGTCGACATGGGATCGACGAACGGCACGTACGTGGCTGGGGAGCGGGTTACGGGCGAGGCACAGCTCCTTGGAAACGCGGACGTCCGCTTTGGCGGCATGAAGTTCGCATTTCGCGATTTGGGGGGCGGGCATGACGCTCCGCACGGCACCCGCGTGATCGTCGGCCTTAAAGGACCGGCCCCGCAGCGCGCGGGCGAAGCGAATCCTGCGGGCTCACCATCGCCTGAACCTGAACGACTCGGCATACCACGCGGGCTTCTGATCGCACTGGTCGTACTTGCGGTCGCGATCGTCTACTTCTTCCTGATCGGTGCCTAGTGGAGCTGACGGTCGCCGCCCGAAGTGACGTGGGCATGATTCGGTCCGGGAACGAAGACTCGTTCTACGCCCATGCCAGCAAGGCGAGTGGCCTTTTTGTGGTCGCGGACGGAATGGGAGGTCATGCCGCGGGTGAGGTGGCCAGCGAGATGGCCGTGCAGATTGTGTCGCGTGAATTGGCAAGCATAGACGACTTGCACAGCACGGCGGCGCGCGACAAGGTCGCCGAATCGATTCGCATGGCGAACCGCGCGATCTACGATCGCACCATCACGGAGTCGGACAAGCAGGGGATGGGAACCACCGCGTCCTTGCTCCTCATGTCAGGTGCACGCTACCTGATCGGACAGGTGGGCGACTCCCGCATCTATCTCCTGCGCGATGGCGCCTTGATCCAGATCACGAAGGACCACTCATACGTGCAGGAACAGGTGGACGCCGGATTCTTGACGCCGGAGCAAGCCCGCTATCATCCGTACAGCAACGTCATCACGCGCTGTGTAGGCGCCAGCGAAGAAGTCGAACCGGACACCTATGCTGGCGAGGTGAAAAAGGGTGACGTGTTCCTCGTGGCCAGCGACGGACTCACGGGAATGGTGGATGACCGGCGGATTCAGCAGCTGCTACTCTCGCGCGCGACCGCGGGCCGTGTGGTCGACGCCCTGATCGCCGAAGCGAACTATCGCGGTGGGTTGGACAACATCACCGCCATTGTCATCCAGGTGCAGGGGATCGAGGCCTCCGCGGAAAAGACGGTGGAGAGCCCCGCCTACACGGGCTGACCAGGGCCGTGGCCGAGGAGACGGTTGGATCGATCGCAGCGCTCTATCTGGGGAACGTCATGTACGCACTCGAGCGTTGCGCGCTGGCGCTGGAGCAGGAGGGTCAGGCTGACGGCGCCGCGTTCTATCGCGGAATCGCGCGCAAGCTCGCGGAGGCGCGAGGTCGCGAGAATCCTCCTTCGGGTGAGGGCGCGCGTTAGGCGTAGTGGATGGACTTCGGTTCGAGGCCAAGGTTCCCGCGTTCCGAGATTAGTGTTCCCACGGCTTCTTTCCGGAGGGTGTTGGCCCCGGCGTAGTCGTCACGGACGCGGTGGCGCGTACTCTCGCCGAGTCCTGTGGCCGATACCACTGTACCCCGACAGGGTTTCGCAAGACGAGGTGCTCTACCGGGCCTGCCACGTGGGCTAGCGCGAGTGACGCCAATGTGCCCTCGGACTCATGATGCAGCGTGACAGCCAGCGTATCGCCACGACGAACGGTCGCTATGTCTGCGATTCGTTCAGGTTGGCCGATCGCCCCATTCGTCGTCAGCTGCACCACTGAGCGATCCGTGAAGACGATCTGACGTCCTGCGTATTTCCCGTCGGCCGTCTCCCAAGTTCCAAGGATTTCCTGTGGCACGGTGATCGGCGGTGGCGGACGCAGCTTCATGCTGACTAGGCCGAGCGCGAGCGCGGTCGCGGCGGCTGGAATCCAGAGCCGTGTGCCTATGCGCTTGCCGGAACCTGCCGCTGCGACACTCTCAGGGTCGGCCCTCGGCTTGGGAGGCAAACGCATGACGAAGGCAAGCTGCGCCATGAAATCGTCCAGGGCCAACGGCGTGCGGAGGTCGCCGTCCTTGATGCTAGAACTGGGTGGCGCAGAAGGCGGCTGCTCGGCATCGCCGCGCAAGAACGACGTCATACGTGCTCCTGTAGAATGAGCCGACTGTGGCCAACGGCGTCGGCGAGCGCGGTGGCGTGACCGTCGACGGAGCGGAGGGCATCTACCGCACCGCTTTCGTAGAGTGCCATGAACACTTGTGTGATGTACGGGTCGAAGGCGCGGTCGATGTCGGCATGAATCAAGCCCGCGGCGACAGACGGGACCATGCCTTCGCGGTACGGCCGGTCGGAGACGAGCGCATCGTAGACATCAGCGATGGTGAGGATGCGCGCCAGGTATGGGATGGCGGTTCCGCGCAGGCCGTCAGGATATCCCGCTCCATCGAAGCGTTCGTGGTGCGACCGAACCATGGGCAGGATGTCTGAAAACGCGGCGATCGGTTGGAGGATCGTGACGCCGAGCACGGGGTGTGATTGCACGATCTCGCGCTCACGATCCGTCAATCGGCCAGGCTTGTTAAGGATCGACGCGGGCACGCCGAGCTTTCCGATATCGTGCAGCAGGGCACCGCGTTGCAGGCACTGCCGTTCCGGCTCCGACAGTTGCAGCGCATCCCCGAGAAGAAGCGCCAGCTGTGTCACCCGCTCGGAGTGACCGGCGGTCCAGGAAGAGTTCGCATCGATGGCGCGCGCGAATGCCGTGATCGTGCCCAGGCTCAACGCGTCCAGCCGCCGCACCAACCGAACGTTGGCGAGCGCTACCGCCAGGCGGTCGGCCAGTCGCCGCAACTCACGTCGCGTGTCCGCACCTGGCACCGTCCGTGGATCAAAGGCAACGAGCACAACGCCGTGGTGCTCGTCCCGGTGCCACAGGGAAAAGAGAATCCAGGTTCGCGGCTCGCCTTCCGTGACGCCGAGTGCGTGGAGTGTCTGGAGCACGACGGGTCCGTCGTGTCCGAGGTCCACGTGTCGCAGGAGTGGTGGTTCGTCCGCGGGTTCGTTCGGTGCGGTCGATGCGTCCTCAGGACGTCGCGCGTCCAGCTGCAACACTTCCCATGAACTACCGGCGGCCGCTCGCAGCGCCACCACGACGCGCTCGCACCCTGCGGCGGTCAGCAGGGTCGTCGCGGCGGCCGACATGATGGCGGAGACATTGGTCGCCTCCAGTGCTTCACGGTCGACGTCGTCCATGGCACGCCAGAGTTTAACCTGTCGACCGAGGGACGACGACATGGTCGAAAATGACGTGGCGAGCGCCCCGAACTCGTCGTTCGATGTCGACGCCACCGTGACGTCGAAATTGCCGCTTGCGACGTCCTGCGTCGCGGCGTGCAGCTGCGCGAGCGGCTCGGTCTGGCGTCGAATCTGCACCTGGCTGACAAAGAACACGACCAGGAGCGAAAGGACCGTGACGAGCATGAGTGTGCGAGCGAAGCCCTTGAAGGGCATTAGCGCACCGCTCAGCGGTTGCATGGAAATCACTCGCCAATCGCCAGCGCCGAAGTCACCGCCTAGAAAGACCGTGCGTGAGGCCGTGAGCCACCCGTCGTCGCGAGCCCCGTGCATCACGCCTCGGGCCACGTCGGGCGACCCGCCGGCGGTGCAACGCAGGACCGCTCCCCTGCGAACGTCTACGATGCACAACTCGGGTGCCAGGGACTCGCTGGGGTCAAAGCCCCAGAGGAATCGTTGGTCGGGTTCCGCCCACAGGAGGCCCCGGCGCGTGCCGGCGCGGGCGGCGGACACAAACCAAACGTGCGGTGTGGGGCCGTCTTGGACGACGATGGCCACCTGACCCGCCGCGACCCGTTGCTGGGTATGGGGGTCGAGCTGTGCCTTGGGCACCGAGGGGACTGAGCCGGTATCGGACGGAGGCCGTCCGTCAGCTACATCACCTCGCTCGACAAACACCACCCGTTGCAGCGTGGGACCCTTATCGCTGTCGACAGCATTGGAGACTTTCCCGATGTCCTCTCCCCGGTCGCGCGTCAGGTGCGAGAGCCAGCTGGCACGCTCCACGACCTGTACCGCGCGCCGTTTGGCCGATTCGTTCAGTTCTCGGTAGGCGTCGTCACGCAGGGTATCTCGAACGTGGGCATATGAGAGCATCGCGAAGACGAACGTCGGCAGCAGCGCACACGCCACGAAAAGCAGGAGGGCCCGTCGGCCGACCCGTGTGGAAAACGCACCACTTCCGATTCGTGGCATGTCCTAGTAATTGCTCGCCAGGCCGTAGTAGCCGCCGTCGTTTGCCATGATCACGTCATCGCGACTCGCCTTCGCCGTCAGGGGAGCCACGGAGTTGCCATCCTTGCCCATGCTGTACAGGTCGAACATGGAGTTGATGGGCACCAGGAAGCGATCCTTGCGTGCGCCTGGTGGTGCACCCTTCTTGCCGACCGGGAAGCGGTTGTAGACGTAGGGATTCCCCCAGGGGTCCAACAACGTCCCTCTGCCAACGGACGCCAGTGACGGGGGAAGGGAGTCGAGGCCGTTCAGGTCAATCGCGATAGCCCGCAGGTCTCCGATGGCTTTCGCCACCTTCGCCTTCTCGACCTGATCGTGATACTTGGGAATGCCAAGCGCAGACAGGATGCCAATGATCGCGACCACCGACAGCATCTCAATCAGCGTGAAACCGGCGCGCGGCCGTGTAGTTGTTCGCAAGGCAGTGAGTCTCGATGAAGTTGGCCCCCTTCGGCCTATAGACGAGTGTCGACCCGCACTGCCACCGTTCTAAAGCCCGGGTGTCACCTGCATTGTTTCCGCCACACTTCAGCGAATGCAGGTCGGGCCTCGTCAAATGCTAAGCCATGGCCGCCCATACGTTTGCGGCGTTGTTGCCTCGCATGGACAAGGTGTACCAGTGGCGCCCGTCGCGCTTTCGCGACAGGGCGAACTCGTCGTCGGGGCCTCGCGGTCTATCCTCGGAGCAACGGCGCACCGCGCGCCAACCGGCCCGCCACGGCGTCCGCGCTCATCGCCGCCAGCTCAAAAACCCGTTCGCCTTCCAGCGGTGCGGGTCGGGCCGTGAAGATTCGCAGCCAGCGGGCGGAGCGATACAGCTCCTGCGACAGGAGGGGCAGGTTCACCGCGCCCTGGAGGCCCTCGCCGGTCAGGCGACGAACCTCGCCGGTGCGCCGCAGCACGGGAATGTCCAGTCCAAGCATCTGCGTCTTTTCGGGATAGTCCAACAAGACCTCCCCCTCCGTCAGCCCCAACTCGCGCGCGACGGCGTTTTCTGCCGCGACGCAGAGCGCCCGATCGGAGGCGATCCATTCCGCCGCCTCGGGGTCGGTCAGTTCGGCGCTGGGGCACTCGAACGCTCGCTTGAACAACCGGCGCTCCCGTAGCGCGCGCAGCAGCGGCGATGGGTGACGCTCGGCCAGCACATGCAACAGCGACTCGTCGGTGTGAGAGGCGAGTTCTCGCGCATCCAGCGCTGCGGCGGCCAGCGCATCGTCCACCAGTCGCTTGTACATCGCGGTGGCACTGCGCACGGCGTGATGCCAATACACGTTGCGGTACATCTGGTACTTCGCAAACAGCAACGACTCCAGCGCTGACAAGCCCTTTTCGGCGACGCCCACCATGCGCTCTCCCGAACCGGCGGGCGAGCGGACCAGGGTGAGTGAATTCACCAGCCGGTCGGCGTCGATCTCCCCGTAGGGGAC
>JBGAJQ010000023.1:0-67164 GCA_044224875.1 Gemmatimonadaceae bacterium | reverse complement strand
CGTCAGGCACCAAGCAAAATGCATCGCGGAGATGCTTGAGCGCACGAGGGAGTGGCCCTAAGTTCCCAAGGTCGGCGCCGTAGCCAAGTGGTAAGGCAGCGGTCTGCAAAACCGTTATTCGCCGGTTCGATTCCGGCCGGCGCCTCTTGGATATAGGGCCGCGAATCAGCCGATTCGCGGCCCTCCCAGTTGAGCAGCCCTTGACAGCGCGCCCAGTTCATCCGTACCGTCCGTCCATGCTCGCCAGCCGCTATTACTTTTGCCGCTACTATCGACCCGAGACCCGGGCCGTGGATGGGGCTGCGCGCTGACCTAGCAACTCGCTGTACTGCGCACACCGCACGGTCCGTGATGACACGGGCCGTTTTTTTTTGCCCGATGAAACGCGCACCGAGCCACACCAGAGAATCGCATGATCATCGTGACCAGATCCGGCGTTACCGACACAGAGGTTGACGGAATTCGCGAACGCGTTGAGGCGGCGGGAATGCGCACGCACCTCTCACGCGGCCAGAGTCGAACCATCATTGGGTGCATTGGCGACGAGCGGCAGCTCGAGGGCATTCCCCTTCGGTCGCTACCAGGTGTTGAGTCCGTGACGCCGGTGCTCAAACCCTACAAGCTCGCCTCGCGTGAGTTTGTGATCGAACGAAGCGTCATTCAGGTTGGCGCGACGACTGGGGCGCGCGCGTCGTTCGGGACGGAAGACGTGGTGGTCATTGCCGGCCCATGCTCGGTTGAGAGTTCCGAGATGTTGCACCAGACGGCAAGCGCCGTCCGCGCACGCGGCGCCACCATGTTGCGTGGTGGTGCGTTCAAGCCGCGGAGTTCGCCGTACAGCTTTCAAGGGCTTGGGCGCGAAGCGCTGCGATACCTGGCCGAGGTGCGATTGGCTGCCGGTATCCCAGTGGTCACCGAGGTACTCGATCCCCGTCACGTGGATCTGGTGGCAGAGCACGCGGACATGCTTCAAGTGGGCGCGAGGAACATGCAGAACTTCTCGCTCCTTGCGGAGCTGGGGCGCATTCAACGACCGGTCCTCCTCAAGCGGGGTCTGTCAGCGACGGTGGAGGAGCTGTTGATGGCCGCTGAATACATCATGGCGAATGGGAATCGCGATGTGGTGTTGTGCGAGCGCGGGATTCGAACCTTCGAGCGAGCAACACGAAACACGCTCGACGTATCGGCCGTCCCGGTCCTGAAGCGTGAGACGCACCTGCCAGTGATCGTGGATCCGAGCCACGCTGGTGGGGAGGCCAGTCTGGTGGCGCCGCTCAGCTTTGCCGCCATCGCGGCCGGGGCCGACGGTCTGCTCATCGAGGTGCATCCGGATCCGTCAACAGCGCGGTCGGATGGTGAGCAATCGCTATCACCGGACGCGTTTGGGTCCTTGATGCAGCGTCTTGGTGCATTTGCCATCGCTGCAGGCCGTCAGCTGCGACCGGCGGAGCATGCGATGCCGACTCAGGCGCCGGAGGCGGCATGAGCAGTGACGCGAGTTCGGAAGACGAACTGACAGTGCGCCGCGGCGAGATTCGTGAGATCGATCGCGCAATTGTGGAACTCCTCGCTCGACGAGTGGTGATAGGCCGGCGCATCGGGAAGCTGAAGCGCGACTCGGGGCTGCCAGTATTGGATCCAGGACGAGAGGCCGAGGTGATACGAGCTGTCAGCGAAATGGCTCGCTCGCACTCTCTTCCTAACGAGGCAGTACGGGAGATCTTCTGGCGGATCGTGGCGCTCTCACGGCAAGTGCAGTGGGAGGTAGAACCGTGAACGTACCGGCGGATCGAGTCGCCATCATCGGCCTTGGGATGATCGGCGGTTCACTCGCGCGCGATCTCTCGGAACGCGGGGTTCAGGTGCTGGGATTCGATCAAGATGTCGAGACGCTTGCCGCGGCGTGCCGGGCCGGTGTCGTGAGTCGAGTCCTGGACGAGGACGCGGCGAACGATCCGCCCGAGATTGTGGTCCTTGCGGTCCCTGTGACGGCGGCGGCGGCGGTCATGCGGCGGTTTGGTTGGGCCTGCCGGCAGGCAGCGCTGGTGACGGACGTCGGCAGTACCAAAGTGGCGGTGCAAGTGATCGCCGAGCAGGAGGGTCTCATGCGCACGTTTGTCGGGGCACATCCGTTGGCGGGTGACCATCGGAGCGGTTGGCCAGCATCGCGCGCGGGGAGGTTTGCCGCGGCACGCGTGTACCTTTGCGCTGGCGAAGCGACGGACCGTTCAGCGATCGCGCGTGCAGCGTCCTTCTGGAGCGCGTTAGGCGCCGTCCCCGAGTTCACGTCCGCGCAGGTACACGACAATCTCCTGGCGTGGTCGAGCCACTTGCCACAGTTCGTCTCCTGTGCGCTGGCGACGGCCCTGTGCGAGGCCGGCGTGCATCGGAGTGCCTTGGGCCCCGGGGGGCGCGACGCGACTCGGCTGGCTGGCAGTTCACCCGATGTGTGGACAGCGATCGCGGAGGAAAACCAGGTTCCTCTCACCCGCGCGCTCGAGGCCGTGGAGGCCAGCCTGCGTGCCATTCGCGCGGCAGTGCAAGCAAGGGATTCGGAAGGCGTCCGCGCGTACTTGGAGATCTCTCAGCAGTGGTTCGAGGCTGCGCCGTCCGATTCCAAGAGTTCGAACTGACGGCGTGATCAGACACGGCGCGGCGGCTGGGCATGCGGTCGGGCAGCGGGCACGGTGGATCAGACACGGCGGGTCATGTCGACCCAACGATGACCGATGCGCGAACCTTTGCTCAGGCCAAGGGTAGCAGCGGACACAAACCCTTCACGGGGAAGGGTGCTCAGCAAGGAGGCAAGGATGCGAACCGCTCTTACAATGCTTGGTACGCTGGCCGTACTGGCGGTTGCGTCGCCCGCGCGCGCGACGAGCGTTGGCGCGGATACGATAGTGGTAGCCGCCAAGGACAGCGCCGCCACGACGGTGGAGGTGCGCAATCAGGCGTGGCTGGACGCGGTGGTGTACGCGATTCGCGACGGCGCGTCGTATCGGCTTGGGATCGCCACAGGGAACACGACGTCGAAGTTCACGCTGCCGAAGTACCTCGATCGAGGACTGTACTCCATGAAGTTCGTCGTCCATCCGATCGGTGCCCGCGGCCAGACGGTCTCGGATGAGATCATGATCAGTCGCGGCGACGTGATTGAGCTGACGATACCGCCATTCTGACAAGGACGTCCGAGTCGCACGGGGCGTGTGGGACCGCCTCGTGCGCCTACGGGCGCTGGCGCGGCCGCGTGGAGAGGATCGAGTCCACCAGCAGGCGCCAGGGAACAGCGACGGGAGAGCCGTTTACTGCCAGGTTCACCGACTCAGCTGTGTCCGACCTGAACTTGAACAGTTGTTCGGTGGAGTCCCCATTGCGAATGTAGTGGACGGTGTCGTCGACCAGGCTCTTCATGGGTCCCTTGGCGGTCGGGTATGTGGGATCGACGTTCGGCGCCTGGCTCACTTCGGCCAACGCCAAGCTGGCACCGGCCACTGAATCGGACCAGAGCGCACGCAGCGACTGCCCCGGCACACGCGCGTCCTTGATCGCCGCAAGGTCCACGATGGTGGCTGCGAGGTCGCGCAGGGAAGCGACGCGCGGAACCCGAGCGCCGGACGGCACGATGTTCGGCAGCCGCAACATCAGGGGGACGTGGAGCACATTTCGATACAGGTCATGCGCGTGACCACTCAACCCGTGCTCGTTGAACAACTCCCCGTGATCTGACGTCACGACCACCAAGGTCTTCTCGAGGACCTTCTGCGCCTGAAGCGTCTTGAGGATGGAGTCGATATTCGCGTCAAGGTAGGCGATCGCCCCCTTATACCGCGCGGTACCCGACGTTCGCGGAAAATGCAGAAATGCGCGTGGTGCGTAGTAGGGTTGGTGCGCATCGAAGTAGTTCAACACCGCAAAGAACGGTCTATTCCCGGCTGCTCTTTGCCAACCGAGAAATTGTGAGGTCACCTCGCTTCCAAGCTTGCGATCAAACGTGTGCTTGGGATCAATCGACAAGTTCGGGTGAAGCAGGGCCGAGAATACGGCTGCAACGGATCGTGCGCTGCGCAGCTCGTCGAACATGACGGTTTGTGTCCACGACGTGCTGCGGGCCAACTGCCACCACGAGGTGCGGTAGTCGCGATAGATGGAGAAGCCTCGCGCCAGCCCTGAATCCCAAGCTGTGTAGTGCATGTTCGCCATGAATGCACCGGTCGCGTAGCCACGGGCGCGAAACAGCTCGGCGAGCGTGGAGTCCGCGCGATCGAGCGGCGTTTTCCAGTCCGCAGTGACCTCGCCCGCATAGCGGCCGGTAAAGAACGAAGCGTGGGAAGGGAGCGTCCACGGCGCGACGGAATACGCGGCATCGAACACGGTGGCATCCTTCGCCCACTGATCGACGTGCGGCGTGGTGGAATCGGCCGGCGCGTACAACCCCATGCTGGCGGCGCGCACCGTATCCAGGATGATGAGCAGCACGTTGGTCCGTTCTGTTGCATCTGCCGGTACGCTGTCCAGGGCCCGTTGTGCGCCCCACACCCGCAGCCGAGGCTGGAGGAAGGCAATACCTCCGACAACTACCATCCCGGCGACGGCGCACGTTCGGTACCAGCGGAGAGCGCGAGGCATGTATGCGCGAGCGAGCTGGTACGCCGCCCCCAGAGCCAGGAGAAGCGACGCGATGCGTGCGATTTGCGAATACGGCAGAAGGACGCCGAACACCGCGAAACTGGCACAGGCGAACACCGTCAGGCGCGGCACCCATCCGGCGGGAGTGACGGCACTGGCGATGGCCGACAGAAGCGCGACCGGGAACAGCAGCGCGGTGTAGGC
Organism: Gemmatimonadaceae bacterium; assembly: GCA_044224875.1. Taxonomy (GTDB): domain Bacteria; phylum Gemmatimonadota; class Gemmatimonadetes; order Gemmatimonadales; family Gemmatimonadaceae; genus JABAQJ01. The sequence continues at coordinate 62,334 of JBGAJQ010000023.1, read as the reverse complement.
AAGTGGCGACATCCACGCAAAGTCGCGGCTGACCCAGACGAGCTCGTTCAACAGCAGTCGGCTGACGAGCAACTCCAGGCTGTGGACAACTCCCGCCAGAAGCCCGAACGACGCTACAATGGCCAGCGCATCGAGCACACGAGCGAGTGGCCGGCGTGCGAGTCGGTCGGTAGGAAGGCTTTGCATCGGGTGATGTGGGTCCTGCCTAACGGTCGCCAGATAGTGAGTCAGCTTCCAAGCGACTCGCTACCTGGCACACCGCAGACGAGCGACTAGCGTGAGTCGGAGGACGTCGCCGTGGCGGCGGACTTCTCCTCGAGCGTCTTCAAGACATCCTTCCATTGGAAGCCGCCCTTGCCGAGGATCCAGTGGTCCATCCAGGCCTTCTCGGCGACAGACTTCACCAGTTGGTTTCGAGGATCGGGAATGCCGTGGGACGCGCCGGGGTACACGAAGAATTCTGTCGGCACGCCGAGCTTCTTCAGGGCCATATGGAGCTCCTCGCTTTGCGGGCGAGGAACGCGTGGGTCGCCATCGACGACGTGAATCATGGTTGGCGTCTTGGCGTTCTTGATGTAGCGAATGGGTGACTGCTTCCAGTAGGCCTCGAAGTCATCGTATGGCAGCTTGCCGCCGAGGTAATGCATGCGCACGTACTGCATGTCGCTCTGCGCGTACATCGAGATCCAGTTGGTCGTACCGGCTCCGGTAGAGATCGCCTTGAAACGATCCGTGTGCGTGAGGATCCAGTTGGACCAGTGGCCGCCCGCGCTCCAGCCCAGCGCACCCATTTTCGAGCTGTCGACGAGCCCATCGGCGATGAGCTTGTCGACGCCCGTCATGATGTCTTCGTACCCCTTCTGGAAGTAGTTACCGACGATTTCCCACTTGTGCTTCTCGCCGTAGTTGGTGGAGCCACGGTAGTTGGGAAGCAGCACGGCGTAGCCGTCACCGGCGTAGACTTGAGCGCCGTAACCACCGTTGAAGCTGAGGACGTCGGCACTCTGAGGGCCACCATGGATGGCGACGATCAACGGGTATCGTTTGCCAGGCTGGTAGCCGACCGGCTTGATGAGAATGCCGCCGACCGTACGACCGTCTTTCGACTTCCACGAGACCTCCTCCTCGTCGCCTAACGCGAGCTGGGCAACCTGGGGATTGGGTTCCGCGAGCTGTCGCCAGTTGGCGCGGTTGGACACGTCGGCTACCGAGGCCACCAGAAACGGGGTGGGTGGTGTTTTCGGGTCTGAGTAGTTAAGGAGGATCTTGCCACTCTCGTCATCCTTGGATGCGAAGAGTGAAGCCTTGACGTCGGTCATTTGCCGTACGGTGTTCCGCTCCAGATCGAGAGCCATCAGCTGGTTGGTCGCACGAACGCCGTCTATGTAAAAAATCGTCTTGGCATCATCGGACCACCAGCCGATGTTCACATCGCCGTCGTAGGAGGCGCCGAGTTTGGTCCATGAGGTGCCAGGCGCGGTGATCGCTCGCGTGTACACCTTGTTGGCTCGGAAGTACACGAAGTCGTCGGAGGCCGAGAAGGCAATCGTCTTGCCGTCGGGTGCGAAACTCAGGTTGCTCTCGGAAATGACCTCGTTGTTTGTCAGCCGTTCAACGTTGCCGCTGGCGACGTTGAGGAGGTACAAGTCGCCGTAGTCACTGGATTCCGTGATTGTTCGCTCGTAGCGGTTGTTGGGCAAGGCGCGGAAGCCAGCCCACGCGCCATCGTCGGAGAGCGTAACACTCTCCACACTGTACGCAGCGCCTGACGTGAGGCGCTTCTCTGATCGATCCGCCAAGGACACAACCCAGAGATGATTCAGCGGGAGATCCTGGTTTCGGACTCTGACATCGAACTTCTTTTCGATGCGATCCTTGTTGTCCTTGTCGACGGAGTCCGGAGACAAGAAGAAGAGCTGTTTCCCGTCCTTGGAGAACTGCCAAGAACCGATGGGCGTTGCGTGTTTGGTGAGTTGTGTGGGCGAGGTCGGATTAGCGGTCGACGCGTCGATGGACCACAGCTGCTGCTCGTCCGGCTTTCCAGCCGCATATACCAGCCAGCGACCGTCAGGGGAGAACGCGTAGGCACCAACACCGTCCTTTACGTCGGTCAGCTTTTGTGCCTCGCCGCCGTCTGGACGCATGCGATATAGCTGCATGCTCGCGCCGCCGTTCGGTGTGTCGCGATTCGAGGAGAAGACGAACCACGTGCCGTCCTTCGCCCACTTGGGACTGTTTTCGTTCTTGTCCTTTGTAAACGTGAGTTGGCGTGTGGACGCTACCCCGCGATCCGCGGAGACGAGGTATACGTCGGTGTAGCGCTTCGCCTCATTCCAATCGGGCGTCGAGAGGGAGTACAGCGCCCAGCGGCCATCGGCGCTCAGGTCAAGGCCTTGAACGCTTCGCATCAATTGCGAATCCAGAAAGGTCATTGGCCGCGTTGCGACCTGGGCGCCTAACGTTCCGGAGCACAGGGCGAGGGCTGCGGCGATGCGCATCCGGGCGCTGGTGACGAATCGATACCCGACGGGCAAGGAATGAACGGTGTGACTCACAGGGGGTCCCTCGCGGTGCCGCTACTTGAAAGAGTTGAAGTCGACGAGGCTACGATGGATTCTGGTTGGCGGGAGGGCAACACCCTTCCGCGGTGTCAATGCACGTGAAAGGCCTGCCCCGCCATTCGGGCATGGGGTGCGGAGAGCGGTGCCTCAGACATACGTTTGGACGACCGTAACGGCAAATATCATGAATCGCACATGGTGGGCGCGTTTTGCGCGGCTGGCGACCTACGGCGTGCTGGTCGCTGCGTTTGTGAGCAAAGCCGCCGTGGCCCAACAGATCGGAGACATCCTGATCAAGGGTGGACGGGTTGTCGACGGCACCGGAGCGCCCGAGCGTGTTGCCGACGTTCTTATACGAGGCGACCGCATCGTTTTTGTCGGTGATGCCCGCGCGACGCGGGTGACGGCCAAACGCACGCTGCAAGCGGCCGGTTTGGTTGTGGCACCAGGATTTATCGATCCCCACACTCACACGTTCGAGGACCTGTCCAATAGCGTCGCGAGCCGGAGACACAACGCGGCGTATCTGGCGCAAGGTGTGACTACCGTGCTCACGGGGAACGATGGGGGCGGACCGACAGATGTTGGCGGGCGCTTGGCGCAATGGACGCGCACTGGTATTGGCACCAATGCCGCGTTGTTTGTGGGATTCGGCAGCGTGCGTTCGTCGGTCCTGGGCATGTCGTCATCGCCGGCCACGCAGGCACAGGTCGGGCGGATGCGCGAGATGGTGCGGGGCGCGATGGCGCAGGGGGCCGTCGGGATGTCCGCCGGCTTGTACTACGCGCCGCAGAGCTACGCGAGCGTTGACGAGGTCATTGCGGTCGCGGGAGACGTGGGGTCGATGGGCGGGGTGTACGATACGCACCTCCGCGACGAGAGCTCGTACTCGATTGGTCTACTAGGCGCCATCGGCGAGGCCCTGCGAATCGGTCGCGAGACCGGTGCCGCAGTGAACATCTCGCATATCAAGGCGCTGGGAGTGGATGTATGGGGGAAGAGCGATTCCGCGATCGCCTTGATTCGTGCTGCGCGCGACGCTGGCCAGCGCGTGACCGCCGACCAGTACCCGTATGACGCGAGCGGTTCGAGTGTTGGCGCATCGCTGTTGCCGCGTTGGGCTGAAGCCGGCGGCGCCGATTCACTGAAGAAGCGGCTTTCGGACGTCCCGACGCGGACTCGTATCTCGGCGGAGATGTCGGAGAACCTTCGACGGCGCGGTGGGGCACAGTCGCTCCTCATCACGGATCATGATGCACGAGGGTACGGAGGCAGGCGCCTGAACGAGATTGCCGCCTCGCGTGGCGTGTCGGCGCTGGAAGCGGCGATCGAGATCATCCTGAGCGGCGACGCGTCGGTTGCCAGCTTCAACATGAACCAGGATGACATCGCGCGTTTCATGCGCGCGGAGTTTACGATAACTGGTTCGGACGGGTCCGACGGGCATCCGCGCAAGTATGGCACGTTTCCCAAGAAGTACCGGGAGTACGTGAAGGGGCGCGCATTGCTGACGCTGCCGGAGTTCGTGCATCGGAGCAGCCAAATGCCGGCCATGGTGTTCGGCTTGAAGGACCGCGGCGTCCTGGCGAGTGGCGCATTCGCGGACGTGATTGTCTTCGACCCGTCGGTCTTCTCCGACAAGTCGACGTACGAAGCGCCGACAGAGCTGTCGGTGGGTGTCACGTACGTCATGGTGAACGGGCGCTTGGCGATTGACGGCGGGCGGTTGACGCATGCACTCGCCGGTCGCGCCCTGCGACGAGAGCGCACGCCGTGAGGGTGGGAGGGTGGTTTCCTACTAGACGAGTGCTGCAGGCGGTCGTGCTGCTCGTCGGCATGGCCACGAGCGCGCGCGCACAAGCGCCACTCTGGGTCCGGATCGGGGGGGCGCAGTTTCCTTCCTCGCTGCGCTGGTGGAAGCTGGTAACGCCGCACTTTGACGTGATCTACCCGGACTCGATGGCGGCGGAGGCGCAACGTGCTGCCGCGCTGCTGGAGCGCGCGTACTTGCCGTTAGGCAAGACACTTGATCGATCGCCGGATCGCATCCCCGTCGTCCTCAACAACCAGTCGGCGATCTCCAACGCCTTTGTGTCCTGGGCTCCGCGCCGATCGGAGTGGTATGCGATTCCGCCCGGTGGGTTGGACGAGTTTGGCCCAGTGGACTGGTTCAGTCTGTTGGCGGTGCACGAGGGCCGACACATCGTACAGGAGGATGCAGTGCGCGATGGCTGGGTGGGCCTCGTGAGTCGGATGTTTGGTGAGGGGACGACGGCGTTTGTCGCGGGGTCGCTCTATTTTCCCGCCTGGTTTTGGGAGGGGGACGCCGTAGGAACCGAGACGGCGCTCAGCAATGCGGGCAGGGGACGGCAGCCGTCATTCGGCAACCGGATCCGGACGTTGCGGCTGAACGGTGACCGATATCCCTACTACGCGGCATGGAATGGCTCCTACCGCACGTTTTATCCCGACTGGTATCAACTCGGGTATGTGCTGACGACGCATGTGAAGCGTGTATATGGCGCCGATGCGTGGCGGAAGGCGATCGCCAGCGCGTCCCGTTGGCCGATTCCGCCACTGGCAATCTCGCACGGGCTCAAGAAGGCAACGGGGAAGTCCCTGACGCAGATCCACCGTGACGCGATCCACGAACTCGACCTGCTGTGGCGCGCACAGGTCGCGGGGCTCGATACCACGGCGGCGACGCCGCGATCTCCAGCCAATGCCGACTACCACGGGTGGCGCTTGCCGCAGTATGCTGGCGACGGGAGCATCGTGGCCGAGTACTGGGACATGTCTGCCGTGCCGTCGTTGGTGCGATTGAAGGACGGGAAGCAGGAGACGCTCGTTCGGCAGTTCCCCACCCGCGGCGAACAGCAGTTCGACGTAGTTGGCGACAAGGTGGTGTGGTCGGAGCTGGAGGTGGACCCTCGGTTCGTCCAGCGGGGTTACCTGACGCTGCGGATGCTGGACCTTCGCACTCGTCAGGTGCACCGGTTGACGAGCGGCGCGCGTCACTTCGCAGCGGTGTTGTCTCCCGACGCTCGAAGGGTGGCGGCGGTCCGGTTCACGGAAGGGGGGCGCACCTTTGTCGACATCATCGACAGTGAATCGGGGGCGACCGTGCAGTCGCTGCCGAATTCGGACGATCACTTCCTCGCAACGCCCGCGTGGTCGCCTGACGGCGAGAGCATCTACGTGGTGGCGCTGGATCGGCACCATGCACGAGGGAATGCTCTGGTGCGTGTGCCGCTCGACGGCGCACCCCCGGATACAGTGATTCCGTTTCGACTGGACGCGATCGTGCGGCCCGTGCTTCGCGGCGACTGGGTGTACTATGGATCGCCGGCGTCCGGCATCGACAATATCGAAGCTACCAACCTCAAGACCGGGACGCGATTCCAGGTCACGAGCCGTCGATATGCCGCACGCGGGGCAACCGTGTCCGCCGATGGTGCGCACCTGCTGTTTCAAGACTACGGTGAAGACGGATACGACATCGCGGAAATGCGCATCGACAGTGGCGCCTTCCGTCCAGTCGACTCCGTCCGCCGCCGGGATGTGGCGTATTACGCGCCGTTGTTGGACCAGGAAGCGGTCGCGCCAGCCCAGCAACCGTTGGAGCCGACGGAGTGGAAGGCTGTTCCGTACGATGGATTGGAACGCATCTTCAAGTTCCATTCGTTGAGCCTTGCGCCGAGTGGGGATGGGCACAACCAGGGGTTGGTGCTCCAATCGCGAAATGTGCTCAACACATTCGCAACTTCGGTGGGTGCCATCGCGAACCTGGCAGAGCACACAGGGTCGTTCGAGCTGGGAGCGAGCTACGCGGCACATGTGCCGATCTTCGATGGTGCGTTGCGCTATGGGACCCGGGCCTCAGTGGCCGACCTCGACTCGACACGTGTTCGGTATCACTGGTCCGAGCGATCGGCGCAGGTGGGCGTGCGGCTCCCGTATGTGCGAGTGCGCGGGTTGACGACGGAGCGCCTCTCGGCATCCGCAGCGGTTGGGTACACGTGGGTCGATGGCAAGACCTTCAACAGTCGGTTCTCGAACAACAACGGGTCGTTCCTGCCACTGACGTATACCGTGGCCGGAAGCAGGTTCGTGGAGAGCGCCACCCGCGACATCCTGCCGCGTGGCGCGTCGGGGTCACTGGTGTACCGACACACCCCGCTCGAAGGCGACTATCAAGGACACCAACTCTCGGTTCAGGGCGCACTCTTCCTACCGGGGCTCGTCAGGCATCACGGGGTCGTGCTGGAGGCACAACGTGAGGAACAACGGCGCGTCAACTACTTGTTCTCGTCGCTGCATGACGTGTCGCGCGGCTACGATGCCTTCACGGCGGAGCGCTTTGAGCGCGTGGGCGTGACCTATGCGTTCCCGCTATTCTACCCGGACTTTGCCGTTGGTCCCTTTGCCTATTTCCGGCGCGTGCAGGGCGCGGCGTACTACGATTACGGATATGCGGCCCGGCGCGACAATTCGGTTCACCTGCTCCTCCGATCATTCGGTGGCGAGGTAACGACCGACATGTCGCCGATTCAGCTCCGTTCCACGATGCGCCTTGGGCTTCGCGTAAACTATCGTGTGGACGAACTCCCGCATGTACGGAACAACCTCCTGATCTCGCTGCCGTTCTAGATGCGTACTCCCGCCCACTACGACAAGGCGTACTTCGACAAGTGGTACCGCCATCCGCGGCATCGAGTGAAGTCTCCAGAAGACATCGCCCGTCAGCTGCGCCTCATCGTGAGTGCCACGGAGTACTTGCTGGAGCGGCCCGTGAAGCGTGTGCTGGACGTGGGATGCGGCGAAGGCAATTGGTCGCCGCCCCTGCGGCGGTTGCGCCCGACGGCCAAGTACTGGGGTGTGGATGCGAGCGAGTACGCGGTCGCCCGATGGGGAAAGCGCCGAAACATCCAGTTGGGCACGTTCGGGACGTTGAACGCCTTGTCGCTACCGCGGCGCGTGGACCTGGTGATGTGTTGCGGTGTTCTCATGTACGTGGCACCTGACGAGCTGCGCCGCGGACTGGAGTCAATCCGGCAACTCGCGTCCGGCGTGTGTTACTTCGAGGTCTTCACCTCGGAGGACAACGCGACGGGCGACTTTTCGCGGCGTGAAATGCGAAGCTCCGCGTGGTGGCGCCGTCTCTTTCGCTCGACTGGCTTTGTGCCCTGCGGCATGCACGTGTACTTGCCGGACGACCTCAGTGACTGCACGGCGGTGCTCGAACGCGGGCGGGCGTAGTCTTAGCGCGGAGCGCCCAACGCAGGCAGCAACGAGTCGCGCACGCTGAGGATGAGTGGCGAGAAGGTCAACGCGCGTTCGTACGCCGCGCGAGCTTCAGCGATCCTGCCTTGACGAGCGCGTGCCATGCCGAGAAAGGTCCAAGCTTCGCCATGACCCCACGATGGGTGCGGGGGAACTGGCTGGTCCGTTTCGAACGCAGCAACGGCACGCTCGAGTTCCTGCGCCGCCTTGTCTGCGCCGCCGCCGAACATCGAAGGCTTGTAGTACGCGCCAATGCCGCGCAGGAGCAACACCCGCGCGTTGGTCGAATCCAGGAGTGCGGCGCGATCCAATTCGGCATTTGAGCGTGGACCGTTACGCATCGCGGAAAACGGATTCCGATTGAGTCCAATCTTCTGTCCGATCGTGGCGCCGAGGAGCGCCGCGTTCTCCGGCCAGCGCAGCGTCGATGCGGAGCGGCGAAGGGTCGACTCCGCTGAATCCAGGGCGCGGCCGGCTTCACCGCGGCGACCCATGACCGCCAGCACCGTGCCCTTCCGGTAGTAGGCGTAACCGAGGTAGTGCAGGAGAACGGAGTCCGATGGCGCGTCATGGAGCGCACGTTCGACGACCGTGATGGCATCACTGACGAGGGTCAGCTGACCGGCGGCCGCCCCCTCTTCTGCCAGTCGCTGTACTTCACCAGCCACAACGGTCTGAGTCGTTTGAGCTGTCAGTGGCCGATGGGCGGCGATAGACGCCACAAGAAAGGCCAGTGCGAGGAACGTGTTCACGACTGGAGATTATCTCGCGCCACAGGCTGCGTCACCTGTCCGCTTACCGGCGAGTTCAAGTCCGCGGACACGACGGAATACACAACGCGCCGAGTTGGGCTCGGCGCGTTGGCTTGCAGGCGGATCGCGTTAAACAGCGTCGCTCAGGCTCGTGAAGTTGAAGTCCTTGGCCTTGATGGCTGGGACAACTACCGCGCCCCCTGCCTCGGTGCCGGCGAGTCGGACTGGCCGGCCAAGCGCTTCGATGTTGTTGAGCATGAACAGCGGCGAGTCATTGAAACGGAAGTTCTTCACCGACTTGCTGATCTTTCCGTTCTCGATGAGGAAGGTGCCGTCGCGGGTGAGCCCGGTGTAGAGAATCGTCCTGGGATCGACCTCACGGAGGTACCAGAGTCGCGTGACGAGTATGCCGCGTTCGGTGGACTTGATCATGTCCTCGACGCTGGTGTCGCCGCCCGACATCAGGAAGGAGGTCGGTGCGCCGGTGGGCTCAACGCCTTTCTTCTGCGCCCAGAATCGGGAGTAGTAGAGTGTCTTGAGGACACCATTCTCGATAAACACCTGGCGGCCTAACGGGAGCCCATCGCCGTCGAATGGCTGGGCGAGCACCATGGGATCGCGCGGATCGGCGTAGATGCTAAGACGCGCGTCCATGATCTTCTCGCCGATCTTTGTGCCACCACCCTGCTTCACGAATGGGGAGCGTCCTTCGTCGGTGGATCTAGCGTCGGCGTAGAAGCCGACGAGTTGGCACAGGTCACCCACGGCCTGTGGCTCCATGATGACGGTGTAGCGTCCCGGTTCGATGGCGACCGGATTGCGGGAGAGGCGCGCCTTTTCGATGGCGCGCTCGCTCACGCCGCGGAAGTCCACCTTACTCGCGTCGTTATGCTCGGCTCCGGCCCAGCCGGAGCCAGTGCCGTCCTTGGTGCGGACGGTGAGGGTGTAGTTGGCGTTGGTGCTGCGATGGTAGGCGAAGAGTCCCTTGCTGTTGCCAAGGGCGCCAGCTTGCACGTTGGTGACGAGGAAGCCAGCGGCCGTGAGGTCGCCGGCGCCGCGCGCGGGCTCGAGCGCGGTGAGGGCGATCTTGGCGCGTTCGGCCGCGTCCATGTCGGCCACGGAGGAGAAGTAGGCATCCACCGGCGTGTACTGCTGGGGTCCCAGTTGAGGCATGGCCTCGGGATCGTCGGGTGCGAGTTTGGCGAGTCGCTCTGACTTTTCCACCGCCGCGCGCAAGGCTTCGTCGGTCGTCTCGTTGGTGGTGACGACGGCATGCTTGGGTCCGAAGGAGCTTTGCACGCCGATTTGGAAGTCGGTGACCCCTCCGGCGGTGGACATCTGGTTGTCGGCAAACCGGACGTTGGCGGAGTAACCGCCACCGATTTGCACCTCGATCGCGTCTGCCTTGGAGAGCTTGGTGATGCGTTCGACGAGGGACTGGGCCTCGTCGCGCGAGAGCACGGTGCCGTTAGGCAACGCGGCGCCATCGCGGGGGATGAGGCGACGGGGTGCGCTCAGGACGTCGGTCGTGTGATTGCGTGGCATTGGTCAGGTCCTCACGCCTTCCGGCCAGTGTTGATGACGTTGATGTTGCGGAAGCGGGCCGGCACTGACCCATGGGAAACTGCGTTCACCTGTCCGGGCTGTCCCTTTCCGTCGAAGAAGCTGCCCCAGACTTCGTAGCTTCGTTTTCCGCCGATCATGTCCATGGCACCCCAGAAGTCCGGGGTTCGCATCTGGTAGGCGACGTCCTTGAGCAGCCCAACGATCTTACCGCCCTTGATCTCGTAGAAGACCTGGCCGCCGAACTGTGCGTTGTAGCGCTGCTGGTCGATCGAGAAGGAGCCATCGCCGATGATGCCGATTCCCTTGTCGGTAGCGGCAATGAGGTCATCCCACGTGAGGTCCTTGCTGCCTGGCTGCAGCGACACATTAGGCATGCGCTGGAACTGGACGCTGGACCAGCTGTCGGCGTATGAGCACCCGTGGGAACGGGTGGGCCGCTTCTGCTGGTCGTACCACCAGCGCAACCAGCTCGCTTGCTCGCGTGTGGTCTGATAGTCGTTGACGACGCCGTTCTTGATGATGGTGAACTCATCGGGTTGGACGCCTTCGTCGTCATAACCGATCGTGGCGAGGGCGCCTGGCTGCGCGCGATCGCCAACGATATTCATTAGCTCCGACCCGTACTTGAACTTGCCGAGGAAATTTTCTGGCGGCGCCACGAAGCTCGTGCCGGCGTAATTGGCCTCGTAACCCATGGCGCGGTCCAGTTCCGTGGGGTGGGCAACCGACTCATGAACGGTGAGCCACAGGTGCGACGGGTGCAACACCAGGTCGTAGCGTCCGACTTCGACCGGCTTCGCTTTGAGCTTCTGGCTGGCTTCCTCGCCCCACTTTCTGGAGTTCTCGACGACGTTCTGCTGCTGCACCCATTCCCACCCGCGGGCGACCGGGGGAAGGGTGTTCCCGCGATTCTGGAAGTCCGAAAAATCAGGGGCCACCGCGGTGAACTGCTGCTGCAACGCGCTCTGGACGATTGTCTGATTGATGACCGAACCATCGGTGTTGGCGTAATTGCGCTCCATCTTCCGGAAGAAGAAGCCACTGAAGACGTACTTGACGTTAGGCGCCTTCATCCCTTCGGTGTTGGCTTGGATGAGCAGGTCCGCCTTCTGTTCGACCGGTATGGTGAAGGGATCGATCTCGTAGGCACTCTTCCAGGATGCGGAGGGGTGCGACGGGGCGGGGGCCAACTCGACAGCGCGGTCACGGGCCACGCGATTGGCCTTGGCGATGGCGACTGCTTCTTTCGCCGCGCCTGCCACTCCCTCGGGCGTCAGCGTACGCGACGCGGCAAAGCCCCACGTACCCTCCACCAGCGCGCGGACACCGATCCCGATCGAGTCCGTGTCCACCACGTTCAGGATCTGTTTTTCGCGCGTGAAGACAAAGTTCTGTTGATAGCGCCCGATTCGTGCGTCGGCGAAGGATGCCCCGTTCATCTTCGCCGCGTTGAGGGCGTCCATCAGCAGGTCTTTCACGCCGGCGTCCATCGGGGTCAAGTCGGTGGTCGCTGGCGCGAACGGCTCGCCTGGCGGCAAGCCCATCGCCTGCGCCGGGTGCAGCGCGCTGCCGATGGCAACGGCGCCGACGGCCGCGCCGCCGTGCTTCAGGAAGTCTCTGCGGGTAGACATGGACAGTGAGGATGGTGTGGTGGCACAGCGTGCCAGGCGGGCAGGCGTGATGGAATCGGGTGCCAGCGGGTCGAGTGGCCAGTACGGCGTCTACGGTTCACGAGTGTCAGGCTCGAAATCTGACACCGCGAACGTTGAGAGCGTGCATAAAAGGGCGAAGTCCCCGCTGCAAAGGGCGACCGGTCCTGGACGCGGGACGAGGCGTCGCGGTTGGAGCGCGAGGCAATGGACGAGCCGTGACGGAGGCATCACATTCGGCCGATGTCCCAACAGACGACCTCTAGTGGGCTGGTCGCGGGCGCGGCGACCGGACCTGAAAACGCGTTGTGGAAGGATCGGGCGGTACTTGCATTGTTTTCGGTGGCGATCTTTGTCAACGCGACGCTGCTGTTTTCCGTGCAGCCGATGTTCACCAAGATGGTCCTGCCGCTGCTTGGGGGTACGCCAGCCGTCTGGAACACGGCGCTGCTGTTCTTTCAGGGGGCGCTGCTCGTCGGGTACCTGTACGCCCATCTGACCTCGCGCTGGCTGCCGGCGGGGAAGCAAGCCGTCCTCCATCTGACGCTGCTTCTACTGGCCCTCGTGTTCCTCCCTTTGCACGTCGCCGCTGGCTGGCGGCAGCCTCCGGCTTCATCCCTGCCGATCCCGTACCTGCTGGGGCTACTCACTGCATCGTTGGGCTTGCCGTTCGTGTTGTTGTCGGCGGGGGCGCCGATGATGCAGCGCTGGTTTGCTGGTCTCCGCCATCCATCCGCACGCAATCCCTACTTCCTATACGCTGCCAGCAATCTCGGGAGCTTTGCCGCGCTCCTGTCCTACCCTGTCCTGATTGAGCCAGCCCTGCGATTGGGTGAACAGAGTCGGCTCTGGCTCCTGATCTATCTGGGTCTCCTTGGGCTGATCGTCGGGTGCGCGGTCCTGGCGATGCGCTACGTGCGCACGGGGGAGGGGACGATGCCGTCAACGGCAGGGTCAGCAGCTCCGGTATCGCATGCCGTCGTGCCGGGGCGGGCGTGGCGATTGCGCTGGTTGCTGCTTTCGTTCGCCCCCTCGAGTCTCCTGGTTGGCGTCACGACGTACTTGAGCACGGACATCGCTGCCGTGCCATTCCTGTGGGTCGTACCACTGGCGTTGTACCTGCTGACCTTCGTGCTGGTATTCGCCAACAAGCCGCCGTTGAATCGGGAGGTGATGCTCTGGTTGCAGCTGATCCTGTCGGTGACCCTGATCGTGCTGATCACCATGGGTGGGAGCCGGCGCATTTCCATCCAGAGCACGACACACCTGGTGGCGTTTTTCGTCACGGCGATGGTGTGCCACCGGGAACTTGCCGATTCACGCCCATCCCCCGAACACCTGACCGAGTTCTACCTGTGGATGTCCCTGGGTGGCGTGCTGGGTGGTGCCTTCAACGTCCTGGTGGCGCCTGTCCTGTACAAGACCGTCGTCGAGTATCCGTTCGCCCTCGTCATCGCGCTTGGGCTGCGGCCGCACACGTCCAAGACCATGGGGACGCGCCGCTCGCAGCTCCTGGACCTGTTGGTGCCCGCGACAATGTTCGCGGCGATCTTTGTGGCGATGAAGCTGCCGACGCCCCCGGACGAATGGGGAACGTACGGCATGAACATCTTCCTTGGTGGTGCGGCACTGATCGCCGCGTTCGCGTTTCGTCGGCCGCTGCGTTTGGCGCTTTCCGTGGGGGCCATCTACGCCGGTGTCCGAGCGGCCGATGCAAACGACCCGGACACACTGTACCAGGCGCGCTCGTTCTTTGGTGTGTACAAGGTCCGGCGCATTTACCAGTACCACATCCTGCAACACGGAACGACCACGCACGGTGGCCAGAACTGGCTAGCGGAGCATCGCCGCGACCCACTGACGTACTATCACGCCGAGGGGCCATTTGGCGAAATCATGTCGAAGCTGTTGCCCGACGTGGCGCAGCGACGCGTGGCCGTGGTGGGTCTGGGGTCTGGTGCTACTTCCTGCTTTGGGCGTCCAGATGAACGATGGACCTACTACGAGATCGACCCGCTGGTGCCGACGATCGCGCGGGACCCGAGGCTCTTCACCTACCTGAAGGACTGCCCACCACACATCGACGTGAAGCTCGGCGACGCGCGACTATCGTTGGCGCAGGAACCGGATTCAACGTTTGACCTGATCGTCCTCGACGCGTTCAGCTCCGACGCCATTCCGGTGCACCTGATGACGCGGGAAGCGCTGGCGATGTACCTGCGGAAGCTGCGGCCGGGCGGCGCGGTCGTCTTTCACATCAGTAACCGGTATCTGGAGCTCCGGCCGGTGCTCTTCTCACTGGCCATCGACGCCAACATCCCGGGGGTGGTTGGTGACATGGATGTGACCAAGGAGCAACGGTTCAAGATGTACTACGGGTCCCGGTGGGCGGTGATGGCGCCGAAGGTGCAAACGCTGTCGCCGCTCGTCAGACTAAAAGGATGGAACATCTTCCCACCTTTTTCGAGCGCCCGAGTGTGGACTGACGACTACTCCGACGTGCTGCACGTGATGAAATGGTAGGTCTAGGTGAGCGTGGGCACATTTTCGGGCGAGGCGGGCACGACGCTCTGACGTTGTCGTGAGGGAGTCGTCTTGACTGTGTGTTCCTTGATCGGCATCGTCATGGCCGATCGATGGATGCGTAGGTGTGCCGAACGTACGCCTTCCACAAGGAGCCGGAGCGTGAATCTGTCGGTCCAGAATTGTGTGAGGGCGGCGTTGTGCTTCGCGCTCGGTACGCCCTGCCTGCACGCGCAGGCGCCCTTGGACTCCGCCACGCGCTCCTCATTCAGCGGATTCTTCCTGTCGCATCGAACGACGAGTGCCGCCGTTGGAATCCTTGCCGGGGCCGCCACGATCTCACTGTTCGACGGGAGCATCGCCGACGAAGTCCGCGAGTTTCGCGCGTCGTCGGGACCCGGGATGCAGCACGTGTCGTTGCTCACCAGCTCAATCGGTGGGTATCTGCCATTGGCCGCCGGCGGGACGTTGGCCGTCACGGGGTGGGCATTCCACAACGATTTCACGAAGCACCTAGGCGTCGACGTCACGCGCGCCGTGGTGACGAGCGGAGTGATCACGGCAGCGATCAAGGGAACGGTCGGGCGCGCGCGACCGCGGAGCATGCCGGAAGATCCGGACATGTTCTACCCGGGTCGTGGGTTCTTCAACAACGATCGGGCGTCCTTTCCGTCGGGCCACACGAGCGCTGCATTTGCCGGGGCTAGCGTGTTGGCATTGGAGCTGTCGAAGGCACATCCACGACACTCGCGGTGGATTGCGTTAGGTCTCTATGGCGCGGCGACGGCTGTGGGTTTCTCCCGGATGTATGAGAATGCCCACTGGGCCAGTGACGTGTTCGCGGGCGCCGCCATCGGCACGTTGAGCGGCTACCACGTCGCCCACCGACGCTTGACCGTACCGTAAGGGATCGCGCGTTGCATCTGGCGCGGTTCGCATGCATCGCGCTATGCGGTGTGGGACTTGCCTCTGCGGGAGGCGCGCAGCCATCGACGGGTAACGCCGGGCTCTCGGACAGTGCGCACGCCCGCCTCCAATGGTACGACTTGGGTGTGCACGGTCGATACGGCTATACGCCGCCGGGGGTGCTACAGTCCATTCGCAACGCGCCGCGCACGATTGCCGGTACGTTGACCGACTCGTTCCGGCGGGATCGTTTGGCCGAATGGGCGCTGGTGGCGGCGACGACAGCGGCCAGCATTGCCGCCGACGAATGGATGCTCGATCGCACGCGCGCGTTGGCACACAATGTCGGTCTACCACCCAACCATCCGAGTGTCAACGTGCGCCTTGGTTCGTTGAAGCTGGTGCCACTCCCTACGACGCTTGGCTCGGCGATCTACTTTCTTGGGGATGGTGCGGTAAGCCTTGGTATTGCCGGAGGCTTCCTGGCCGTTGGTGCGTGGAAGGACGACAACCGAGCGTCACGTACCGCGAGTCAGATCACGGAATCGCTCCTGGCGGCTGGCACATTCACCCAGGTACTGAAGCACCTGACGGGGCGGCAGACACCGTCCGAAGCGACGCAGCCACGCGGAAAATGGAACTGGTTCCCGAGCTGGTCGGCATACAATGAGAACGTCCCTGGTCACGATGCCTTTCCCTCGGGGCACCTGGCGGTGGCGACCGCAACTGTGGAAGTGATCGCCAGGAACTACCCGGAGCAGCGTCTCGTGCGGCCAATTGGCTACACGCTGCTCACCGCCCTGTCATTCGCGATGGTGAACAATGGGGTGCATTGGGCGAGCGACTACCCGCTGGCCGTTGCCTTGGGGCGCACGGTGGCGGAGGTGGCGGTGCGACGAGGGCGAGTGAGCGATGACGGTGCGGGAAGCCGCGGTGTACAGCTGCAACCCATGGTTGGTCCTGGGCGGCTGGGGGTGTCGCTCCCCTTTGGCCAAGCGGCATCACGCTAAGTAGCGTCTGGACCTCGGTCGAAGAGCAGGAGATCGAGACCGCGCACCACACCCCGGGTTCGTACAACCTCCGCCGCCGCGATCAATGTTCCTCCGACATACGGGTGCGCACCGCTGCCGGAGTCATGGCGAATCGTCAGGCGCTCATCGGGAAGTCCAAAGATCGCCTCGAAGGAAATCACGTAGCTCGGGAGCCGGACGGAGTGTACGGGCGTCCCCGCGATCTCTGCGCCTCTCGCTTCGAGAGGTCCGAGCAGTTCGGCTTTGGGACGGCCCATTCGGTTCTGGCGCACGGTCGCGAGGCGTTCCGCGAGTTCGCGGGTGGTGCCACTCGGCATGTCGATCTTTCCGGCGTGGGCGTAGTCGACGATCTCGCAGCTGGGGAGATGGCGGGCCGCGAGGAGGGCGCAGTGGGTCGCGATGGCCGCAGTCAGTGAGAAATTGCCGGAGGCGATGACGCCTCGGTCCGCGTTTCGCGCGACACGATCGATTTCGTCAAAGTCATCGGCGGTGAGTCCCGAGGTTCCAATGACGACTGACACGCCAGCTCGAAGGGCGGCAAGCGTGTTCGCCTTCACGGCTCCGGGCGTCGTGTAGTCGATCAACACGTCGGTGTGCGCTGTGAGGGCTTCCTGGACGGTGGCTGAGATGCGAACGCGAGCGGCCGCACCACCGAGTGCGACGCCGACGTCCTGTCCGGTGGCGGAACGCGCGACCGCACCCGACAGCTCAAACCGTTCTGAGGTCAGGATGGCGGTCGTAATGGCTTTGCCTGTCCAGCCGGTTGCGCCGGCTACGCAGACGCGGATGCGGTCACTCATGATTCGAGGCGAGAGGGTGTGGGCGCGAATCGGCCCGTGCCGAACAGGAGGTGTTGGTGAAGCAAAACGCCCGCATCCGGTGGAGGCGGGCGTTCCGCATACGAGTCGAGGACGCCGCGATTGACTGGCTACGGAGTGACTGGCCGCTTCGGTTCGAGCTTGGCCGCCCACAGTCCCGAGTTGAAGTCGGTGAAGAGCACCTGCCCTTTCCACGGCATGGCATTCATGACGAATGGGGCGTTGGCGGTGAAGCCCTTGGGGTCGTACGGCTTGAAGACCGCGACTTCGCGGCGTTGGTCGGCGAGGTTGCCTAACAACTCTCCAGACACATCGACCACGCGAACGCCACCGTCGTAGTACGCCTGATAGAGCACATCATTCTCGACGATGATGTCGTGTGAGCCGTAGTCTTCCAGGTGGTACTTGGCGACGTTCTTCGGGTTCATGGGATCCGTGAAATCCACGATGTGCGTGTAGCCGCCGGAAGTCTGCGCCACGCCGCCGCTCTGGTACATGCCGCCGAAGTAGTTCGTGCCTTCCCACACGCGGCCACGGCGGTCCATCTCCTCATCGCCGATGAACAGGTAGGTCTTGCCCGTGGACTTCTGGTAGTACGGGTAGATCTCATGTCCGGAGTTGATGGGGAAGACGGTGATGAGCTTGGGGTGTTCTGGCGAGCCGCCATACTTTCCGTTGCCGACGTCGACCACGACGGTGCCGACGCCACCCTGCGCCGAGTAGGCGATGCCGTCGCGTACCCAGAGGTCGTGGATTCTCGCGTTTGGGTGCTTGTACTCGCCGGTATACTTGGGATGATAGATATCGCGAACGTCGATGATCAGGTATTTCAGTCCGCCGGAAATCGCATACAGGTAGTCGTTTGTGGCAAAGACATTGTGCACGCCACCGGTGAGGTCCTGGTCGAACGTGGAGGCGACCTTCGGGTGCGCTGGGTTGGCGAGATCGAGGATGACGACGCCATTGACGCGATTCGAGGCGCCCTCGCGCGAGAGCACTCCATAGCGACCGTCAGGCGAAACCGTCACGTCATTGATCGTGCGAGCGTCCACCTTGATGGAGTCGGTCTTCACGATGTTGTTCATGTCCGTGATGTCGAACACCATGCCGTACCCATCGCCGCCCCATGTCCCAACGAGGCAGTAGTCTCGGCCATCCTTCCCGGTCCACGGCCAGAGGTCCGAGGTGTGAGTGTTCGTTATGCTGCCGCGACCCGTGACGGTGATGCGGCGACGGACATCCCGTGGCCGCACGTCGAGTACCGTGCGCGCCACGGCCGTGCCAGACTGCGCGATCAGCGTGAAGCGGCCGGGCGCATTCGGCGCGAACAGCCCGCGCTCGATGATACCGGGTCCTCCCGGTGCGGCGATGGTGTCGTCCGGCACGTACTCGTAGCTCCAGGAGATTTTCGCGTCGGGGACCACGGCTCCGCCGGCGCGCTTGGCGAGAGCCGTCAGGTGCACGACATCACCCGTGCTAATGGCGCCTTCCTTGACTCCCAACTCGATGCTGGCGACCGGGTTTGGGCTGACGACGTACGACTTCTGTGCGGAAATACCGTCGGCCTCGGCGGAGATAGTGACGCTGCCCGGTCGCACGCCCGTCACGTTGCCAAAGCGGTCGACCGAGGCAACCGCGGAGTTTGAGCTGCGCCAGGTGACCGTCAGTGGATTCCGGGGACTGCCGTCTGCATGATACCCCTTGGCCGTGTGCATCAACACCACGCCCGGCACCAGACGTCCTGCCTCGACGCTGAGCTCGAGTTTGGCGAGCGCGGGCCAGGTGATAAGCACTGGCACCTCCAACGTTGCCGCTTCGCCGAAGTTGGCGTCGAACGCGGTGGCGACGATCGTGTAGGATCCCGCGCGCAGACCCTTGAGGCTTCCGTTCCCGAGGGTCATCGCCTGTCGTGGGGCGCTGACACGGAGTGGGGCATTGGTGATCTCCTGGCCGCTGGCGTCGTAGGCACGGACGCGAAATGCGACGGACTCACCGGCCCGCAATGTCAGCTTGTTAGGCTCGGCGACCAGCTTGGCGACTGCAGTCTGACCCGCTGCGACCCGAGGGTGCGCCAACCCAAGCATCGCGAAGGCGATGAAAAGGGCGCGGTGAAGGTGGCGGACGAAACGCATGGATGGCTCCAGTCCATTCAAGTGTTCGGCGATGCACGGTGTGGGACGCCTGTTCAGGCTGATGGCGGCGATGCCGCTCGCCGCTCAGCGGTGCATTCTCGCTCTACCGGGGTCGCGGCGCAAGCAAGTGCTAGTCGCGGTGCGCATATCCCAACATCGCGCCGACCGCCTGCAGCGGTGCTGCGAAGACCAAGCCGTAAATGGCAAGGTACGGATCATCCACCACAGTCAGCAGAAGTAGCGTCGGTGCCGCCGCTCCCGCCAATGCCGCGGGCACCGCACCATGGTCGCGGAGCAGGTGTCCGGCACCGGCGACTCCCAACGCAGCCCCAACGAGTGAGCCTGCGACGTACGCCCAATTCCCGGCTGGTGAGTATCCCTCGTCGCCCTTGACGCGGCGATCGTCGGCGAGGTGTTCCGCGGTCTTGTAGGCAACGAGTCCCCCAGTCCATGCCCCGGCGAGTCCCCCCACCAGCTGCAACCCGCGGTGCCAATGCGGCACGGCGGGAATTTGCGCACCTGTCGACTGCTGGAAGCGAAATGACGTGGGGACGCCGCCGCGGATCGCGGAGGCCGGCGCAAGTCCAGCCCGAGTGGCGTCGAGACGTTGCCCAGCCACGCGACGTGGGAAGGCGACAAGAACTAGAAGGAGCGACAGCGCGCCGAACCCCGCTCGTGTCAAACGCCCAACGGTGCCTTGGCTACCTCCAACACGTCGCGTCATCGACTGGCACATCGCCTGCTGCCTCGTGCAAGGGTCCATGGATTCGATAGAAGGTGTCGGCGACTCAACCAATGGCACGCGCAATGGCGAACGCGACGGCGGCCGCGACGCCGCCGATGATCAGCGTCTGTGCTGCACTGCGCCAGCGCGGCGACCCTGTGAATCCACCCTTTATGAAACCGAAGATTGCCAACGCCACCAGCGTCACCACCACCGAGATGCCAAAGGCGGTAGACAGGTTGTCCACCAGCATGTACGGCACACATGTAATGAGACCCCCCGCTACGTACGCACTGCCTATGGTCAAGGCACTGCGTAGCGCGCGACGAGCGTCTGGTTCTTCCAGCCCTAACTCGAAGCGCATCATGAACTGCACCCATTGCTCGGGTCGCGCCGCTAACGCGTCGACCACAGGTGTGCTGGCCGCGCGATCGATGCCGTACGAGGCGAGCAGGTCAAACACCTCCTGACGCTCGCGCTCTGGCACCTTCTGTACCTCAGCGACCTCACGGGCATACTCACTGGCGTAGTGTTCCACGTCGGTGCGCGCGGCGAGATACCCACCGAGCCCCATGGCAATCGCCCCTGCGGAAACCTCAGCGAGGCCCGCGGTAACGACCACGCCGCTAGCAGCGACGGCTCCGGAGAGTCCAGCGGCCAGAGCAAACGGGACCGTAAGCCCGTCCGACATACCAATGACGACGTCGCGAACAGACTCGGAAGCCGTGAAGTGCTGCTCGATGTGCGGAGTCTGCGGCATATGCATGGAGGTCAAAGGGTCTCACGAACCCAACGCCTGGTCACGTTCCACCACGCTCGACCTTGGGACCATCGGGGATGTCCCCAGAGCTTGCGTGGTTTGCTAGACTGCACGGTAGTCAGCCGTTCGGCGACTACTTCGGGAGGAAACCATGTCTATTCGACCAGTGAAACGCATTGTCGAAGCCACACCGACCATGGAGGGAGCAGGGGTCAAGCTCCGCCGTGCGTTCGGGTTTGGCGCGACAGAGGAATTCGATCCCTTCTTGCTGCTCGACGACTTTCGGAATGAACGTCCGGCTGACTATCGAGCCGGATTTCCCTGGCATCCGCACCGGGGCATCGAGACCATCACGTACGTTCTGGCTGGAACGGTCGATCACATGGACTCACTGGGGAACCGCGGATCGTTAGGTGCTGGAGACGTCCAGTGGATGACTGCGGGGAGCGGTATCCTGCACCAGGAGATGCCAACCGGGGACCCGCAGGGGCGCATGCATGGCTTTCAGTTGTGGGCCAACCTGCCATCGTCCCTGAAGATGACGAATCCGCGATACCAGGACGTGACGTCCCACGCGATTCCCGAGGTGGTTGATGACGACGGTACCACGGTTCGCGTGGTGTGCGGTGACTTCTGGGGTCAGCAGGGACCGGTCGATGGGATTGCCGCGCAGCCGCGGTACCTGGACGTGTTTGTTCCGGCAGGCCGACGGAAGACGCTGCCAGTGGAGACGTACCGCCACGCGTTCGCCTACGTCTTTGAAGGCAGTGGCACCTTCCGCGATGCGTCCGAGCCTTTCGGCGTACTGACCGAGAAAGATGGGCCGGTTGAAACCGTCGAACGTGAAATGACCGGCAACCGATCGCTCGTCCTGTTTGATAGCGGCGATGAGGTGACGGTTCAAGCTGGCGACGAAGGGATCCGGTTCCTGCTGGTGTCCGGGAAACCGCTGAAAGAGCCCGTCGCCTGGTATGGTCCAATCGTGATGAACACGCGCGAAGAATTGCAGGAGACGCTCGCCGAATTGCGCGATGGGACGTTCATCAAGCATGGAGCTCGTCCTCCCGGCGTATGAACATCGTGAACGTTGGGTACGATTCGACCAACTACTACGTGCTTGGCCAGGGGTCCGCACGGCTGCTGATCGACGTAGGCTGGCCGGGCACCTTGGCCAAGCTCGATGCTCAGCTCAAACGGAAGGACATCCGGCTGGGCGATATCCCGTGGCTCCTCACGACGCACTTTCATCCGGATCACGCTGGCGCGGCGCAGGAGCTGAAGAACGCCGGACTGCGACTGCTCGTGCTGGAGGAGCAACAATCGGCCATCGCTACGTTAGCCACGTGGATGAAGCCGTCCAATCACTATGTGCCGATCGCGGAACATGACAACCGGGTGCTTGCGCTCTCGGACAGCCGGTCATTCCTGCGGACGCTAGGGATCGACGGGGAAATTCATGCGACACCGGGCCACACCGACGATAGTGTGACGCTGTTAACCGATGACGGCTCCGCGTTCACTGGCGATCTCACGCTCCCCACGATGGCGGACGAGACGGCGTACGACACGGTGCGCAACAGCTGGATGTTGCTTCGGGACAAGGGCGCGAAGCAAGTTTTCCCGGGTCACGGACCGGCACCGCGTCCCCTGCCTCCAATTCCCGACGCCTGACGCGCGTGCGTCGACCTCCACAACTCCGTTCAATGTCACGAAACCGCTTCCGCCTGCTCCTCGTCGCCCTCCTCTGCCTGTCAACAACCACGGTCTTCGCGCAAGGAACAGACGCCGCGCTGGCGGCCCGCATCGAGCCAATCCTCAACCGCCCCGAATTTCGTCATGCGCTCTGGGGCATGCGATTCTACGACCTCGGCAGCCGACAGGTCCTGTACGACCGAAACGCTGATGCGCTCTTCACGCCAGGTTCAACGACCAAGCTGCTGACAGCCGGCACCCTGCTGAGTGTCCTGGGGCCGGATTATCGCTTCCACACCAAGGTCTATGCGGCGGGCGCATTGCGTAGCGGAGCGCTGACTGGTGATCTCGTGTTGGTGGCCAGCGGCGATCCGAACCTGTCACAACGCATGCAACCCGACGGTTCATTGGCATTCGAAGACGAGGACCATTCGTATGACGGCGCGCCGGAGACGAAGGCCGTGCCAGGTGATCCATTGGTGGTGGTTCGATCGCTGGCCAAGCAGGTCGCAACGCAGGTGAAGCGAGTTTCCGGTCGCGTGCTGGTCGATGCTTCCCTTTTTCCCGAAGGGGATCGCGAACTCGGCACAGGGGTCGTGCTTTCGCCGATCGTGGTGAACGACAATGTGATCGACGTGACCGTGACGCCGGGAACCGCGGAGGGCGCCCCGATGTCGATCCGGGTTTCCCCCGAGAGTCGTTATGTGAGGTTCGTGAATGAGATGAAGACGGGCGCCGCCGACAGCCGGCGCACGGTGGACATGTATGCAGATAGCACGCTGGCCAATGGATCGCACGTGGTGAAGATCAGGGGAAGCCTGCCCGCGGGATCAGCGCCGATCCTTTACGCGTATCGAGTGCCTTCGCCACGCAGCTTCGCGCAAATGGTCTTCACGGATGCCCTGCGTGAGGCCGGGGTCACGGTGGTGGCAAACACAGCCAAGGGCACGGTGGATTTCGCGAAGCTCTCCGCCAGCTACACCGATGCCAACGCTGTGGCCGAGCACGTTTCGGCGCCGCAGACTGAGGAGGCGAAGGTCACCCTCAAGGTGAGCCAGAACTTGCACGCCAGCATGGGACCGCTGCTGTTGGGTGCGATCGTTGGAAAGAAGGACACCGCACGCACCGGCTTTGACATCGAACGCGAGTTTCTCACCAGTGCTGGCCTGGACATCTCCGGGGCTCATCAGGGTGACGGCGCCGGCGGCGACGCACACTTCTCTCCGGCGTTCATGGTCAGCTACCTGGAGTACATGAGTCAGCGACCGTTCTTCCCGCAATTTCATCGCGCGTTGCCGGTCTTGGGAAAGGACGGCACGCTGTTCGACATTCAGATGAAGTCACCCGCAGCGGGACACGTCTTTGCCAAGACCGGCACGTATGTCACCTACGATCCGCTGCACCGCCGGCCACTGGTGACCGGGAAAGGACTGGCCGGCTACATCACCACGGCCAATGGCCGGCAATTGGCGTTCGCGATCTACGTGAACAACGTCCACGTGGCGGACGATCCCGATGCCGTGAAGCGAATGGTAGGGCAGGTGCTTGGCGAGGTTGCAGCTGAGGCCTACAAGTAAGCGGCCCACTTACGCTGGTCACAAGCGCTTCCAAAATCTCTTGAGGCTTCGCGATTGCAGAGATGCGTGATGTGACGAGCGTTGTGGCGATTCGCGGCGAGTGCCGGTACCGACGCGTCGTCGCCAGAATCGACCGCGTCTAGCGGTGTGATTCAACGAGTCGCCAGCCCGCGGCGGAACGGACGAGTTGGGCGGCGCTCGAGCGATAGACCCCAGGCTCGTCCGTCACCCACTGCTGCACGAAGCGAAGCGTGTCGTCACCATCCCACCGCAGAGAATCCGGGCCCCAATCTGTCGGCGACAGCTCAAACTCTGTCGCCAGTGTGTCGCCGACCAGGGTAGCGACGAAGAGCCGCGTGGGGTCGAACGCCGCGACCAAGTCGAGCGAGGCAGTCCCGATCGACTTCCCCGAGGGCGAGGGTAGGGGCGCGGCATCGAGCTGCGTCCGGCGCCCGGTCGAGTCATGCACGATGAGGTAGCCGCTTCCCTCGAAGTACGATACACGGATGCCGTAGAAGGGCATACCACTCAGGTGGCCTTCAAAGGAATAGAGCACCCAGTTGTCGGACCCGGCGGTGTCGTGTGCCAAGCGCACCTCCTGCCCACTCCGAAGCCGCAATACGAGGGTATCCCCGACGCGTCGCGCCACACCCTGCGACGCATTCAACCGCTCAGCTTCGCTGTCACGCTCCGTGCCTGTGACGGGCGGCTGAACGGCGTCCTTCTCGACGGCGGATTCCGTCTCGCCACCGCATGCAGCTCCAGCTGCCAGGAGAAGTCCGGCGGCGAAGCACAGGAGCCATGACGCAGAACGGCGGTGCACGCTCAAGGTGATCCTCTCTGCTGGAGTTGACATGGCACCCAGGTACCCCACGGACTGCGCGGGGTGCGTTGAGCGTGGAGTGGAGGTAGCTTGGACGCGGCGGCCCCGGCTGTCAACGTGGACGCTCGGAGCCCGTTGCACCTAACGGACAACAAAGGCTACTCGACAAGTTCTGTCGCGCGTCGACCAAGCTGCCAGGCGACGCCGACATCCACTCGCGTTTGGGCAGGAACTCATCATCTCCACACGCTGACCTCATGACGTCGCCTTCCGTTATCGTTACCGACCTTGGTGCCGGACGCACGCGCCGCTTTGCCCCCATCACCACCATGGCCAGTGGCCTACAACTCGGCCTAACGATTCATGTGATCGAGGGAAAGCGCCCCGGGCCAGCCGTCGGGGTGTCGGCGATGATTCACGGAGACGAGCTGGAAGGGCTCCTGATCGCGCGGGAGCTGCATCGTGTGATCGACCCCTCCGCGCTCAGCGGGAGCCTGTGGATCCTCGGTGTGGCGAATCCACTCGCCATGGAGGGCGTCACGCGCAACACGCCCACGGACATGCTCGACATGAACCGCCTGTTCCCTGGATCACCCGACGGCTGGTTGAGTGAGCAGCAAGCATACGCCATCGCCCACGAGTTCATCGACAACATCGAAGTCCTGATCGACATCCACGCTGGAGGGACGTTCCCGTGGGTGGACTACTGCTATGTGGTGAATGACGAGGGTCTTTCTCGCGCCTTCCTGCCACAACTGCTTTACAAACCCGCGGCCTCATATCCGAACACCACCGCTACGTACGCCGAGCAGCGTGGCGTCCGTTGCATGGTGGTGGAAATTGGCGGCGGCTATCGCGAGCAAGACGTCCACGTGGCCAATGGACTGAAGGGGGTGCTCAATCAGTTGCGGTACGTCGGTGCGTTGAGAGGCGAAGTGGAGCGGCGCGCCGGCCAGGTCCTGATGCGTGACATGAAGGTCATGCGGCCCCGGGCCGGTGGGCTCTGTGTGCCTCGTCAGGCACTCACACCCGGCCAGCGACTTCCATCCGGTACGGCGCTCGCCGACATCGTCAGCCCATACACGTTCGACGTGCTCGAGACAATGACCGTTCCGTTCGAACACAACATCGTAGTGCTATGCCGCAACTACATGACGCGTATCCACCCCGGTGACTACGCCTTCATGATCGGGAACGAAGCCACAGCGACCACCTACACGGACTGACGCATTGTCTCGTACCGAGCGTCACGGCGGCCCCACCCCGCTTGTGTCCTGTGTGTGGTTGGGGGTTTGAGTTTCGGCGCACCCGTCCGGGCCCAGTCACCGTCGAGTGCCAAAATCGTCGTACGTGTGGACTCGGTGGGCGTGACTCACGTCGAACAGCGGTATCGTCTGACGAATGACAGCGGGCCCGCGCGCTTTCGCGTGTTGCAGCGCCCCTGCTCGCGCATCGGCCCAGTCAACGTCACCGTTGCGGATGCACCGAGGACGTTGGCCCCGTTACCGCACGGACCTTGGCTCGAGTATGTCGATTCGTCCGACGCCGCGCGGACGGCCGAGCGCGAAGTGTCCCTGGCGTACGACGTGAACCTGACGGGTCGAGAGGGGGAGGCTGAGGGAGACATACCGTTGGTCCATCTCTCGCGGCCGTTGGCCAAGGACGATCGGGCCCGCGAAGGGGCGGTGGAAGTCACGGTGCGGTTCGCGAGTGGCGGCGGACGCGTCGAGTTCCCGCATATGGCTCGCATCGAGGAAAACGAGTGGAGCGCGCGCTTTGTCGCCGTACCGGCGTTCGTGCATGTGAGCGGGCTCCGCGCATCCGGTGCGCCCTGCGCTCCCCCGGACCGCGCGCCTAACGACGGCGGTTTGGCGTGGCGCTTCTGGTTACTCGCGGCCATCATGGTGACGTGGGTACCGGGCTACTTGCTCTGGGCTCGGCGCTCGGAAGGACGTGAGTCATGACGCCAGCACATCTCACGGCATTCTACGTCATAGTGGGAGCGTACCTCGCGCTGGTATGCGGCATCGGGCTGTACAACTACCGGCGGGCGTCGACCGAGGAAGGGTTCCTCGCGGCTGGCAGAAGTCTGGGACCCATCATCGGTGGGGCCACGCTGATGGCCAACCAGGTGAGTGCCGGCGCCACGATCGGCATGGTGGGATTTCACTACTTCTCCGGAATCAGCTACGCGTGGACGTGGCCGTTGGTGTGGATCGGATGGGTGGTCGCCGCGTTGTTCGTTGCGCCGCGGATTCGTCGGATCGCGGGTCTCACACTCCCCGACTACTTCGCTGCGCGCTTCGAGAGTCGAGCGGCGCGCGCCATCTCTGCTGTGTTCATCCTGGTGGTTTACGCCATGATGTTGTCCGCACAATACCAGGCTGGCGGCCTGCTGTTTGGCTTGGTAGGCGGAATGTCGTATCCACGTGCCGTACTGCTCGTCGCCGGAATCACCACGCTCTACACCGTTCTCGGTGGGATGTATAGCAACGCATACGTCGGAATGCTCAAGGCCATGCTGTTGCTTGGCGGCTACGCGCTCGCTGTACCGTATCTGGTGCAGCATGTGGGCGGCTTGTCGGTGATTGGGGACGCGTTGACGGCGATCGACCCGCGCCTCAGCGGCAACTGGTTTGGGTGGAGGCAGCTTTTGGCCATTTCCATGGCGATTGGGTTGGGGCTGGCGGCGTCACCCTACGAGATATCGGCGATCTATTCCATGCAGAGCAAACGGGCCACCCGCCTGGCGATCGGATACTCATTCCTGTTTCAGGGTGGTGTCGGACTTGGCGTGCTGATTTTCGGGCTGTCGATGCGCGTCGTGATGCCGCAGTTACCGGCGCCTGACTTGGCGACCCCTGTGCTGGGGATGTCTATCCTTCCGCCGTGGATTGGGCTCCCGGTGTTGCTGGCGGCCGTGGTGACGTTCACTCGCACTGGTGGCGCCATCCTCCTCACCGTGGCGTCCGCCGTTTCGCATGATATTTACGGCGAACTGCTTCGACCTTCGGCGAGTGAGAAGACGCGGGTGCTGGCGAGCCGTCTGGCTGTGGTAACCTTCAGCGCGATTCCCGTGGCGCTGGCCTTCCGCCAGTTTGATCTGGTGAACTTCATCGTGATCTGGGCGGCCAAGCTCATGGTATCGTTCCTGTTTGTGCCGGTGGTTGTGGGGCTCAACTGGAGGCGGGCGACACGTGCCGGTGCTATTGCCTCCATGCTTGGCGGCATGGCAGCATGTCTCGTCTGGTCCAAGCTTGGGTCACCTTACTTCCTCGGGCTGGATCCGGCCGAGGCGGGCGTACTCGCGAGCGGCGTGTTGATGCTGGCCGTGAGTTTGGCGACCCCTCCCGCCTCCCGGTCGGTCATTGACACGTTCTTTCCCGCGGCCGAAGGCACGGAGGCCCTTCGTTCCACCGGTACGGCCGCCCAACACCCCGCCTAAACCGTTCCCCAATCATCACGCACTTCGATGCCTAACGTCTTCTTGATTCGTCGGATGCTGGCGCAATGTGCGATCGTCGCGCTTACGACATCGTCAGCGCTTGCGCAGGTTGCCGCGCCAAGCCCCCGCACACATCGCGCCGTCGCAGGACTCGATGCCCGCCGTGTCGCGCGGATTGATCAGGCCCTTCAAGGCTACGTGGATCGCAATGAGGTCGCCGGAGTCGTCGCCCTGATCCTGCGCGACGGCCAGGTGGCGTATGAGCGATCGGTCGGCTGGGCAGACAAGGAAGCCGGTCGAAAAATGACTTCCGATGCCATCTTCCGGATTGCCTCCCAATCCAAGGCCGTGACGAGTGCGGCCCTCCTGCAGCTTTACGAGCAGGGGAAGTTGAGCCTGTACGACCCTGTGTCGAAGTATATCCCAACATTTGCCAAGACTTCCGTCATGCTCTCTGACGGAAGCACGGTGCCTGCCAAGCGAGCGATCACCTTGTTCGACCTGCTCACGCACACGGCTGGGATTTCATACGGAACCGATCCATCGGTCGCCAAGCTCTACGATGCCAAGGGTCTGGGGCCGGCGGCCGGGTACGGCTGGTACACGGCGGACAAGGACGAACCCGTCTGCGCTACCATGGAGCGCTTGGGAACGCTGCCATTCGTCGCCCAACCCGGCGAGGCGTTTGTCTACGGCTACAACACGGACATCCTCGGCTGCGTGGTGGAACGTGTGTCGGGCCAGGCGTTAGACGCGTATGTCCGCGAGAACATCACTGGCCCTCTCCGCATGACGGACACGCACTACTTCCTGCCAATGGAACAGCGCAGCCGCCTAACGGCGGTCTATGGCAGCAAGTCGGACGGGAAGATCGAGCGTGCCCCCGATGGCGCCAGGGGACAGGGGCACTATGTGGACGGTCCTCGCCGCAGCTTCTCTGGTGGCGCGGGTTTGCTCTCCACAGCGCGGGACTATGCGCGCTTCCTGCAGATGACATTGAACGACGGCCAACTCGACGGTGTGCGCGTGCTGGCGCCGCACACCGTGCGCCTCATGAAGTCCGATCAACTCGGCGCGACCTATGGACAGTCCGGCAAAGGTTTCGGGCTAGGGTTCGAAACCATTGGGCGGTACGGGGCGAGCGGCATGAGCAGCGTTGGTACCTACGGGTGGGGTGGGGCCTACGGCACCTGGTACAGCGTGGATCCGCAGGAACGGATGGTGATCGTCTTGATGATGCAGCTGATGCCGAATGGGTCGTCGCTTCGCGATCGCTTCGCGAACCTTGTCTATCAGGCGGTGGTCAACTAGCCCAAGCGTCGGGCAACGTCGGACGAGGGTCGATGCCGACCTCACGGCTCGTTGAGGTTCGGTGTTGTGTGGTGCGGCGTGGCCCGACCCCTCGCTACGGGCGAGGGGGCGCTGGGGTCGACGATAGGCGCAGGAGCAGGATTGCCGCGCGCTTGGTGAGTGGCGCCAGCATGCGCAGGTCGGCGGTCTCTTTTTCGGTGTGATCATCGTGGCCGGAGAGGCCGATGCCGTCGATGGCTCCCTTCACGTACGGGGCGGCGACCGAAACGTCAGCGGCACCGGCCTTGGACGGATCCACAGCCACCACTCCACCAAGACCGAGGTTGCGGCTGACGGAATCGTACATGGCGAGCAGCCGGCGATTGCCGTCCGTCGGGGCCATGGGCGGATACCCATCAGAAAATTCGATGGTCGATGACGTGTGGGGGAGACTGGCAGCGGTCACTTCTCGCATGGTGGCCTTGGCCGCGGCCAGTTGCTCGGGGGAAATCGTGCGCAGGTCGCCGCTCACCTCCATCTTCGCCGACACCACGTTGGACTTGCCCGACGCCGAGCCGTCGGTGCTGGTGCTGTCCAGTCGCACCAACGTCCCGCCAAGCGCCACGCCCGGGTTGAAGGTGAGGTACTGCTGACCCTGGAGGCGCTCACGAAAGGCATTCAGCACCCGGGCAGTCTCGAAAATCGCCCCTGCACCCACATCGTCGCGGAAGATCTGCGAGGAGTGGGCAGGGGTTCCCGTCACATGCAACACCCAACCGCCCGCACTGCGCCGGGCGATGACGGCCGTCTTGGGGTCGGCGGCGCCGTCTTCGAAACCGATCGCATAGTCGGCGGTCTTGGCCGCCGTGGTCAGTTCTTCCCTCGCCAGATGCAACGGTTCGCCGGACTTCTCTTCGTCGCCATGAAACACCACCAGGACGTTCATTCGCTCCAACGCGCCGGCGGTCTTTAGCGCCTTGAGGGCTTGGATGATGATGACGTCGCCACCTTTCATGTCGATGATGCCGGGTCCCTTGGCCATGGAATCCGGAAGCATGTCAAAGCGCTGAAACGGACTCGACGGCTCGAACACGGTGTCCAGATGGCCAATGAGCAGCAAGCGTGGCCCGCTCCCCGGATGGTCCGCGATCAGGTGTCCGGCGCGCTTGAACGGCGTCCCATCGACCCAACGCGTCTTGAAGCCCAACGCGTCGAGCGCTGGACGGAGCGCATCGCCCACGGCCCGTACGCCGTTCAAGTTCATCGACCCGCTGTTGATGTCGACGAGGCGCTGCAGAAGCGCGATGGCATCGGCGTTCCCCTTGTCCACCGCGCGTGTGATAGCGCGTTCCGTGGATGAAAGGGTCTCGACTGAAGCGCGAGCTTGGCCGCTCAACAGTTGCGGAATCAGGGCGCCCAAGGATAGGAGAAGGCACGCGCGTATTCGCGCGTCCAGCGAAAATGCATGCGATGTCATGGAACGGAGTTTAACCAATGATGTCCGGTGAAGGCGCCGCCCTTGCCGCGACTACATCGCGCCTGTACGCTCTCACAAAGGTTTGCGCTTTCGAGGGAGCGAGGCCCCACACTTCGCGCTCTGAAGTGTTCGGGATTGTTGGTGGTTTTACAGGATAAGGAGCCGAAAATGCAGTCAGCAAGGTCGTTCGTGGCGCTGATGTGGTTGGCCGTCGCCGTGTCGTGCAACGCCGGTTCGAAGTCGAAGCCCGCGTCTGAAGCGGATGGCGTGAACCCGTTCATGACGGCGAGCACACTTCCGTTCGAGGCACCGCCGTTCGATCGCATTCGAAATAGTCACTATCAGCCGGCGATTGAAGAGGGCATGCGCCAACAGCAGGCCGAAGTCCAAGCCATCGCCAACGACACCTCGGCCGTGACGTTTCAGAACACGATCGAGGGCATGGAACGATCCGGCGCCCTGCTCACTCGCGTGATGCGGGTGTTCAGCGGCATCACACAGGCGAACACCAACGACTCGCTGCAAGCCGTACAGACAGCCGTTGCGCCAAAACTGGCCGCGCATCACGACGAGATCTATCTCAACGACAAGCTCTTTGCTCGCGTTCAACACCTCTTTGATGGGCGAGCGAAGGCCGGGTACACCGACGAGCAGCGCCACCTGGTCGAGCGCTACTATCGCGACTTTGTTCGAGCTGGCGCAAAACTGACCGCGGCGGACAAGGCGACCCTGCGCGCGCTCAACGAAGAGGAGTCGAAGGTCAGTACCGACTACGAGCATCGGCTGCTGGCCGCGCGGAATGACGCCGCCGTCGTCCTGGCAGACACCTCGATGCTGGCCGGTATGAGCGCGGGCGACCTGGCGGCAGCCAGCGAGGAAGCCAAGTCACGTTCGTTGGCGGGAAAGTGGGTGTTGGCGCTTCAGAACACGACGCAGCAGCCCGTCCTTGCATCGCTAAAGAACCGTGCGATGCGGGAGCGCGTGCTGAAGGCATCGCTCGAACGCGGTCTTACGAGCGGGGCAACCGATGCGCGACCGCTCGTGGCTCGCCTTGCCACCATCCGCCTGCAAAAGGCGAAGCTGTTGGGATTCGCGACGTGGGCGGCCTACGTGCTCGACGACGCGATGGCCAAGACGCCCGCTGCAGCCATCAAGCTCCTTACGGATCTCGTGCCGGCGACGACGGCCAAGACCCAGGCCGAGGCGCGGCGGATGCAACAAATCATCGACGGCGAACAGGGTGAGTTTAAGCTGGCGGCATCGGACTGGGAGTTCTACGCCGAGCAGGTACGCCGGGCCGACTACGAGCTCGATCAGGCACAGGTAGCACCGTACTTCGAGATCGATCGTGTACTGAAGGACGGGGTGTTCTACGCCGCCAACAAGATGTATGGACTGACGTTCAAGGAACGAACGGACATTCCGCCGTATCACCCCGACGTACGCGTCTTCGAGGTGTTCGATGCCGACAGCTCATCGCTGGCCTTGGTGTACCTCGACTACTTCGCCAGGGCCAGCAAGAGTGGCGGCGCATGGGAAGACGCCTTCGTCGATCAGTCCGCGCTCCTTGGCAAGAAGCCCGTCGTCTACAACGTCGCGAACCTGACGAAACCGGCAGCCGGACAGCCCGCCCTCATCAGTTCCGAGGACGTTACCACCATGTTCCACGAATTCGGTCACGCGCTGCACGCGATCTTCTCCAAGGTGCAGTATCCGACGTTTTCGGGCACGAACACACCGCGCGACTTTGTCGAATTCCCATCCGGGTTCAACGAGCATTGGGCCATGGAGCCGACGGTCTTCGCGAACTATGCGAAGCATTACCAGACCGGGCAACCGATGCCAGCGGAGCTGGTGAAGCGGCTCCAGAGTGCCAAGACGTTCAACCAGGGTTACGGCACGATGGAGTACGTCGCATCGGCGCTACTCGATCTCGCGTGGTACACGCGCACGGACAGTGCGAGCGCGGATCAGGTGGTCTCATTCGAGCAGGACGCGCTCGCGCGCTACAAGGTCAACCTGCCGGAAGTGCCTCCGCGCTACCGAACGGCCTACTTCTCGCACATCTGGGACGGCGGATACTCGGCAGGCTACTACGCGTACCTCTGGAGTGATGTGCTCAACAACGACGCGTACGAGTGGTTTGTGGAACACGGTGGCATGACGCGAGAGAACGGCCAGCGCCTTCGCGACATGGTGCTTTCGCGCGGCGGCACGCTGGACGCAGGACCAATGTACCGAGCATTTCGGGGACGAGACCCGACCGTCGCGGCGTTGCTGCGCGACCGCGGCCTCACCGGACCTACGAGGTAGTCGTAGTCGACGGACATGCGGCTGACCAGCCGCCATCCACCGGGACTCTTCACTCTCGCCGAGCCTAACGATGAACTGTGACATGGTAGTTTCCAGACGTGTGCGCCGTGGGTTGATTGGAGTGGCCGCCCTGGCCGCGATCTCGGCGACTCGGCTCTGGGCGCAGTCACCGCGGGTGCATG
This sequence comes from Gemmatimonadaceae bacterium, assembly GCA_044224875.1. Taxonomy (GTDB): domain Bacteria; phylum Gemmatimonadota; class Gemmatimonadetes; order Gemmatimonadales; family Gemmatimonadaceae; genus JABAQJ01. The sequence continues at coordinate 28,830 of JBGAJQ010000023.1, read as the reverse complement.
AGCTCCCGGCCACACCAGCGACCGTGGCGTACGGCTACTACTGGGCAGAGGCCAAGCCAGTCCTGCGCATTGCGTCGGGCGACATCATCGACGTCCACACAATGATCACGAATCGCCCCGATCGGCTGGAAGCGGCTGGAGTGCCACCACACGAGGTTCAGCAGAATCTGCGTGACATCGTATCGCAGGTGACGGATCGCGGCCCTGGGGGCCACATACTCACGGGCCCGGTCTTTGTCGAAGGGGCAGACTCGGGCGATGTGCTCGAGGTGCGGATCCTCACGATCGATCTCGATATTCCCTACGGCTACAACGGCTGCAGCGGATTCGTGAAGGAGAATTGCGAAAAGGACTCGTCACCACTCACGCGCATCATTCGGCTGGATGCGAAGAGACAGGTGGGGATGTTCGCGCCGGGCATCGAGGTCCCCTTGCATCCCTTCTTTGGGAGCATGGGTGTGGCGCCGCCGAAGGCACTCGGTCGCGTGAGCAGCAATCCACCACACACGCATGCGGGAAACCTGGACAACAAGGAGCTCGTCGCGGGCACCACGCTCTACATCCCCGTACACGTCGCCGGTGCGCTGTTCGAAGTCGGCGACGGTCACGCCGCACAGGGCGACGGCGAGGTCGATCAAACCGCGATCGAAACCGCGCTACGCGGAAAGTTGCAGCTCGTCGTGCGCAAGGACCTCTCCTTCGACTGGCCGCGCGCGGAAACGCCGACCAGCTGGATCACCATGGGGATGGATGCCGACCTCACGGTAGCCACCAGGCTCGCCGTCCAGAACATGGTCGGACTCCTCATGGAAAAGCTCAAGCTCACACGCGTGGAGGCCTATCAGTTGGCGAGCGTCGCTGCCGACCTTCGCATCACCCAGCTCGTGGATGGCAATGTGGGCGTCCACATGATGTTCCCGAAGTCACTGTTGAAGAAGTAGCTCGCATCGCTCGATCCTGGCCGCCAAGGCGCAACGATCGACACGGGGATCACCGTCTTGCCCCAGTGAATTCGCATCACGGCCGAATCCCGCGTAATGGACGGGAAGTAGATCGCCAGAGCGTCCATGTGTTCGCCCTGCTCTGGAACGACCAGCAGGCGCACGGCGACTCCACCGTCACCAGGATATGGCGTGTGAAAGACGTGCCCGGCCTTGTGGAAGATGACGTCCCAAGGACCTTGCTCCTGCGGAATCACCCAGATCGAGTAGTCGCCAGCGGGAAGTGCATGGCCGTTCACCTGTATCGCGTGATCGACACCAACACGCGTCGCGGAATCGGCGCCGGGGTTCCACACGCGCTTCCACGCAACCACGCCGGGAAAGAGCTGACGGCCTCGCGCCGTCGGGCGGCCATAGTCCACTGTGATCCGGGTGAAGCCGACGGACTGTGAAACGGTCGCTCGCTGACTGAGCGGCATCGTTTGGGCAGCCAACGCGGGAACAAGACACATCACGCCGGACAGGCTGAGCCCTACGATAATCGTCGTAAGCTTCACTGCACGCCTCATGCAAAGTGTGTGAGACGAAGAGAACGCACCTCCGCAGGGAAAGTTCCGAGCGGCGCACAAACTGCGCAATCGAGTGCGTGAGAAGTCGAGGCATTTCTCCACTCGACAAGGACGACCGGACACGATACGATCGCTTCAGGCCGTTCATAATCGCGGTTCATCCCGGCACGTCGCGATCCGCATTTCTCGCCTCGATTCTCCGTGAACCCAGCCACACAAATCGACTCCGGTTCTACCGCGTGGATGCTGACGTCATCGGCATTCGTGCTGCTGATGGTGCCCGGCCTTGCCTTGTTTTACGGCGGCATGGTTCGTCGCAAGAACGTCCTGACCACGATGATGCACTCGTTCATTGCCATGGCCGTGATCGGCGTGCAGTGGATCGTTATCGGATACGCGATCGCGTTTGGCACGTCACACGGCGGGATCTTTGGCTGGTCAAACGACTTGGTCGCTTTAAACGGCGTTCCCCCTGATCGGTTGCTGAGCGACAAGCAGATCCCGGAACTCGTGTTCGTGATGTTTCAGGGCAAGTTCGCCATCATCACGCCGGCGCTGATCAGCGGCGCGATCGCCGAGCGGATCAAGCTGTCGAGCTACGTGGTCTTCATCGTGTTATGGACGACCTTGGTGTATTGTCCGCTGGCGCACTGGGTGTGGGCGTCGGGCGGGTGGCTCTACGAGTACGGCGTGCTCGACTTCGCGGGCGGCACCGTGGTACACGTGGCGGCCGGTGTGTCGGGGTTGGTGCTGGCGATGATGCTGGGCCGGCGCCGCGACTATCCGGAAGGGGCAATTCTCCCGAACAACCTGGTGCTCACGCTTACGGGCGCGGGGCTGCTCTGGTTCGGCTGGTTCGGCTTCAACGCGGGCAGCGCGGTGGGATTTACTCCTCCGGTCTCCGGTGCGACGGCGGGGCTGGCATTCGCCACCACACAGACGGCCGCAGCGAGCGCTGCCTTGGTGTGGATGCTCATCGAATGGCAGCATACCGGGAAGCCCACTTCGTTAGGCATGGCGTCGGGCATCGTGGCGGGGTTGGTGGCCATCACACCGGCCGCCGGTCACGTGACTCCGGCGTCGGCCATCGTCATCGGGAGCCTGTCGTCACTCATCTGCTACGGCGCGGTGCGGATGAAGACACGGTTCGGGTACGATGACTCTCTTGACGCGTTTGGGGTCCACGGCGTGGGTGGCGCCTGGGGCGCGCTGGCGACCGGTCTCCTCTGCACGATTCCGGTGGCGGGCCTGTTTCACGGGAACCCCGGACAGTTCGTCAAGCAGGTCGTGGGTGTTGGGAGTAGCGCTGCCTACGCGGCGGTCGGCACCTTCGTTCTGGGTTGGCTCATCCACAAGACCATGGGATTGCGGGTTCCGGACGCGGCGGAGCGCGACGGTCTGGACATCGCGGTCCATGGCGAACGTGGCTACCACCTGTAGGATTCCAGCATGAAGCTCATCGTCGCCATCATTCGGCAGGAAAAACTCGACGCCGTCCAGGCTGCGCTGCAACAAGCGCTCGACGAGGGAGACAACTACCGACTGACCGTGGCCAGTGTGGACGGTCACGGCCGCCAGCATGGCGAGATCGAGTACTTCCGGGGTCAGGCCGTGCGCCAGCGCATGGTTCAGAAGACGCAATTGCTGCTGGGCGTCAACGACGAATACCTCGAGCCAGCCGTCCAGGCCATTTTGTCGTCGGCACGTACTGGCGATGGGGAGGTTGGGGATGGCAAGATCTTCGTGCTCCCACTCGAAGAGTGTATTCGCATCCGCACGGGCGAACGCGGGGGCAAGGCGATCTAGTACACCGCGCGGACTCCCCCACGCAAGGAGCGGCGATGTCGCGGTACACCCGGAAGGAATTTCTTGGACTCGGCGCGATGCTCGCCGGCGCGTTTGCCCTGCCGAAGCTTCCGACGCTTCGCAAGGCGGTAACAGAACCGCCGATGATTCCGCAGGCTCGCGGGGGCGGGATCCAGGCGGACATGATCGTGACGAACGCGCGAGCCATCACCATGGATGACGCGACCCCGCGTGCCGACGCGTTCGCCATCAAGGACGGTCGCTTCCTCGCCGTCGGCTCCAACGCGGACATCCGGAATCTCGCCAGTGCGCGCACCACCGTCGTGGACGCACAGCAGATGACCGTGTTGCCCGGATTCGCCGACTGTCACTGTCATCCCGACGGCGTCAGCGAGCTGTATGAACCAAACGCCAATGTGCGTACGCTGGCGGAGTTGCAGGCCAACCTGAAGAAGCGAGTCGCGACATCGCCACCCGGCCAATGGGTGAACGGGTTCATGTTCGACGACACGAAGTTTGACAAAGTGCTCAATCGCCACGACCTGGACGCCGTTTCCACGCAGCATCCGATCGGGGTGCATCATCGGGGGGGCCACACGTCGTGGTACAACACCAAAGCACTCGATCTGGCTGGCATCACCATGCAGACACCAGATCCGGACCACGGGCGCTTCTTTCGGGATGCCGGCGAGCTGACGGGACGCGTTGCTGAGCGCGCGCGCGAGGTCTTCGACAAGGTGGGAACGGAGCCCGCCTACACGCCCGAGCAGGAGCGAGAGCGTGCGCGCAGCGGCATGCGTTTCATGTCCGAATGGTTTGCTTCCGTGGGACTCACGACCGTGCATGACGCTGGCGCGGGGCCTGACAAGATTCGCGCGTACGAGGATGTGTACCGGAACGGCGAGCTCCGACATCGCGCCTATCTCATGATACGCGGGGCCTATCCGCAGCTGCGCGACGCCGGTGTGTACTCAGGATTTGGCGACGAATGGCTACGGATCGGCGGTGTCAAGTTCGCCGCCGATGGTTCCGCATCGGAGCGGACGATGCGCATGAGTACCCCGTACGTTGGCACCAGCGACTACGGGATCCTGACCATGACGCAGCAGGACATCTACGACGCGGTCGATGACGCGCATCGGCACAACTGGCAAGTGGGGATTCATGCGAACGGTGATGTCACGATCGACATGGTGCTGAAGGCGTATGAGCGCGCATTGCAACAGTGGCCACATCCCGACAGACGGCATCGCATCGAGCATTGCACGCTCGTGAATCCCGAACTGCTCGCACGCATCAAGACCACGGGCACCATACCCACGCCATTCTGGACATACGTCTACTATCACGGGGAGAAGTGGTCGCAATACGGCGATGAGAAGCTGAAGTGGATGTTTGCCCATCGGTCGTTCCTCGACTACCGCATTCGCGTACCAGGAGCCTCGGACTACGGTCCCGGACCGTTTGAGCCGCTGATGGCAATCCAGTCGATGGTGACGCGCAAGGACTACAAGGGCCGCGAGTGGGGCCCGAACCAGAAGGTCACGGTGGACGAGGCGCTCCGTATTGCCACCCTCCACGGGGCGTACGCTTCCTACGAGGAGCGAACCAAAGGATCCATCACGGCAGGAAAGTGGGCGGACTTCGTGATCCTGGAGAAGGACCCGCACGCCGTGGACCCGGACGCTATCAAGGACATCAAGGTGATCCGGACCGTCGCGGGCGGCCGGACCGTCCACCCCAAGAGCGCCTAACGTGCGGCCGCGCTGGAAGTGCGCCTGGTGGCTGGGCGTTGGCCTGTGCGTGGTGATCGCCGCGAGCCGGCCGCTGGAAGGGCAGCGGACGTTAGGCGGCGGCCCTTGGACCGGCACTGGCGACAGCACGACGGTGATCATGCTGGGCACGGGCATGCCCGCTCCCAACCCCGAGCGCTCGGGACCGTCCACCGCCGTCGTCGTGGGCCGGCGTGTCTTCATCTTCGATGCGGGACCAGGCGTGGAGCGTCGCATTGCCGCCGCGGGTTTGCCGATCGATGGACCTGCTGCACTCTTCCTTACTCACCTGCACAGCGACCACACGTTAGGCCTACCCGACCTGATCTTCACCTCCTGGGTGATGGGGCGATCCACCCCGCTCCGCATCTATGGCCCGCCAGGTACAAAGGCCATGACGGACCACCTCATCGCGGCGTGGGCAGAAGACATCGACATCCGCACGAATGGCCTCGAACATGGTCGCCCGGGCGGCCATCGCGTCGACACACGAGAGGTCACGGCTGGCGTCGTCTATGACAGCGCGGGGGTGAAGATCACCGCATTCGCCGTCCCGCATGGAAGCTGGAAGTACGCGTTCGGATACCGGGTAGACGCGCCACGAAAGTCCGTCGTGATCTCCGGCGATACGCGATATAGTCCAGAACTCGCTAGCGCTGCCTCACAGGCAGACGTGCTGATCCACGAGGTCTATTCATCCGCGCGAGTGGAAGCTGAGCGGCGGCCTGGCGGCAGCACGTGGCCCCAGTACATGAAGGCCTTCCACGCGTCAGACGTGGAAGTGGGGCGCGTCGCGGCCAAGGCAAAGGTGAAGCTCCTGGTGCTGTATCACATCGTTGGCGCGTTTACCCCGGAAGAACTCACCGCCGGCGTAAGGCGCGGGGGGTATCGCGGCAAGGTTGTCATCGCCAACGATCTGGACCGCTACTGATTCTCACCGCGCTCGCGCAGCCCGGTGTTGACGCGAACGCGGCGGCCTCTCCGGGCGTGCCGCCGTCCCGAGCGACCTAGGCCGCGGCTGGCGATCGCCAAGGAGCACGCAAGTGACACCGGCTGCTCCGCTTAAGGCGCGCCGTAGCCCTTGACCCGCACCGCGTGGTCGCGCCTCTTTTCTCCTCCGACAACCAACGCACGCTTCACCCGGAGTCGCTGAGTGACGATGGCCGCCTCAATCCAGTCCTGCCGTTTTCTCGCGCTCCTGTTCCTGGCCCTGCCCGTGGCAGGACGCGCCCAAGACTCCACCGCGGCCGCGCCGATCCCCCCGATTCTCAAGGGCGTCTACACCGACGATCAGGCCAAGAAGGGCGAGAGTACGTATGGGAAGTTCTGCGTCGCGTGCCACGAGGCCACGGAGCATGCTGGCGACGTGTTTGAGCAAGCCTGGGTCGGACATCCACTCTACGATTTCTTCGTGAAGATCAAGACCACGATGCCGGATGATGAACCCGGAAAATTGAACGATCAGCAATACACCGACATCGTCGCCTACATGTTGAAGCTGTCGGGATATCCGGCCGGGCAGACGGTGCTCGCCAACGACCCCGAGCAGTTGAAGGCGATCATGGTAGAAGCAAGACCCAAGCCGTCTCCGTCATTTCCCGCGAGTGCCCGCTCCGGGTGGTATTTGTCTCACTCCGCTCCACTTCGCACGACCCGATGACTCTCAAACGCCGCGATTTCGTCAAACTGGCAGGCCTTCAAGTCGGCCTGCTGGCAGGCTGCCGGAGCGCTGGGCCACTGCCTTTCGTGCCTCCCGGTCCGATGCCTCCACTGCCGGAGCCGCGGCCGACGAAATCAGGAGGCACGGCGGATGTCATCGTCCTTGGTGCCGGCGCCTTTGGCGGCTGGACCGCCTACCACCTGCAACAGCTCGGCATGAAGGTGCTGCTCATCGACGCGTACGGACCCGGAAACTCTCGGTCAACGTCAGGCGACGAGACGCGTGGTGTGCGGAGTTCCTACGGCGACCGAACGGGCGAACAGGCGGAGCAGTGGATGCGCTGGGCTCGCGTGGCCATGACCCGCTGGCGTGACTGGGACGCCGAGTGGCAGAAGCAGCTCAAGACACAGCTCTTCTATGAGACCGGCGACATCATCATGCGTAAGGCGGAGGAGAACTTCACCAAGCGCACCAAGGAACTTTGGACCAAACTCGGCGTGAAGCATGAAGTGTTCAAGGGCGATGAGGTCCAGAAGCGCTGGAAGATCTTCAACACCACGGACATTCAGGAAGTGCTCTATGAGCCGGATGCGGGAGTGGTTCGAGCTCGGCGAGCCTGCGAGTCAGTGGCCGAAGTGTTCAAGTCCCGCGGTGGTGAGGTGAAGATTGCCCACGCCTGGCTCGGGACGCAGACGGGCGGCCAGCTGGATCACTTGGTGCTGTCCACCAACGAAACGGTAAGTGCCGGCACGTACGTGTTTGCATGCGGTCCGTGGTTGCCGAAGATCTTCCCAGAACTGTTAGGCAGGGTGATCCGCACGCCCATGGGAAGTGTGTTCTATTACGCCACGCCACCGGCAGACGATCGCTTCACGTACCCGAATTGTCCGAGCTGGAACTACCCCGGAGTGACGGGTTGGCCATCGCTCCTGCCCGACAATCGTGGCTTTCGCGTGCGCACGGGTGGCGAACGTTTGTACGACCCGGACTACAGCAGCCGGTGGATTCCCGAAAAGGCCATGAAGGCATCACGGGTGTTCGTGAAGGAGCACTTTCCCATCCTCGCCACGTCACCGATAAACGAGACGCGCAGCTGCCACTATGAGCTGAGCTCCACCCGGAATTTCCTGATCGACAAGCACCCAGGGTTAGGCAACGTGTGGATCACCGGGGGTGGCAACGCCGAGGCGTTCAAGTTCGGACCCGTGCTCGGCGATTATATCGCGAAGCGGGTGCACGGCGATCCCGGTGACCCCAAACTCGCGGCCACGTTCAAGCTGCCGAAAGAACAACCGAAGGCGTGACGCCCAGGTCGGTCAGCGTCGAGCGCGTGTCGACTTCCGCTTCGCCGGTCGCTCCAGGTCGTTGGCCAGTGCCAAGAGCACACGGTGCGTCGCGCGCAGCGACTCGGAGCTTTCGCCGCCGATCACTGACTTCACCACGCTTTCAATGGTGCCCTCGGTGACATCGTCGATGCGTTTGCCGCGGCTGGTCAGATGGATCGCTACCCGGCGGCGATCCTCCGCATCCACCGTCCGCTTCAGCAGACCGTCGGACTCCAACCGGCGCAAGGCGCTCGACAGTGTGCCGCGATCCACGTGCAACAACTCGGCGAGATCACCGGCGTAAATGCCGGGAAAGCGACCGACCATGCGGATCACCATCCGTTGAGGCGCGGTGACCCCTAACGAGGATTGCATGCGTTTGGAACGCTTCTCCATGCCGTGGTTCACGCGCCATAGGACGCGCAGGAACTCCAGCACGGGTCCTACATCACGACGAGTCCATTCACTCACGGGACGTCCGGGGTCATGGTGTCGACGACGCTGTAGTGACGGGTTGTCAGGGGGCGACAGCGCCATCGTAAGGTACAGACATTTCCCGCGAGGTAAAACCGCGCAACGTCGGCAGCTTCTTCGTTCCGCGGCGGTCGCCAGTTTGAACGACCTCGTGGCCGCGATCGATTGACCGTATCTTAAATGCCGAGATGAAGGCAAGCTTTCCGGCGCTCCCCTGCTATCCGTGCCCGCACCACTCGGCGTGTTGCGCCTACGGCGTCACACTCAGCGATGCGGAGGCCGAGGCAATCACGAACCGGTACGGCCCTCAGAAGCTGTACAGGACGCGGTGGGGCGAATGGCGCACTCGGGTGAAGAACAGGCGCTGCGTCTTTCTCTCCGACAACAGCTGCTCGATTTACCGGGAAACATTCTATCCCGCGGTGTGCCGCGGCTTCCCGTGGACCGATGCTGAAACTGGGGGCCCCTACGAGTTTGACAGGACGATATGTCCTGAATTCGTTGGAAACCCCCCGTTGTTGCAGCTGCATCGGGCGACGAAACAATCATAAGTCAGCGTCGGGTCGTGCCATTTAGACGCTGAGCTGCTGACGTCCGACCCCGGGTATGCGCGTCCCGATCCGGTGACCGTTACCGATTCGATGGAATGGGCTGCGCTGATGAGTCTGGCGGGAGACTGTCGTCAAGTTCGGGTCGCCAACGGCGATTCCTCAACGTCCCGTCGTCTCGCCAACGCGCGGGAGGCACGTCGGGCTGAGACCCGCCCTCCATTCGGCGGCGAGGAGCTGACAGGTCATCACGGCCGGGACCACGGGGTCTCGATCCGCGTGGACCAAAGCCAGGCCCAAATCCACCGGGACCGAAGTCGTGCGATCTGGTCTCGCGCATCATTTGCCGCGATCCTCGTCCGGTGCCCAGCAGCTCGCGACGGTACTCGATTCGGTCGGCGAGCCTGCGCTGCGTAGTGTCCAACATCCCGAAGATCTTCGAATGCATCGCCGAATCTGCCCGCAGTCGGAGCGCCATCTGACCGACGGCATGACTGCGCATCTGTTGCATCTCGTCTCGCGTCAATTCGCAGGGATCCCGCTTGGCACAGACGGAGTCGCGTCGCGTACGCATCGCCTCCATGTCCTGTCGTCGTCTCGCGAAATCCGCCCGCTCGACGGAATCAAGAGCCACAAGTTGCTTGGGCGAGAGATTCAATTCGCGACGAGCGTCGATCAGCATCGTAGCTAAGCCACCGCCGTGGGCACCTGGTGGTCCGAACAGTGGGCGATCGACCGGCGGGCCACCGCGGCGCGGAGATTGGGCGCCGGCTAAGGAGGTGAGGGCCAACGCAGCCATGGCCAGAATTCGCGTCTTCATAAGAACATCCGTGTCAACGTGGAGAGGTGGAAAACCATCGACCGATTGGACGCGGTTGCCTCTGAGCCGTTAAGTCCGTTCGCAGCATTCGCCAAAGGCCGAGCGGACTGATACCCTTTGGGAAGCACGGTGCATGGAAGCACGGGGAGCAATGCGGCATTCCTCGTCTGGATTCCGCCGCCAACGCCGCACGACTCACCATCAATTTTCGGGCAATGACCAGCAAGCGACTCGGCATCGGTTTCGTCGGATCAGGATTCAACACACGGTTTCACATCATGGGTTGGGGTGGCGTGCGAGACGCGGACGTGCTCGGCGTCTGGAGCCCAAACAAGAAGAACGCCGCATCCGCCGCGGCGCTGGCGCGCGATTTGGACGTTGGCAACGCAAAGCCGTACCAGACGATCGCGGACATGGTGGCTGATCCAGCGATCGACGCCATCTGGGTGTGCGGCGCCAACCAGGCGCGCGTCGAAAACATCGAGGAGATCGTGGATGCGATCTCGCGTGGTCGAGGGTCGCTGGTGGGCTTGGCCTGCGAGAAGCCGTTGGCGCGCAACGTGGCTGAGGCTCGACAGGTACAACGTCTGGCTGCCTCGGTAGGGCTCAAGACTGCCTACCTGGAGAATCAACTGTTCTCGCCGCACGTAGAAGCCGGGAAGGCGCTGCTGTGGGCACGCGGCGCAGCAACAACCGGTCGTCCGTATCTGGCACGCGCTGCCGAAGAGCACAGCGGGCCCCACTCCCCGTGGTTTTGGCAAGGACCCCTGCAGGGCGGCGGTGTGCTGAACGACATGATGTGCCACTCGGCGCTGGTCGTTCGCCACCTGCTCACTCGACCCGGTGATGCCCTCTCCACGGTTCGCCCCGTCAGGATCACCGGACACATCGCGTCGCTCAAGTGGTCGAGACCCGAGTATGTCGCGAAGCTCAAGAAGACGATGGGGAAGGAGGTGGATTACGCGAAGGCGCCATCCGAGGACTTTGCCAGCGTCTCGATCGAGTTCGAGACCGACGATGGGACGCGCGCGATCGGCGAAGCCACGACGTCGTGGAGCTACGTGGGAGCCGGGTTGCGGCTGTCGGCTGAGCTCCTGGGCCCCGAGTACTCGCTCAAATGGAACTCGCTCGACAGCGGGTTGAACCTCTTCTTCTCGCGCGAAGTCAAGGGACGTTCCGGTGAAGACCTGGTCGAGAAGCAAAACGCGGAGATGGGCGTGATGCCCGTCGTGCCTGAGGAATACGTCGCGTACGGATACACGGGAGAAGATCGTCATTTCGTTCGCGCGTTCCTGGGCAAGGAAGCGCCGCGGCTGACGTTCGATGACGGTGTGGAAGTGGTGAAGGTGCTCATGACCGCCTATCGCAGCGCAGAGCAGGGGCGAACGCTCGACTTTCCGCCCAAGGGAATTGAGAAGTTCCAGCCGGCCGTGGCACGGGGAGCGTGGCGCGGCAGGTGACGAGACCCAAGCAAGCGCCCGACTGGACCCGGCGCGCGTTCGTGCGCGCCGCGGCCGCCGCCACGTTGGCTGCCGCGATACCTGGGCGCGCACGGGCGTTAACCGATGCATCGCGCGTGCGACGCCCGGTGCCGACGCCCGCACAATTGGCTTGGCAGCACGATGAACTCGCGCTCTTTCTGCATTTTGGCGTCAACACCTTCACCGATCGCGAGTGGGGCGACGGATCGGAATCACCGTCCATCTTCAATCCCGCGCAACTGGACGCACGGGTCTGGGCACGCACCGCTCGTCAGGCAGGCTTCCGGTCGCTCGTACTCACGGCAAAGCACCACGATGGCTTCTGCCTCTGGCCAAGCGCGCGCACCGCGCACTCCGTGCAGTCGAGTCCGTGGCGTGGTGGCAATGGCGACGTGGTGCGCGATGTGGCGGAGGCCTGCCGTGCCGAAGGGCTTGGCCTTGGAGTGTACCTCTCTCCGTGGGATCGGCACGAGCCGAGCTACGGCGATTCCGCGCGCTACATGGACCACTATGTCGCGCAGCTGGAGGAACTCCTGACGCGCTACGGACGCGTGGCCGAGGTGTGGTTCGATGGAGCGAACGGCGAGGGTCTGAGTGGGAAGCGTCAGGTGTACGATTGGCCGCGCATTCACAGAACAGTCCGTCGGTTGCAACCCGAGGCCGTGATGTTCAGCGATGCGGGGCCAGACGTTCGGTGGATTGGCAACGAGCGCGGTGTAGCTGGCGAGACGTGCTGGAGTACGATCGACCCCGACGCGGTGCCGTATGCCGGTTATGACGCGCCCGGTGTTGGCGAAACCCTGCAACGTGGTCATCCCAACGGATCCGTGTGGCGGCCTGGAGAAACGGACGTATCGATCCGGCCAGGATGGTTCTGGCATCCCGCAGAGGACGACAAGGTGCGCACCGCGGCCGACTTGATGTCGCTCTACTTCACCTCAGTGGGCAGGAACAGCAAGCTCCTGCTGAACGTTCCACCGACTCGGGACGGTCTCCTCCATCCAACGGACACCGGACAACTGCTCGCGTTTGGGCGCGCGCGAGATCGGTTATTGGGAACGGACTATGCGAAGGGAGCACGCGCGGCGGGTCAGGGCAAGCGCGCACTGGACGGAGATCCAGGGTCGTTTTGGAGCGCCCGACCGGATGCCGCGTCGGCATCGCTCGTCATCGAGCTTCGTCACGCTACGCCGTGCACGGTGCTTCGACTGCAGGAGCCAATAGCCCTCGGCCAGACGATCGAACGATTTCGCGTCGAGGCCATGACGACAGCCGGGACCACGACGCTCGCGGAGGGCACGACCATCGGCTATTGTCGTCTCGTGCGTTTTCCGGTGGCGACGGTGGAGCGCCTTCGCGTGACAGCGGAGTCGTCACTCGGCGCGATACGCTTGAGCACACTGTCCCTGCACGCCGACTGACTCGCCAAAGAAGAGGATCGCGTGAGGCAACTTTTCGGGTTGATACTTCTGGTCGGTGTCGCGACGAGCGCGACGGCACAACGTCCGGTTTTTGCACCGAGCGTTAGGCCGTTCATCGCCGTAGACGATTCCGTTGTGGCATTGCGCGGCGTCCGTGTCATCGATGGCACTGGCGCGCCAGCGCGAGATGGGCAGACAGTCCTGGTGACGGGCGGGCGTATCAGCGCCGTCGGAGCGGCCAGTTCTGTTTCGATCCCTCAGGGTGCGCGCGTTATCGACGCGTCGGGGCAAAGTGTCATGCCTGGGATGGCGATGGTGCACGAGCACCTGTTCTACCCGACGGGGCCAGGAGTCTACGGCAATCTCGCGGAGTCGTTCGTTCGGTTGTATCTGGCGGGCGGCGTGACGTCGATGCGGACGGGCGGGAACATGAACGGCTTCGGCGAGATCAACATCAAGCAATCCATCGATCGCGGGCAGAAGGCGGGCCCATGGATCGATGCGACGGCGCCGTACCTGCAAGGTGCGGCGGGATCGTTTGGGCAAATGAAGGGGCTCACGGGTCCCGACGACGCGCGCGCACTCGTGAACTACTGGGCGGACCATGGCGCCACGTCGTACAAGGCGTACATGCACATCAGCAGGGACGAGCTCAAGGCGGCGATCGACGCCGCACACAAGCGCGGCTTGAAGGTGACGGGCCACCTCTGCTCGGTGACATATGCCGAGGCGGCGCAGCTGGGGATCGACAACCTCGAGCATGGCTTCCTTGCCTCCACGGATTTCGTGGCCGACAAGAAGCCTGACGAGTGTCCGGGCCAGGGCAAGGGACAGCAGAGTGTGAATGCACTCGATCCCGCGTCGCCGGACCTGCGACGAGTGATGGACGTGTTGCTGAAGCATCATGTGGCGGTGACGTCTACGCTGACGGTGTTCGAGACGTTCACGCCAGGCCGGCCAATGCCGCCGGGGCTGGACGTCCTCACGCCGCAGCTCAAGGAACAATTCGAAAAGTTCTTTGCCAACGCGTCCACATCCACGCAGTCGATCTATCGCTCACTTTTTCCCAAGGCCATGGCGATGGAGCTGGCCTTCGCACGCGCTGGCGGCGTACTGGTGGCGGGAACGGATCCCACCGGCGCGGGTGGCGTGATCCCAGGCTATTCGAACCAGCGGCAGCTTGAACTTCTCGTCGAAGCGGGCTTCACCCCGCTCGAGGCAATTCGCATTGGTACGCTGAACGGTGCAACCTACTTGGGGCGCGGCGACGAGGTCGGCTCGATTGTGGTCGGCAAGCGCGCGGACCTGGTGCTGGTCGATGGCGATCCGTCGCAGCGCATCGCCGACGTCCGCAACGTGAAGCTGGTCTTCAAGGACGGAGTCGGCTACGACCCAGCCAAGCTGATTGCCTCGGTGAAGGGCTGGGTCGGTATCTGGTAACTCTCAGGAACCAGGGTGGTGGGTTAGAGGCTCCAACCGGAGCGATACACGGGGGTGATCCACTCGCTCGGAATGCCCGAGGTCTTGATCGCTCCAGTCTCCGGATCCAACTCCACCGTTCGCCCGGCCCGCACTGCCAGATTGCCTAACGTGATCATCTCCGTCAGTGGGCCAGCGTGAGATGAGAAGTTCGACCCGGGTTGCCCACCACTCTTGATCGCCGCGATCCACTCCTTGTAGACACCCTCCGTCCTCGGGTACTTCACCGCGGGCGGATTGGCGATGAGGGCGGCGTGCTTTGTTTCATCGCACAGCTTTGGGTCGGCACCGTACGTGCCGGCAATCATCGAGCCCTTGTCACCAATCCAGAGTTGGCCCCCTTCGTTGTCTGGGACCCACGCACGTTCCCTTCCATACTCCTCGGGCCGTGGCGGATAGATCCCGCCGTCACGCCAGACCACGGTCACGGCCGGGCGATCGCCGCGTGCGGGGAACTCGTACGTGATGCGCGATGACTTTGGCGCGGTTTCCGGGAACAGCGGTGACGATTCCGGAATCACGCGCGCGGGGTACTTCAGTCCCAATATCCAGAACGACGCGTCCATGATGTGGCAGGCCATGTCGCCCATGGCGCCCGTGCCAAAATCCCACCACCCACGCCAGTTGAATGGCGCGTAACCCGGATGGTAGGGCCGTTCGCTGGCGGGGCCTAACCAGAGATTCCAGTCGAGCGTTGGCGGAACGTTATGTGCTTCGGTCGGCCGATTGATTCCCTGCGGCCAAATCGGTCGGTTAGTCCATAACTCCACCCGTTGAACCGTTCCGATCGCGCCAGCTTCAATCCACTCCCGCATCTGGCGCACGCCGTCGCCGGCGTGCCCCTGATTGCCCATCTGTGTGGCCTGCTTCGGCCGCCGCGCCGCTTCGGCCTTGAGCGCGCGTACCTCACCCACGGTCCGCGCAAGCGGCTTCTGGCAATACACGTGCTTCCCAGCCCTAAGCGCCATCATTGCGGCCGCGGCGTGCACGTGGTCGGGCGTCGTCACCGTGACGGCGTCTATGGTCTTCTCCTTCTCTAACAACTCGCGGAAGTCCCGGTACCCGATCGACATGCCCTTCACGTCATTGAATCCCATGCCGCCTACACCAATGCAAGCCACGTTGAGGGTGTCGGATGGGGCGCGGTATCCCCTGCCTAACACGTGACGCGGGACAATGGTGAATGCAGCGGCGGCGAACGAGGCCTCGGAGACGAAGTCGCGTCGGGAGATAGGATCAGCCATGGCAGGTCCGGTTGGGAAGCATCACGTGAGGGAAACGTCGCGCAAAAGCATTCGGTGGATCGCCGACAGGTGCCGCCCAACGCTCGGCGACTTGGCCCATGTCGCGCCATCCTGTCGGCACGCCAACCACGCACCCACCCAGGTGGTCACGCGGCAGGACGGGCCGACGGCCGGAAAGCGAGAAGGAACAACACCAGGACCACCGCGGCCATCACCGACGGCACGAGCCAGATGCCGTGCCAATCATGCGTGACACCAGAGGCGGACTGGGTTGCATAACGACTCACGACCGCACCAGAAACGAAGGCGCCAATGAAATAGCCCACACCATTTGTGACGAAGTTGATGAAGCCTTGTGCGGCCGCACGAATCTTGGGACCGGCCTTTTCGTCGGTATAGATCTGTCCCGCCACAAAGAAGAAGTCGTAGCACACGCCATGGAGCAGGATGCCCGCGTAGACCAGCCACATACCAGCGTCCGCGTTGCCGTTGCTGAACGCGAGATACCGGAGGGCCCACGCCGCCATGCCGCCAAGCATGATCGTCTTGATGCCAAAGCGCTTGAGGGCGAGCGGCAACAGGAGCATGAAGCCGATCTCCGACATTTGTCCGAAGGTCTGGATGAACGCTGGCTCCGGCGCCTTGATCTCGTTCAAGAAGGGATTGGCGAACGTGTAGTAGAACTGCAGCGGGATGCAGAGCAGGAAGGAGCCGAGTACGAAAATGAGAAAGTCGCGGTCCTTCAGGAGCTGCAACGAGTCCAGACCCAGCGCGTCGCGAACGTTGAACGGCGCTCCGGCGGCTTTCGGCGGCGTGTGTGGCAGGGTGAGCGAGTAGATCCCGAGGAGGAACGAACCAATCGCCGCCACGCGCATCGGAGTGTTGAGTGCGTCGGCCTTCAGGACCTTTCCCACAATGATACCGGCTACGATCCAGCCGATCGTGCCGAGCACCCGGATCAACGGGAAGTCACGTGCCGGGTCCTTCACGTTGTGGAAGGAGATCGAGTTCGTCAGGCTCAACGTCGGCATGTAGCACAGCGCGTAGAGGATCAGGATCGGGTAAAACGCGCTGAACGACTGTTGGGAAGAAACCACCCACATCAGAACGCCGCCCAGGACATGCAAGCCCGCCAGCAGTTTTTCCGTCGCGAAGAAGCGATCGGCGATCATGCCCATGAAGAACGGCGACACCAGCGCGGCGATGGCCGTGGCACCGTATGCCAATCCGATCTGCGAATCCGTGAAATGCAGCGTCTGGCCGAGGTACGTGCCCATGGTGACGAACCAGCTTCCCCAGATGAAATACTGGAGGAACATCATGATCGACAGCTTCACGCGTGCGGACATGTGGGCGGGGTGTGGGGGTCAGGAAGAACCTGGGAACGCCGCGCTACTTCAAGTTGCGAATGCGGATGTTTCGGAACGCCAGCTCACCGTCATGGTCACCTTGGAAGGCGATGTGTCCCACCTTGGCCATTCCGTACTCGGTGAATTCGTTGAACTTGCTGGCCTTGACCTTAGCCTTCCAGTCGGGGCTCCACAGCTCGTATTCGAGCAACTTCTTTCCATTCAGCCAGTGCTCGACATGCGCCCCGCGGCAGACGATCCGCGTCAGGTTCCATTCACCGGCCGGCTTCACGTTTCCTGCAGGGGACGGATAGACCGCGTACGCGGCCCCGGCCGACGTTAGGCGGTCAGTCGCGTCGGAAGCCGACGCATCGTCGAGCAGCTGATATTCGGGGGCGCTCCAGTAAACGTGGTTGTAGCGCTCGGTGCCTCGGTAGAAGATCCCGGCATTGCCGCCCTTCGCGATGCGCCACTCGAGTTCCAGCTCAAAGTCGCCGTACACGCCGTCGCTGATGAGGTCCTCGGTGGGAAAGCGCTTGCTCAACACGCCGTTCGAGGCCTCCCAACCCACAGGTGCCCTGAACATCTGGTAGCCACGCCAACCATCCAGCGACTTACCATCAAAGAGTGAGTGCCACTCACCACCTGCGGCCTGTGCCTCCAGCGATGAACCGCGTTCCATTGGCGCCGCAAGGACCGCCAACACAGCTCCGGAAAACAGGAGCGAATATGCCTTCTTCACCGTGCGCATCCATCCGTTAGGGGACGGCCGAACGTATGGCCGAAACGGCTTGGCCGAAAGAGCCGAGTCGCTGGGAAAACCCTTTCCAAAGAACCCGGGACCGCGCAACGTTCGGAGACACGTTATGCCTCGTAGTGCCGGCTTCAGCGGTATGAGCTGCCGGCGCACCCGCACCACCTTACCACGTGGGATTCCCTAGAACCACCGCCATGCTCAGAAATCGATTGCGCTTAAGCCTCGCCGTCCTCCTCACCGCCTGCGCCACGAACCCGGCGACGGGCAAACGGGAACTCACGTTGGTCTCGGAAAGCCAGGAGATCGCCATGGGCCAGGACGGCAAGCAGAGCGTCCTGAAGGAGTCCGCGGTCGTCGGAGACTCCGCGCTGCAGCGATACGTGTCGGGTATCGGAATGTCGATGGCCAAGACAACGGAGCGGCCAGCCGTTCCATGGTCGTTCATCGTACTGGACGATCCCGCGGTGAACGCATTCGCCCTCCCAGGTGGTCCGATCTTCATCACCCGCGGCATTCTCACGCACATGACGTCGGAGGCCGAGCTGGCATCGGTGCTGGGACACGAGATGGGTCACGTGACCGCCCGACACTCCGTGCGCCAGATGACGAACGCCCAGCTCGCGCAAGTCGGACTGGTCGCCGGCTCTATCCTATCGCCGCGCATCGCGCAGCTGGGCGACGTCGCGCAAACCGGTTTGGGGCTGCTCTTCCTGAAGTTCGGCCGTGGCGACGAACTGCAGGCCGACGAGCTGGGATTCAAGTACTCGCTCGGCAACGGCTACGACGTGCGCGAAATGGCCAACATGTTCCGCGTGCTCGACAAGATCGCCGGCGGAGCCGAGGGCCGCATTCCGGAGTGGCAGTCAACCCACCCCAACCCCGACAACCGCGTTGCAAACACCGAGGCGCGCATCACTGCGTTGAACCGGTCGCTCTCCGGCACCAAGGTCGGGCGCGACGAGTTCCTTGCTCGAGTGGACGGCTTGGTGTTCGGTGAGAACCCTCGCGAGGGCTTCTTCGAGGGCAGCGTGTACCACCATCCCGACTTGCGGTTCCGAGTGGACTTTCCGGGGGGATGGCAGACGCAGAATCAGACCACGCAGGTCGTCGGCGTCAGCAGTGCCAAAGACGCGATGATGGTGGTCAGCGCCGCCTCCGCCGGGACGCCGTCGCAGCTCCTCTCGGCGTTCCTTGGGCAACAAGGCATTCAAGCGGGTCGCACATCAGCACAACCGATCAACACCCTGCAGGCGGCGTGGGGCGAGTTTGCCGCCCAGCCAGACGCGAACACCACCATTGCTGGCACCGTGGCCTTCGTCAGCCACAACGGTTCGAACTATCGCTTGCTCACATATGCGCCGACGGCGCGCGCGGCGTCCTATGCCGGCGTCTTTCAGCAGGCAATCGGTTCCTTTCGTCCAGAAACCGACCCGAAGATCCTCGGCGTCAAGCCAAACCGCGTGCGGCTGGTCAAGGTCAACCGAGCGATGACGATCACTGAGTTCAACGCTGCGAATCCGTCATCGATTCCCATCGAGTTGCTGGCCATCATCAATGGCGTGGAGCCGACCCAGACGATCCCGGCCGGTTCCCTGGTGAAGCGGGTCGTGGTGGAGTAGGGACCGTGCCCCGCGGGCTCGAGCACCTTGACTGGTCTTGGGCCTGCGGGTTACCCTGAACACTTGAGGGTAGGGGCCGCGACAGTACCTGAAACTCGCGCTGCTGCGTTTCGTACCCTCAACATCTAAGGGTCAATTCACCGCGAGATCATCATCCCGATGTCGCCATCTGCTAGCAACCTGGAACTGCTCCAAGGCACGCTCGACGTACTGGTGCTGAAGTCCCTGATTTGGGGACCACGACATGGATACGCCGTGGCCCGGTGGATACGAGAGACCACGAAAGAGGAGCTCTCGATCGACGATGGCGCCCTGTATACCGCCCTCCATCGCATGGAGCATCGCGGTTGGCTGTCCTCGGAATGGGGTGTCAACGACGAGAACCGGCGCGTGAAGCTGTATGCCATGACGTCCGGGGGGCGCACCGAACTACGACGGCGCACCGAGCAGTGGACTCGTTATGCAGCTGCGGTCGCACGGGTCCTTCAAGCAGTGTGAGGCTGCCGATGAGCTCCTCCCGATTTCAGCGTCTCTTTCGACTCGCCACACGGCGTCCCGCCGTCGAGCGCGAAGTGGATGACGAGATTGCGTTTCACTTGGAGGCCACGACGAGGGAGTTGATCGCGTCCGGCCTTGAGCCAACTGCCGCGCGTCTGGAAGCCAGGCGTCGGTTTGGCGATGTCGAACGGGTACGCGCCTCGCTTGGTGCCATCGACCGCGATCGTGTGAGCCGAGAGGTACGCATCGAGCGCTGGCGAGACGTGGGCACCGACCTGTGGCAGGCAGTGCGTGGGCTCTTTCGCGAGCCAGGCTTCACGGCGATGGTCGCGCTGACGTTCGCACTTGGGATTGGCGCGAACGCGACAATGTTTGGCGTTGTGGATCGACTACTGCTGCAGCCCGCTCCCCACGTGAAGGACGACGGTCGGCTGTCGCTCATCTACTTCCAAAGGCAGACGCCGGAATTTGGCCTCGTGACGTATCGGAGCGCTTCGTACCCGGCATTTGAGAATCTTCGCGCGCGGCACGATGTCTTCGACGACGTGGCGGCCTGGTGGCGTAATGCCGCCTCGCTAGGCCGCGGTGCAGAAGCGCGGAGAGTAGAAGGGATGATGGTGACGCCGAACCTCTTCTCGATGCTTGGCGTGCAGCCGATTGCCGGACGGTACTTCACGCCGGACGATTGGAGCCAGCCCGCCGTGAACACGGCGGTGATCTCTGGTGGCTTCGCCGACCGGGAGTTTGGGAGTGCGCAGGCCGCGTTAGGCAAGTCGCTGGAACTGAACATGATCTCCTATGTGGTGGTGGGCGTGACCCCACGAGGCTTCACGGGGCCCCGCAACCTGGCTGCCGACGTGTTTGTGCCGTTCGCAGTGGCGGCGCCGACGCAAGCCAGCCCCAAGTGGCGCACCACAAATGACATGCGGTGGCTGGAGATGGTGGCCCATCGCCGGCCGGGCGTGAGTGCCGCGAGTGCCAGCGGCGCCGCGACCGTTGCCCATCAACAGTTCGGGCGCAGCGTGAAAAAGGGCGACTCCACGGTCAGCGTCATCGCCGGCTCGATGATCCAATCGCGTGGCCCGGAGAGTTCGACACAAGCCAAGGTCGCGTTGTGGCTGTCGGCAGTGTCGGGCATCGTGTTGCTCATTGCATGCGCCAACGTGGCCAATCTGCTACTGGCCCGCGCGACCCGCCGGCGTCGCGAGCTTGCCGTCCGACTGGCACTGGGTGTCGCGCGTCGTCGGTTGATCCTGCAGCTGCTTGCCGAGTCGACGACCCTGTCGGCACTTGGTGGCGTGGCGGCGCTTCTGATCGCGTATTGGGGATCTCTGGCGCTTCGTTCCACCCTGCTGCGAGACATGGCGTGGGAGGGCGCACCCGTCGACGGGAGGATCGCCTTGTTTACCGCTGCCGTGATCGCCGTGACAGGCGTGCTGGCGGGCCTTGCACCGGCTCTCACCTCGACTCGCGCCAATCTCACCGAGTCGCTCAAGGCTGGGGCGAGGGAGGGTGGGGGACGGCGATCGCGCCTGCGGTCCACGCTCATCATCACGCAGGCGGCCCTTTCCGTGTCCTTGCTCGTTGGGGCTGGGCTCTTTGCCATGTCATTCCGTCGTGCGACGACGCTGGACCTGGGCATGACAACGGAACACCTGCTCGTTGCCCGCCCCGAGCTCAGTGTGATCTCCAAGACAACGGAGGCCTACGAGGAGAGCTGGCGGACGGCCGTTGAACGCGTGCGCGCATTGCCGGGAGTGACCAGCGCAAGCCAGAGTGTGACGACGCCGTTTGAATCGCAGTGGCAGGATGACATCTACTTGCCGGAGAGCGGTAAGCTGCCGCCGCTCAAGGGCGGCGGGCCCTACAGCAATGGCGTCGCTCCAGACTACTTCGCGACGGCGGGGACACGTATCCTGCGTGGCCGTGCGTTTACCGAGGCCGACGTCAAGGGAAGCACCCCGGTTGTGATCATCAACGATGCCATGGCTCGCGCCGTCTGGCCAAACCAGGATGCGTTAGGCAGGTGCTTTCGCATCTCGGCAGATACGGCGCCTTGTTCGACGATCGTTGGAGTCGTGGCCAACGCGCGTGTCACGACGATCAGCCAGCCTCCGGAACCCCAGTACTTCTTGCCCCTCGCGCAATGGGCACCCGACATGCGCGTGATGTTCGTGCGAGTGGCTGGTAGTCCGGAAGCCGCTGTGGCGCCCATTCGACGCGTGCTCGCCGAGATGTCTTCGGCGCTGCCCTACACCGACGTCCGCACCATGAATGAGGTCATGGAGCCGGAACTCCGAACGTGGCGACTCGGGGCTACCATGTTCAGCATCTTCGGTCTGCTGGCGTTCGTCGTGGCGATTGTCGGGACCTACAGTGTGGTAGCATACGACGTGACCCAACGACGCCGCGAGATTGGGGTGCGCATGGCGTTAGGTGCCCGGCGACTACACGTCCTGAAGGACGTAGTTGGCCACGGCGTGCGGACGACGAGCGTGGGTGTCATCACCGGCCTCGTGCTCGCCTTCGTGAGCACCCCGTTCATGGCCACGCTGCTCTTCGAGACGTCACCGCGTGACCCAGCAATCTTCGCCGGTGTGGCGGGAATTCTGCTGCTGGCGGCGGTCACTGCGAGTCTTCTCCCAGCCCGACAGGCGGCGCGGACCGACCCAGCGCGCGTGCTGCGCAGCGAATGAGCTTGAGATAAGCCCTCGCCGCAGGACCAGGTGGTAATGCGACGAGGGGCCGTGACTGCGGCTCCTCGACCGTTTGAGCAGGTGCATCACACGCACGCGACGCGCATTCACCCAGCGTGCGGTGCGCGACCGGCGTTGACGAACCGTCGGGGTCGACGCTTCGGGTGGGGCGCTGGCTGAATTCGGTGATGGATCGATGCATGGGGTATGGGACGAGCGCGACCCATCGCCCGCCTTCTGGCTCGGTCGAGTAGATTCTTGGTCTCGGCAACCGCACGGCTCGTCCCCGACACCCCATGACCGACGCCAATCGACGCGGCATTCGCGCCGCTCAAGTCGGCTTCCTCGCCAATACACTGCTGGCCGCGATCAAGCTCGTGGCTGGCGTGCTCGGGAATTCGTATGCGTTGATTGCCGATGCCGTAGAGTCCACCGCCGACATCTTCTCCTCGGCTATCGTCTGGGGCGGTCTGCGCATTGCTTCGCGTGAAGCTGACGACGAGTACCCCTGGGGCTACGGAAAGGCGGAGTCTGTTGCAGCTGCCATGGTGGCGTTGCTGCTCTGTGGTGCCGCCATCGGCATCGTGATCCAGGCCGTGCGCGAGATTCGCATACCGCACCATGCCCCAGCGCCGTTCACGTTGATGATTCTGGTTGGCGTGGTGGTGGTGAAGGAGACGATGTTTCGAAAGATCTTCGATGTGGCGGACGAAACGGGAAGCACGGCGGTGCGCGCGGATGCATGGCACCATCGGAGTGACGCGATCACTTCGTTGGCGGCATTCATCGGCATCAGTGTCGCCCTGTGGAAGGGCGCCGGTTGGGAGGCCGCCGATGACTGGGCGGCACTCGTGGCGGCCGCGGTCATTGCCTTCAATGGTATCCAGCTGTTGCGGCCGGCGATCGGGGACCTCATGGATCGTGCACCGGATGCCGACGTGTGTTCACGCATGGAACTCGCCGCCCTGGCTGTCCCTGACGTGCGATCGGTGGAAAAACTCCGCGTCAGGCGTCACGGAACGAAACTCTACGTTGACCTGCACGTCCAGGCCGATGCCGACATGTCGCTCCACGACGCCCACATTGTCAGCGGCAAGGTAAAATCGAGCATTCGAGCTGCCGTTCCTCCGGTGGCCGGCGTGCTCGTCCACATGGAGCCTTTTGCGTCAGCGACGGCGGAGACACCAGTATGAGAGTCTCAGTGCGAGGCATGATTCGGCGGCCGTTGTTCGTGGCGCTTCTGGTACTGACGGGTGGCTGCATTACGTACGTGAAGAGCACGTCGGGGGGCCGGCGCGAGGCGCGGCGTGAGTGCCTCGCCGATGCGCGGGCAGGGGGACTGACGGTGCTCCAGATCGGCGAGGCGGAGTTCAAGGGTGCGGGCCGTTACGAGGTTGCCCTGACGGTCGAAAAAGAAGGAACTCCGGCACACCCGGTGTCTTGCGTCTACGACTTTCGTGAAGGCAAGACCGACTTCCACGACGTGCCACCGAAGACGCCCTGAGTCGAGCCTAACGCTTTCTGTTAGGCATTCGCTCCGTTCGGGTCCGCGACCAGATGACAACGGCCGCGCAGGAGCTTTGTCCTGCCATCTGGAATTGCGCCGGCACGTTGGATCCACCCTGGTAAACCTCGATGCCGGCGATTTCCTGGGGTGGATAGAGCCGGTCGACGTCGCCGGGATACAGGGCCTCCCACGGAGCGCCGTCTACCCAGTACTTCACGCATCCGCCGATGACGTTGCGCGAACTCTCGATCTGGTAGTCGTTTCCGACGGGTACAACGCGGAGGCCAGGCACCGTGCGGAAGACGTCCGAGAGCATGTTGGGTGCCCGCTTCATGACGTCGTCGCCCGTGATGAAGGTGCCGCCGGTGGACTTCTTTCGCTGGGAGAAGCCGACGCGGTCCAGCCCAGCCTCAGCTTCCGCCGTCACGACGACGGGGGCCAGGACCTGCGCCGGCTTTGTCATGACCACCGTGACCTTGGCGGGGGCTCGCGTCGACAGCTCGATCGCCTGCTCGACCGGTTCGTAGCCCAGCTGGCGGACGACGAGTGACTGCGTGCCGGATGGCAGCCCGGAGAGGGCAAACTCACCGTTGGCACGGGTGAGTGTTGCACCTGGCGTGCCCACGACGTCCACGCGGGCACCGACCACTGGATTGCCGTTGGCATTCAGGACGCGTCCCGTGAGTTCGGCGTTGCCGCGTTGAACCGTCACGGCGCTGAACGTCGGCCCGGTGGTTGCTTCACGGGCTCGCTTGGCGGCGCTGTCCGACTCTGCCTTCGTTACCGTGCTCGTGTTTCCAATGCGGAGCCCCTGAATCACCAGCGCCTGTGACTGGATGTTCACACGGACCTCGGAGGTCAGCACGCCGCTCTTGGACGCCTGCAGGGTGCCGCCTTCCAGTTCGCTGGGAAGCCCACAGATACGAAAGACGCCGTCCTTGCCGGTCTGCGCGTCGCGCACTTTGGGCACGCGTCGGAGCGACTGCAGCGAGAGCTCGGACCAGGCGAACGACACGCGGGCGCTGTCCACGGGAGTGTCGGTGTCAGCGTCCAGCAAGCGGCCAATGATCGCCGACGGTCCCAAGGCCCGTCGCGCCGACGGGCACGACAGGGTCACCAAGGTTTCGCCTGACGGGACAGCCAGGGAGACTTCCTTGCTCTCCTTGTCGGCGAGTGTGAGCGGCGCGCTCAGCATCTGCAGACCTAACGAGTCCAGGAGTTCGTGGTCCACCCGGACCTGGTACGTACCCGGCGGGATGGAGTCGATCTGGAATCGTCCCTGCTCGTTGGTGAGGCGCATCATCGTGGTGCCTTCCAGCGACACCGACGCGCCGCGCAGGAAGGTGGCATGGACACTGTCGATCACCACGCCGGTGACGGTGGCCATCGGCGGTGCCGGCTCGGGCGCTGGCGACACGGGCTCGGCGACCTTCTTTGCGGAGTCGGCCGCAGACGTCTTGGCTGCTTTTGCGGGAGCCTTAGCCGGTGGCCGGCGCGGCTTTGCCTGCGCCGAGGCGGCAAGGGGCGCGAGGACCAGCAGCACGAGCGCCACGCGACAAAGTGCGGAAGTGATTGTGCGACTTAGGCTTCTGGACACGAACATTTCAGGCATGGCGGGCATCGGCAAGTCGGCGGCGACGTACTCGCCGGAACATGAAGATGGCTAGGGGTGGAGGGGTGGGGTAGGGGCGACGCCGGTGGACGGACGAATCGGCGGTTGGAGCCTTCGACCGGGCATCATTGTAGGCGTAGCGCCAGGGAGTGTTCCATGGCGGACGTGGGACCGATGGGCGGCGAGGCGCTCCTGCGCACCCTTCAGCTGCAACCCTCATGTCAGCTGACGAAGCCGCGCGCCTACAGACGTCGTCGGTCGTCCGCTTCCATCGTTCCAGGGCGCCAACCTCAATGGCAGATGAACGGTCGGTGGCGAACCTAACGACTGAAGATCGCCGTCGTCGAATGGTCGAAGTGACGCGAGGGTTCGCCCGAGCGATCACACCCTCCCGAGTGGTCGCTGGCGTGAATCGCAGGTCTCGCCGCTTCGATGGCCATGCCGGCGTGTTCCACACGACCGTCCGACTCGCCCGCGAACGGGCGAACAACGCAAATGACGCCAGTCGCGTCGAGCAAGGGAGCGCACCATGAGCAGCATTCTGGCACTGATCACCCTGCCATTTCTGGCGGGAGTTCCATCGCATCATCATCCGCGTTCGGCCATGCCCGATTCTTCGGCCATGACCGTCGTGTTGATCCAGAACGATCGCCCGCAGCCCGTCACCGTATACGCACAAGATGATGTCGGCGAGTTCAAGCTCGGCATCGTTCCGCCGGACAGCGTGGTGACGCTCCGTATTCCCGATCTCATGGTTGCGGGCGGCGCCACGATCGACTTCTTCGTTCACCCGAAGGGAGGAGTTGAGCAGGAAAGCGGCTTCATTGAAGTGCGCAACGGCGATCACGTGGGCCTCGTCGTGCCGTAGCGCTGCATCGAAATGACAGATGAGGGCGCCACCTCCGGGTGGCGCTCTCGCGCTGACAGAGGGGGATGCCGGCGACGTGTGTTCACTTGAATCGAGTCGCTTCGCACGAAGACGGGCACGCAAACCTACGCCATCATGCCTTCACGAACTCAACGCTTCCGTTTCACATTGGGCGCCGCGCTGCTGTCGGCCCTCGTGTCGGGATGCTGGAGCAACGACATGGGTACCAACCCGCCAGTCTCCTTGACGAAGAACCCCTGTATCGGTGCGGAAGCCGTGACGATTCCCGCACTGCAGTCGACTCGCATCGACTGCGGCAACGGCGGAACGACGGTCACCTTGGCCGGCAGTGGAGCGAGTTACATCGTGGTGCCCGAGTTCGCGACCGGTACGGGCGTGAACCAATTGATCTCGTATCGAATGTTCACCGGTGGTGGCGGGGCAGCTTCCATCGTCTCCCGTGCGAGTGCGCTCGCCAGCCGCAACCTCTCGCACCTTGGCGCTGTGGAGTCCACGGGAGCCGGTGTGTTGCCTCCCTCTCGCCCCAATCGCGCACAGATGGCCTTCGACCTGGCCCTCCGACAGCGCGCGCGCCAGCGACTGGCCTTGGCCGGACACCGCTCCATCCTTCACCCAATGCTCGACCTGCTGCCAACGGCCGCGGTGGTGCCTGCCGTGGGTTCGGTTCGGGCCTTTCACGTGCTGTCCAACCTGAGCAGCGGCGCGTTCAAGGTGGTGGGCGCTCGTCTGGCGTATGCCGGTGCCAGCGTCCTGGTGTACGTCGATACGCTCGCCCCGGCCAATGGATTCACGAGCGATCAGCTCCAACACTTTGGCGACTACTTCGACCAGACGTTGTATGCGATCGCGGTCGATGCGTTCGGGGCGCCATCGGACGTGGATGGCAACGGACGCGTGGTCATGCTCATGTCGCCCGTAGTGAACGCCGACACCCCCGCGTCGACATGCTCCACGCAGGGCTTTGTTGGCGGGTTCTTCATGTCGGACGATTTCAACGGCGCCTCCGACCCCAACTCCAACCAGGGCGAGATCTTCTATTCCATCGTGCCAGACCCCGCCGGAACCGTCAGCTGCGCCCACACGGTGGACGGTCTGGGCCAGGACATCCCGGCGACCTTCCTGCACGAGTTGCAGCATCTCATCAACTATTCGCAGCACGTCGTGATCAACGGGGGTAGCGATGGTGCCTCATGGATCGACGAGGGGATGAGCATCGTGGCCGAGGAGCTGGGTTCGCTGTACTGGGAATCGCGCTGTCCGCCGCCGGCCTGTCGCACCAACACCGCGCAGATCTTCCCCGACTCTGCACAAGGCTTCGTGCAGAGCTTTCTCTACGACTCTTACCAGTACGCCCTGCTTCCTGACACAGCGAGCGTGACGCTTCACGTGGATTCGGACGATGGCTTCTCGTGGCGTGGTGGCGATTGGCTGCTCCTGCGCTGGCTCGGCGATCAGCTGGGCCCGAACGTTTTCAAGCAGCTCGAACACGGCCCGGCCGATGGCGTCACGGCCATCGAGCAGGCCGCCGGACGCACGTTCCCGGCGCTCTTTGCCGACTTCGGGCTGTCGCTGTACACCGACTCACTACCAGGTCTCCCCAGGAGCAGCGCTCCGGCGGCGAACCGATTCACGACGCGGAACGTGAAAGGGCTCTGGGCGCGTCTCTACGCGACGTCGGCCAGCGCCGATATTCCCCGACCAGACCCGTTGCAGCTGTTTCCAATAACCGCCGATTCATCCCTCGCTGTCATGGCGCCCGGAACCACGACGTACTTCCAGATCGACACCCCGACCAGTGCCAGTGAGGTGACGATCGAATTCTCCGGCGCCGGCGGTGCGGCGTTTGCCGCCACCCTGCATCCGCAGGTGGCGGTGTTTCGCGTGAAGTAGGGTAGCGCGGACGGTTGAACGCGCTACTCCTGCTCCTCGAAGAACGCACTCACGGTTCCGGTTCCGCTCGCTCGGTCGACCTTCAGCACCTGCTTGAAGGTCTTTCCGTTCAGTGTGAGCGAAATGAGGTACTCGCCAGGTCCAACGAGGTTGCCGCCGCCGCCACCACCACCGCCGCCGCCAAACCCACCTCCACCGATGCCAAGGAGGGACATGAAGCCGAAGCCTCCAAACCCACCCGAAACCGCAGGACGTCCCGGAATCGCGAAGAGGTCGGTGATCTCCTGAAGGGCATTGAAGTCAATATTCTCGAATGCACCTGGACCGCCGCCGCCGGTTGCGGCACCCATCAGCTGCATCAGTGCACCGAGTCCACCGCCACCACCGCCGCCCCCACCCTGTCCCGGACCTTGCTCGGCCGGCCGAGCGTTGAAGCGATTCGCAGTCGCCATTCCTCCCAGTCCACCCCCACC
>JBGAJQ010000102.1:0-9387 GCA_044224875.1 Gemmatimonadaceae bacterium | reverse complement strand
CGGCGGATCGCGACGGGGAGTATCGGACGACGGTTGTGCCTGGCGGGGAAGGGGTGCAGGAGGTACGTGTGCGAGCGGTCGTCGGGCGGGACACCCTCCGCGGCGAGTCCGGATACGTTCGCGTGGCCACGCCAGCAACGGAGTTTTTCGGCGCGGGCCTTCGGCGTGGGTTGCTGCGGCAAGTGGCGGAGGAGACCGGGGGCAAGTACTACGACGCGGCCGACGCCCTGCAAGTGGCACGCGACGTCGTCTACAGCGCGAGCGGCGCGACGGTCATCCAGCGACTCGACCTGTGGGACATGCCGATCGTTTTTCTTCTTCTCGTGCTGGCGTTGGGGGTGGAGTGGTGGTGGCGCCGACGACGAGGGCTGGCGTGATGAAGATCCGATCGGCGGGAAAATGGTTGTGCGCCCCCGTGTTAATGGGGCTAACGTTGGTTTTGGGGGGGGCCCCCCGCGCCAGCGCACAAGGACCATCCGCCACCTGGGTCCTCATCATCTCAGGGAGTAGTGGCGAGCCGCGCTTTGCGACCGCGTTCCTGGAACTCGGCGCCGCATTCCATGACGTGGTCACGCAGAAATTCGGCGTGCCCGCCGCGCAGGTGCAGTGGCTCGCAGAAGAGCCGCCGGCCGATTCACGACGAATATCGGGCAGGTCCACCAAGGCAAGCATCGACTCTGCCTTCGCTCGCATCGCCACCACCGCAAAGCCGGCCGATCGCGTCTTCGTTCTCTTGTTGGGTCATGGCTCCGTGCAAGGCGGGCCGGCACGGCTGAACATTCCGGGCCCAGACGTCACCGCACAGGATTTTGCATCCTATCTCGCACGACTTGGCACGCAAACGGTGGTGTTGGTCAACGGAGCCAGCGCGAGCGGCGATTTCGTCAAGTCGCTGGCCGCGAAGAACCGCATGATTCTCACCGCCACAAAGTCCGGCGCCGAAGGAAACGAATCCGTGTTCGCTCGGTACTTCGTCCAGGCATACACGGGCACTAGCGCAGATATCGACAAGGACGGACGCGTGTCACTTCTCGAGGCATTCCAGTTCGCCCGTCGCGAGGTGGAGCGGGAGTACGAGCAGGGCAACAAGCTCCTGACAGAGCATGCCATGTTCGACGACGACGGCGATGGAGTGGGTCACGCCGACGACGACGACGGCGATGGAGTGGGTCACGCCGACGCCAAGGGTCCCGATGGGGCCAGGGCACGGACGTTCTACCTGGCGGCACCGGCCGGGCTTTCCGCGCAGGCCGCCAACGATCCCCGCGCAGCGTCGCTCCTCGCGCAACGCGCGGGACTGGAATCCAGCATCGATTCGCTCCGCCAACGTAAAGGAGGGATGCGCGAGGCCGAGTATCAGGCGGCGCTCGAGGAGCTGCTCCTCAAACTCGCGCAAACCAACAGGTCCATCCGCGAGTTGGAGACGAGGAAGCCATGAGACGCCGCATCGGGCTGCTGTTTGGTCTTTGGGTCGTGTGCGTGCTGCCTCTGCAAGCGTGCGCCCAGGACGGTAGCCCCGCTGCCACGCTTGCGCGGGCCCGGTCGGCGCTTCGGACGGGTGCATATGACGAATCGCGCGACGTCGCGGCACGGCTGTTGGCGGCGGAACCCCGGCAAAGCGCCGCACTCCAGCTGCTGGTGCAAGCCCTCACGCTAACAGGTCAGTACGCCGCGGCCGAGTCGATCGCAACGAGGTTCGTCGCTGGAGGCGCCACCGGACGCGAAGGCCTCGTCGCGTTAGGCGATGTGCAGGTGCGTCGCGGGCGCCTGTCCGCGGCCGAGAGCTCGTTCACGCGCGCCGCTCAACTCGGGGCAGCGGATTCCTTGACGGCCGTCATTCGGTTGGCACAACTCCAGTTCGATCGAGGGCAGGTCGCCGAAGCGATGCGCGTGTTTGACCGCTTCGTGGACATCTACAACGAACGCAAGTCGCGGCTGACGGCTCGCGAGCTCGAGGCCGTCGGCATCGCGTGCCGGTACCTGGGCCGCGACAACGCACAGCTGTTCAAGGACGCGCTCAAGGCGTACGACGAGGCGATCGCGGCAGACTCGACGTCTCTCGACGCCAAGGTCCGCCTCGCGGAATTGTTCCTCGACAAGTACAACAGCCAGGACGCCAAGCAAACGCTGGATGAGGTGCTGAAAGTGAATCCTCGGCACCCAGAGGCCCTGCTGGCGATGGCGAGAGTCCGGCAGTTTGACGGCAATGGTGATGCGGGCGAGTACGTGAAGAAGAGTCTCGAGGTGAACCCCGTCTCGTCGCAGGCGCATACGTTGGCCGCGCTCAATCTCATCGACGTCGAGCGCTACGATGAGGCGATCGCCGAGGCCCGTTTAGGACTCCGCGAGGACTCGTCGTCGTATGAGCCACTCGTTGCGTTGTCTGCCGCGTACTACCTAAAGGGGGACAGCGCCGCTCATCGTGCCACGCTCGAACGCGCGATCGCGAGTCGTCCTCGCTCGGCGGAGGCCGAGTCTATCCTGTCCGACATCATGGCTCGGAATCGACTCTACGGCGAGGCCGTCAGCTTCGCCAAGCGAGCCGTGGCGCGGGACGACAAGGCATCGCGCGCACTGTCGTTCCTGGGCGTGAACGCGCTGCGAGTCGGCGACATCGCTGGTGGACGGAAGTTCCTCGAGCAGTCGTTCGCGCTGGATCCGTATGACGTGTGGGCGAAGAACACGCTGGACCTGTTGGACACCTTCAAGGACTACGACGAGGTTCAATCCAAGCGTCTGGTGTTTCTTGTCGAGCGGAAGGACGCGCCGCTCCTTGCGCTGTATGCGGGGCCACTGGCCGAGGAGGCGTTCGACTCGCTCTCGAAGCGGTATGGATATCGTCCGTCGGGTCCCGTGCGGGTGGAGGTCTACCGATCGCACGCCGACTTCTCAGTACGAACGGTGGGACTGGCCGGACTCGGGGCACTGGGCGTCAGCTTTGGCGATGTCGTGGCGATCGACGGGCCGGCAGCCCGCGGACCCGGTGAATTCAACTGGGGGTCGACGCTGTGGCATGAACTCGCGCACACATTCACGTTAGGCGCGAGTGCCAACAAGGTGCCGCGCTGGTTTTCCGAGGGCCTATCGGTCTATGAAGAACGTCGTGCCCGACGAGGATGGGGCGAGGATGTGACGCCTTCGTTTCTGGCAGCCTTCAAGGGAGGGCTGCTCGTGCCCGTGGCGCGCATGAATGACGGCTTCATGCGCCCACGCTTCGCCGAGCAGGTTATCCTGTCGTATTACCAGGCCTCGCTGCTCTGCGAGATGATCGAACGGGACCGGGGTATTGGCGCCATCCAGCAACTCCTCGCGGCCTACCGGCGCGGTCTCACGACCGAGGCGGCCATGCAGTCCGTGTTACAAATGGATCTCAAAGAGCTGCAGCTCCGGTTCGACGCGTATGTTCGCGAACGATTCGGTTCGCAGCTCGAAGCGGTAGACGCAGGCAAGATCGCGGCGGCTGGCGGTCATGGAGTTGAGTGGGATGGTCCCTTTGCGAACGCGATGCGGACCGCGAGCGCCTTGGTAGAGGCCAAACAGTGGGACGCGGCCGCCAAGGCGCTCGAGGAGGCCAAACGGCTCTTCCCGTCGTTTGCGGGAGAGGAGTCGGCATACCGCCTGCTGGCTCGCGTTGCCCTGACCAAGGGCGACACGGCGCGTGCGATCGCGGAGCTCGAGGCGATGACCGCGATCAATGAGAACGCCTATGCCGCTAACCGTGATCTCGCGGGTTTGCTTCGGGCCAGTGGGGATGCACGCGGTGCCGAACGCGCTTGGGATCGCGCGATGTACATCTATCCACAAGAGTTGGATTCGCACGTACAGCTTGCCGAGATCGCGGGGAATATCGGCGACCATCGGGTCCGGATACGCGAGCGACTCGCCGTGCTTGCGTTGGACCCGACGGATCGTGTCGAGGCCCTGTATCAGGCGGCGGTGGCGTATGCCGACGCCGCCGATGCGGCCAACGCCCGAAAATTCGTGTTGCAGGCGCTGGAGCTTGCGCCGAACTTCGAGAAGGGCCAGGAGCTGCTGCTGCGCCTTCGGGCCCCGTCGGGCGCATCGAACGGTCCAGGCGCCCTGAATCGCACAGGAGGTTCGAGACCATGAATGCGCGTCGAACGATCCAAAGTCTGTTGCTCCTGGCGGGTGTGCTCATCCCGTTGGTGGTCAGCGCGCAGCGGGGTCGGCGGCGCTCAGGCGCCCCAGCGGACTGGCAAGGGTACGTCCAGAGTGGTGACCTCGCGGACATCGCGAACCCGCCGTACGACGGGCGCTTTACGTTCCTACGCGTCCGCTATGAGCCACTGGGTAGTAGTGAGGGTTTTGGCTGGCGCGTGGATCGCAAATGGGACCATGACACGCCGCGTGCCGAAATCCACTTCATGAAGATCCTGTCGGAGCTGACGACGATCCAACCCTTCATGCGGGGTGGAACGATCCTGTCGTTCGAGGACAAGGATCTGTTCAAGTATCCCATCGCCTACGTCTCGGAACCCGGCTTCTGGACGATGAACGCCAAGGAGCTCGCCGGCGTGCAAGCCTATGTGAAGAAGGGAGGCTTCCTGATCTTCGATGACTTCGCCGGCGAGCACTGGTACAACTTCGAGCGACGCTGGCAGGAAGCGTTCCCGGACCTGAAGCTGATGCAGCTGGATGCCAGCCACCCGATCTTCGACGCGTTCTTCCGCATCGAGAACCTGGACTTCCAGCACCCCTATTTCGGGATCAAGTCCGAATTCTGGGGTGCTTTCGAGGACAACGACCCAAAGAAACGGCTGGTGGCCATTGCAAACTTCAACAACGACATCGGCGATTACATGGAGTTCTCCGACGAGGGCTGGCTGCCGATCGCACTGACCAATGAGGCGTACAAGCTGGCGGTGAACTACATCGTGTACGGGATGACGCACTAACCGAGGAAACGCGTGACTGACACTGCAATGCAGGACCCCGTGGCGCTCCAGGCGCCGGATGACGTAGCGCTGGCCCAGCGCCTCCGACACGGCTGCGAGCAGATTGTGTCCGAGCTGCGGAAGCTGATCGTTGGGCAGGAAGAGGTGATCGAGCAATCGTTGCTCGCGCTGCTCTCCGGTGGCAACTGCCTCATCATCGGCGTTCCCGGCTTGGCGAAGACGCTCCTGATCCATACGATCGCCCAGGTCCTCGCCCTCAAGTTCTCGCGCATCCAGTTCACGCCGGACCTGATGCCATCGGACATCACGGGAACCGACATCATCCAGGAGGACCCGCAGACTGGGCGACGCTCACTCACGTTCGTGCCTGGGCCGGTCTTCGCCAACATCATCCTCGCCGACGAGATCAACCGAACGCCGCCGAAGACGCAGGCGGCGTTGCTGGAAGCCATGCAGGAGCATCGCGTGACGGTGCAGGGGCGCACCTACACGCTCGAAGAACCCTTCTTCGTCTTCGCCACGCAGAACCCGATCGAGCTCGAAGGCACCTATCCGCTCCCAGAGGCGCAGTTGGATCGGTTCATGTTCCAGGTGATCATCGACTACCTCTCCGAGGATGACGAGCTGACGGTGGTGAAGTCGACCACGGCCATTCAGAGTCACCAGTTTGCACACGCTGTGACGGGCGCCGACATCGTAGCCTTCCAGCGACTCGTGCGGCGCGTGCCGATCGCCGACCCCGTGGCCCGTTACGCCGTGCACCTGGTCCGCGCTTCGCGCCCGGTATCGCCCACCGCTCCGGAGTTCATCCGGAAGTGGGTGTCATACGGCGCGTCGACGCGCGCCGCGCAGTACCTGGTCCTGGGGGGCAAGGCACGCGCGCTCATGCACGGGCGTTTCCATGTCGGCTTCGAAGACATTAAGGCGCTGGCGCGACCCGTGTTGCGACACCGTATCCTCACGAACTTCCACGCGCAGTCGGAGCGCGTGACGACGGATCAACTCATCGAACAGCTGATCGGCGCGGTTCCACTCCCCAAGTCTCGCATGTAGCATGGCGACCGACAGCCGAGTGGACCATTCGTCAGCCGCAACTGGCGTGTTGCCCGGAGCTCGCTTTCTCGAGCCTCGGCTCCTGGCGCGCATCGACAATCTCGAGCTGCTCGCACGTCACGTCGTGGAAGGGTTCATTTCCGGGCTCCACCGCTCGCCGCACCTCGGCTTCAGCACGGACTTCGCCGAACATCGCCAATACATGCCCGGAGACGACATCCGGCACATTGATTGGCGACTCTTTGCCCGCACCGACCGCTTCTACCTCAAGGAGTACGAGGCGGACACCAACACGAATTTCCTCGTCCTGTTGGATGTCTCGGGTTCCATGGCATACCGCAGTGCCGCCGACGGCGTCACGAAGCTGGAGTACGCCAAGTTCATCGGTGCCTGCCTGACGTACCTTGCGCATCGGCAGCGGGATCGTGTCGGCCTGCTGTCCTTCGCGAACGAAGTGGTCGAGTACGTGCCGCCCTCGGCGCGCCACCTGCAGACCTCGCTGCACGCGATGGATCGTGCGCAAGCGTCGGGTAAGAGCGACCTCGTTCGAGTGTCCCGTCAGGTGGCGGACTTGCAGCGGCGCCGCGGGTTGGTGTTGTTGCTGTCGGACTTCTACGAGGCCACCGACACGCTCCGCGATGCGCTCGCGCCCTTGCGCGATGCCGGCCATGACGTGCTCGCCATGCAGATCCTGGATCCCGCCGAGCTGGAGTTTCCGTTCGAGGAGTCGGCCACATTCGAGGACATGGAGACCGGCGATCGGCTGCCGGTGGTTCCTGGCAGGCTGCGCAAACAGTACACGAGCCTCATGCAGCAACACGTGCAGGATGTGGAGTCCCTGATGGTTGAAGCTGGGGTCGACTACATGCGCGGGGTGACGTCCAAGCCGCTCGATGACCTGCTGTTTGCCTATCTCGTCCGTCGCGAGCGCTTGCGGGGCATGCGGTAATGGGCCTGTCGTTTCTCGCGCCGCTCTTCGCCATCGGGCTGGCTGCTGTCGCGGTGCCTCTGCTCGTGCACCTGGTCCACAAGGAACGGAAGGAATCGACGCCATTCCCATCGCTGGCCTTCCTGCGAAAGGTGCCCTACCGTCATTCCAGCCGCCGTCGCTTGCGCGACCTGGTGCTGCTGGCGCTTCGGGTTTCCGCACTGGCCCTGTTGATCGCCGCCTTCGCTCGCCCCGTGATCGCCCGCTCCCGCCAGTCGGCCACGGGTTCGGGCGGCGGGCGCGAACGTGTCATTCTGGTCGATCGGTCCTTCTCCATGAAGTACGGCGATCGATGGACCCGGGCCCGGGCGGCCGTGACTCAAGTCATTGGCCAGACCACCCCCCGCGACCGAGTCACCATCGTACCGTTTGACCTGACAGCACGAGCCGTCCACGAGCCCTCCGCAGACAAGGCGCAGCTTGCGGCGGCCTTCGATACCGTGACGACCGTGGAGGGTGGTACGCGGCTGGCGCCCGCACTCACGATTGCCCGCCGCGTGCTTAGCGCCAGTGCACTACCGCAGCGGGAAGTGGTCGTGGTGACAGACTTCCAACGTTCATCGTTTGACCTGACGGAGGAGGCGCGTTTGCCCGCCGGCACCATCGTCACTCCGGTGGACGTTGTCTCCGGGGACGTGGTCGACCGCAGCGTGCGCAGCGTGGAACTGCGCCGCGCGCCGACGAAGGGTCGTGAGATGATCAGCGTTCATGCCCGCTTGGGGGAAGTTGGCCCCGCCGTGCGTGGCGTGGAAGCGAGCCTCGTGGTGGCTGGTCGCGTCATCGAGACTCGTGCCGTCGACCTCCCAGCCAATGGTGGCGCCGCGGTGGACTTTGCGGCGATCCCGGTTCCCGAGGTTCCCCAGCCCGCCGAGGTCCGCCTGCGTGGCGACGCGCTGCCGGGAGATGACCGCTACAGCTTCATCCTCGCACGCACGCCAGTCGTCTCCGTGTTGGTGGCAAATGCGAATGACATGGCGCCCGACGCCGATCTCTTCCTGCAGCGCGCCCTCGAGATCGGAGACCGCCCACCGTTCGATGTGCTCGTCAAGCGAGCGGGAGCCGTAACGCCAGCGGACATTGCCAGCCGTCAGGTGGTTGTTCTGAACGACACTTGGTTGTCGGACGCCCTCGTCGGCGGGCTTACTCGGCATGTCGTTGGAGGCGGCGGGCTGCTGGTTGCAGCTGGACAACGCATGGATGCCCGGGAATCTCCCGCACGCGCGGGCCTCCTCCCCGCGCCGGTGACTGCGCCCACGGATCGCGATGGCGAGCGCGGCGGCGTGCTCGGGTATCTCGACGCCACACACCCCGCACTTTCCCTCTTTGGCGCCTCGCGAAGCGGGGACTTGTCGGCGGCCCGCTTCTTCCGATATCGCGCCGTCAACGCTACCGAGGGCGTGCTCGCCCGCTTTGATGATGGGGCAGGGGCGTTGGCCGAGCGACGCGTGGGACGAGGACGCGTCCTTCAGTTTGGATCCTCGCTGGATGGATACTGGAACGACCTTCCCCGACAGCCAGTATTTCTGCCGTTCCTGCACCAGCTCATGCGGTACGTCGCGGACTATCGGGAGCGAAGGGACGCGTACTCAGTCGGTGAGGCGGTCGACGCCGGGGCGGCGTCGGACTCCGTGCCTAACGACAGCTCGCACGTGGCGCGGGTCGCCACCGCTCCGTCCGGCCGGCGTGTGCGGTACGGCAGCCCGGGCGACCCGCCGGCGCTCGTCCCTGCCGAAGCCGGCATCTATGAAATTCGGCGCGCCGGCGCCCCTGGCGAACGCCCGCGATTGGTGGCCGTCAACATTGATCCTCGCGAACTGGACTTCTCGCGCTTTGAACCGCTCCGCCTGGTCGAGGCAGCTCGCGCTCCGGACGCCGTTGCGTTGGCCGCCGACAGCACGGGGGGAGCAACCCTGCAGGAGCGCGAGCGCGACCAATCACTCTGGTGGTACATTCTGTGGGTCGTCACGGCGGCACTGGTGGCTGAAGCCCTGTT
Source organism: Gemmatimonadaceae bacterium (assembly GCA_044224875.1). Taxonomy (GTDB): domain Bacteria; phylum Gemmatimonadota; class Gemmatimonadetes; order Gemmatimonadales; family Gemmatimonadaceae; genus JABAQJ01. Next base: position 437 of record JBGAJQ010000102.1, on the reverse strand, counting down.
GGCTCGTCGGATCTCGATGAGCCGTCCGAGCTCGACTTAGCGGGAGGCGATCGAGATGCGTGCACTCGTCGAACGTCAGGGAACACCCACCCAGCGCCTGCTGCAGGCGGTGCATCTGGAGCGCCGTCGGTGGCGCCTGCGGCATGCACTCGTCGGAGCCACCATCGTCACCGCGATCGCCGTCGCCGTGCTGGTTGTTGCCGCGTTGGGCATGCAACAGAATGGCTTCTCGGCCGGGAGCATCGCGGCGGCACGAGTGGTCGTGGCGGTGGCCGTGTTGGCCGCCCTTGTATGGTACGTCATCGTTCCGTCCGTGCGTCGGGTGCCTGACGAGCGTGTCGCCCTGTATGTGGAGGAACGCGTGCCGCAGCTCGACGGTGCGATGGTGAGCGCCGTGGAGGCGCTGCGCGTCGACGTCCCGGACAGCGTACGCTCCA
>JBGAJQ010000022.1:0-69816 GCA_044224875.1 Gemmatimonadaceae bacterium | reverse complement strand
TTGGTGCCTGACGCCGGCGACCCGGCGTGCCGCGGACGTGATGCGTTGGACCATAACACTCTCCGCAATCGCCCTCCCTTTCCAACGCGGTCTTAACATGCCGGAAGCTGCCGCTCTCGTCTCACTGGCCGACATCCGCGCCGCTCGTGACAAGGTCATGAGGCAGCTGCATCGCACGCCGCTCGTCTCCAGCCGCACCCTCGGAGCTCGAACAAATTCCAAGGCATGGTTGAAGCTCGAGCTGTTCCAGAAGACCGGGTCATTCAAGCCGCGAGGGGTCCTGAACGCACTGTCACAACTGTCGCCGACGGAGCGGCAGCGCGGTGTGATCTCCATCTCTGCCGGAAACCATGCGCAGGCCCTCGCCTGGGGCGCGACGTCCATGGGGATCCAATGCACCATGGTCATGCCGGCGACTGCTGTACGAACCAAGGTCGAGGCGACACGTGAGTACGGCGCCGAAGTGATCCTCACGACCGAGGACCTGCTCGCCACGTGTCTCCAGTTGCAACACGATCGTTCGCTCACCTTGGTACACCCGTTCGACGACTCGCGGGTCATTGCCGGCGCCGCCACGGTCGGACTGGAGATCATGGAGGACCTTGGCGACGTCGATGTCGTCATCGCCGGTTGCGGTGGTGGCGGCCTCCTGGCCGGCGTCGCCGCCGCCGTCAAGCAGATGAACCCGCTCACCAAGGTGATCGGTGTGGAACCACGCGGCGCCAACGGGATGATTCAGAGTCTGGCGAAGGGCGAGGCGGTGAAGCTGACGACACTGTCGACGATCGCCGATGGCCTGGCCGCGCCGTTCGCTGGCGTTCGCAACCTGACGCACGTGCAGGCCTTCGTCGACGAGATGGTCGAGGTCGAGGATTCGGAGATCGTCGAGGCCATGCGATTCCTCATGGAGCGGGCCAAAGTTGTCGCCGAGCCCGCCGGCGCGGCCGCCACGGCGGCGCTGCTCTCCGGGAAAGTGGCGATTCGAAGCGACGCACGCGTCGCCGTCATCGTCTCGGGTGGCAATGTGGACCTCGACCGGCTGCGCACGCTCCTCGGATCGGGTGCCTAACGCGCAGAATCCGCCGCCGATCGATTCTTCCACCACCCACTCTCCCAGCGCGCGCTTGTCCCCCGGACGTCGATATGCGCGAAGGGGCCGCTCGGCCCCATGGCCGTATACGTTCCCAGCCCGCCGACCAGCGTCGGGAATCGGGCCTCTATTCTCGCCACCGCGGCGCTCACTGGCGCCACGTCCGTCAGGTCAATGCGTCCATCACGGTTCAGGTCGTCCATTCGGCCGTCTCCGTTGCCGTCGATGAGGATGTCCGATGCGTCCCCGTATTGGTGACGGCTGGCGCGAGCCATGCCCTCTCCAACACCGCGGTCGTTGTAGTACGGCGCCCGAAATCCTGAAAGAACCGCGGCATGACTCGCGGGATAGCCGTGCGCGCCGAGATCCTGCAACACCAGTTCGAGCTTGTCGATCAATCGCGGCTGCAACACCACGTACTTGGGCCACACGTCGGCTTGATCATGCGTCAGGAAATCACCAAGGACGAAATGCTCGGAGAGCGCAACGTTGACGTTGGCTGGCGTGACCTCCACGAATCCGTCTGGGTTGTAGTAGTTCTTGGCCATCATCCACCGCTCCGCAGGCCATCGACCAAGTCGGTAACCCTGCAGCGTCTCCCCCTTCTTCTCGCCAAACGGACGTAGCACGATGAGCGAAAAGGGTTGACCGTTAGGCAGCTGCACTTGGTGCACTGCCGGCGTATGGATGGCCATCTCCCCGTAATGCGACAGGAACCCTGGCAGGCCCAGCGCCTGAGCGCTCGTCAATGTCATGAACCGCAGCGCCCCGCTGATACCCCGTGCCGAGTCCGGCACGGGAAATGTGGGCGCTGACGGTGGGCCGCCCGCCAATGGCGCCGCGTCCGGCGTTGCACGCGATGCCGACGCCACTGCCGTCTGAACGGGTAGTTCTCGCAGCGTGCCTAACATCTTCGTTCCTGCTACCACGAGCGCGACCAAAACCACGCCTTGCACGCCCCGTCTCAAGACGTGCATGTACGGGCGCGGGGCGACAGTCGAGAGTCCGGCATCGCTATGCTTGGTCACTGTATGCTCATTTCTCAATGCGCGAAACGCGAGAGCCGCGTCATACCCGATTTCAGTCGACAGTTCCTCAACAAATGTCCACCGGTCGCGATCCCCTTCCCTCAGACCTCCGTCACGTGAAAACCGCCACCATCATTGGCATTCCATACGACGCCAAGTCGTCCTTCGCGCGCGGCCCGGCCCAGGCACCGAATGCTATCCGACGCGCTCTGCATTCTCCGGCTGGGAATGCATTCTCCGAATCGGTACACGAAGTATTGAGCCCCTCCGTGCTTCGGGATGGCGGCGATGTGCTTATCGAATCTGATGATTATCCCATGGATGGCATCAGAGCGGCGGTACACCGAGCTCTGGATGACAGCTCTATCCCGGTCGTTCTAGGTGGAGATCACTCAATAACTTACGCGGTCGTCCGTGCTATTCACGAGCGCCTCGGGTCGTTGGCGGTCCTGCATTTCGACGCCCACAACGACCTGTACGATGAATTCGAGGGCGACCCCCTCTCACATGCCTGCCCCTTCGCGCGAATCATGGAAGCAGGCCTCGCACGAACGCTCACCCAAGTTGGCATCCGCTGTCCGAGTCCGCACCAGGTGGCGCAGGCCGCCCGATTCGGCGCCACGGTGATCGACATGCGAGCATGGAGTCGAGGGGTTCGCCCCGTGGTGGATGGCCCGTGCTATCTGTCCATCGATCTCGATGTGCTGGATCCTGCGTTCGCACCGGGTCTCTCCCACCGAGAACCCGGCGGCCTCTCAACCCGCGAACTCCTCTCGGTGATTCAGGAACTCCCCAACCCGTTGGTGGGAGTCGACATCGTCGAACTGAACCCGGCCCGCGACGTGGATGGAATCTCGGCCGGAACGGCCGCAAAGGTACTCCGAGAGGTTGTTTCAAAGTTGTTATCGGACAGCCGTCACTATCGTTGACCGGCATTTTCTGCTCATTATGCACACTTGGTTGCCGTTTCTGACTCGTTTTCGCTAGATTTTCCCCGCATGTCGTTCGATTCGTGCGCTTTTTGCATAAATTGAATGACAATGGGCCCCGGTGGCACATTCGTTGCCACCCTGTCGTCCAGCGGCACCTGCCCAGCTGACATTGCTCTCGGTACAGCTCCACCATCTTGGTGCTGTACTCCTCGCCATTTGCCAACCTCTCATCGAAATGTCCCACACCTACACTGCTCGAAAGGCCGCGTTGCAGACGATTGCCTCTCGCAACGCCAAACCAAGCACCCACGGTGGCAATGGCCAGGGTGAAGGCATCTCCGAATATTTCGGCATCAACACATTCGGCGTTAGGCAGATGCGTTCCAAGCTGCCAAAGGACGCCTATGCGAAGCTCGTCAGCGCCATTCGCCACGGAAAGAAGCTCGACGTGGATATCGCGCCGACCGTGGCCCAGGCCATCAAGGAATGGGCAATCGGCCGAGGTGCCACGCACTTTACCCACTGGTTCCTTCCGCAGACCGGCCTCACCGCGGAAAAGCACGATGCGTTTCTGGCCTTCGATGAAAACAAGCAGGCGATTGAGCAGTTCTCGGGCGCCCAGCTGATTCAATCGGAGCCCGATGCCTCATCGTTCCCATCGGGCGGCTTGCGCGCCACATGGGAAGCACGCGGCTACACCGCGTGGAACCCTGCCTCGCCGGTGTTCATTGTCGAGTCAGGAAACGTCCGCACGCTCTGCATCCCGTCCGTCTTCATCGGCTACAATGGCGAGGCACTGGACGAAATGACCCCGCTCCTGCGGTCGTCCGATGTGCTCTCCGACAAGGCCACGGAGTTGTTGGAGCTGATCGGCGACAAGGGTGTCATGCGGGTGCACACCACCCTCGGTCCCGAACAGGAGTACTTCCTCGTCGATCGCGGTCAGTTCGCCTTGCGCCCAGACCTCGTCATGGCCGGACGCACGTTGATCGGCGCGCCACCCCCGCGTGGCCAACAGCTCGAAGACCACTACTTCGGCGGCATTCCTGAGCGCATCCAGGCCTGCATCGCTGAGGTCGAGCACGAGCTGTACAAGCTCGGCGTTCCCATTGTCACTCGTCACAACGAAGTCGCGCCGTCTCAGTTCGAAATGGCGCCGTTCTTCGAGGAAACGGACATTGCCGTCGACCACAATCAGCTGGTGATGGCGGTGCTGCGCCGTGTCGCGCTCAGGCACGGCCTGCAGGCGCTGCTCCACGAGAAGCCGTTCGCCGGCGTTAACGGCTCGGGCAAGCATTGCAACTGGTCCATGGCCATCATCGCAGACAACGCGCTCGATGGCGTGAACCTGCTCAAGCCCGGTAAGACGCCGCACCAGAACGTCCGCTTCCTCATCTTCCTCGCCGCGGTACTCCGCGCCGTGCACAAGCACGCCGGTGTCTTGCGAGCGGGCATCGGCACCTCCGGCAACGAACACCGACTCGGCGCCAATGAGGCACCCCCCGCCATTATTTCCGTCTTCATGGGCTCCATGCTCACGAGACTGATCGAGGAGATGGCCGCGGGTCGTCAGGGACGCGGCGATGCGGGGGAGCAACTCATCGGGCTGGGTGTGGCCAAGCTCCCCGAAATTGAGAAGGACAATACGGACCGCAATCGAACGTCGCCGTTTGCCTTCACCGGCGCCAAGTTCGAATTTCGTGCCGTGGGCAGCTCGCAGTCCATCGCGTGGCCTATCACCCTGCTGAACGCCGCCGTCGCCGAGGCGCTCTCGGACCTCACCGATCAGGTCCGCGCTGAACTCAAGAAGACCAAGAAAGTGGACGACGCTGTGCTCAAGGTCGTTCGCAAGGCCTTCCGCGAGACAGCCTCGGTCCGGTTCGAAGGAAACAACTACTCCGACGAATGGGTGAAGGAAGCGGCCAAGCGTGGCTTGTTGAACCTGCGGCGAACGCCAGAGGCGCTCGCCCAGCTCACGACGCCCGCGGCCAACAAGCTGCTGGTAGGGCTTGGCATCCTCACAAAGCCGGAACTCGAATCCCGCTACCACATTCGACTCGAGCGGTACATCAAGGACATGCTGATCGAGATGCACACGCTCAAGGAAATCACCGATACCTTGGTGTTACCGGCCGCGTTCTCGTACCTCCACACCCTCACGTCGAGCGCCGCCGACGCCAAGGCGGCGGGCGTGAAGGTCATCCCGCAGGTTGAAGCGGCGAACGACCTGGGTGCGCAGGTGAAGGCGCTACGCTCCAGCCGCGATGCCATGGTGAAGGTGTTGGAGAAGGCCGAACACATGCACGACGCACCCGAGAAGGCGGCGAAACTGCTGACGTCCGACGGTGCGAGCTCAATGGCTGCCGTGCGTGCAGGTGCCGATGCAATCGAACTCCTCATCTCCGACGACGCTTGGCCGTTGCCGAAGTACCGCGAGATGCTCTTCCCAGTCTGAGCCAATCGGTGAGGGACGAAGACGGCCCCATGTGCCACCAGCACATCGGGCCGTCGCTTGTCATAGCACGCGACGCAACGTCTCCCCGCTCACGTTGGCGCCGCAAAGCACAATCGCCGCCACGCCGTGGCACTGCGGTGCCTGACGCCAAAACGCCGCGACCGCCACACCTGCCGCCCCCTCTACCAGGGTATGCTCAACCGTTAGGCAGTGGCGCATCGCGGCCGCGATCTCCTCCTCGGATACTGTCACCCAATCGTCGACCAAGCGCTGACAGATCGGGAACGTGAGGCTCCCCGCCTCGATCCCTCCGGCCGTGCCGTCGGACAGCGTCGGCAGTGACGGCATCTCCACGATCGCTCCAGCTGCAACAGACTTCGCCATTACCGGCGAGTGCTCGGGAAGGCACCCAACAAGACGCACGTCTGGCAGGAAAGATTTCAGGTCGATCGCCATGCCGCCGATCAGCCCCCCTCCACCAACGGCGACATAGACTGTGTCCAGCCTCGGAAGCTGGCGTCTCAGCTCACTGCCCAGAGTCCCTTGACCCGCCAGGACGTCGGCATCGTTGTATGGCGACACGTACGTGCAACCACGCGATTGCGCCACCTCGCGCGCTTCGAGTTCCGTATCCAGCCCGTCCGTCCCGAAGAACGTGACCGTCGCCCCCAAGCGGCGAATCGCGTCCACCTTGGGCTTCGCGGCGTGATCCGGAACGAAGACTTCCGCGGAGATTCCCAGCGACTCGGCGGCCCACGCGACCGCGGCCCCATGATTTCCCGACGAAGCCGCCACCACTCCTCGCGCACGCTCGTCATCGGACAGGCGAAGCAACCGATTGAACGCTCCCCGCAGCTTGAACGACCCCGTGTGCTGGATGTTCTCGAGCTTCAGGTATACTTTGCACGTACGCGTGTCCAGCGCGCGCGAGCGCTCGACGGGTGTCTCACGCACGTACGGCCGAATGCGTGAATCCGCCGCCTCGATCTGGTTTCGCAGCTGCACGTCAGCGGCAAGGAGACCCATGCGCGACTAGTACTTCAAGAGGTAGTTCTCCAGCTCCCACTGCGTGACTTGCGTGATGTAGTCGTGCCATTCCTGCCGTTTCGCGTGCAGGAAGTTCTTGGCGACATGGTCGCCTAACGCCTCTAGGATCACGTCGTCCTTCTCCAATTCGTCGCAGGCCTCGTTGAGGTCCTTGGGAAGGTCGTCGATGCGCAGCCGCCGTTTCTCCCGAAACGACATCTCGAAGATGTTCGTGTCCACGGGCTCGCGATGATCGGCCTGCGTCGCGATGCCGTCGAGACCGGACGCCAGCATGACGGCCAACGCGAGGTATGGATTGGCCGACGGATCGGGCATTCGCACCTCCACCCGCGTTCCAGTACCTCGACGCGCCGGGACACGAATGAGCGGCGACCGATTCCGCATGGACCACGCTACGTTCACCGGCGCCTCATATCCCGGAACGAGCCGCTTGTACGAGTTCACCAGCGGGTTGGTGATGGCGCAGAATCCACGCGCATGCTTCAACAGCCCGCCAATGTAGTGAAGCGCCACCGGTGACAGCTCCCACTGGGCCGAAGAATCCCAGAAAGAGTTCTCCTTGCCGTGGAAGAGCGACTGATGGGTGTGCATGCCACTCCCGTTCTGCCCGAAGATCGGCTTCGGCATGAATGACGCCGTCAGCCCAAACTGCTGGGCGACATACTTCACCACGAATCGGAACGTGGTGATGTTGTCCGCCGTCGTCAGGGCATCCGCGTAGCGGAAGTCGATCTCGTGCTGGCCGTGCGCGACTTCGTGGTGCGCCGCCTCTACCTCAAAGCCCATCTGCTCCAACGCGCCCACGATCGCGCGGCGAGCATCCTCACCAAGATCGGCCGGCGCTAGGTCGAAGTACCCGCCCACATCGTGTGTCGCGGTCGCCGCCTCGCCACGCTCTCCGAGCTTGAACATGAAGAACTCAGCTTCCATCCCCGCGTTCATCGTGAATCCCATGTCCGCGGCACGTGCAATCTGGCGCTTCAACACGCGACGAGGATCTCCCTCGAACGGCGCTCCCTCCGGTGTGCTGATGTCGCACAGCAAACGCGCCACACGCTGATCCGGATCGCCCCACGGAAGCACGCGAAACGTCGCCAAATCTGGCGACAACAACATGTCCGACTCCTCGATGCGTACGAACCCTTGGATCGACGAACCATCGAACAGGATGTCTCCCGCCAACGCCTTCTCGAACTGCGACCGCGGGATCTCGACATTCTTGTTCACGCCCAGGATATCCGTGAACTGCAGTCGCAAAAACCGCACGTTGTGCTTGGCGGCATACTGCAGGACGTCCGACGTACTTGCGCCTGCAAAATCGTGAGGCATGGCGAATGGTGCGGGTTCGTCACATCGTGATCCGCGCCACCGCGCGGGGTTCCCTTCTCCGGAAGGTTAGCCCGCCGCCCTCCCCCCCTCAATGAGCGCGATCGTCACGCGAGCACATCGCTAGCCCGCGTGTACCTCGGGTCTTACTTTCCTGCCTCATGTCCTCCACTTCCAAGCCAGCAGTTCCCTGCCCGTCATGCGGTGCGAGTACGACCGGGAAGTTTTGCAGCGAGTGTGGCGCGCCGGTGCGCGGCGCACAGTGCCCAACCTGCCGAACTCAACTCACACCAGGGGCCGTCTTCTGTCACCGATGCGGCTCGGCGGTTGCCGGTGGCGCCGCGCGGGCGGTCGCGACTCCAACTCCTTCGGCGCAACCACCGGGTGAAAAGCGAACGAGCTTTGTGCCGTGGAGCATCGCCGCGCTGGCCTTCATCGCCGTCGTTGCAATCCTCGCCGGCCAGCGATTCGGCTCGGACAACACGACTGCGCCCCAGGCAACGGACCTGCCGCCGATGTCACTCGGCGGTTCCGGCCAAGGCGTCGTTCGCGCGCCGGACATCTCTTCACTGTCTCCGCGTGAACGAGCCGATCGTCTGTACGACCGCATGATGCGGCTGGCATCCGAGAATAAGACCGACAGCGTCCAGTTCTTCGCACCAATGGCCCTCTCGGCTTACGAGAACCTCGGACCGCTCGACATCGATCTTCGCTACGACTTCGGCCGCATCGCCGAAATCTCCGGGAACCTCGACGTCGCCCAAGCACAGGCCGATTCCATCCTGAAGCAGAATCCAACGCACTTGCTTGGACTCATTCTCGCAAGTCGCGTCGCGACGCTCCGAGGCAATTCAGGAAAGAGCACGTCGCTTCTGAAACAACTGCTACAGGCGGAACCCGCCGAGACCAAGAAAGGCCTCGATGAATACACGCGTCATCGCGGCGACATCGACGTGGCTCTCACCGAGGCCCGGGCGCGCAAGTAGGGTAGCTGCGCCAAAGGGTGCAGCAGCAGGTCTCTCGGCTATACAACAACTACCCCCCAACCGCTTCATGCCGACCATTACGGTCTGTCATAGCCCCGACTCCGACGATGCCTTCATGTTTTATGCGCTGGCGTCTGGGAAGATCGATACCGATGGAATCAGGTACGTTCACGAGCTCCGCGATATCGAAACACTGAACCAGCGCGCCCTGAAAGGCGAGCTCGAAGTGACAGCCGTTTCGATTCATGCCTACGCATACCTGAGCGATCGCTACGCCCTCCTACCGCACGGGGCTTCCATGGGCGATCGATACGGTCCCCGTCTCGTTGCACGGTCGCCTGTTCCACGGAGCCAAATCGCTGGAAAGCGCATCGCGGTCCCTGGCCTCCTCACCAGCGCGTATCTGGCCCTCCGGCTGTTTGAGCCGAATTTCGAAGCGGTCGTGACCCCATTCGATCAAATCGAGCAATTCGTGATGGACGGCAACGTCGACCTCGGACTGCTCATCCACGAGGGCCAGCTGACTTATGGCGACAACGGACTGAGCCTGATCGCTGACATGGGGGAGTGGTGGTTTTCAGAGACTGGGTTGCCGCTCCCGCTTGGAGGAAACGTCGTGCGAAAGGATCTTGGTGATCAGCTTATCATGAAAGTTTCGCGACACTTGAGAGCCAGCATCAAGCATGCTTTAGATCATCGTGCAGACGCCTTGGATCATGCCATGCAGTTTGCGCGGGGGCTTGAGCGGGAGAAGGCAGACACCTTCGTTGGCATGTACGTCAACGACTGGACCTTGGATTACGGCGACAGGGGTCGTGAGAGTGTTCGGAAGTTCCTCGACCGCGGAGTGCAGGAAGGCGTCATCAAGCGACCTGTGAAGGTGGAATTCGTTGAGGATTAGGAACAAACGCGATTGTCGGGACGACGATGTGCCCGAATCTTGTCGTTCTGACTTCATGCGTTCAGGGATTTCCCTCTCCGTGCTGGGGCGCGCTTAGCGAGTGGTGAACATGTCCGACATCGAGGGTGACGAGTCCGTACTCCACCAGATGATCGGCGACCCCCAGCGAAAACGCTTGCTGGTGGTCGACGACGAAGAATCGATGCGCGTGGCAATCAGCCGCTTCCTGCGATCGCGCGGTTTTGAGGTCGAGACGGCGGCATCGGCTACTGAAGCCCTGGCGCGGCTTCAAGCTACGCGCTTCGCGGCGATGATCTGCGACATTCGAATGCCGGGCATGTCAGGCGTCGAACTCCTCCCTCGTGCCTTGGCGGTCGATCCGGACCTCGCTGTCATGATGCTGACGGCCGTCAACGACAGCCACACCGCCGCACAGACTCTCTCGAGCGGAGCCGGTGAGTACCTCATCAAGCCCGTTGAACTCGGCGAACTGCACATCGCGTTGGAACGGGTGCTGAATCGACGCTTCATTGCGATCGAGCGGCGCAACGTGGAGCGCCTCATCGCCGACGAAGTGGATCGAAGGTCGGTGTCGCTGGAGCACGACCGGGAAGAGCTCTACTCACGCTCGGTCGCATCGCTGGCGCTTGCGATTTCCCTGGCGGAATCCAAGGACGCGTTTTTCGCGGGCACTTCGGCACGTGTCACAGCGCTCAGTCAGGCGATGGCTGAGGCGCTTCAGCTCGGCCCCGAGGTTCGCGAGGATGTGGGTACCGCCGCCAGACTACATGACGTTGGTCGACTCGCCCTAGCGGATGCGCTCCTGCACAAGGCAGACCCGCTCACGCCGGAGGAGATTCTCCGGATTCGGGATCACGTTCGCCTAGGTGTCGAGGTCCTCTCTCCACTGCTCTTCCGTGGACTGGTCCTCGAGTTCGTACATGATCACCACGAACGTTGGGACGGCACGGGCTATCCAAGCCGTCGCGCGGGCGAGCGGATCTCCATCGGCGGTCGAATCCTTTGCGCAGCGGACGCGTTCGTCGCTATGACCTCGCGCCGAGCCTATCGCGCCGCCGTTGCTCCGGAAGAAGCGCTCACCCGCAGGTCAGCCGAGGTAGGCACTCAGTTCGAACCAACGATCTTTCATGCCATGGAAAGCGTCGTTCGTGAGCAGCGAGTCCTTGGCCTAACGGCTGATTGACCTGTACGCGCAACGGCGCATTTTGTCCCCGTTCAGACGCTTGACGGACACGTGCGACCGTTGTACTAGGGAGTCTGGATTCTAGCGTGTCTGATCGACGCAGCAGCACAGCACAGGGACGTGAGTACAAGCACGGCTCGCCTGCGCAATCCAGACCTTTCCAAAGCGCTCACCTTTGTAAGGAGGCCACATGCCGCGGGATGCGGAGTGGGATGACAAGCTCCATTTTTCCGATCGCGATGACGACGTAGAAGACGTTGGCTACGGCGGGGGGTCATCGTCGTACGATGACGATGACGACGACGAGGGCGGTTGGGGATCGACCAAGCACCAAGAGGACCTCTGGGACGAACCGGAGGATGCTGCCCTCGAGGAAGACGAGGAAGCACCCGAGGCCGATGACGACGAGGGCGAGGAGGAGGAGGAAGTCGTTTTCCCGCCGCCCAGCGTGCGTCGTGTAGCGCCTCCGCCTCCGCCAGCCCCCGCAAGCCCAGCTGCCCCAAAAGCGGCCCCCGCCCCAAAGGCGCCCGCGAAGCCGGCAGCCGCTCCAGCGAAAGCCGCGCCTGCCAAGGCAATGCCCGCCAAGGCCGCGCCGGCCAAGCCGGTGAAGGCGAAGCCCGTCAAGAAGGCGGCGGCGAAAAAGAGCGCGCCCAAGAAGAAGACCGCAGCCAAAAAGGCCGCACCCAAGAAGGTTGCCAAGAAAGCGGCGCCGCCGAAGAAGGCCGCAAAGAAATCACCGGCGATGAAGAAGGCGAAACCAAAGAAGAAGTAGTCAACCATCGATTCGCAGGAGGCGAGGCGCCGATTGCAGGCGCCTCGCCTTTTTTTTTCATGCTGCTGGCGTTCGACATCGCTGTCGCCATAATGTTGGCACCATGGCAGAGTCCCCGCTCGCACTACTTCGCGCCCACGCGCGCCACGCTCCTTGGAACGCCAGGGGACTCGCCAGCCACGTTGCTGCGTTGGTGGACGTTGCGGGTGTGAAGCCCACGAATGCCAGCGCGCGCGCTGCACCAAGCGCGCGAGCGGTTCGTTTCTATGTGGCCAACAAGCTGCTCGATCGACCCGAGGGCCTCGGTACTGCGGCCACCTACAACTACCGGCACTTCCTGCAGCTGCTGGCAATCAAGATTCGTCAGCGAGAAGGACAAACGCTGGACGTCATCAAGAAGGAAATGCGGGAAGTCACTGGCGACGCCCTCGAGCGGCGCGTCGCCCAGGCCCTCGCACCCGTGCTCCTGACCGGCGCACCAGCGACGGCCGCCCGTGATGACGAGAGCGCCGCCAGCTGGAGACGAATCCCCGTAACGGAGGGAATCGAGTTGCATGTCCGGGAAGACTCCCCAGCCGCAGCGGAAGCCGTGACGACTGCACTGCGCGAGGCTCTGCGGACCACTCTGGGAAGGTCTGAGCTGCGATGAGTGTGGCGAGCTTGAATGCGGCAGCTGGAGTAGTCCTCGTAACCGGAGTCGGCAAGGGTGGCCAGGCCGGCGAAGTCGTTGCGGCTGCACTCGGCGATGCCGGGCACCATGTCGTGGTCGTCGATCGTCAGCTGCAAACTTCGGAAGAGCGCGCGCGGGATCTTGAAGCACGAGGCGTCCGCGCCACTCCGCTCGCCTGCGATCTCACCGATGCTGCGTCGCTCGAGGCGATTCGTGTCAGTATAGAGGCCTTGGCCCCGCAGGGGCTCCACGCGCTGGTCCACATGGCCGGTGGATTCGGAGCGAGCGGGCCCGTCGCTGACAGTGACCCCGAGGTTTGGCACCGACAGATTGCCATCAATGCCACGACGGCCTACCTCACGACGCGCGCCTTCCTCCCGCTGCTCCGGAAGGCGCGCGGCAGCATCGTGTACTTCGCTTCGGCGGCCGCTCTCCCAGGCGCGAGCGTTGCCAACCTGGCGGCGTACGCGGTCGGCAAGACAGGCGTTCTCACCGTGATGCGTGCCGTCGCGTCCGAAGAGCGCACCTCTGGAGTTCGCGCCAATGCGCTCGCCCCCACGGCGATCCGCACGGCAGCCAATTTGGCGAACATGGGCGGCGACACCGCGTACGTAGAGCGTGAGACCATCGCGCGATGGGTGTTGTTCCTGACGGATGTCGCCAGCGGGCCAATCTCCGGCCAGGTCATCCGGCTTGGCTAGCATGCACGAACCCAAACGACGGTCTCCGCCCACAGGGGCGCCTAACGTACCTGCGCGCCGCTATACACCTCGGGCCGTCGCGCTCGATCGCGCCCTCGAGGGACTGCCCTTGTTCCGCCTGAGCGACTCAACGGACGAGAGCGCGGTTCTCTACGCGCCGCAGTCCGGGGGACGTTGGCGCGTCTTACCCAGCCCAGGAGATCGCCTCCCAGGCACATTCGACCAGGATGTCTATGTCGAGCTGTGCCGCCGCTACACCGACGAAGGGGCACCGAGTGACGGCGCTATCAACTTCACGCTGCATGCCTTCCTTCGCTCCATCGGTCGTCGCGCGGATGGGCGAACCTACGAGCAGATGCGCGCCGCGCTCACGCGACTCGAGCGCACCAGTCTGGAGTCCCTCGGCGCCTACTGGAATGCCTCCAACGGCTCACCCGTGGACGGCCGGTTCACCGTGCTTTCGGCGGTTACCATAGACCGACGCCGAAATGTCGACCGCGACCAACTGGCACTCTTTGCGGCCTTCACCGCCTCGGAGCCCGGCGATGCCAGGGTCGTGCTCTCTCCTCAGCTCCGCGCCAACATCGCCGCCGGGCACGTCACGCTGCTCTCCGCCCAGCATTACCTCGCGCTGTCATCACCGGTCGCCCGTCGACTCTACCGCCTGCTTGAAGTCGCCCGGGCAGAGGGTACCGTCACATGGCGCGTTCCGCTCGAACAACTCGCGGAACTTGTGCCGCTCGCCCAGCGCTATCCCTCTCATCTCCAGCGGGTACTCCAACCCGCTCATGAGATGCTTCTGACCGCCGGCATCCTTCGCGACGTCACGGTGCATCAACTCCGAAGACAATGGCACGTCGATTACGTCCTCGCGCTCCGCTCACCCTGACCAACGCGCCGGCCATCACCCGCCGACAGTGATTCATCCTGTCTTTCCCCCTTCTCACGAATCAAAGGGTGTCACAGTCTTCGAGTGTCCGTATTTTTATGACGGTGCCGAACAACGGTAGTTCGGTGACGAGCGTAGCTACTTCCACGTCCGTCTTGATGCTCGGATCGTTCAACAGGAACACCGACGGCCACTGCTGGTAGAGCAAGCCTTGTCCTTCCCTCGCCCGAGAAAATCATGCGTCGTACTCGCATAGCGGCTCTGTTCGGCGTCATTGCCATCCCCCTGACCGTTGGAGCGTTTGCGCTTCAAGAGCACACGTCCCGAGAGGGCGGCAGGCTCTTCGGACAGGTGCTTGATCTTGTCTCCAGTCGTTTCGTCGACTCGGTGGATGCGAACGATCTCTACGAGAAGGCCGCCAGAGGACTTGTCGGTCAGCTTCAAGACCCGTACTCGGAGTTGATGTCGCCGAAGCAGCTTCAGGGGTTCAATACCAACACCGCCGGCCGCTACGGCGGCATCGGCATGCGAATCGAGGAGCAGGCAGCGAAAGGCGTCACTATTGTGCAGGTGTTTCACAACACCCCGGCCGAGCGCGCCGGCATTCGTGAGGGCGACCTGATTGTCGGGATCGACACCATGTCTACGCGAGGTTGGTCCTCTAGAAAGGTCGCTGACTCCCTCACCGGCGCCCCAGGCACGAAGGTCACCGTTTCGTTCTCGCGCCCAGGAGTGCCCGACCCATTCAAGGCCACGTTCGTCCGGGCAATCATCCGAGTTCCAGCCGTTCCTTACGCGATCCAATTCGACGGCAAGATCGGATACATCCCAGTAACCGGGTTCAACGAAACATCGACGCAGGAGGTCGCCGGCGCGGTCCGCCGACTTCAAGCCGAGGGGGCAAAGGGGCTAGTGCTCGACCTCCGCAGTAACCCAGGGGGATTCCTCGAGCAAGCGCTCCAGATGAGCAACCTGTTCTTGCCCGAAGGAGCCGAGATTGCGTCCGTGCGCGGGCGGAATGTCGATCCGCAGACCTACACGGCACAGGAAAAGCCCATCGCGCCAACCATCCCGATGGTCATCCTCACGGATCAGTACACCGCGTCGGCATCAGAAATCGTTGCCGGCGCCCTCCAGGACCACGATCGAGCTGTCATCATGGGCTCTACGTCGTTCGGGAAAGGGCTCGTGCAAACCCTCTTCAACTTGGACGGTGGCTACGCCCTGAAGATGACCACTGGCAAGTGGTATACGCCGAACGGCCGGTCTATCCAAAAGGAACGCAAGCTCAACGCCGACGGCCAGTTTGTGGAGGTCCATCCGGATTCGCTGGAATCCGATTCGGCCAGAAAGGCGCGCCCGGCCTTCAAGTCCGACGCTGGGCGCACCGTCTATGGCGGCGGGGCAATTACACCCGACCTCATAGTTCAAGCCGACACTTTCAGCACCGCTGAGCAGGACTTCCGGAAGGCGACTGCGGCGAAGGGACCGGACATTTATGTCGCGCTTTACGACTATGCGTTTGAGCTGAGCAAGCAGGTTCGTCCCGACTTCACGGTCGCACCCGCTTGGCGCGAGGAACTCTATCAGCGGCTGAAAAAGAAGGGCATCGAAATCGATCGCAAGCTGTATGACGGCGCTGCGCACTACGTCGATCGACTCCTCGAGAATCGCGTCGCACGGCTTGCGTTTGGCGACTCGACAGCCAAGCGACGGGAGTTGGATGAGGACGCCCAGCTGCGCCGTGCGCTCGATCTCCTTCGGAAGGGCCAGAACCAGAAAGAGCTTTTTGCCCTCGTCGCCACCGCCAGTCGACATTAGATTCGACGGCATGCGACGTCCCCATTTGATCGCCGCCACGCTCCTCGTGGCGGCGCTTTCGTGTCGGCGCACTGCGCCACTGCCTACCCTCACGCCTGAATCGGGCGAGACCCACTTTGCCCGTATTCGCCAGCTCACGGACGGCGGCGAGAATGCCGAAGCCTATTTCAGTCGCGACGGTCAGTGGCTGACCTTCCAGTCAACGCGCGATGGTCGAGCGTGCGACCAACAGTACGTGATGCGCATCGACGGAACGGGCCTTCAGCGCGTCTCCAATGGCCGGGGCAAGACCACGTGTGGATGGTTTCTTCCGGACGGCAAGCGGCTCTTCTTCGGCTCATCCCACGCCCATGATTCGTTGTGTCCGCCGCGACCCGATCCCTCCGCCGGTTACGTCTGGCCGCTCGATCGATACGATATTTACACGGTCAATCGGGATGGCACGGATCTCCGCCGCCTAACGAACTACAATGCATATACAGCCGAAGGCGTGCTTTCACCCGACGGCAAGAAGATCGTGTTTACATCCCTGAAGGACGGCGACCTCGACATCTACACCATGAACGTGGATGGAACGGACGTTCGACAGCTGACCCACACGCCGGGCTACGACGGTGGCCCGTGGTGGTCGCCAGATGGCACTCGCATCGTCTACCGCGCACACCACCCCGCGGATTCCGCACAACT
Source organism: Gemmatimonadaceae bacterium (assembly GCA_044224875.1). GTDB lineage: Bacteria > Gemmatimonadota > Gemmatimonadetes > Gemmatimonadales > Gemmatimonadaceae > JABAQJ01. Next base: position 53,307 of record JBGAJQ010000022.1, on the reverse strand, counting down.
TGCGGACTATCGGCGACTGCTGGGCCAGAACCTGGTGCGCCCGAGCCGCGTGGAGTTGTTCGTGATGAACGCCGACGGCTCCAACCAGCATCAGGTCACCAATCTCGGCGGGGCCAACTTCGGCCCCTCGTGGTCGCCGGATGGCAAACGCATCATCTTCTCGTCGAACTTCCAGAATCCGCGGGGCGGCAACTTCGACCTTTATCTGGTGGACTCGTTCGCCGATCGCGCCGGGCCAGCGCAGGTTGAACAAATCACACGATCACCTGTCTTCGATGGATTCCCCATGTTCTCGCCGGATGGAAAACACCTCGTGTGGGCTTCGAATCGCCACGACGTGAAACCGACGGAAACGAACCTCTTCATCGCGGACTGGAAGCCGTAGAAGGCGCGCCGGAACCACCCTTCATCGCATCGCTCGGGAGAAAGTCCATGCTCGTGGTTCCCGCCGTCGTCGCGATACTGATCGTGGCGTTCCTCAGTCGATCAGTGAAGGTCATTGGTCAGGCCGAAGTCATGGTGGTAGAACGACTCGGCCGATTTCATCGAGTGGCTCGCTCGGGGCTGAACCTCCTGATCCCAATCGTCGAACGACCCAGACACCTGGAGGTCCGCTACTCCGAGGCCGCTCCGGGCGGCGCGATGCGCATCATGGCGTCGTCCACTCCGCGGATCGACCTCCGCGAACAGGTGCTGAACTTCCCAAGCCAGCCCGTAATCACCAAGGACAACGTGACGATCGACATCGATGCCGTGCTCTACTATCGCATCGTCGATCCGCAGAAGGCCACATACGCGGTCCAAAATCTCCCGTACGCCCTCGAGACCCTCACGCGCACCACGCTTCGCAACATCGTGGGCGAGATGGAGCTGGACCACACCCTCGCTTCGCGCGATGAAATCAATCGACGCATGCGAGAAGTGATCGAAGAGGTGTCGATCAATTGGGGGTGCGACGTCACGCGAGTTGAGCTGCAGGCGATCGAACCGCCGCGCGACATTCAGCAGTCGATGGAGCTGCAGATGCGAGCCGAACGCGAACGGCGGGCCACCGTGACGCAGGCAGAGGCCGGCAAACGTGCAGCCATTCTGGAGGCGGAGGGACTTCGCGAATCGCAGGTACGGAAGGCCGAAGGCGAAAAGGAAGCGGCGATCCTGCGAGCGGAGGGCTTGGCCCAAGCTCGACTGTCCATGGCGCAGGCAGAGGCCGAGGCGATCCAGCGAATCGCGGCGTCGCTGCCAACGGGGCAAGTGGCAACGTACTTACTGGGACTTAAGTACATCGAGGCACTCCCGGCACTCACGCAAGGGAAGGGCACCACGATTTTCCTTCCGACTGAGGCCGCTGGCGTCATGGGTGCGCTCGGCGGAATCCGAGAACTGCTCAACAAGGCTGGCCCCGATGCCCAAGCCTCGGGCGCGCCCCGGATCGCGCCCCCGCCCACCTCTGGCGATCGGTAAAGGCTAAGTTTGGCGCGCCGCCCTATCTCTCTGGAGCGCGCGGAACGCATCGCGCGGTCCCGGCACTGCCCGCAGTGCCAGGAGTATTCTTTCAAGAAGTTGGTGGCACGGCAGGCTCCTGCGTCACAACGCAAGGAACTAGGAGCGTTTTGGCTCGTCACGCGCACCTGCGGCGTCTGTGGCCTCGAGCAGGAACTCGCCCTCGACTCAGAAGGCGAACTCGTCTACGAGTCCTGATCTCCATCGATCCGCCTACCTCTCGAGGAACTACGGTTCCCTGTTGCCGATATCAACATCGGGAGCAATTGCCGCGTTCTCGTACACTTTCCCAAACAGTGGCGGATTGCCCGGCACCGATTGGAACCTCCGGACAATTGGAAGACCGTTTGTCCCGATCCACGCTCCTCTTGAAGCGTTCGACGCGCTTCATGGACCGTCGGAACTTGGAGCCAGTTCTTTAGACGGTTACCTTTCCCTGAGGTGCGCTACAACCATTGGCGTACAGAAACACTGCAGCTAAGGAGGCTGAATGCGCAAACCACGTCCAGCGACGTACAATCCTGCTCAAGCGCTCCACCTTATCGCGAGCGACCGGAGTGGTGAGCCTCTGAGCTGTCCGTCCTGTTCGGGCAACATCGAGCGCTTCCCAGCGCGGGTGCCACCACAGCCCCACTCTCACGTGACGCTCAAGTGCACGTCTTGCGGCCGGGTCGCTCGATATATCGCTGGCGCAGCGTAAAACAGGTATTTACTAACAAGCTTAACGCACTTATTTACCTCATTACCGCGTCTGAGAGACCCGCTCTGGGTTCCGCTTGACGCGTTTTTCACCTCCCGGTCCTCTCCGAAGTGCGGTGAGTTCCACCGGGTCGCAACACCGCTAGCCCCAGCAGGGGGAAAGAGGAACATCGGCATGGCACGCATCTCCGGAACTGTGAAGTGGTTCAATGACGCTAAGGGCTTTGGCTTTATTTCCCGCGAGGGAGGCCCAGACGTGTTCGTCCACTTCAGTGCAATCCAGACCCCTGGATTCAAAACCCTTGCGGAGGGTGATCGCGTGGAGTTCGAGATCGTCCAGGGCCAGAAGGGCCCGCAGGCTTCGGACGTCATCAAGGTCTGAACCCCGCACGACAATTGACCCGAACTGAAGCGCCCCGGAACCACCGGGGCGCTCTTTTTTTGGCTCGGTTTCACGCTATCCTATGAAGCTCTGTTTCAATGGTTATTTCGCGCTCGTGACTGCGTAGTACACAGCAGCCTTGGCCTGTAACCATGCTGAGCTGTAGTAACCGGGGAGAATTCTGGTCGTCCCGAACGTAGTGGGGCGTGCGAGCCCACTTCTCCTATGTCGCAGAGGTTCGGTGTCAGAGATCAAGCCGGTTCGTGTTGTCTACGAGCGAGCGTTGCCTGGTGGCGGCTTCGTCCAAGTCGAGGAAGATGCCCCTGCTCAGGCCATGCATCGCGGCCACGTTGCGGTTGAGCGACGGTCAGACCCGGATCGCCGGGAAGGTCACGAGCCGCCCATTATTGCCAGCGCCGAAGGCAGCTCAGCACAGAGCGTCGTGCGCCAGCTGCTGGAAATCGCCACCGACAACGTGGCCATTGCTCGAGAATTACTGCGTCGCCACATGGGAGGGCGCGCGAGGTTCTAGCTCACCAAGACCCGGAAAGCAAAGAAAGGCACCGCGAGCTGCGGTGCCTTTTTCGTTGGCGGTTCCCGCCGCGAACGTCTCAGTGGGCCGTTGCGCGCTCAAGTGGGAGTTCAATCTGAGAATTTCCCGAATGGTCTTGCCGTGCAACCCCTATGCGTCGGGTGGCGGCGTCGCTGCACGCGCCCAGCAAGTGCGCGGTCTGGTGATACAGGTGCATGGCCTGAAGGGGGGCCACATAGCCGCGCAGGCTCCCGGATGCTATGCCACGCGCTTCGTCACGCACCGCCCGCGGAAGCGCCTGTGCCAGCGGATGCGCAAGCAATCGCCGAATGGTCTCTGGATCGCGGGCGCTCAGTGCACCGCACAAGGATTCGAGAAAGGCCAACACACGAACCTCTCTTTGTGTGTTATTTACACTTTGCAACTAATACGTCCGACGGTCAAGTCGGCGTGCGGTAACGAACCCTTCACAAGCCGTGGGTTCCTACACCACACTAGACGAGGAGGTCGAACCGCACCGGCCGACGGCCACTCTTCCGTCGACGTGGCGCATACCGGAACAGTTGAGCGGGACGTCCGCGTCCCTCACTCCGCCATTCATCCGTAGGCTCCACGAGATAAGAAGCCTGCAATGCGCGCCGAAAGCTGGCCTTGTGCAATCGGCGTCCCAACAGGAGCTCGTAGGCTTGCTGAAGCTCGCCCAGCGTGAAACGCTCGGACAACAACCGAAACGCGACGGGTGCATGATCCATGCGCTGGCGGATCGTCGACAGTCCGCCTTCGAGTATCGCGCGCTGCCGAGCCTGAAGGGACGGCGTTTGGCTTACAGGAATCCAGGAATGAAATGCTTCCGGCACGGCGAGCGCGCCATCTGCCGCAATGGCCACAAATGCTACTGACAGAGCGCCGGCCGACGGGTGCTTGCGTCCGTCGGCGAAGGCACCGACCTGGTCTGTCCAAGACACATGTGTCCGCGCAACCTGGCGCACGATGCGTCGAGCAGACTCGTCGAGAGTCTCGCCAGCGCTGGGTGAATCCCAGGGTAGTTCCCAGCGCGAACGCGCACCGCTCGGCGACACGTGCTTCATCAGCACAGCGAGTTGCCGACCGTGTGGTCGTACAATGACCACATCAACCGTGTACCCCGCGCCCCGCATTGGCGACTTGACTCGTACGGGCGTGGACCGGGAGGGCATGTCCGCGAATTAGTACCGCACTGAAACTAATGTCAAGCCCCGGCGACCGTCTCGCAGCAGACACCTGAAGCAGCAGTTACAGACTTACGATCAGCCTCCGACGCCGTCAATCGGGGCGGGTCGTTGCGGGCGTCTGCCGTACCACACCAGCGCCATATGGCAACACGGGCGGTATCGAGATCGGTAGTTTGCCACCGATCGCCTGTCGACCGACCAACGCGCGGGCCGCCGCTCGCTGGGACGCAGGTCCTCCACCCCAAGCGACCAGGTACGTGGGGACCGACGGCACTTGTTGAAGTAGATAGGGAGTGCCGAATGAGATCAAGACGACCCGGAGCCCTCGCGTCACGAGTCCATTCACAAACGAGGCAAAGGCCGTTGGTGCGGAAGCGACTGCAGACTCCGAGTTGATGTTGAGATAGTTGCAGATGACGACAACGTCCGTTCCGGCCATTGCTCCCTCCGCATCATCAAACCTCGGTCGTTCCTCGTCGGCGTTCACCCACGATTGCGAGACACGCGGAATGGTTCGCCGCAGCTCAGCAAGGAAGCTCGTGCCGGCACCGAGATCGGCACGCCGAGAATAGGTCACCACCGCGATCCTCGGCGATTGCCCATCGTTGCCGAGGAGCGGAACTTGTCCCGCGGCATCTCGCGCCAGGACGATCGACCGATCGGCCACTTGCTGGGCAAGACGTTGGTTCGACGAGTCGCCAACTACCGCTCGAACACGATCGAGCGGAGCCAGGCGGCTATGATTCAGTCCAAAGTGCTCTTTCAGCAGCAACACACGCCGTACCGAGCCATTGAGCGCCGCCTCCGTGTATCGGCCCTCTGTCACCCCGGCCACGATCGCATCAATGGTCGCCGGCACGTCGGATGGCATGAGGAGCACATTGTTCCCAGCGGCAACTGCACGCTTTGCAGCTTCCGCCGCACCGTACTTGTCAACGACGCCTTTCATGTCCATGGCATCGGTCACCAGCAAGCCTTCAAAGCCAAGTTCCTTGCGGAGCAGGTCGGTCATCACCCGCGGCGACAGGGTGGCGGGCACGCCACTGGAGTCCAACGCGGGCAGGAAGCCGTGGAACGTCATGATGGCACCGACGCCTGCACGGATTGCCGCCCGGAACGGCACCAGCTCCAACGAATCGAGGCGCGCGCGGCTCGCGTTGACCACACTCAGTGCCAGATGGGAATTCGTTTCCGTGTCGCCGTGTCCGGGAAAATGCTTGCCGGTTGCGAGTACTCCGCCATCCTGCAGCCCACGAATGTTGGCAGCACCAAGCAGTGCGGTAAGTTGAGCGTCTTCCGAAAATGCCCGCGCGCCTATCACCGGATTGGCCGGATTGTTGTTCACATCCAGCACGGGATTGAACGCGATGTGAATCCCCAGGGCGCGCGCCTCACGCGCGGTCGCGAGTCCGAACTCATAGGCTAGCGTCGAGTCGCGAGTCGCACCCAGCGCCATCTGTAGCGGGAACGTGGTGGCACCGCCAAGATCGATCGCGTTCGGAAGAAAGAAGCCGCCCCTCGCTCGGAATCCGACCCCTGTCTCCATGTCGGCGCTGAAGAGCAGTGGCACCGAACTCTCCAGCTGCAACGCGTTGGCCTTGGACGCGATGTCGAGCGGAGAGCCAACCGACATGATGAAGCCACCCACATGCTGCTCGCGTACAAAGCGCGTGAGGCGGATCCACTCGGGGCTGCCTTCGGGAACGTAATCGCCGAGTATCCATGGCCATACCAGCTGCGCCGCGCGATCCTTCAGCGATAGCGACCTCAGGACGGAATCCGCCCAACGTCCACTCGCCTCCGACGCGACCGTACGTGGCGACGTGGTAACGGGCGTTGGGTTGCTTTGGCATCCGAGCAGGCCGGCGATGGCGGCCACATGGCCCAGGCGCTTCAGCGAAAGACCGAAGGTCTGGCATGGCGATGAGTCACGTGTCCGGCCGTCTACCACGCGATCGTTCCCTTCTTGGAGGTATCTACGTCCTCGCCCGCGCCGGACTTGAAGAGAAACGCTTGCATGTTCTTGGTGAGGAACTGGCGAGCTTGCGGATCCATGACATTCAATCCGTAGTGGTTGATGAGCATGGTCTGCTGCTTCAGCCAATCTCCCCAACACATCTGACAGATCTCGGCGACGACGCGTGCACCGATCGGTCCTGAAAGGAGGACGTTCGAAGGCAGCACGAGTCGCGCCACAACGAGAGCAAGTGATGTCAGCCATACAGAGCCTCAAGAAAAACGGCGACGCCCCCGAACTCGGGAGCGTCGCCGTTCCTGCAATGATCGTTAGGCGTCGCTGCGTGCGTATTGCACCTTTGCCAGTCCAAAGAGCGAGAGCAGCCGGATGTAGATCCAGCCGATATCGAATTCGAACCACCGATGCTGGAACTTGGCCGAGTGGGGGTCAGCATGGTGATTGTTGTGCAGCTCCTCGCCCCCCAGCCAAATGGCCAAGGGGACAATGTTCCGGCTCTCGTCCTTCACCTCGTGGTTCCGGTAGCCCCAGGCGTGGCCGACACCGTTGATGATGCCCGCAGCCCAGAAGGGAATCCACGCCATCTGGACGGCCCACACCATCGCCCCGACGAAGAAACCAAACAAATAGACGTCGGCCAGCAACATGAAGACGATGCCAAGCCAGTTGAAACGACTCAGGAGCAGCCGCTCGAGCAAGTCGTTAGGTGTGCCGCGGCCGTACTTCTCCAAGACGCCCGGCTGTCTCACGGCGCGCCGATAGTAGAACGCACCCTTGAGCACGATGTTGCGAAGGCCCTCCACCAGCGGCGAATGCGGGTCACCCTCGCGATCCGCAAACGCGTGATGCTTCCGGTGGCATGCAACCCACTCCTTGGTGACAATCGCCGTCGTCAGCCAGAGCCACAACCGCATCGGAAGCGCCGCAATCGCATGTATCAGCACCGCCCGGTGCGTCTGCGCCCGGTGCAGGAACAGGGTCACGCAAACGTTCGTGATATGGCCTGCGATCACGATGAAGAGGACTGGCTTCCACCAAGCCGTTCCCCAGCTACCAAACTCCGGCATGAATTCGTCTCCGCGCTTGTGAGTCCCGCCCGGTTCCCACCCCGAAACCCGCGCCACCTGTTTGCCGCGCTCCTGAAAGGCAGACGGTGGAAGCCAGATAATGCAGCTCCCGCGGGGATCGTCCAACTGACGCGACCTCCTGCTTCAGTGATCGACAAGTCGCAGGCCGGCAATTCTAACCGCCTTTGGACGCTAACGATGGGCACTGGCTCGGTATTCACCGAGCTCAAGTTCTGCGACTCACTGAGTCGACACTCCTGGCTATGAGCCTCCGAACACGCTCTTCTCGCGCGGCGCACTGGCGCGAAAGGCCTCTGGCGTCCGCTTTGCCTTCGTGGGCGCGCTTTGGCCTTGGCGTTGTGCCTGCCACTCGGCGCTGCCCAAGCACAAGGTCTTCGTTCGACAACGGCCTCCGTTTCGCTCGTGGTCATCAAGCCGGCAGCGGGTTCCTCATCGCCACGGGTCCGTGATGCATCAGTGGTACTTCCGTCGGCTTGGCGGGATGCGGACGAGGTGATGCTCGAGAGCGACGAGACGCCTGATGAACGCGGGCGAAGCCCCAGACTCTTCGCTCGCGCCGCCAACCAACGCTTGGTGGAATTGCACGGAGGCACTCGCGTACCAGTCGCCGAAGGGGCGCGCGCGGTTTCGCTGCGGCAGCTGGTCGGAGCTGACAGTGACACCACCAAAACGCTGTTGGTGCGCGCGACCGCCCGTTGGCGTGCCGACGGGCGAATAGACACTCGCGTACTACAGGTGGTCTTCGGAACGACCTAACGAGTCGCTGAACGCCGCACCACGATCAGGAGGGGGGTGGCCTTCGCATCGATGGTGGGTGTGACCTTAGAGGGTGCGTCCACCACCTCGAACGTTCCTGGCACCAGAAAGTCGTCAGGCACCACGCGGAAGGTGAGCGCGCGAGGGGTGCTGCGACGCGCAAAGAATTGACCGCGTGAGTCCGTATACACTGTCTCGCCGCCGATTTCGATCGCGGCGCCCTCGACAGCATGTTGCGCTTCGTCCACGACGCGCCCCAGGACCACGTACCGGTCAATGCGGCCACCCGAAACCATGGCTGACGCTCCGAGCGCCGCGAGCCCGCGGTACAGGAACGTGCTGCCAGAGGCTGCGTAGTTCACTCGTCCGTCCGGCGTCACGAACGAGCCTATGCTCAGCTGGTGGAACCAAGCTGCGCACGCGCGTTCAAACCGAGGGAGTGCACGAATGGGTTGGCAGTACGGTACGGCGTGTGAACGATCTGGTAGTCGATGCTCAAGGAGTTCAACCCGGAGCTCACCCCACCACCAAACGAAACAGAAGTGCGCCCATTTTCGCGAGTGATCATCTGTAGGAGGTTGAACTGGGGCGACACCGACTCACGCAGATAGAGAATGGGTGTCGTCGCCCGAGCCTCCACGGGTTCCCACACCCGCAACAGGTAGAGATCCGCCTGCAACCATCGGTTCATCATGCGCGACGCACTGGCGAACGATGACACATTTGCGCGCAGCGTTTGCAGATTTCGCAGCTGGCAGAGTCGCGTCGAAGACTCCGCCGCCGAGCGTGACGTAGTCGTTGCGCCAATTGGCCGACACCTGGTTGAGTGACGCGCGACTCGCGATGGTTGCACTCGACGAGTCCTGGCGAAAGTGCTGTCGCCCAAACGAAACCGTCGCGTTTGGCGACAACCGCACGGTCGTTAGTACGTTTTCCCGTTCCACTTCGCTTTGATATGGCATGGGAACGTCCGCTCGCCGATAGCCCGTACCAGATAGTACGTACTGCCCCACATCCACGCGTGCCCCGCGAGTCGATGGACACCGCAGCGTAGGGCGCGTTGCCGAGCCCCAACGTGGCGCTCGTGCTTATCGCGGACCTCGGACGCCAGGTGGCTCCGGCGAAGAGAGACTGCCTCGTCGTGAACAGAGCATCGCCAAAAAGCGCCAGCGTTCGGCTGTAGTTGTGCTCGGCGTGTACAAACGCCAGGGCATGCTCGGCACGGCTCGCTGAGAAGAAGGGTGCCGCCAACGCACTGGCACTGGCTCCAGCGAACGCACGCATCGAGGTGCGGCCGCGTAACCCCTGCACACCCACGCCTTGGACGAGCACGGCGCTTCCGGCGCCGAATTCATCGCTCGGGAGGTCGATCGTCAACACATCACGCTGACGCCCAGCGGTTATGACCGATGAGGTGCAAGGGCTGGCTTGCCAGGTTAGGCGCAAACCATCGAGGCACCCGACGCTAATATACTCGCCTTCGCAGCCAGCCTTCATTCCCATTGCTCACCGCGCCACCATAGCCCGAAAACAGTTGTAAATCCCCACCTTGACCCGGAAAACACCTGAGCGCGCCTAAACCGCGGTTTATTGCTCAACCCCGCCCACATGGCAAGCCTAACAATTCGGTGGCTCAGGCGCATAGGTCAGTACGCCACCGCACGAATGTTCAGCGATCCCGGCGTACGTTCCGTTGGGAGGCTCGGTATGCCCCTCAAATCAAGTTGCAGATCCAGATTGTCCGTGCGCTGGCCATGGCAGTGAACGGCCACACGACCACCTGTCGGAACAGGTGCAGGCTCCCACCAGGGGTGCCAACGCCACCAACGGGGTTTTGCGTGAACGCGGTGAACGCCGTTGGCCGTCCTGTCGTCATTCGCCCGAGCATGCGCGACGAGGGCAGGGTGTTCGGTCCATTGACCAACGCCGCAGTCGGCGTGATGAAGTACGCCACGAGGTCGAGCGTGGAGATCAGGTTCGACAGGTTCCAGGACGTCGTGATCTGGACCGGGGTGGGGAAGGCGTTGACGCGATTGTCGAGCAGCGATGCAATCGTCTGCGTTCCACCTGAGGCAATCAACACCGTCAAGGTGGCTGCGACTCCCGCATCCGCAGCCGCCTGCGGCGTTGACCACAGCGACGAGACCGACGCCGGCTGATCGGTGCGGTCGTCGTAATTGCGCCTACCTGCGCGAAGGCCGCCCGCGTCAAGCTGACGCTGGCGACGAGTGAAGGCGGACGATGACCGACCACTGTTTCATGGTCCGCGCAGTGGAGCTCCATCTGGCACGGCGATCGACGCAGCGTCATATCGCGATCGCGCGCGTTGACGGTGCCCGTCCAAAACGCCGGCGTTGATCGGCGCCTGGCCGGTCAGGTCGAGTTGCAGCTCCAGATCTAGCGTGCGGCTCGCCTTTCGGTTGGCAGCAGTGACGAGGATCCGAAACAGCCGGAGCGTAGCACCGTTCACACCGACGCCTCGCGTCGAGTTCTGTGTGAACGCCGTCCATGTTGTGGGCTGCCAGGTGGTGATCGGTGTCGTCAACACGCGTCCCTTCATGCGCGCGGTGGACAGCGCACTGGTGCCATTGACGAAGGCCTGGCGCAGGATTCGTGGCGCGACGACGGGACGCGGTCGCCACACCGCCCGGAAGGTCCACGCCGTTTGAATTCGTGAACTGGCGTTGGGAAGTTGTTCGCCGTGTTGTCGGTGATGCTGGTGAGCGTTTGCGATGAACCGCTGAGAACGGTGACCGTAATGGACGAGCCTTTGGAGGCCGCGATGGAAACCGTGCGGACTACGAAAGACCGGGTTGAGCTTCGCCGGGCGAATCGGCAGGACCAACAACATCGCGAGTGTCAGCGCGCGCAGTCGCAGAGTCGGAGTATTCACGGTTCCTTCGCGTCATCCGTGAGCAAGGGAACTACCGATCGCCTGACCTTCGCCGTTCTTCGACGGTGTTCGCAAAGCGTAGGAACAAATGCTCCAGGCCGTCGGCCGTCAAAAGTTTCGACTCGCCGCCTGCTCTGCGGGAACAGTGGGAAGCCTCCGCCTGGTGTTGCTGTGTGTCCGTCACCTGCAACCTCCGACATCAGGACGCGGCCAAGCGCATCCGACGTATTCTCGAGCTCGACGATCGCCCGTTTTTCCACGGAATCGAAGGCGAAGCGACGGATTGCGACGTCGGTCCGACGGAGCGGCTGCTTTTGCAGGAGGTAAATCACGTGCGGCAGTTCAATGCGAACATTCAGCCCGTTCGCCGTGCGCGCCCCCGTCATCGCGCTGATCACCTGAAACCATGCTGGCAGCTGCGACGCCGAGGCCTCGTAGAAGACGGTATAGCTCTGCAACGGCGGGATCTTGAAGCTCATCGCTGACAGCTTCAGATGGACGCGTGCCGTATCAAATGGCTCGTCGGATAGTTCGCCGGTCGAGTCCACCAGGAATCCGCGCGGCTCAAGTACCACCGTCATCGGAAAGACGGTCTCGTTCACCAGCTCAAACTTCCCGCGCGCTACCTCCGAGTATTCAACACCCGCTGGACGCACGGTCTGTGCGTCCAGCGGCAGGGCAACCAGGAGCGCCAGGAGCTGAAGTCCAAGAAGGCGCATTGGGCGGTTCCGTTGACCGTTAGGCGTTGTTACTGGGTGACGGCGCGCAGGTTCAGCGTACCGGTGTAGGTCCCAGCGGTGGCCGATTGACCGGTCAGGTCGATCTGGAGGTCGAGATTGTCCGTGCGGGAAGACTTCTTGTTCACGCCCGTGATGGCCGTGGTGAACAGCAGAAGCGAGCCACCCGCCTGACCAGCGCCGCCCACCGCATTCTGCGTAAACGCCGTGAAGGCCACCGGCGTACCCGTCGACATACGGCCCTTCATCAGGCTCGAGGTGATAAAGTCGGTGCCGTTCGCCAAGGCCTGCGCGGGATTCGAGAAGTACCCCACCAGACTCACCGATGCAGCCGACGGATTGATATCCCACGCCGTCGTGATGTTCACCGGCGTCGAGAAGTTGTTCGTGACGTTGTCGGTCAAGTTCGCCATCGTCTGCGTGCCACCAGAATTCACCGTCACGGTGAGCGACGTGGGCTTCGTGGCGTTGATGGTGACCGTGGCGATGTTCGACAGAAGGCCGGCCTGGGCCTGTGCGGTGCCCGCGAAGGCGGCGACGGCGATGAGTCCATTGCGGAGCGAGCGGAACGAAAGCATGAGCGGATCCTCAATCGGTTAGTTGACTTAGCGGCCGCTCGTCGCATGTCGCCGGGCAGGCTTCCGCGAACGTCTCTCAACGGCCTCTTCCATTTGCTTTGCTGCCCGGAGGACGAACGATCCATGCCACCGTCACCCTTCTCGACTGTGTCAAGTTCGTTGACGGTTTGGGCGATGCTTCCGCGCAAAAGCCCGCTAAGTCCCGCCACGGCGAAGAACTCGTTAGGGAAGCTGTTGTCGAAAACCCCACGGACGTCGCGAACTTCCTTGACAACGCACGCCGACGCAGGCGGCGAAGTTGTCGAGAACCAACGCTTTAGAAGCCTGATCGCGCGGTCGATACTAGCGCGCCCGCCCTGGATCGGCACGGAAAAGGGCGTCAACGCCGGACTTGCCGTCGGCCGGGCAGGACCTCGACAAGACGCGCGTCGCGCGTCGCTCGATGCGGTGTGGAGCGGCCGCGGTGCAACGCGAACGCTTGACGCGTCACGTGCTGCTTGGATGGCATTTCGCGAGAGTCCGCCGCGTTTTCAGGCGCTGGCGACCCGACCGTTCGTCAGTAGCGAGCGAGGGTGGAATCCACGTCGACGCGCCAACGCTCAATGCCTCCGGCCAGGTTTGAAACGCGCCGGAATCCGGCTCCGACCAAACGTTCGGCCGCGCGCTGACTACGCTGACCATGGTGACAATAGATCACGGTCTCGCGGTCAGGATTTAGTGTGCCGATCAGGTCTTCGAGTGTCGCCAGTGGAATCAGGCGCGCACCGTCGATCCTGGCGATGCCCCATTCCCACGGCTCGCGAACATCGACCAGCGCTAGATCGACTCCGTTCAAGAGCTTCTCGCGTAGCTGCCTCGGCTCCATCTGGTTCACGGCCTTGGGCGCACTGGCACTGACCCCGCACCATGCATCGTAGTCAGCCAGTCCCTTCATAGTGCGATTTCCACACGCGATACACTCGGGATTTCGCCGAACCTCGAACTCTCTGAGGCGCATTCGAAGCCCGTCTACAACGAGCAGGCGGCCCGACAGGGATTCTCCAATTCCCAGCACCAGCTTGACGGCTTCGGCCGCCTGAATCGTCCCAAGGAGACCGGGCATCACTCCGAGTACTCCGGCGTCCGCACACGACGGAACGGAGCCGCGCGGCGGTGGCTCGGGAAACAGGCACCGATAGCAGGGACCGTCCGTCGTTCCGAACACGCTCGCGCGTCCCTCAAAGCGCAATACACTGGCGTAGACGTATGGCTTGCCGAGCAGGATGCAGGCGTCGTTTACCAGATAACGGGATTCGAAGTTGTCGGTGCCATCAACGACCACGTCGTATGACGAAAGCAGGGCCATCGCATTGGCCGCGGTGAGTCGAACGCCGTGCGTGATGACCTGGACGTGCGGGTTTAGCGATGACAATCGCGCGGCGCCTGATTCCGCTTTCCCCCGGCCAACCGACTCCGTGTTATGCAGTACCTGTCGCTGGAGATTTGAGATATCCACGACATCGTCATCTACTATTCCAAGGGTCCCAATCCCAGCGGCTGCTAGATAGAGTGCGGCTGGCGATCCCAGGCCTCCAGCACCTAGGACAACCACGCGAGCTCGTTGCAGTGTCAGCTGACCGTCCATTCCGACTTCCGGAAGGGACAAATGTCTGCTGTACCGAGCAATTTGCTCTGGGCTTAATCCGGCGTTCTCGGAATTCACGGCAGTCGGAGTGACGCCATTGGCGTAGATTCTGGTCTTAGTTGACTGGACATCTATGCGGTCAGGAATTCCCTTTGGGTCGCTACCGGGCTGGACTGAACCTACCTGACATGTCGCTTCCCCTGCTTGTTGACCGGCGCTCACCGGACGTGATCTCTGTCGCGGTTATCGGTAACGATACCGTGCTGGCGGCGCTTCCGGCACATCCGGTGCAGCTTGCGCACGGATGCCACTTGTTGGGCTACCATACAGTCGTGCCGGCGAGTTGGGGGGATGAACTGATCGCCGAGGCCGTCCTGCGTTCTGCCGAATCGCGAGGCCGCCGGCCGGCGATCGTTTGCGCCTGTGAGCGCGCGCGCGCCCGCCTAACAACCGGTGCCGGAGAGCTGACGCCATTCATGATCTCGACGGTTGCGCCACCGGTGGCGACTGCTCGTTATCTGCGACACATCCTTCCCGGTAAGCACCTGGATATCACGTTCGTCGGCGACTGCGCCAGCGGCGCCGATCCTGTGTTTGACGCCAGGTACTCGCCGGAGGTGTTTCTTGTTCGCCTTCGTTCGGCGGGCATCGAACTGTCGGCGCTTCCGACACACTTCGAGAATCTTGTGCCGCCGGATCGACGGCGCTTTGCGTCGATTCCGGGTGGCTGTCCGTCGGCTGATGCGCTGCAGCGCCGCTGTCCGGAGAGACAGCTGGTAGAGCTGACGGACGCCAACCTCGCCGTTGAGCTGGCGGAGCAGTTGGTTGGTCAGCAACCGGTGTTGCTCGACATCGCGGCGGGCGTTGGCTGTTCGTGCGCCGGCGTGCGCCGGGCGGGATCGCCACGTACGGCGCGGGTGGCGGTGACCTCCCTGGAGCCACCGCGGTCGCGCGATCCGGTGCTCGAAGGCGATGGACTCGTTGAGGCGACGACCTCGGTCGGCGCGACATTCGGCGTCGGGCTTCTGGCGCGCGATCCGAACGCCGACGCGCCGCCATCACCGGAGGAAACCGCGAGAGTCGAGGCTGCCCTGTCACCGAACTTTGGGTTGGAGCTGTTCGCGTCGCACGCTGAACCGGTTCTGGCCGCTCCCTCGGGGCAGGCGGAGTTCGCGGAGTCACTCCCTATAGAGGCCGTCGACACGGGGCCGTCCGCCTCATCCCGACGGCCGCTCGCAATGACACCGCCTCGCGCATTGCGAGCCATACAAGACCGGCCCGGCTATGTGGTGCCTCGCATGAATCGCGGGGCTCGGCCTCTTTTTGTACGTGGTGCTCCAGCACCAACCGTCGAATACCATCCCGCGGCAGCGGAGCACCTTTCCGAAGCAACCACGGACCCGATCCCAGCGTCGATCGAGGAGGCATCGGCGACCTTGCTTGTCGAAGAGGCCGTCCCTGCGTCTGCCGCGTCGATCGTGGTCACTGACAAGCCCCCGCGCTTTCCACAAGCGCCACCACCCCTCCCGCGATTTCTGGGTGAAAACCCACCGCACCTTTCGCAGAGGGCGGCGGCGCATGCGCAGCTTTCCAGCACGGCGCGAGTCGTCCCGCCGCCAGCACCATCCCATCGAGCCCTGCGGAAGGCCATCTTCTGGACACTTGTTGCGCTGGCAATCTTCACCCTCGCCGTCCTGAGCGCATCACGAGGGCACTAGCCCTCTTCGTATTCCTCGAGGGCCCGAATCAGGGCGGCTCCGAGCGCCTTCTCGTTGAGCTCGCCCGGCCCGATATGTCGGGTGAGCAGTGTGAACTGCCGCTCCATCTCGGATTGGATCATGTCCTCCGTCGGCTGCTGGACCCCGAGCGACTCGATCGCTCGCAACGCCAACTGACGCATCGCGTGGCGAGTTTCGGGCTCGAGGGCGCGCCATCCGGGCGAGACTGGAGCGGGGGCCGCTGACCCGCGCGTGCCGGTCTTGGTGCCCTGACGCGCCGCCGCTTCGAAGAGCATGCGGAGTGGGGCTACCGTCAGCACAAACGACCCGGCAGTATGCTCGCGCGCCTCGCTGATGACCCCTTGATGGCGCAGCCGGGTGATGAGCCGCTCGATGTCAGACTTGATGACGGCAATGCCATCGAGGCTACCGTTTCCCCGCCCGGTCACAACGAGCACTTCACCGGCACGTTCGATCTGCTTCGCGCGGAGCCAGCCTTCCGCTCGTCGTGTAGCCTCCGCCCCGCTCGGGAGACCATCTCGCAAATTGAGGATCCTCGTCGGCCCAAACCGCGCCTCATCGAACGCCTTCTGAACCGAGGGTCGGCGTCGCATCTACGGTCGGAGGACGTCGCGCAAGACGATACCGTCCAACCGCTCCATCGGGCGTACGCCAGCCAGCTCGGCCAGAGTGGGAGCAAGATCGACAACGCGAACACGTTGTGGGAATCGTCCGGGTTTCACGCGAGACCCCCACAAGATGATCGGAACATTCGCGTCATACGTGTGCGGCGTGCCGTGCGTGGCATAGGTCACGCCTGCCCAATACCAATAGGGTTTCAGCGTCACTGTTGCGGCTGCCGGGAGATCCGGTGGCAGCATGTGGAGCCAACGACGCGCAATGTCGTCGCGTGTCGTGTCCTTCATCGCCAGCTCGCGCACCAGGTCAACACGTAAGACACCGTTCACCGCAGATGCCTCGCGAGCAAAGACACGGGCCACGGAGTCGGACTTCAATCCGGCGGGCGCCAAGGCATCGGGATGCAGATACAACACCGCCTCATCAAAGGCAATGCCTTCCGAATCCGCTCCGGCGGCGATCAAACGCGACCGGGTGGCGTTCCACACCGGTCCAAGGTTCACGCGCCCAGCCCCGACATTCGGATACCGCGATCGTGACTCCGGAAGGGGAGCCACGGCATGATCCGCCGTGAGGGCGATGAGGACTTTGGTGGAGTCACGCAACTTGAAGAGCGAGTCGAGAAACGCGCCAAGGTATCGGTCCAGCCGAACGACTTGATCGTGAATCTCGCGGGAGTCCGGTCCAAACCGATGGCCGACGGCATCTGTCGTGGAGAGCGACACGGCAAGCACGTCGGTCCGATCCGCTGCGCCGAGTCCAAGTTGTCGAACGCCCTCCAACGCCAGGGCGAGCGTCACCTCGTCCATCATGGGCATGTTCATCAGCGCGGCCGCGGCCTGGCCCGAGTCAGCTGGAAAGGAATGTGGAAACACAAAGTCCGAACCACTGCTCTCCGTTGGCACGCTATCCGCTTCAGGGTACGCAGCTGGCGCGAGCAACAGCTCCCATCGCTTGCCAGCATACGATTGCGCCAACTTCCGGTTGTTGAATCGCTTTACCCAGTCGGGAAGTGTGTCAGCGTAGTACGTGCTGGTTGTAAACGTGCCGTTGGTCGCGTACCAGAACACATTTTGCATGGCGCGGCCAAGTGGCAGGATCGCGCCACGGTCCTTTCGAGACACCGAGAGGGCACGCGTGGCTGGATTCGCGTATCGAAGCCAATCGGTGAGCGTTGTGCCGCGGAAGCGAAATGGCGATGCGCCATCACCGCGGGCGCCAATCAGTGGTGACTGGTTGTCGATGACGCCCGCGTTGTTCGCTACAATGCCGGTGCTTTTCGGAAATCGCCCGGACATCGTGGACGCGTGGCCGGGAGCGGTTTCCGTGATTGCATGATCCTGAAGGCCGTTGGAAAAAAATGCGCCGTTCTTGAGAAGCTTGGCAAACCCGCCGGTGAACTGCCCTCCGAAAAGCGTTAGGTAGTCCGGTCGCAGCTGATCGATCGTAAAGAACACTATCAGTCGTGGTGTTCGCGCGCTCATCGCCGGGCGAACGGCCTGCGCTCCGAGGGACAATGCGCCGAAGGCGACGAGAACGTTCAGGGCGATCAGAATGCGTCGCATGGTGCTCACGGTCTAGGTAGACGCTCAATGTACATCCGCTCGCCGTGGCAGGAATCCAACGTCGCCGCTCCTGCCCATTGCCGCGGGTGCTGCGCGAGGACAGCGCGTTCTGCGCTGGTCGGGCGGGAAACGCCGGACGGCCAGTCCTCGACTCCAGGCTCTCGCGCGCACCGGCAACACGTGGCATGTTGCGCCTTGCGGTTCCACGATGGTCCCGGACGGCGGACAATGCTTCGGAGGCGTCTCAATGCGTGCACTTTGGCGAAGCGTATTGTGGTGTGGTGTTTCCGTGATGGGGGGCTCGTCGCTATTGCAGGCGCAGGCACCTGGCGCGGGTAGCAATCGACCCATTCGGGTCGTAGTGAGCGGCGGGCTCACCGTTCCTTCGGGAGACCTTAAGGACCTGCACGACACCGGATTTCACTACGATGCGTCGCTGCTCGTCACGATCGCTGGGTTCCCCATCGCGCTGCGACCCGAGGTCTCACTCACGCGGTTTTCGCTGAAAGACGCGAGCACTAGCGGCGGCAGCTATGGCTCAGGTGACACTCAGATGTTTGGCGCGCTTGGCAACCTTGAGCTACCGCTGGCCGGCGGATTGTACGTGATGGCCGGAGGCGGCGTCCTAAGTTTGAAGACTCCAGACGGGACAACGTCTGGCGACCTGTCACAGAGCAAGTTTACGATGGATGCCGGCGCTGGCTTCCGCTTCCGTCTCGGCGGTATTTCCGGATTCGTCGAGGGCCGTGTTGGATCGGCCTCGTACGATCAAGGCAAGGTGGGATTCTCGAAAGCGCAGTTCTGACCCGTCGGCCGACGACCCCCCGGTCGTTCAGCGGGACTCCCTCCACACGACGATCTCATCGATCGTCTTGCGCTTGATGTCGGGGACGCGTGCACGAGGAGCTGGGTAGCCGACGGGAAGGATCAGGTATGCTTTCTCGTTAGGCGGTCGCTCCAGCAGCTGTGACAGGAACGACATGGGGTTCGGTGTATGAGTGAGCGTCACGAGCCCCATGTGGTGAACGGCTGCGATGAACAACCCAACCGCGATGCCAACCGATTCCGTGGTGTAGTAGTTCGTGTGCTTCGCGCCCTCGGCATCGACGCCGTAGGCGTGGCGGAACACGACAACGACCCATGGAGCGTCGGTTAAGTGCGGCTTGCTCGCATCCGTGCCCAATGGAGCGAGCGCCTGACGCCACTCTTCGGGCGCGCGACCGTTATAGAACGCTTGCTCCTCCCGCTCCGCTGCTTCGCGAATCGCGGACTTTACTTCCGGATCAGAAACGGCAACAAAGGTCCACGGCTGTTGGTGCGCCCCGCTCGGCGCCGTTCCAGCCGTGCGAATAGCCAGTTCGATGGCTTCCCGCGGAACAGGTCGCGTGTCGAAGTGGCGCGTGGTTCGGCGCCCATTCATTTCCACGAAGAACGCCCGTGCACGCTCCAGTGTGACCTCGAGCGGTAGCTCGGTGAACTCGAGGTCACGAAACGGAAAGGACGTCATGGGCGCAGTGTGAAAGTCAGGCCGGCAGGGCCAACACCTGAAGGTGCGTCAGATCGCAGTGCGCTCAGGGTGTATCCATCGCCGCTTCGAGCCGAGCGAGACCGTTCGCGAGTTCCGCGCGCGTTGCTACCAGCGGCGGCAAAATACGGAGGGTGTGCTCACCTGCGGTCAGTACGAGCAGACCTTTCTCGCGAGCACGAGCGACAATGTCTCCGGCAGGCTCACTAACGTCCACGCCCCACATGAACCCCTTTCCGCGCACCGCGCGCACCTTGTGCGTTCGTTCGCGAATCTCGTTCAACATGGCACCAAACCAGGCGCCATCGGCCTTCACGTGGGACAGAAGGCTCGGATCCGCCAACCGATCCACGACGTGCAATGCCACCGATGCCACAAAGGGTCCACCACCAAAGGTCGTGCCGTGATCCCCAGGCTTCATCGACGTCGCCAGCTCCTCTGTCATCAGGACGGCGCCCATAGGCAAGCCTCCGGCAATAGGCTTGGCCAGTGTCATGATGTCCGGCGTTGCGCCAGTGGATTCGTACGCAAACAGTGTCCCCGTTCGCCCAAGTCCACACTGAATTTCGTCGAAAATCAGTGCGATACGGCGCTCCCGTGTGAGCTCACGAACCGCCCGTATGAATGCCGGGTCCAGCACCCGAACGCCGCCTTCTCCCTGAATTGGTTCGAGGATAAGGGCCGCGGTTGTCTCCTCGTGGAGCATGCTCCGCAGGTCGTCGATGTCACGCTCGGCGATGGACACGCCGCCAGCGAGTGGCCGGAAAGGCGCGCGGTACGACGGTCGATCGGTCGCCGCGAGCGTGGCGAACAGCCGACCGTGGAAGGCGCCACGGAGCGAGATGATCTCATGCTTGGCGGGCCCGCCAATTCCGCGAGCCCAGCGACGCGCGATTTTGAACGCTCCCTCATTCGCCTCTGCACCTGAATTGCAGAAGAATACACGATCGGCGAACGACAGCTCCACCAGCCGTTCAGCTAATCGCTCACCAGGGCTTGTCCGATAAAGGTTGGACGCGTGAATCAGGCCGTCGGCGGCTTGCTCCATGGCGTGGCGAAGGCCCGGATCGCCGTACCCTAACGAGTTTACGGCAATACCGCTCGTGAAGTCCACGTACGAGTTCCCATCGGCGTCGAACAACATCACGCCTTGGCCGCGCACCAGTTCCATTGGCGCACGCTTGTACACTGGGAGGAGGGCGTCGACGATCGGAGACGTGATAGTGGACATGGCTTAAACCGCTGAAGGAGAGAGACGCACCGACGTTCCGCGATGCGGATCGCCAATCGCCAGCACATCGCCGATGCGTACACCGGACACACCACCCCGCAAGGCGCGCAGACAGGCTTCCAGTTTTGCATGCATGCCGCCCTTGGCCACACCACCCGCCATGAGCCGGTCAACATCGCCAGCATACAACTCGGGAATGGTCGCGCCGCTCGCATCGAACACCCCGGGAACGTCGGCAACGAAGAGGAGCTCATCTGCGCCGAGCGCTGCGGCGATCGATGCCGCGGCGTCGTCGCCGTTGATATTGAGCGCCTCTCCAGCCGGACCGCGACCAACCGGTGAAACCACCGGCACGTACCCGCCATCCATGAGATGGAGCAGCAGGGTCGACGTGACCTGCGCCGGCTCGCCGACGCAGCCTAACGCGCCACCATCGAGTAGTGTGGCCGAGATCAACCCATCATCCTCACCCGAAATTCCGACTGCCCGAACGCCGGTGCTCGTCAGTGCGCTGACGAGACGCTTGTTCGCCAAGCCCGATAGCACCATCCGGACGACGCTGATATCCTCGTTCGTGGTCACGCGTCGCCCGTTCACGAACGTGGGTTCACGACCCAGACGGCGCATCAGGGCAGTGACCTCGTCGCCTCCACCGTGCACAATGCAGATGCGATCGGATATCGCGGACTGGGCAATCTGCGCGAAGAGCCCTTCGTCACCCTGCGCTCGACCGCCGATCTTGATGACCCTGGTCATCGAGGCAGCCCACAGGGCTCGCTCAAGCCAAAGGCCACATTTGCGTTTTGAATGGCTTGGCCCGACGCGCCCTTGAGAAGGTTGTCGATAGCGACGACGAGGATCGCCGTTGGCCGGCGGAGATTCGCAGCGGGGCGCGCGCTCATCCGAGCCACATTGCGATAGACGACATCGTGCAACGACGGCAGCTCATCTCGAACCTCCACGAACGGCTCTCCGGCGTAGCGATCTCGCCAGACGCCAATTAGGTCGACCGGAATCTCGCGAAGCGGCACGGAAATCGTTGCCAGAATGCCTCGCGCGACAGGGAGGAGGTGAGGAGTAAACAACAGGTCGATGTCACGATCGTGCTCAGCCACCATCGCCCTCATTTCGGGCAGGTGACGATGCTCGTTTCCAACGGCATAAGCCCGAAAGTTCTCGCTGACCTCCGCATACATGAGCTCCGGCTTCGGCGAATTCCCGGCGCCACTCACGCCACTGGCAGCGTCGATAGTGACGCAGGATCCCGGCTCAATCAGGTCGGCCTCGAGAAGTGGGAGCAAGCCCAGCAGAATCGCCGTGGGATAGCAGCCAGGGTTCGCGATGAGTTGGGCGCTCCCGAGATCTTCGCGGCGCACCTCCGTCAGGCCGTACGGAACCATGAGCGACGTATGGCCCGGACGAAGGTCAGACGACAGGTCGATGGCCCGCTTTCCCTCGGCGGCAACGCGCTGCACCCAGCTCCCCGATGCACCATGGGGGAGCGCGCTGAACACCAGCTCCGCTTCACGAAGTGGGGCGTCTTCGGTGGCCACCATTGTCATTTCGCGCGACCCAATCGAAATCGCTTGGCCGCGGCGCTCGTTGGCGCTGGCAAAGACCACGTCGAAGTTGGGATGGTTCCCTAGAAGACGGGCTAGCTCGCGGCCAGCGAATCCACTGGCCCCGAGGATACCCACGGGGATTCTATGCATTGTTAATGCATATTGTTGCAATCACCGCTTGTCAATTCCTCGTTGTCTGTTTCGCGTATCGCTGGATTTCGACTTACGGGGTGACGCGGTTACCGCTAGAGTGATCGGCACTTCCCCGCGCACGAGAGACCTGGTGAACAAGAAGGCCCGTCAGTCCGCGATTTCGGACCTCGTCCGTTCCCGATCTGTGGCTAGCCAAGAGGAACTTCGAGAGCTGCTGAGGGAGCGCGGACTTGAAGTGACTCAGTCGACCCTGTCTCGCGACCTCCGTGAGATGAGGCTCGCTCGAATTCCGACTCCCGATGGCGCGAGGTACGCACACCCTGAGTCCATGGCGGATGACTCACGGGCCGTGTTGTCCGACCTGCTCCCGCAGTTCTTTTCCTCCTGTGAAGGGGTGTCCGAGCTCCTGGTCATCAAGACCATCCCCGGTGGAGCTCAACCCATTGCTGAGGGCATTGACGCCGAGGGGTTCGCTGACGTACTCGGGACAATCGGAGGCGAGAACACGATCTTGGTCATCTGCCGAACGGCCGCCGCCCGTGAGCGTGTGGAGCGGCGTATCCAGCGCCTAGCCGAGCGCTAGCGTCGTCTAAATCCACGCACGCGCTCGCACGAGTTGGTTAAGAGCGGCCACCTTTGTGCGATCGCACGTGTGGGCATTCCTGAACACGCTTCGATACGGTCAGCGGAGCGGCGCCGCTCCGCGTGGCCCGCACCCGACTTGGGATTCGAACCTCCCCGGCTCGACCGGCGTGACGTGGGTGCAATTCGCGACCTCGGGGCCTGTGACTTTCCCGTCGGCCTGCGGTCCCGAACACCCACAAGCGATCCGCTCGTTGGGTTGACAGGCTCCGCGAAAGCTACTAATTATGCAAGGTTACTGAATACATATCCCTAGCGTGGAGCATAGAAATGCAGACCATCGCCCTCGCGTATTCGGGCGGGCTCGATACGTCCATCATCGTCCCTTGGCTGCGCGAGCACTACGACGCGCGCGTCATCTGCGTTGCGGCCGACGTAGGACAAGGCGCGGACGAGTTGCGCGGTGTGCGCGAAAAAGCCCTCGCCTCTGGGGCGGCGGAGTGCTACGTCGAAGACCTGCGCCGCGAGTTCGTGGAGGACTTCATCTACCCCACGCTACGGGCCGGTGCGGTCTACAATCGCAAGTATCTCCTCGGGACGTCCATGGCGCGTCCGATCATCGCCAAGCGGCAGGTCGATGTCGCTCGGGCGGTCGGCGCGGATGCACTCGCCCACGGCTGCACGGGCAAGGGAAACGATCAGGTACGGTTTGAGCTGACGTACATGACGTTCGCGCCGGAGCTCAAGGTGATTGCCCCGTGGCGCGAGAGTGCGTGGCACATCCGGAGCCGCGAAGATGCCTTGACCTATGCGGCAGAGCGGAATATTCCGGTGGCCGCGACCTCCAAGAAGATCTATTCGCGAGACAGGAACCTTTGGCACATCTCGCACGAAGGAGGCGTGCTCGAGGATCCGAATCAGCCGCCACCCAAGGACCTGTTCCTGCTGACGACTGACCCCGCGGATGCACCAAACGAACCGGAAACGGTCACGATTGGCTTTGTCAGCGGCACGCCGGTATCGGTCAACGGCGATGCGATGGATCCGCTGGAGTTGATCCTTGCTTTGAACACCATCGGTGGACGACATGGCGTGGGACGGGCTGACATCGTCGAGGATCGGCTGATCGGCATGAAGTCGCGCGGCATCTACGAGACGCCGGGCGGAACGCTCTTGTACACCGCCTTGAGTGAACTCGAAATGCTGGTGCTCGATCGCCGAACGCTCGCCGCAAAGGACACCATCGCCCCACGTTATGCAGACCTCGTGTACGAGGGACGCTGGTGGACGACCGAGCGTGATGCGTACGACGCGTTCATCAATGTCGTGCAACAGCGGGTCACGGGCACAGTCTCGCTCAAGCTCTTCAAGGGGACGGTGGCGATCGCCGGCCGTCAGAGCGAGCATGCCTTGTATGACGAGCGCTTCGTCACGTTTGGCGAGGACGATGTGTATCAGCAGAGCGATGCGGCTGGTTTCATTCGGTTGTACGGTCTGCCGCAGCGCGTGCGGGCATTGAAAGACCGCGAGGCCGCTGCCGTGCAGTCGACCGAGAGCGTTCATTCTGACGGCCTCGTTCTCACATGACCAAGTTGGAGCTCGTGCCTCACGATTCGGCCCATAAGCTCTGGGGCGGCCGGTTCGCCGGCCGCACCTCGCCGATCATGGACGCGGTAAATCGTTCCATCGGCGTTGATTTCCGCCTGTGGCCATTTGACATCCAGCTTTCCAAGGCGTGGTCAGTCGCCCTGTGGAGTGCGGGCGTTCTCACGTTGAACGAGAGCAAGGAAATCGAACGCGGTCTCGACGTGGTGGCCGAGCGATTCCGAGCCGGCGCCGCGCCGATTCCAACGGACGAAGACGTCCACACCATGATCGACCGACTCCTGCACGAGTCCGTCGGCGACGTGGCATCGAAGCTTCACACCGGACGCAGTCGAAACGATCAGGTCGCGACGGCCACTCGCATGTGGACCATGGATGCATGCGTCCGTCTGGACGACGCTATACGGGAGCTGCAGGGGGTCATGCTCGAGCAGGCGCGCGCACTCGAAGGCGCCATGCTGCCCGCCTACACGCACTTGCAGCGCGCCCAGCCAGTGTCTGCGGCTCATTGGATGCTCTCACACTTTTGGCCGCTGGATCGCGATCGCGCGCGCCTTGCCGCAGCGGCGCGTGGCGCTTCCTCGCTGCCGTTAGGCAGTGGTGCGGTGGCCGGTTGTGCATTCCCGATTTCGCGTGTACTCCTGCAAGGCAGCCTGGGATTCTCGTCCATCTCTCGCAATAGCATCGACGCGGTAGCCGATCGCGACTTCATTGCCGAAGTCGTGTTCACATTGGCCGTGCTGGGAACCCATCTGTCGCGCCTGGCCGAGGACTTGATCCTCTACGGAACGAGCGAGTTTGGGTTCGTACGGTTCGGCGATGGCTTCAGCACGGGTTCCAGCATGATGCCCCAGAAGCGGAATCCCGATGCCTTGGAGATCGCTCGTGGCTCAGCCTCGCGCATCCTGGGAGACCTCACCGCGCTCCTCGGCACGCTCAAGGGGCTGCCAAGTGGGTACAACAAGGACCTGCAGGACGACAAGCGTACATTGTTCGACGCGGTCGATGCGTCGCTACTCGTCCTCCCCGCCGTTGCCGGTACGATTTCCGAGTTGCGTTTTGACCAAGAACGCATGACTCGCGCCATCTCGAGCACGATGATGGCGACGGACCTCGCCGATTATCTAGTGGAGCGTGGGGTCTCTTTCCGAGAGGCCCATGCCAGTGTCGGACAGCTGGTACGTCAGGGCGAGGAGGCCGGACTGGAACTGCATGCCCTACCAAAGGCGGCCTTTGTCGCGGCACACGCGCTCTTTGGAGACGATGTTTTCGATGCGCTCTCTCCGCGACGGTCCATCGAGCGGAGGGATGTGGAAGGAGGCACGGGTCCGAACTCCGTGCGAACCCAGATTGAGCTGGCGACGGCCTCGCTTGTTCCCACCCCCGAGGCACGCGGGAACGGGCTGACGCTGCGCGTGGGGTGAGGTAGCACGGTCCATTGAGTTACAAAGCGCGAGCCTGAGGGGTCGCGCTTTTGTTCAAGTGGATGCCGCTAGCGATCAGTCGTCAGAACGCGAACGCCCGTGATGAAATACTCGGTGTCGCCAAAGCAGGACGTCGGAATCCCAACGTGCTGGTTGTAGTGCAGGGACATCTGCCGACCTTCGTGCGACACGATTTCCTGAGCGATCGAGTCGCTGCGTACGGAGAAGTAGAAGATGGTCGGCGCGCTACCAGGCACGTTCGAGAGCTGCATCTCTCCTTCCCAGGTTTTGCAGACCCAGCCCTTCTTTGCGAGCTTCTGCACAAACCCCACGCGATCGCCAGATGAGTAGGTGAAGCCCATGGCAAGGCCGGCCCAGATCGTGAACCCGAGGGCAGGTCCAAGGATGAGCGTCGCCAACGTCAACTTGCCCCAATGGCGCCGAAAGAGCCCGGGCCGTGAGGGAGCGGCGGCGTCCTGCGTTTGAGGAGCTACTTCTGGCGTCTCGTTGGGCATGCTGTCTCCGAATTGCGCAATACTGTCACCGGGATCCACGATCCCTAGCGATCCCCAATGGACCACGCGCAGCGTAGTTTACGCTAGAGCATGCCCGGAGAGACAGTGACGCAGTGGGTTAGACGGCAAACTCTGACGACGGACGTGGGTGGGGTCAAGATCGGATCCTCCGCTCCGATTGTCGTGCAGTCGATGACAAACACCGACACGGCGGACGCGGCTGCAACGGCGAACCAGGTTGCGGCCCTCGCGCGCGCTGGGTCGCAATTGGTTCGCGTGACGGTGAACAACGAGCTCGCCGCGCAGGCAGTTCCGGAGATCGCCTCGCGGTTATCCGACCTGGGTGTGTTCGTACCGATTGTTGGGGACTTCCACTACAACGGTCACCTGCTTCTCACGAAGTATCCCCAGTGCGCGCAGGTACTCGCGAAGTACCGCATCAATCCGGGGAATGTGGGAAGTCGTCACCGCGACGACAATTTTCGCGCCATCGTGGCGGTCGCGATCGAGAACGGCAAACCCGTACGTATCGGCGTCAACTGGGGATCGCTGGATCAGGACCTCCTCACATCGATGATGAATGCCAACGCCGCAGCAGACGCCCCACGCGATGCGCAGGACGTCTATATCGAGGCGATGGTGGAAAGCGCCCTTCGCTCGGCGGCACTGGCCGAAGAGGCAGGCTTGCCGAATGATCGGATCATCTTGTCGGCGAAGGTTTCGGTGGTGCGTGACCTGGTCAGTACGTATCGACGCCTGGCCAGTCGCTGCACATACCCGTTGCACCTGGGCCTCACGGAGGCTGGACTTGGCACCAAGGGCGTCATCGCGAGTACCGCGGGGTTGTCCTTGCTCCTGGCCCAAGGAATCGGTGACACCATCCGCGTGTCGCTGACCCCACGTCCGAACGGGGATCGGACGGAAGAAGTGCAGGTCGCTCAGCAGATTCTCCAGTCGTTAGGCTTGCGGCACTTTGCCCCGCAAGTCACGGCGTGCCCTGGGTGCGGCCGCACGACGTCGACGTACTTTCAGCAGTTGGCCGAGGATGTCCAGCACCACCTCCGCGAACGAATGGCGGTGTGGCGCTCGCGTCACCCCGGCGTCGAGGAGTTGCGCGTCGCGGTGATGGGTTGTGTGGTGAACGGACCTGGAGAGTCGAAGCATGCACACGTGGGCATCTCCCTTCCCGGAACGTTCGAGGAGCCGAAGGCGCCGGTCTACGTCGATGGCCGCCTGTTTACCACGCTCCGGGGTGACACACTCGTTGACGACTTCCTCGGGATCCTGGATCGCTACGTAGCTGACCGGTACCCCGTTGGCATCGATCGGGTGGATCAGCCAGCCGGCTGACGCTGTCGCACCAGCTGCAACTCGTCAACCGTCACCGACAGTTCGTTCACGATCGGCTCCTGAAAGCCGAGCGCGCGCAACCGTGATCGAATGCCATCGTACCATGCAAGCGTCGCATCCTTGCTGGGAACGAGGCGACTCCATACGGAATCGGGATCCACGGTTCGACGAAGGTCCGCCAACAATGACGCAGCACCGTGGAGACCGACCGCGCACAAAACCCAACGCGCTTCATCAGGTGCATCGTTCAAGCGCTCGAGTACATCCCGCCGACGCTCGTCTGCGGAGAGTTCAATACCGTCATCGTCATGTCGCCGCGGTACAATGGTCAGCAAGAGCTCGGTCACACGTCGCCCGAACTTCTCGCTGATGCGCTCATCGAGCATCTCGGCGCTGAATCCCCCGCGTACAAAGTCCTCCACCACCTCCACCAGGATGCCCGCCACGACGATCTCCTCGCGACATCCGTACCGCGTGAGGATAATCGCGACATTGGCGGGCTGTGTGAGATACGGTGAACGCGTTCCTCGTCGAACCTGCTGATCGTGATGCTTGGCGGCGAACGCCAAGGCATGATTGATCCGATCGGAGTACCCCGAGATCAATGTCATTCAGCCAATCCGGCTACGAGAGGGCATCGTGAAACTTCGGCGAAACTTAGCCTCCATGCGTTCGCCGCGACACCCACGGTGCGCTCACGCGTGTTAGTCCGCAGCGGGCCGCGCAAATCGACGTACAATGCGCTCCAGCGCCGCCCTGTCTGTTTCGTCGAATTGCGCCGTAGTTGTTGCATCGATGTCAAGCACGGCCAGAAGTTCTCCCTTCGCATCGAAGACAGGCACAACGATCTCAGATCGCGCACGCGAGTCGCAGGCGATGTGCCCTGGAAAGGACTCGACGTCGTCCACAATGACCGTCCGCCTGCCCTCGGCTGCAGCCCCACACACCCCGGCGCCAAAACGAATCTCGAGGCAGCCAAGTGTCCCCTGATACGGACCGACACGCAACAGCTGATCACGCTCCACCACACGGTAGAATCCAACCCAGAGATACCCGAATGCGTTCGCGATCAAGCAACTAATGGTTGCCATCTCGGCGATCTCGTCATCCACGCCTTCTAAAACATTGACGATGTGTTGCTCCAGCAGGCCATAGGCTTCGCCTTTCGGCAAGTCACGCAAGTCCAGAGTCGATTCAGCCACGGTTCACCAACCAATGGGAGAGAACAAGTCGTAGTTCCCGCGCTCACGCGTTCGCCAGCCGGCGCGCCAGCTCTGAGCGAGGGTGCATGCGTCGTCGCGAAGGGACGCGCACCGCATCTCCTTCCCACAATGCCACGCCCAGCACCCGGGCGCCATCGTCCCGAAGCCCCGCCGCGGTGCGAGCGAGGGCGGAGAGTCGCGTCCGCGAGAGTGACGCGCAGACAAGGGCGTCAACACCGCGAAGGGCTCGTCTCGCCAGCTGCAATGGGGCGTGCACGACAGTGATGTCGTAACGCTTAGCCGCGCGACGGATTTCCGTTCCCAGTGCTTCTTGTTCGGCCGGCCCGAGCGGCCGGCTTCGCGCCCCAGCAGGAATGCAGTCAACCGACCGGCCGCGTCCCGTGGTCACCTGAATGATCGTCTCGGACCATCGGCGGCGATTCTCGAGAACCGCGGCAATGCCGGGCACCGCCGGTATGCCCATGACGTCGGCCATCAACGGCGTCGCAAAATCAACATCCAGCAGGAGCGTTGCCCGCGCCTCATTTGCCAGCACGGCGGCAATGTTCGCGGCGATAGTTGCGGTGATCGATGGGATCTCACCCGTCAGCACGATGATGCCATCGCGCGGGGCATGTGCACTGACGTGCCATGCCAGCATGCGGTAGGCATCGTGCTGCGGATCGAGGAGCGGTGGTCGTTCCCTATCCGCACGACGGCGCATTCGTTCGTCAGGTACAACTCTCGGACGAACCACGCTCAGTACACGGGTGTCGGCAAGTCGTTCAGCCTCGGTCCCGTCGGCCACACGGGGTGCTCTGATCTCGTCGCCCAGCGCGACCGCAAAAAGGAAGATCATTGCGAGCACGGTGCTAGCCGCCACCAATACGCCCGTTGGAGCTAGCTGCTGGCTCACACGCTCCGCGTCAGCCGACGCGAGTTTCGCCGCGTTCGCGGCTCTTTCCTCTGACACGCGACGAGCCGCCTGATCCAACGCGGTCCTTAATTCACGCACGCGCACCGCGAGCACTGTTGTATCTGCAAGCGGCGTCGTGTCGCGGGCCACGGCGTTCGGAGCGCGCGGCACGGCTAGGCGCTTGCGTATGCCCTGCCGCCTGGCCTCCGCGATTGCCACGATCGACCGGCCCAACGCATTCGCGCGCGTCGTCAACGCCACATACAGTGGATCGACCGCGGCACCGGAGCCGAATTCAGCTCGCTCGTGCTCCACATCCGTGAGTGAGTCTAGCAATGCACGCACTCGGGCGTCGGTGCGCAGTGCGGGCGATTCGGCGATCGTCCGATACGAGTCGCTCAGCGGCGCATCGGCCGCTCGGCGGAGAAGCTGGTCAAGGAGTGCGGCGGCCGCGACGAGTGAATCCGCCTCCGGATTTGCGAACGTGACAACCGTATCGATCGTCGGCGCCGCTGCCGTGCGGTACGCGGCGAGTTCTGAATCAGCGCGAACCACCTGTTCGCGGAGGAGACGCTCCGTTGCCATCAACGGAGCGAGGTCGCGAAGAACGGGGGCCGGCGTTCGGTATCGCGCCCACACGTTCCGGATGCCAACTGGCAGGACGAAGAAACACGCGAACATGACCAGGATCATCGGCAACAGCGGCCCCGTTAGGCGGTGGCGCCGCGTGAGAACATTCTTCGTTCGCGCCGCCCACCATGCGGACTTCGAAGCAGGCCGATACCGGCGTATGATCGTTGTCGATGTCGATTTGACTCGTTCGTCCATGGCTGGATGGCTCAACGATGCACCTGGAGCGAGTCGCCCATTGTGTACGTTGAAAAAATAAGGCACGGGGACTCTCGCGAGCCCCCGTGCCTTGCCTCACGAACGCGCGACTACTGAACCGTAATCTCGCCCTTCATCCCCATTGCCAGGTGTGGTGTGCAGTGGAACGGGTACTTCCCGGGCTTGATGTTGCCAAGCGACAGTTCAAAGGTCTCGTTTGGATTGATCAACATCGGCGAAGAGCCGTCGGTCGAGTTCGGCATGTTAGCGAACAACTGGTCCTTCGCGTCCGCGGGAACAGTCGCCGGATCGAACGCGACGTTGTGCGGACCGCCGCTCACCATAATGAACTTGATGCCGTCACCCGCCTTCACGGTGATGTTCGCCGGGTCAAATCGATAACCCTGAGCATCGCCCACCATCTTCACTTCGTGCACCGTGCCGGTAACGGGTGCCGCCGCCACTGAACTGGTCGGAGCGGGCGTTGCCGCCGGGGCCGCCTGCGGAGCCGGCGTCGTCGCCGTCGTATCAGCCGGCTTGCTCTCGCCACCACCACAGGCACCAACAACCAACGCGCCCGCAGCGAGCGCGAGTCCGTAGAACCGCATTTTCCAAGGCCTCCAGAGCCGAACGGAAAGTACTTGTGCCGAGTTTTTCTCGAGCCCGCGGAGCCCCGCAGGCATTGTGAACTTATTCACAAAGAACGCCAAAAGCAAAGGGCTATTGGGTTTAAGAATGCTGCTGGAAACCATGCAGCATTTCTGCCGGTGGCCTGCCTGCTTTGCGAGCGCTGCCTAAAACTTCTCCATCAGGCGGGTTGGGGCGCGTCTCGAGTCTCCGAGATACACGAATCGCATGTCTTTCATGTACCGTTGCGCAACTCTACGCACGTCCTCCGGTGTCACGGACCTCAAATCGGCCGAGAATCGCTCAACTGCCGCCACGTCGCCGTTGAACAGGTAGGCGCGCGCCAGAAAATTCGCCTGTTCGGCGTTTGATTCATTGTCCAGGAAATACTGGGTCGTGAATTGCGCGACCAAGGTTTCGAGGGCCGTCGCGTCTACGGTCCCCGTCTTGAGTCCATTGAGTTGCTGTCGCATGACGTCCAATGTCACGTCAGGAGAGACCGTCGTCACGTACAGCCCGCCAGCCGCAACAGCCCGCTCAACAAACGGGGCTTCCACGGCGTAGCTGAGGTTGCGCCGGGAACGGACCTCACCGAAGAACTCGCCAGACAAAACCGTCGTGGCGATGCGGAGGGCCACGTAGTCTTTCGTGCCCGCCATTGGCCCGGGATAAGGTCCACCGGAAGGTGCCGGCTGGCAGGCGGGCCAGCGTCCGACCGATAAGCTGCTCGACCTTCGTCCGTGGAACGTTCCCCACGACAACCAGCAGCAAGCGTGACTTCACAAACTGCTCCGCGTGGTAGCGCCGGAGGTCCGCAAGCCGAAGCGACGCAATTGATGACTCGGTCCCGGCAGGAGCAATCGCGTATGGGTGCCCAGCGAACGCAAAAGAGTCGGCAAGGAACTCCAGCAGCGCGTCGGGCGAGTCCTTGCGCTGCCTGACCGCGGCAATAAACTGCCGGCGAATCAGCTCAAACTCCATGGAATCGAGCGTCGGTTGCATCACTCGACTCGCCATGACGGCCCACGTCGAATCAAAGGTGGTGCGGGTGGCACGAATGCTGATCGCGCTCCAATCCGGTTCCGCCTCCGTCGCAATCGACGTTCCTAGCCGTGCCATCTGCCGACGCAGCTGCTCCTTGGAATACGTTCGAGTACCGCGTTCCGTGAGCTCGAGTAGCAACGGCTCCAGACCCGCATTTGCAGCCGTTACTTGTCGGACGCCACCCAGCAGATAGAGGTTCGCAACCACGATGTCGCTGGATGTCGCGTAGCGTTGAACGACGCGAATGCCCCCTG
Organism: Gemmatimonadaceae bacterium; assembly: GCA_044224875.1. Taxonomy (GTDB): domain Bacteria; phylum Gemmatimonadota; class Gemmatimonadetes; order Gemmatimonadales; family Gemmatimonadaceae; genus JABAQJ01. Next base: position 20,592 of record JBGAJQ010000022.1, on the reverse strand, counting down.
TCTCGTAGGTGGTGGTTTCCGTGCTGTCGACCACTGGGGCAGGGACTGCCGTGGCCACGGACTGCGCCATGACGTCCGCGGCCCGACAACTCAAGGCGAGTGCGAGTGCCGAGACCATACCCCGCGTCATGATTTCACCTTGGCCAACAAGTCAGGTGTCGTGAGTTGCAGCTGCTTCCGCACCTCGGGGGGCATGAGCACACTGACGACGTATGGCCGACCAACGATGTACTTCCGCGCATAGGCGCGCAGGTCTGCCAACGTTTGCTTGCCCATACTGTCGACGTATCCCATGTAATACTCCAAGTCGGCAACGCTCCACCAGAATCCCAGGGTGTGCGCAAAGTCAGAAGGCCGGTCAAACCCGAATGCCGTGCTGACAGCCCGCTCGGCCTTCGTCGCATCCAGCTGGTCCTGCGTGATATACGTCGGGTCGACGAATGACTCGATCTCGTGATGGAGGGCGGCCATCGCTTCCTTGAACCGGTCAGGAGTGGTCTGGCCTGAAATCGTGATAGGCCCGTTCTGGTTCAGCGTGTAGTAGTTCACAGCGATCCCCTGCCATAGCCCGCTGTCGACCAAGCGTCGCTGCAAGGAACTCCCGGGTTGATTGAGGGCGTCCGAGAACACGTCAGCGGCGTACGTTGCCGCGGCGTCACCGCGCACGCTCGGACCCTGCCAGCGAATCAGGACGGTGATCGCACCGACGTCTTGCTCGATGATCACGCCTTCCGACTTCTCGATCGGCGGAATGGGAGGGATGGCCGACTCCGCAAACGGGTCCGCCCCACGCGGCCAGTCGCCAAAGATCGTTTTCGCCAGCTCAAACACGCGAATCGCATCCACATCGCCGGTCACGATCAAGGCCGAGTTGTTGGGCACGTAGTAGCGGCGTTGGATCTCCCGCATCTTGTCGGGTGTGACCGTCTGCAACACCTCGCGCTCCCCAATGATGTTCTTTCGACTCCATTGGCCGGGGTACACCAGCTGCATGCTGCGTTTGTCCAACTCAAAGAAGGCACTCGCCTCATTGCGATCGTACTCGCCCAGTACCACCAGCCGTTCTCGATCCAGTTCCTCCTTCAAGAATCGCGGCTCACGCAACGCACCCGCGATCAGGCGAAGGCCACCCTCGACGCTATCGGCGGGTAGCGACAGGTAGTAGTTCACGCGCTCCTCTTGTGTCGTGCCGTTGAAGACAGCACCTAACGAAGAGGCGCGCTGAATGAACTCATCCGGCCGCGGCAGCTGCGCGTTCGCCTTGAAGAACATGTGCTCGTACATGTGCGCCAGACCTTCGTAGCCACGCGGCTGCGTGAACGAGCCATTGCGTACATCAATTTCCACGGTGGCGATCGGTACGCCGTGGTTCTCGGCGACGATGACCTCCATGCCGTTTGCGAGCACGGTGTGATGGATGAACTTCTGTAGCTCGACACGTTGTCCGTGCGCCGGCGCGGATACAACCATCCACGACGCCAACAGCGTGCCCGCGAGCATCCGTTGGCGCTGGCGCGTACGCCAGACGACGTGTTTCTTACGCGTACTATGTCGAAGCTTGAACACGCGGTAGTTTCCTTTCAGGAAGAGGCTCTCCGGCAGCTGCACGCAGCTCATCTGCGGACACGCGAATCGATGGCGCCCTACACCACGTTTCGAATCGGAGGGCCCGCCGACCTAATCTACGATGCTACGTCGGCAGACGACCTGGCAAACGCCGTACGTCTCGCTCGGCAGGTTGGCGCCCCGTATTTCGTCCTCGGGCTCGGCGCGAACATCCTGGTCGGCGATCGCGGCTTCCGCGGTGTGGTAATTCGCAACATGGCCCGTCGATTCTCGATCGGCCGCGATGGTACCCTGGTCGCCGAAAGCGGTGCCATCGTGGGTGACGTCATTCTGGCGACCGTCGCCGACGGCTGGTCCGGTCTCGAGCACTACATCGGGATCCCGAGCACCATGGGTGGCGCCGTTTGGCAGAACCTACACTTCCTGTCGCCGGCGCCGGCACGCGAGCGGACCATGTTTATCGCCGAGGTCGTGCAGGCATGTGAACTATTAACGGAAGAGGGCACCCGCCAAACCGTCGATGCGGCATACATGCGCTTTGGGTATGACACGAGCGTACTGCACACCCGCCGCGACGTGGCGCTGAGTGTAACCTTACGCCTAACGCGCGCCGACACCGCAGACCTCCATCGCGTGCTTCAGGAAAACCTCGCTTGGCGTGGCGCCCGCCACCCGTGGCTGCAGATTCACCCAAGCGCAGGGAGCATTTTCAAGAAGATCGAGGGCGTCGGGGCTGGCCGCTTGATCGACCAGTGCGGACTCAAGGGCTTTCGCATTGGCGATGCACAGATCTCACATATCCACGCGAATATCATCGTGAACCTCGGTCAGGCGACAGCCGCTGACGTGCGTGCCTTGATCACCGTTGCGCAGCAGAGAGTTCGCGAGCGCTTCGAACAGAACCTAGAGCCTGAAATCGGATTCGTGGGGGAGTTCTAGACAATTCACAAGACCTGACCGAGTCCCAGCTGAACGCGCCAACGGCCTTTCTGATCGACAGGTCGAGCGACATCCACACCGATCGCTCCTCCGAAGAAGCGGATGCCTACTCCAACTGAGGTTCTCCAGCGACAAGTCGGGCGGCCCACTTCGTATGGCCTAGCGCCCGATGCGCAGTACTCCTGGTTGGTCACGTCCGGCATTGAGGTCATCAGGACCCGCTGCGCCCTCTCTGCCGCGTCTCCCGAAACACCAACCCATCCGGCCTGAAGGCTCACGACCACGGACGGCGTGGGAGCCGGCAACAGCAGCCGTGGCGTGGCTCGCACAGGGGCGCCTAGGAAAGGAAGGGACCGCATCGCCATTCCGCGTACGACCACCGCTCGGTTTCCCACGAATGCTTTGTAGTCGTAACCTAGAAGATTCTGCCCGGCACCAACCTCGATGAGTTGTTGTGCCGGAAGGGAGCGGCCCCAGACTGCCCCCGCATCAAGCCGACCGGCGAGTGTGGTTTTCCCATCGTGCCAGCGAGCGATCCCACGCCCTTCCAGCCGCTGATACTCGAACGCACCAACACCCACCTGAAGATTGACGAGCGCCCCGAGCCCTGGCTGAATGAAGCCGAGCGTCGTGCGAGGATTCACGGTTAGCGTCGCGGTACCTCGTGTGTAGGCGCCACTCGTCGCTCCCCGATTCGCCCGGAAGTCCGACCCAAGTCCAAGGGGACTTCGCGCCACCCTGGCCGTCACCGTGTCGTCCCGCACGCGCGCGAGCTGCAGAGTCGAGACCAGCCGTTGGCTCTGGTTCCACTCCGTTCTCCATGTACCAGAGAGCGCGTTGCGGCTCACGTAGTCGTAGTCATCAAGACCGAATAGCGCTCCCAGAGTCGAACCAGAGTCCAGTGGCGCACGGAAGTCGTTCGTATTGTCCAACGTTCGGCTCCATCCGAGCGCAAACGCGTGCCGCCCTTTCAACCACTCGGCGCCCACATGCCCGCGGAATGTCTCCTCCTTCCACGCCCGCCCCGTTGACGCGATCGCTTTCAGGCCCGGAGCCGCATCCCGCGCATTTGCCTCGACGGCAAGTCCTGTGTACCACCCTTCCACGCGATTGAAGTGCACCAGGTCTGCATACCGACGGAAGCGCAAGTCGACGCGCGGCGGCCCCGTCACCTTCCATTGCTCGGGCGCGACATCATCGAAGTCTTCCGCGCGCTCGTGCAGAGTTGCAGCGCCTAACGGGCGCTCCCACTCGGCAAACCTCTCAATCGAGTCGCGTGGCGCCAGACTCAAGCGATGCACGCGTGCCTCCAGCGTGTCCGCGTCCGAGGGAACGAATCCTGAGTCGCCCGCAATCGAGTACTTCCGGAACGTCGACGTGGCTCGAAAGACAGACCGCGTATCGCTGGACACACGGAACAGTACCTGCGCCTCGAATCGCTGGGTCGCTGGCAACCAGAATTGCTGCGCCACTTCCTGATTCTCGAGCTCCACGTACAGGGCCCCTTCGACGCCCATCATCACGGCGCGTTCCACGAGCCCACGCGATTCATCTGTTGCATAGATGCGACCGCGCATTCGCACGAGGTGTGCCCTGGTAGCGTCCAGAAACAGTTCCCCGTTGAACACCACGGTCCGGGCCTGCAAGTGTTCTCGCGGTTTCACGGTCAGACGCACCACCGGAATGCGACGCGACTCGAGCACCATGGTCTCGACGGTGTCGCCCCCAGTGAACACGTATGTCCGTTCGCGATTCGCGCCTAACGGATGCACCGCGGTGATCTCCTGCTTGCGCCGCCCCTTGGTGCGTTGTGGTTGATCCCTGCCAAACAACACCTGAAGGCTGTTGCCGTAGAGATGCGGAACCAGGAGTGATTGCTGCATGAAGGTGAGTGCGGTCAGTTGCGGGCCCACCGCCTGTAGTCGATCCCCGATGACGTGCTGGTCGAAGTCTCCCGGATGGTTCCATCGAACGTGTGATGCCAGCTGTTCAAGCGAAACCGGTGCCTCCACATGTTGGCCTTGACGGATGGTGACGGCGACCTCGGTTTCAACGGAGGCTTCATAGCCGCGAATGCCACGTGGGACATGCCGGTTGCTGTCGGCCGCCCGCTCCACCAAGGCGCGGAGCTCCGGGGTGGAGTATGCCGGCCCGACCGTTTGCAGCTGCAACACAAGGACCAGCGCCAACATGGACCTACGACGGGCCCCGGCGCCGATCGGCGCGCATGGAAGCCAACACTCCCGCCAACAAGATGGCGACCACGAGGCCGAGCAAATAGAAGTTGAAGCTCGGCCCGATATAGTCCTTCAGTACGTCCGCCAACAACATCTTCGCGCCAATCAAGCCCAGAATGGCCGACAGCGAGGCCTTGAGGTACCGAAACTTCTCGATGATTCCAGCCAGGACAAAGTACAAGGACCGCAGCCCAAGGATGGCGAATACGTTACTTGTGAAGACGAGGAATGGGTCCGTCGTGATCGCGAACGTCGCTGGAATCGAATCCAGGGCAAACAGCAGGTCCATGGACTCGACCAATACCAGCGCTATGGCCAGTGGAGTGAGCACTCTCGCGCCATCGATGCGCGTCACGAAGCGTGCACCGTCGAATCGGCCGGTGATCGGGAAGATCTTTCGTAGCTGTGTGATGACGAAGGCTTCGTCCGTGTTCAGTGTTTCGGCATCGTTGCTTCTAAACATCTTGAACGCCGTGAACAGCAGAAACGCCCCGAATAGGTAGAGCACCCAGTGGTACCGCGACACGAGGGTCGCACCACCGACGATCATCGCTCCACGCATAACGAGCGCACCCAGGATGCCCCAGAACAGCACTCGGTGTTGATAGATGGGCGGGATCCGAAGGTGCGAAAAAATCATCGCGATCACGAATACGTTGTCCGCGCTGAGCGATAACTCGATCAGGTAGCCCGTGAAGAACTTCACTGCCGCTAGCCGACCGGTATTGACCTGTCCATCGACTCGATCCACGTACGCGCCGAGACCAAGCCAGTGCTGATCGTAGGCAAACCAGACGAGACCGTTGAAGCTGACGGCGAAGACCGTGATGACGCCCGTCAGCATCAAGGCCTCGCGCACGCTGACGATGTGCGCGTTTCGGTTGAGGATGCCGAGATCGAGGGCGAGCATCACCCCGACGAACGCCAGAAAGCCGCCCCAGGCCCACAAGGTGGTGTCGATGGTTCAGGCCCCCGTTGAAAGACGCACGTGCCGTCCTCGCCGGTGCCGATATCGACCGTTCGGCCTAGTCATGTCGGTTTCAGCCAGGTCGCCCACTCATCCTCGGCTAAACCAATGGTTAGTCGATTGGCGCATCGGCACAGCGGAGTGCGTAACAGCCCGGGTTCTGCGCTCAACTTCTCCAACCAGCGATCGTCGGAGTACGACGCGTGCATGAGACCCAACTCCGCGGACCGGCGGCCATCGCGGTCGATCAAGGCGGCCACCCCGAATTTCTGTGAAAAACGCCGCAGCTCTCCAATCGCTGCCGGCCGCTCGTCCAGATCCACAAAATGTGTCTTGATCCGTCGCTCGGCGAAGAATCTCAGCGCCTTTCGCGTTTCGGCGTCTTTGCGAGTCCCGAAAACTTGCACTTCAATCGCCATCGGAATTCCTTTGCACCGTACATTTGGCATGAGAGGTGCTCCATGCCATGAAGCAGGCCAGCTTTGTCCGCTGCCCGAATCTACACTCATGAGCGATCAGTACGTTCCGGCTTGGTGGCTGCCAGACGGTCACACCCAAACACTCTGGGGGAAGTTCTTCCGGCGACGGTTCGACGTGCCCATGGTCTCGGAGCGAATCGAGACGCCCGATGGGGACTTTCTCGATGTCTGGCGCCTGCATGCTCAGCCGTCAGCTCCTCGCTTGGTCGTGCTACACGGGCTCGAAGGTTCCGCCCGGTCGGAGTTCGTCACGGCCGTCGCAAAGGCAGCTGCTGCGCGCAACTGGGGCGTGGACGTCATGGTCAATCGCGGCTGCGGCGAAGAGATGAATCGGGCGCCGCGATTCTATTTCGCCGGTGATTCCGAAGAGTTCGACACGGCGCTTTCACACGTGAAGCAGACGTATCCGCATGCACCGCTCGTGTTGTGTGGCATCTCGCTGGGCGGCAACCTCTTGTTGAAGTGGCTTGGCGAACAGGGCGCAAACCACGGAGCGAACATACTCGCGGCCGTGGCACTGTCAGTGCCGTTCGACCTGGCTCGATCCTGTCAGCGAATCGACACAGGGGCGTCGCGGATGTATTCGCGAAACTTCCTGCGCACCATGAAGCCCAAGGCCTTGGCGAAGATCGCTCAACATCCCGGGATCGCTTCGGTCGATGCCGTTCGACGTGCCAATTCTATTTGGTCTCTCGACGACGCTTTCACAGCGATTGTCCACGGCTTCCGCGATGCAGCTGACTACTACTCGAGCTGCAGTTCCATACGCTTTCTTGACGCCATCCGAGTCCCAACTCTTCTTCTCTCCGCCAGAGACGACCCGTTTCATCCCCCGGAAGTCTTGGATGAAGTGTTGCGCATCGCAAAAAAGAACCCTTCGCTGGTTTGCGAATTTCCGAAGAAGGGCGGGCACGTTGGGTTCGTGGCGGGTACCGTTCCCTGGAGATCTCGATTTTACGCGGAAGAACGGGTCATTGGGTTCATGGAAAATTGCCTTGAGTCGCTAAAGAGTCCGGTCGCGCGCGCCGCATCCTAGACGCACGCGTCTATCGTGTCCGTCACGGCTTGGCTAACAGCTTAAGCGCTGAGGGCTGAGGTAGCGGCGGTGCGATTGACGTGCGGGCGCGGCCGCGACGTGAATTTCGTCCCGGTAAACCCCACACCCCAGTGAAACACATCGAATGGTAGCTCTGTACTTGTCTCTCCTTTTCGTCGGTCTCGCTATCGGTGCTGTCACGATGTGGCGAGGCGTCGAACGGCGGGACGCGAGGAATCCAGCCGTTGACCAGCTTGGCCGTGAACTCCCTGAACTTCGGATTTCGGTCTTCAGGCTGGCGTTCGCCGCGGCCTTCCTCTCTGCCGGGATCGTCGGCTATGAACTCGCCTCGCATAGCTCGTTGGGCAGGGTGCTTGTCTTTCTGGTAGCTGCCGGAGCCGGTGCCTGTGGCGCGGTCGCGGCGACAGCACTGGTGACCCGCTGGGCTATTCCTTCCGCCTTGGCCGCACCGGAGGACCCTCGCTACGCACTGCAGGGCACCCCAGGAAGAGTGGCGACCGCGATAGGCCCAGACGGACGCGGGGCGATTACGTATGAAGTTAACGGCCAAGCGGTTACGATCCCGGCACAGAGCGTGGATTCCAGCGTCATCCCATCCGGCGCAGACGTCGCGATCGAACGTATCGAGCAGGGTGTCGCGTTTGTGGAACCTTGGTCAACGGTGGAGACTCGGCTCTAGCGTCGACTTAGGCAGTCCCACCGTGAGCCTCAAAGACCGGTATGCTCTTTGCACGGCAGCCTCCTCAATGGGCGGTCCCCCTTCAGGCGTCGTGCGCTGGCCGGCTGCAACTACGTCGCCACTACCCCGTAACTCCGCTGGCCAATGACCACTCGCAGCAGCGGCATGAACCAGGTCGCCTTCGATCAGGGTGTAGGTCCCCGCACATCCGGCTCGAGCGAGAAGCATCTGATGGCCGTCGTTTGGGCCTCAAAACGGCCGCGATCAAGCGTGACCTCGGCACGTGGAGATCGGACGGTGAGCGACGCCGTGGATCGGAGTCACGCGTCGGATTTCGTCCGCCCGCTTGGCTGCCCACGTTCCTACAAGTAACCATGAGTAACCGTCGAACAAGGACAGGGGGGGTTGCCACCCTCCTCGGAAGGTCCTTCTTCCCCATTGCAGCACTCTTAATCATTGTCGGGGTCGTCTGGTGGGGACCTTGGATCACGCTCGCTTTGGCCTACGTCCTTTGGCGCGTCGTCGCAAGGATGGGCTAACAACATGTCCAATCGGATACTGAAGAGGCCTGAAGACATTCATTGCGTAGTCTTCCAGCTCGTCCTCGTTGTCGCGTACCTGAGTGCGTTCTGGCTCTACCTGCATCCTGATGTCTCTGGGGTCCAAACAACTGGTCAGCGCCTTGCCTTCATGGCTGGGGCGGGACTCATGCTCGGCTGGTGCTCTGGAATCAACGTCGGTGTGAATTTTCACAACCATGTGCACCGACCTGTTTTCAACTCACCGTGGCTGAATCGCTGGTTTGGTCGGTTCTGGACCGTGTCCGGCGGCTGGCCTTCCATGTACTGGGAGCATGCGCACGTCACGGTTCACCACGCGGATCTGCTACACGATTCGGACTGGACACTTCCGTATCGACGTCGCGACGGTAGTTGGGAGAATCCGTACTGGTATGCGATCGCCTCGTGGCCGTTTCGGTACGCCAAGCATCTCTTTCGCGACTTTACTACAAATAGGGGGGGACCGGACGTCGGTCGCCGGGCATTGATTGAGCTGGCGATATTCCTCGCCATCTTTGCCGTTCCGTTCCTGATTGACTTCCAGATGGCGCTTGGCCTCTGGCTCTTCCCCGCGTGGGTCGCCAACGCCATGGTCATGGGGCCCGGCATGTACGCACAACATGCGGACTGCGAGCCTGAGACCGAGGAACATCCCTACCGACATTCGAACACGTTCGTGCAGCGCGCGTTCAACCTGACGATGTTCAACATTGGCTATCACATCGAACACCACGCGCACCCTACCGTACACTGGAGCGTGTTACCGGACCTGCATGAGCGCCTCAAGCAGCAAATGATCGACGACGAGGCGCATATCCTTCCGTTCGGGTATTACCGCGCCGGGCAGCTCCTCTGTCAGCGAACCTTTTCACAACGCGCGGCCGAGCGCTGGGCCGTTCAGCATCCGGACTACGTTCGGCGGCGCATGGAAGGTGAGCCTCGGGTCGCCACCACAAATGTCTAGTGGAATTCAAGCGACCGAACTTCTCACCATTCCAGCGTCACTAGCGCGCGCAGCGCAAACGTCGCATGGCGCCACCTTCGTCGGCTCACGACTCGAGGAACGTCACCTCTCCTACCGCGACCTGCTCCACCGGGCAACGGAGATCGCTGGCGCGCTATCGGCTCGTGGAGTCCAGCCCGGGGATCGGGTGGGTCTCGTGCTGCCCTCGGAAGAAGAGTTCGTTACCACCTACCTTGGAATTGTTGTAGCTGGCGCAGTCGCCGTCCCGCTGGCTCCGCCGTTAGGAATAGGAAGACTCGGAGCCTTTCTCGAGGCCACCGCGCGCATGCTGGCGACCGCGCGAGCGAGGCTCCTCGTCACGTCAAAGTCCATTCGCGCAATGAGCGGCACGTTGCGCGAAGCGGCTCCAAGCCTCGAGGGCATCGTCACCTCCTCCGACCTGACGGGTGCATCATCGAACTATTCCCCGCCGCCGGTGCGCCTCGACGACTTGGCGATGCTTCAGTTCACTTCAGGCTCAACATCCGCTCCGAAGGGCGTTCGGCTGACTCATCGAAATCTCGCCGCCAACTGTTGGGCGATTGTCCGCGAAGGTCTCGGCGTCGCCCCTCCGGATCACGTGGTCTCCTGGCTCCCGCTCTTTCATGACATGGGCATGATCGGCATGGTTTTGTGTCCGATCTACAGCGAGATCCCGTTCACACTCATGCCACCAACCTTGTTCGCCAGTAAGCCAGCGTCCTGGCTCAAGCTGCTGTCCGAGCATCAGGGAACCATTACATATGCGCCGAACTTCGCCTACGCGTACGCCACCAAGCGCGTGCGCGACGCCGAATTGAACGGAGTAGACCTTTCGCAAGTGCGCGTGTTCGGTTGTGGTGCTGAACCGATCAATCCGCACACGCTTCGGAACTTCGCCAGTCGCTTTGCTGCTGTTGGAGTGCGGTTGGATGCCTTCTATCCCAGCTATGGAATGGCCGAGAGCTCCCTCGCGATCTCATTCGGCCGTGGGGTTCGAACCGACACCGTGGCAGCCGTAAACCTCGAAACGTTTCGGCGCGCGAGTCCGGAAGCCAACCCGACTTCGCCTTCACGAGAACTCGTTGCGTGCGGCTCAGCTTTCTCCGGCCACAGCATTCGAATTGTCGATCCACAGTCAGGGGCCGAGCGAAAGGAACGCGAGATCGGAGAGATTCGGATCGCAGGACCAAGTGTCACGGACGGTTACTTCGACGCCCCGGAAGCGACAAAATCACTCGTCGACGAAAATCAACACCTTCGCACAGGTGACCTCGGCTACTTCGCGGACGGTCAACTCCACATCTGTGGCCGCATCAAAGATCTCATTATTGTGCGAGGCCGAAACTGCGCGCCTCAAGACTTGGAGTGGGAGGCTGCGACCGTGGATGGCGTGCGCGCCGGCAGTGTTGCCGCATTCTCCATCCCGGGAAGCGAGGCCGACACGGAGTCCGTTATTGTCGTAGCCGAGGTCAAGCAGGATGCCGACGCCAATAGGATCGCGGGAGAGATCCAGAGCCGCTTGCTCGACGCCGTCGGCGTCAATGTCTCCGTTGTTGAGCTTGTGCCCGCAGGCACCCTTCCGAAAACGACAAGTGGTAAGCTGCGCCGGGCGGAGGTCCGCGCTCGCTACCTCAAGGGTGAGTTGCTCGCGAACGAGCCTCACGGTGTTCAGGGTGCCATCAGACAGTTATTGCTCTCCCAGTGGGGTCACTTGAAAACCGCTATCTCGACGTCACGACCGAGCGCCAAAGACTGACCTCGTTGACGAGTATTCGCTGCTCACTGTATCGTACCTTGCGGCGATCAGGAGTCTCGTGTGTCCGACCTCGTGTTGTTCGTGATCGTTTTCGGCGGGCTCTTTGTGGTGCGGCTGGTCGTCGCTACCGCGGTCTTTCTGTTTGTAATTCCCAGAGGTGACCGCTGCCCGAATTGTGACACGCCGACAATGCGGATCGAGTCGCCGTTCTCGGATCGTTTCCTTCCCTGGTTTAGGAAGCGGTGGTGCCTAGCCTGTGGATGGCAAGGGATGCTCCGTACGGGACATGCGAGTCCGGAGCCCGTCACCTCAAATCAGTTCACCACGCGCCGTTAGTTGTTCGACACTCCGACGGCAAAGAGGGCGAGCCAGTCTGGCCAGTTGCCGCTGAACTCAATGAAGTCTTCAAAGTAGGTGAGACCAGCGGCCTCGAGCTCGGCTATCAGTTGCTGGAGCGCCTCATGTTCAAAGATCGGTCCGATGCAGACAACGCGACCTTCAACGCGAAATTCCTCATCGGTGAGCCCGAGTCGGGCATCGAGCGCAGACCGCGAGAGGTTCGCGCGTTCATAAGCGTCCTTTCGTATGAAAATGGACGGATGACCAATCGGTACACGTAAAGGCATTCGAGAGATGAAGTGGCCCGGGCAAGCTCGCTTCCTCGCGACGGAATCGCAATAGACCACGAAGCCAGGCCAATCAGAATTAGTGTGCAAGGGGAACTAATTACCAACATGGCACGACTGCCGCTCTTCTACGTGGTTGTGAGAGCATGACCCATCGGTTTGAGCAGACATACGATGTCATCGTCATCGGCGCCGGTCACGCTGGAACCGAAGCCGCGGTGCTGGCTGCGAGAACCGGTGCGACCGTCGGTCTCATCACGAGTGCACTCGAAACGATCGGTCAGATGTCCTGCAACCCCGCGATCGGAGGCATTGCCAAGGGGACTGTGGTGCGGGAGGTGGACGCGATGGGCGGGATCATGGCTCGCGCAACCGATCTCGCCATGGTGCAATTCCGGATGTTGAACCGGAGCAAAGGGGCTGCGGTATGGGCCCCTCGCGCACAGTGCGATCGTTCGTTGTACCGACGTGCGGTTCGACAACTCATCGAAGAGCAGCCGGCCCTGCACTGCATCCAAGGGACTGTTGCACAGCTCGTGCTAGACCCTGCGACCAATGCAATCCAAGGGGTTCTGACGCTCGAGGGCCGTCGCTTCGCGGCCAAGAGCGTGGTGATCACATCGGGCACTTTTCTCCGCGGCCGTATTCACATCGGAACGCGAACCAGTGTGGCCGGCGGCCGCGCCGGCGAGGTCTCCACCACACACCTCGCCGACCAGCTCGAACAACTCGGGCTCCAGACCGCTCGCTTCAAGACCGGCACTCCTCCGCGAATCGACGGTCGAACGGTGGACTTCTCATCGCTGGAACGACAAGAGTCTGAGGTGGACCATTTCGATTTCAGTTGGTCTCACTTGTGGACTACCCCTAGGAAGCACTCAGGAGGTACGCGTCATCCGGTACAACTCCCCTGCTGGATCACCTTTCTCGAAAGCACAGGGAAGCAGCTGATCGCCAGCAACATAGTGGAGTCCGCAATGTACGGAGGAGCGATAGGAGCGCGTGGGCCGCGCTACTGCCCGTCCGTGGAGGACAAGATCATCCGCTTCCCCGATGCGGAGCGTCACCAACTCTTCCTGGAGCCAGAAGGTCACGATACGACCGAATTGTACGTGAATGGACTCTCCACGTCCCTTCCTGCCGCCCTCCAGGTCGAAATTCTGCGAACCGTTCCCGGGCTCCACGACGTGCAGATGACGCGGGCCGGTTACGCCATTGAGTACGACTACTTCCCGCCGACTCAACTCAAGGCGACGCTGGAGAGCCACGCAATCCCCGGGTTGTTCCTCGCGGGTCAAGTGAACGGCACGACGGGCTATGAGGAAGCTGCCGGTCAAGGGGTGGTCGCCGGCTGCAACGCCGGCAATTACGCATTGGGCCGCGCACCCGTCATTTTGGGCCGAGAGACGTCGTATGTAGGCGTACTCGTCGATGACCTCGTCTCGCGAGGCGTCGATGAGCCATACAGGCTGTTTACGTCCCGTTCTGAATTCCGACTTACCAATCGACAAGACAACGCGCTGACCCGATTGGCTCCCATCGCGATGTCACTCGGGTTGTTTCGGCAAGACGAGGAACGCTGGATCACCGCGCGTCTCAACGCCGAGTCTGAAGCGGTGGCAGTGGCCCAGCGCAGCTCGGCCCGACCCGAGCAAGTCAATGCGCTGCTCGAGGCGGTTGGTAGCACCCCTATCGACCAGTCGATGAGGATCGCCGAGCTCGCGAAGCGACAGGGCGTCGAGCTATCCGCCCTATTCGAAGCAGTGGGCGTTGGAGTCGCGCTGCCACGAGACGCGATCTCGACGGTATCCTTGGAACTGAAGTACGCCGGTTACTTCGAACGTGAGCGGACCCACGCCGATCGACTTCGGCGAATGGGTCATTTCGGGCTGGATCCGGATCTCCCGTACGAGGGCTTTCGGTCCCTTTCGATTGAGTCACGACAGAAACTGGCGGCACGGAAGCCGGCATCCCTTGCCCAAGCAGCATCAATTCCGGGAGTGAGCCCGAGCGACCTTCAGAACTTGGTTATAGAAGTCGAGCGATGGCGGAGGGTTGCCGCACACATTGGCGACGCGTCTTGAGTCGGAGCGATGAGCAACCGCTCGGTCAGAATTCGTCACCACCAGCCCCTCGCTCGTGATCTCAAAGCTCGCACGGTCGACCTTCCTCCGGGTTCTTGCCGTGTCGGCCCTGGCGCTCCTTGGCCTTCTCCCCATCGCGAATTGGATTCAGGGTGGACACGAGGCTGACTGGTACGCCCAAGTGGCCAGTGAATGGCTGAGTGGAAGTGCGATAGCCGTTGGGTTGGGGCTTGTGCTCGCGATCCTGTCGCGCCGACTCCCATTGTGGCGAACGGGACTGGGAGAAGCTCTGGCCTTGCGCGCGGTAGGGCGTCCGCACCGAACCGGCCTCGTACTCGGCGTTGTTGCGTTCAGCCTTTATGCCACGATCGCTTACGCTGTTTTCGATGCACGCCCCTTGCTCATCGACGAGCTCGTTCAGGTGATTCAGGCGCGGATTTTCGCAAGCGGTCGCCTAACACTTCCAGCACCGGCGAACCCGGAGTTCTTCAGCATCTTGCATATGGTCGATATGGGTGGGCGCTGGTACTCCCAGTTTCCGCCCGGCGGCCCATTCGTGCTCATGCTCGGAGTCCTTGTCGGCGCGGTGTGGTTAGTCGGTCCGGTTTGTGGCGCCCTGGCGGTAGTTGCATTCTGGTATCTCATGCAGCGGCTGGATGATCGGCCAACCGTTGTGCTGGGCGCATCTGTACTCTTCACATTGGCGCCGTTCATGGCCTTCATGGCCGGTTCGCATATGAACAGCGTGCCAACGCTGCTCTTCGGTGTCGTGGCGCTGCTCGCCGCCGCTGAGTGGAGCAGCCGCGTTAACGGTTCCCTTCGGCTCGCCGTGGTGCTCGGGCTCGCCCTCGGAGCAATGGCCGCCGTTCGTCCAGTCGATGGAGCAGCTTATGCGGCACCAATCGGCTTCTTGTTGTTGTGGGCTGCCCTTCGCAATTCGGCGCGACTACCCGATCTCCTTGCCGCGGGAGTGGGCGTCGCTATACCGGTCGGATTAGTCCTCTTCTACAACAGCCGTACCACGGGCGATCCGCTCCTCTTCGGATACGAGCTCCTTTGGGGAAAGAGCCACGCGTTAGGCTTTCATCGTGCACCGTGGGGCTTCGCGCATACGCCGGCACGCGGGCTCGAGTTGATCAACATCTACTTCTTGCGCCTGCAGTCGTATTTGTTCGAATCCTCGGTGCCATCGCTCTTGCCAGCGCTCGGAGCCATGGCCATCGGATCTCGTTTGAGTCGCGCTGATCGACTGATCCTGTGGTCGAGCGGCCTGCTCTTGATCGGGTACTTTGCCTACTGGCACGATGGCTTCTATCTCGGCCCTCGTTTTCTGTTTCCGTTGATGCCCTTGCTCGCGCTTTGGTCCGCGCGATTTGTCGCTGAGCTCCGCCGCGTAACGGGTACTGGGTCGCCGCCAGTGCGCGTCGCCGCCTTTTCCCTTGGAACGGCTGGCCTTATGGGCTTGTGCTTTTCCGTGCCGGTGCGCGTGAAGCAGTACGAGGGCGGCCTCGCGTCCATGCGACTTGATTACACGGCGCCTGCTCGGGAGTCGAAGGTAGCCAATGCCCTGATATTTGTTCGGGAAAGTTGGGGCACGCAGCTCGTTGCCCGACTCTGGGCGCTAGGTGTGCCTCGCACAGAGGCCGAAGCGCTCTATCGCGGCGTCGATTCGTGCGTCCTTGAACACGCGATCATCGACGTTGAGCGCTCTCAAGTGCGCGACAGCGCCGCAATGCGTGCGCTCATCCCATGGCTTCGCGATTCTTCGCGGGTCGTGAAGACCGAGCTGTCGCCCGATCGCACTGAGCGGATGCTGCCCGGCGCGAAGTACTCTTCGCTGTGCCTAACTAGAATCGCTGAGGATCGCCAGGGATTCACCCTGCTGGCCCCGCTTCACGCGCTGGATCAAGGCTCGAACATCTACGTTCGCGACCTTCATGCGCGCGATTCGCTGATGCTTGCGCAGCACCCTTCGCGTCCCCTTTTTCTCTTGCGTCCGGTCAATAACGAGATTGGGGCAAGCTTGGAGTTGAAGCCCATCTCGATAGACTCTCTCGTGCGAGCATGGCGCCAAGAGACGTCGGTGGGAGGCCCGCGCTTCGACCTGCCGTAGACTGACACGAAGAACGCGTGACGGTGCGCGTGACCGCGTTGAGGTGGTCGTTGCAGCTACGGTACTCCCACTTCCCTGAGGACGGCACCCTGCGTGGTACGGCGGTGCGACCGGACACCCGTCCCGTTTCCTGGATGCAGTGAAGCTCCGAGGCACGCAGCCGGGAGAGCTGAGATCCACCGTGTCCAGCAGACTCGCGATCCAGCTCCGCACGAAGCTTGGCTTCGCGAAGGTCTTACCAGGTCCGCCTAACGATTAATTAGTAGCTAATTGATACTAATCCCTTGCACGGTAGCGGCGTGCGCCACATCGCGCGCACCAGGAGCGGCGACGGGCCCAGCTGCGGAGTACTCGACGCCATCCGGTATTCGTGAGTCTTGCGTGTGGCATGGCCATGCCGAGCCGTAGACGCACTCAATTCGCAGCGGCGCAGTCTTGGTCAGGCCATGGAAAGTCCGCCCGCTGCCATTGTGCTCGCCGGCTAAGGTCTAGAGGGCTCGTTGCCCCTTGGCTTAGACGATCTGGCTTTTTTGTCGCCGAGTCGCCGTCACACGGTATTCGTGAATCGAGCGACACGGTATCTCAGTTGCGACGTCCGACAGCCATGTCTTCCCGACGATAGGACTTTTCTTGCTCCACCGCGTGGGGCAACCCCGCTGCGTCACCCTCAGCGCGACAAGGAGTATCCGCAGTTCAGTGATCAGGGAATTGCATGAGTCGCCGAATCCGCCAATGTTCCACGTGGAACAAAGCGCCTAGCTGTTGATGCTTGGGATTTCTATATTCCGCGCCCAGCCCTTGAGGACCGTCATTGTCACACGTTTCCGCCGTGGCAAATCAGAAAGGTGGAGTCGGTAAGACGACCACTGCCATAAACCTTGCCGCCTCGTTGGCGATCGCGGAGCAGAGAGTACTGCTCATTGACGGCGATCCACAGGGCAACGCGTCGAGTGGGCTAGGTATAACCCACGACCAACGCCGAGGCACAACCTACGACGTGCTCATAGGCGACGTGCGTGCTGAAGAGGCAATACTCAAGGCCGTGCAGTTCCCTCTGCTCGACGTACTACCAGCTACTCCCGACCTGGCCGGTGCGGAGATCGAGCTCGTGGACGTTGCCAGCCGAGAGCATCGCCTGAGGAACTCCATCGAGAGCGTCCGATCCGCCTATGACGTTGTCCTGATCGACTGTCCACCTTCACTGGGTCTGATCACAGTAAACATGCTCAGCGCGGAGGATTCGGTGTTTATCCCCCTTCAGTGCGAGTACTTCGCGCTTGAGGGAATTAGCCAGCTCATGAGCACCATTCAGCTCGTCCAGCAGAATCTCAATGAGCACCTCCACCTCTTCGGTGTCGCTCTCACCATGTATGACGCACGCTTGAATCTGTCCAGGCAGGTTGCAGCGGATGCTCGCGCCTACTTTGGATCGCGGGTTTTCGACACCGTTATTCCACGCAATGTCCGATTAGCTGAGGCTCCGAGTTTCGGGCGACCCATCGTATCCTATGACTTGGCTTCGGTCGGTGCAGTCGCGTACATGAATCTTGCCAAAGAGGTTATTGCTCGATTGGGAACAAATGTTTCCACCGAGAGTCCTAGCTTGCCCTCGGCCTCACTTCCGTCGTCCAGCTAATTCACTTTTCCACACGCCTGCTGCACTCCAACAGTCATGACTCCGCCTGAAAAACAGCGACGGTTGGGACGAGGACTCGGCGCTCTCCTTGGCGGTCCAGCAACCCTTGTTCCTCAACAGAACCTGAGTTCCGAACTTCATCGGGAAATTCCGCTTCCCGATATTCGACCAAATCCGTTTCAGCCACGCCGCGAATTTGCTGAGGCAGAGCTCGCTGAGCTCCAGGAATCGATGAAATCCAGCGGCTTGCTCCAACCTATCGCGGTTCGCGCAGCGGAAGGCGGCTATGAGCTCATTGCTGGCGAGCGTAGGCTCAGGGCCGCTTCGGCACTTGGTTGGGCCACTATACCGACAATAGTGCGCCAATTAGGCAACAGAGAGATGCTAACGTTGGCGCTCGTTGAAAACCTTCAACGATCGGACCTCAACCCGATCGAAGAGGCTGACGGGTATCACCGCCTAATTGAGGAGTTCTCGCTGACTCAACAGCAAGTCGCGACCTCGGTTGGTAAGGATCGTTCGACGGTCGCGAATCTCCTTCGTCTGCGACAGCTCCCCTCTGCGGTTCGCGAGATGGTCCGAAATGGCAGGCTGTCGGTTGGGCACGCACGGGCACTCCTGTCGCTGCCAAGCAGATTTGACGTGACCGAGGTCGCGAATCGCGTGGTGGCAGACGGAATGACAGTTCGTGACTTGGAGCGCCTCGCGCGGCCTGTCCCCGTTCTCAACTCCTCCAGCCCGACTCCTGATGCGGCTCAACCGAAGTCGGACTCCCCTTCGAGCGCCGAGTCCGCTGATGCGCGCCGAGTGGTTGATCTTCTACGCCGTCGCCTGCAAACAGACGTGAGCATCGTTGCGAATGCACGCGCTGAAGGAGAGATCAAGATTCGCTTCTTTTCAGCTGACGACCTGGACCGCGTTCTCACTCTTATTCTAGGGTCGGAACCTTCATTTGAATGACCTTGCCCTTGGAGTGCCTAACCAATGTCGCTTTTCACTAAGACCGGAGGTGAACGCGTGGCCACACGTCAAGACGCCGTGAGTTCAGAGGCCGCCCTTTCAGTCATCGGCGCAGGCATGAAGGTGATTGGTGATATCGAGAGCACCGGCGTTATCAAGGTCGACGGTATGGTGGAAGGTTCCATCCGCGCCGCCAAACAGGTGCTGCTCGGACGCTCGGGCTCCGTACTTGGCGATGTCTGCGCCGATGAAGTTGTACTTGGCGGCAAGGTCGTTGGATCGGTGCTCGCGGCCCAGCGTGCCGAGGTTCAGAGCACGTGCTCGATCGAGGGAGACATCCAGACGAAGTGCATCGTCGTGCTCGAGGGTGGCGTCATCAACGGTACGGTGCGGATGGACGGGAAGAACTCGCAAAACACAGCACGTAGCACGTTGGTTCTCTCGCAATAAGACATCGAGTGTCGGAGACGCACCACCGGCACACCTCGCACCGGACACTGTGGCATGCGTTCATCGATCGGCTTCTTCGCGCTTAGTCGCGCGCTGTTGATTTTTTCGCCGCTTCTCGCCTGCGGGAAGGTGGCACAGAAGGTACCGTCGGCCCCTGCATTTCGAGTTGCCTTACTCACGCCAGGACCCATCACCGATCGTTCGTGGAATACCGGCGCGTACGATGGCCTGCTCATGATTCGCGACTCTCTCGGTGCGCAGATCAGTCATATCCAGACAAAGACGCCAGCGGAGTTCGAGGAGAACTTCCGCGAGTACGGCCGACAGGGGTACCGTGTCGTTTTCGGGCACGGCTTTGAATTCCAGGATGCCGCAAGACGAGTCGCACCTTCCTATCCCGAGAGCTTCTTTGTTGTTACATCAAGCGACTTTGCCGGACCTAACTATGCCGGCATGCGATTCGCCTTTGAGGAACCTGCGTACGTCGCCGGCATGATCGCGGCGTCCGTTACGAAGACCGGCACCATTGGGTTGCTGGGGGGAACTGAACTTCCTCCTGTTCGCTCAGGCTTTACAGCCTTTTCCGAAGGCGCTCGGTCGGTCAATCCAAAGGTGCGCCTGGTGACGGCATACGTGGGGAATTGGGACGATGCCAGTGCCGCGAAGGAACAAGCCTTGGCCCAGATCGCCCAAGGTGCAGATGTGATCTTTCAAAACGCCGATGCTGCAGGACTCGGCGTTTTTCAGGCCGCACGTGAACACCCACCGGTTGTGGTGGTTGGTTCAAATTCAAACCAGAACTTGGTTGCGCCTGACGTGGTCCTCGGCAGCGTCGTGATCGACTTGCCCAGAGCCTATCTGACTGTTGCAAGAGCTATCCACGACGGGAAGGTCGAATCGCATGTCTTTTCGTTAGGCGCGGAGGCGCAGGTTGTTCGCTACGTTCCCAATCCGGCCCTGCAGAGCAGAGTCTCGTCGGCCGTTCAGTCGACCGCAGATGCCGTGTGGCGCTCATTTGTACAGGGCACGTTTCACTTGAATCCCGATGGAACTCCCGCCGCAACACGCTAGCGTGCCCTCGTCACGCGACGTTGCCCGGTATCTAGACGAAGTCGTGGGCGTTGGCACAGTCCCGGACTACCCAGCGGCGCTCAATGGGCTCCAGGTCGAGAACCTCGGCCACATTACCGGAATCGCCGCCTCGGTCGACGTGTCGCTCAGTGTGCTCGATGCGGCCGTCAAGTCGAGCGCAAACATGCTCATTGTTCATCACGGGCTTTTTTGGAATGGTCCGCAGCCGATCATTGGGGCACTCTATCGTCGGTTTCGGCTGATATTCACAAATGACCTTGCCGTATACGCGTCTCACCTCCCGCTCGATGCACACCCCACTCTAGGCAACAATGCTCTGTTGGCCAAGGCACTGGACCTTGTTCCATCAGGTCCGTTCAATACCTACCGCGGAGCTGCCATTGGCATAGCGGGGGAGTGTGACATC